>JBKQWB010000040.1:0-22680 GCA_052139735.1 Smithella sp. | reverse complement strand
TCGCGCTCAGCCTCGTTAAAGGCCATTCCCTTGTTCAAGATGGGGTCGTAAAGGAATGTTTTTCCCCGGGGAATTTTTGCCGAGTGATCTTTAATTGTCCGGTTTGACATGATTTTTCTCCTTAATTGATTGCCGATTGGCGCTATTTTTGCGACAATGAACAACCCCGCTGCATGCGTCAGGGTTGTTCATTGTGCGCGAAACATTTTCTCACTATCTTTTCAATTTGATACTATGAAAGCACTGGAGTATGAGGATCTTCCTTGTCAATACCTAATTTCTGAATCCGTTCAATTTCGTTGAGCTTCATTTTGATAACAACGATAAGTCCGATGATGGCAAACCAGAAAACAGCAAGACTCGTGTAGATTGTGTAAACCTCGACAGGTTTGTCAGGGAAAACGAGAATCTTTTCTTCCGCAAAAGCCAAAAAGCTGAACACGAAGATTGTTAATGCAGCAAATAGTATTCTGATAAAATATTTCATAAGTTCACCTAATTAAAAAAGCCGACAAGAGTCATGGTTATAAAATAAAGAAGATAAACAACAGCAATGACTGTGAAGACGGGGCTTCTCTCGTTTCTGTTTGATTTGCGATCCAGAAAGGGAATGAGAAAGAAAAAGAATATTCCGATGGAAACGCATACAATGGCTATGGTTTCCCCATTGAAGCCCAGAATGGTTCCGGGAAAGAGCTTGAGTGTCTCCAGCATAAAGAGAAAATACCATTCGGGTTTAATGCCTTCCGGCGGTGCAGCCAATGCGTTTGCTTTTTTGCCGATTTCCGGCGGTAATAAAATGGCCAGTGTCACCACAACGCCCAGAACGACAAGCCAGATCATAATATCTTTGTAAAAAACATTGGGGAAGAAGGGCTCTTCTTTGTGTGCTTTCTTTTCCAGAGAAACGGGTGTGCTCATGCCGTGATATTGCACAAAAAGCAAATGTATGCCAATGAGCAACAGCGAGAACACCGGCAGAATGGATACATGAAAAGCATAGAAGCGGGTAAGGGTATCTCCTGTTACGTCAACGCCTCCTCTTAAGAAAATTTTGATAAAACTTCCGACAAAAGGTAAGGCGCCGGCGCCTCCGGTGGCTACTCGTACTGCGGCAAAAGCCCGTTCATCCCAAAGCAGCAAATAACCGCTCAGGCCGAAGAAAATGGAGATGACCAGAAGAATAAATCCGGTGACCCAGAGAAACTCCCGCGGTTTACGATATGATTTAACCAGCAGTGTGCCGAAGAGGTGAATAAAAACAAAAACGATGCAAAGTTGCGCGCCCCAGTGATGCAGTGAACGAAAAAACCAGCCCATATTTATTTTTGTGACAATATCAATAATGCTTTCATAAGCAAAGTCGATATGCGGAATATAATAAAAAGCCAGCAGCATTCCGGTTATAAATTGCAGGATAAAAAGGAAAAGCGTAATGCCGCCCGTATAATACAGGAAATCGTACCGGTGTTGAGGAACAAGTTTGCTTTTGGCAAGCTTCTTCAATTTGGCAATATCATAACGCTCATCAATCCAATCTTTAAACTTTGGCCAGATCAACTTTGGCTCCCTTCCTGGCGATAATTATTTTTTCGCCTTTTTCCATGATTTTAAAAATTTCCAGCGGTTTGGGCGGCGGTCCGGCAATATTTTTGCCTGTCTCGTCATACCACCCTTTATGGCAGGCGCAGTAAAATTTTTTCTCTGCCGGGCGGTAAGCCACATTGCATTCCATATGCGTGCAGATGCCTTTAAAAGCGGCAACACTTCCGTCATCTTTTTTTAAATAGAGCCCTAATATTCCTCCCCAGGCGAATGCTTTGGCTGAATTCCTGGGAATACCGGTAAAATCTTTTTTGTCGAGAACAACGAAATCCGGTTCCTTGCCGAGAGTAGGGAAGGAGAATTTCACCAGGGGAAAAATAATGCCGGAGAAGAAAGCAATAAGAGAGCCGCCGAAAAGTGTATTGAGAAATTGTCTGCGAGAAATCAGGGAATATTTAAGTTTCATTTTTTCCCACCCCCGATATTATTTTAAATTTGTTTTTCAGTATTGTTTTGCGCAAACCGACAATGCCGTCGGTTGGACGCACATCTTTCGGACAGGCGTCAATACAGCGGAAGGCAGTATCGCAACCCCAGACGCCCGTTTCATTGTTAAAAATCTCCAGCGCCTCGGCAGGCCTTTCATCGCGGGAATCGGATGAGAAGCGCTGCAATTTGGCCAGCGCAGCGGGCCCGGCGTATTGCGGGTCTCTATTCAGAACAGGGCAGGCGCCGTAACAGCAGGCGCAAAGGATGCAATTGACAAATTGGTCGATTTTCTTCCGGTCTTTTTCGCTTTGATAAATTTCTTTTTCAGGAGCGGTGCTCTTTCGTATAAGATACGGTTGTATCTTTTCATACATCTGCCAGAAAGGAGTCATCTCGACAACGAGGTCTTTGATAATTTCGAAATTAGGCAGAGGCTCCAGGATGATCGTGTCCGTGCCGAAAGTTGCGACCTGTGTCCGGCAGGCCAGGTCTATTTTCCCATTGATGACCATCGCGCATGAGCCGCAGATGGCTGAACGGCAGGAACACCTAAAAGATAAAGTTCCGTCAATTTCGTCGCGAATGCGTAAAAGCATCGCCAGGACGGTGAGACCGGGAATAACTTTGATTTTATAAGATTCAAAGTGCGGTTCTTTATCCGGCTCTTTGATGTCATAACGTAAAATTTTAAATGTATAGGTATCGCTCTTAATCAATATTTTCTCTCCATTGGTTGATAACGAGTAATTACTACATCTTTATAGGAGATGACCGGCTCTGAATCTTTGCCCTTATGGGCGATGGTGTGCTTAAGCCAATTCTTGTCGTTTCTGGTATCGAAATCACGCCGGAAATGAGCGCCGCGGCTCTCCTGCCGCAGGAGCGCTCCCAGAACGATAGTATGAGCAACTTCCAGCATATAATCCAGTTCCAGCGCATTGTGCAGTTCATAATTCATATGCATATCCGTGGAAGAAACGCTGACGTTTTTATATCTTTCTTTTATTTTAATGACTTCATCCAACGCTTGGGCTAATTCATCTTTAGTACGGAAAATACCTACTTTTTCACTCATCACGGCGCCTAAATCAGCCGCCAGTTTGTAAGGCCTTTCGCCGCCCGGTTTTGTCAGGCGGTTAATCTTTTTTTCCACATCTTCTTTTAATTTCAGCAGATATTTTTCTTCCGGTTTTAAATCATACCCGGATAATTCTTTGTCAATGGCCAGCGCTGCCAGTTTTCCAAAAACGATGGTATCGAGCAGAGAATTTCCGCCCAGACGGTTGGCGCCGTGGACACTCACGCAGGCGCATTCGCCAGCGGCGTAAAAGCCCTTTATTTCGGATGAGCCCTTTTCATTGACATCGATTCCGCCCATCGAATAATGCTGGGAGGGCATGATGGGAATCGGTTCTTTCACCGGATCAATACCGATAAAATCAATACAGATACTACGGATACCGGGAAGCCGCTCCAGAATCTTCTTTTCGCCCAGATGCCGCAGGTCAAGCTGAATGTATTTTCCCAGCGGATGAGCAAAACCGCGGCCTTCGTTAATTTCCGTCTGGATGCAGCGGGAAACGATATCTCTGGGAGCAAGCTCCATGGCCGTGGGAACGTAATCCTTCATGAACCGCTCGCCCTTATTGTTGAACAAATAACCGCCTTCTCCGCGGCAGCCTTCAGTCATCAGGATATTCGTGCCGATAAGTGTTGTAGGATGAAACTGGACAAACTCCATGTCTTTCAAGCCGACTCCGGCCTTATAAGCCATGCCAATACCGCTTCCTGTATTAATCAGAGCGTTGGTGGAATTTCGGTAAACCCTTCCGTAGCCGCCAGTGCCGAATACAGTTATTTTGGCGCGAACGGGAATTAGTTCACCGCTGTGTATATCAAGAACAATGACGCCGTGGCACTGGCCGTTTTCCACACAAAGGCCGGTAACAAACAATTCGGGATAAAATTTAACATTTTTATAAACGGCTCTTTCATAAAGAGTGTTCAAAAGCGAATGGCCGGTAACATCGGCGGAATAGCAGGTGCGCGGATAGCCGCCGCCGCCAAAGGGCCGCTGGGCGATAGTGCCGTTGGGAAACCTGCTAAAAGGACAGCCCCAGTGTTCCATCTCATAAACAATTCCCGGGGCTTCCCTGCACATGATTTCGATGGCATTTTGATCACCGAGATAATCACTGCCTTTTACCGTATCGAAAGTATGCTTCTCCCAGGAATCATCCCTGCTTTCGGGATTGTTGGTGAGGGCGGCGTTAATGCCGCCCTGCGCGGCAATAGAATGTGAACGCAGGGGATAGACCTTGGAAATCAATCCCACATTGAACTGATCGCAAAGACCGACGGCCGTCCGCAGTCCGGTTAACCCGCCGCCAACAATAAGAATATCGTGAGTAATCATAATTACGAAACCCGGATAAAGAAAAAAATTAAGATAGCCGAAACAGCCGCCGCGGTAATGTTTGATATCCAGAATAACTGTTTTTCCTTGCGGTAACCAAAATCAATAATGATGGTGCGGATACCGTAGATGCTATGAAAAGTAAAAAGAATCAGGATAAGAACATCAATAACCGGATTGCGGTGCAGACTCAAAGCCCAGTCCGGTCTGTTATCTTTGGGTAAAAGAAAATAGCCGGTTAAAATTTTAATGCCGATCAAAACGATCAGAGTCGCGCCGCTAATGCGGTGAAAAAGCCAGATGAACATATGTTCCTCCTAGAGTTATTGTCCCAGACTATGGAGTAAAAAATTTCTTTGTCAAGAATGAAATCAATCATTTCCCTTTGTAGCTTGGTTTCCTCTTCTCCAGAAATGCTTTCATGCCTTCTGTTTGATCTTCACTGGCAAAGGCCAGAGAAAAGGATGCCCGTTCAATGATTTTACCGGTGTAGTTACTAAGATTCTGCGAATTTTGTACGGAGAATTTGGCCAGACCAACGGCAACGGGGCTGTGCCGGGTGATCATCCTGGCCATAACAAAAGCCTCCTCCATTAATTTGTCATCAGGGACTACTTTGTTTACGAGATTAATCAAAAGCGCTTCCTCGGCAGAAATAATTTTTCCGGTAAGGACAAGTTCTTTAGCTTTTCCCGGACCGACCAGTTTGGAAAGCCGCACGGTTCCGCCGGCGCCGGGAATGATTCCTATATTGATTTCAGGCTGACCGAATTGCGCGCTGTGCGCGGCTATGCGGATATCGCAGCCCATTGCTAATTCACAACCGCCGCCCAGGCAAAAACCTGCTATCGCCGCGATAAACGGTTTTCTGGATTCTTCCATTTTCAAGGTGATATCCCATAACTCCGAATTGGAGAACATTTCCATGGCGGTGTTTTGCACCATAGCCGCAATATCGGCGCCGGCGGCGAAAACCTTTGCGCCACCAGTGAGGATGACGGCACGAACGTTAATATCCGTTTCCATATCGGCGATAGCCATGGCCAGTTCCGCTCTGACGGTTTGATTGATTGCGTTGCGCACCTCAGGACGGTTCAGCGTAATTATGCCTAGTTTCTCCTCGGTTTTTTTTTCGACAATAATAGTAGTATAGCTCATGGAAATTCTCCTTCTGGATTTAATGAACCACTAGTGATTCTTCCGGACAAGTTAAAACAATATCTTCTTCGCTCTTAATCAGCTCTGTAGTAAGAAATGCCTGGGGAAGTATGTTGTTTAAGTAATATCTGGCGGACGCGACTTTGCCCTCATAAAATATCGCTTCGCTTGTGCCTTTTTTCACCAACGTTAGTTTTTGAGAAGCAATCAACGCCTGTTCCGCAAGGCATTGGGCCACGAAGACCTGAGAACAGACAAAAAGCGCTCTCAAAGCGTTAAGAGGTATCAACTGTCGCTTGGCATCTAAATTACCCCACCAGGAATCATAGGTGGATTTAACTTCGATCAGGGCTTGATAACCTTTGGCCAGATTTTTCATTTCCTTCTCCAACCCCTTGG
Organism: Smithella sp.; assembly: GCA_052139735.1. GTDB lineage: Bacteria > Desulfobacterota > Syntrophia > Syntrophales > Smithellaceae > Smithella. Next base: position 16,673 of record JBKQWB010000040.1, on the reverse strand, counting down.
CGTTCATATTGGCATCGATAAATTCTTTTATTGAAGCCAGCCAGCGGGCAAAAGGGGATCCTTCCTTCATGCGCATTTTACGCCCGATGAGATCGTTGGCATGAATAAAAGATGTGCCTTCCCAAATGGTCAAAATCTTCGAATCACGCAGATACTGTTCCACCGGATATTCCGTCGAATAGCCGACGCCTCCCAAGACCTGAATAGCCTGAGCGATAATGCCCAGGCTTGCTTCACTACCGTAGCCTTTGACCAGAGGCGTTAGTATTTCAGCAAATTCACCGAATTTTTTCGCTTTTTCCTTGTCGCTGGAATTGCCCTGAATATCCAGATAATAGAAACCTTTGAAAATCATCGCCCGAATGCCTTCGACGGTGGCTTTCATATCGAGAAGCATGCGGCGAATATCTTCATGCTTGATAATCGGAACACGCTCGGCGTTCTTAATGCCGAAAGGACGTCCCTGGATTCGTTCCGTGGCGTACTGCGAGGCAAAATAGTATGCCGCCGCCGCCTGAGTATTCGAATTATGGCCGGTGCCGATTCTCGATTCGTTCATCATATGGAACATCATGGACAAGCCCTGAGAAAAACCTTTGGCATCGGGAGCAGGGCCAAGCAAAATGCCGCGACAGTTATCGTCATCGCCGAAATTGAGCAGCGCTGTCGCCTGCGCGTGCAGTCCCATTTTGTGCTCGACGCTGACGGTGATGACATCATTAGGTTTATCCAGCGAGCCGTCATCATTGACCCAGATTTTGGGAACGATATAAAGTCCGATGCCCGGCGAACCCGGTGCTCCTTTTTCGGGACGCGCCAGCACCAGATGGATTGTATTCTCACATGTCCCCTGATCTCCGGCAGTGATGAACATTTTGGTTCCTTTGATTTTCCAGACGCGGGGGTCATCCGTGGGATAGGAGCGGGTGATAATATCACCGGTGTCCGAGCCGAAGTTCGGTTCGGTGAGGCACATGGTTCCCTGCCAGTCACCGTTAAGCATTTTGGGGATAAACATATCATTTTCTTTCTGTGTGCCAAAACGCAGGATAAGATTGGCGGCGCCGCTGGTTAATTTTACGCAAGAGGTAAGGGCAGGGCAGGCGGCGGTATTCATTTCAGCAATGGCCTTGTACAGAATCAGAGGCATTCCTGTTTCCACTTTGATACATTCGCTGCTTGAACCCCAGCCGTTTTGCTGTAAAAACCGGTACGCTTCTTTAAAGCCGGGAACGGGCGTCACCTTGCCGCCTTCGAACTTAACGCCAATCTTGTCTCCTGGGGCATTGATGGGATTCACGATTTCACGCGCAACCTTATATCCTTCATTCAGCAGCATTTCCACATCATCGAGACTGAAATTTTCCTTGAACCTGTCGCAGGCAAGCACTTCTTCCGTGGGCAGCCATTCTTTAAGAATGAATTTTAAATCTCTTATGTCGTATTTAAATTCCATTTTTTACTCTCCTTGCATTTTAATATCTCATTCATAGATATCAGCGAGCAATTCCATATTTCAACCCGGCCGGAAGTTGTCGGATCAGCAGCCATATTATACTGCCGGTATTATTGCATTCATCTGTGCCGCTCTTTTTACGGACGGTCCAGGCCTTTCACTATTTCGGAGCGAATTATGCGCGGCAGTATCATATGATGTTTGGGACAAATCGCCTGCGGATTTTGATAAACGCAATTGGCAAAGGCCACTAAATATTCCCGAATATGATGAAAACGCACAATTTCATCCACAAAACCTTTCCTGGCGCAAAACAAAGGGCCTGAAGTCTTGTCGTAATGTTCGACCATCTCATTCATCTTGTCGATAACGGGCTTTAAAGGATTCCCTGAATCTTTATCCTTGAGCAATCTTCGGGCGTAAGTTGCGGCAGCCGCTGTTTCGCCTTGCATGACATTGATTTCGGTTGCTGCCGTACCCAGCGAGAAAGCGTTATTATTATTGGCTTGAGGACCTCCCATGACATAATGCCCGGCAACAGAGCCTTTGCGTAAAACGACGAGCATCATTGGAAGATCTGTATTCTCAATGGAATAGATCAATGATTGACCTAACCCCAGCAGCTCCGCTTTTTCCGCGATATCACCTACGTCGATCCCGGTAGTGTCCTGAAACCAAATCAACGGAATCTTGTCGCGGGAGCAAAGCGTTACAAATTCGCTCATTTTGATTAATCCTTGACGATAAAGCTTGCCGCCGACACCGGTATATTCATTGGTGTATTCAGGGTAATCAGGCAGAGTGCCCTGGCGATTGCCGATAGCGCCGATAAGATAGCCGTTGATTTTTACCAAACCCGTGTAAACTTCCTTGCCGAATCCCGGACGGAATTCCATATGTTCGGAATTATCCACCAGCCTGGCCAGAACCTGTTCGAAATCATACACGCCTTCTTTGTTCATCGGTATAATGGAAATAATTTCCATCGGCGAATATTTAGGTTCCGCGGGTTCGGATACTCGGAAAAACCGGGGATTATACGCAGGCATATCCGCCACATAATCTTTGATGGCGTCGAGAACTTGCTTCTCTTCATCAAAGACAGCGGTGAAAAAACCGGTCACATCATAATGAATTTTTACACTTCCCGGAGGAACCGATTTGAAATGTCTGGCAGCGTTAATGACATCTTCAGCTCGTTCTTCATCGAAATGACCTCTCTGGAATATACCGCTCATGATACCGCCGCCGCCCACAGCCATATTGGCTTTTTTGTGAGCCAGTAGAATAGTCGGGCTGACGGACTGATAGCCGCCGCCGGCAGGATTGGTTCCATAGATGCCGGCAATAATGGGTATGCCCATCTGTTCCAGTTCGGCATTACGGAAGAAGCATGCTCCCGAACCGCGGCGATTCGCATAAATTTTTTCCTGTTCGGGAAGTTTGACACCGGAGCAGTTTACAAGCCAGACGAGTGGAACGTGAAGAATTTTGGCGATATCGGTCACCCGCAGATTGTTTTCCGCCTGCCCGGCAATCCAGGCGCCGGCCATCCATTTGTTGTTAAAGCCGATCAAAACGCACCACTTGCCGTTGATTCGAGCCAGACCGTCTACAACGCCGGTACTGCCCGATTCTTCATTTGCCGGATCGAATATGGTGTGCAGTGGACAAAATGTTCCCGGATCGACTAAATAATCAATGCGCTCCCAAACGCTCATTTCATCGCGCTCGTGCATTTTTTCCAGTGGTACGCCGACATTTTTAATCCTCTGAGCTTCTGCATCGATTTGCCTCATTACTTCTTCCGCCTGTTTGAGGTTGTTCTTCATATTATTGATTTGTTCCGGCGAAAGGGCTTTTCCTAAAGGGTCCATTTTTTCAAAATATTGTTTCATTTTAAAATCCCCAGATCATGATTTGATTAACTTTTAAAATTTAAGGCCTCCTTCATCGCCTCTGCCATTTTAGTGGGACTTTTTGCTACGGTAACACCGCATCCGGTGAGAACAGCGATTTTGTCCGCAGCGCGTCCTTTGTTGCCGCTAATAATTGCGCCGGCGTGCCCCATGCGTTTGCCCGCAGGGGCAGTAAGTCCGGCAATAAAGGCGGCAACAGGTTTTTTCATATTTTCTTTGATCCATTCGGCTGCTGTTTCTTCCGCATCGCCACCGATTTCGCCGATCATAAAAACTGCTTTTGTTTCCGGATCCTCATTGAAAAGTTTCAGGACATCAATGAAGCTCAAGCCGATGATCGGATCTCCGCCAATACCCACGCAAGAAGACTGGCCGAGCTGGGCATCTGTTAATTGTTTGACAGCCTCATAGGTGAGCGTGCCGCTGCGCGAGACAACGCCGATGTTTCCTTTTCTATAAATGGCGCAGGGCATGATTCCCACTTTGCATTCACCGGGAGTAATGACTCCCGGACAATTCGGACCGACAAGCTTCATTTTACTGTCCTGAAGATATCTTTTTACAACGACCATATCGCGGATAGGAATTCCCTCGGTTATACAAACGGCCAGTTCAATTCCGCCATCTGCCGCTTCCATAATCGCTTCTGCCGCCCAGGGGGCGGGAACTAAATTCATCGAAACGGTGGCTCCGGTTGCGTGGATGGCCTCATCAAGGGTGTCGAATACAGGAAATCCCTCGATGACAGTGCTGCCTTTTCCCGGAGTGACTCCACCGACAATATTGCTTCCGTAATCGCGGCACTGCAAAGCGTGAAGAAGTCCGCTTTTACCGGTGATGCCTTGAACAATTATTTTAGAAGCACTGTTGATCAAAATGGCCATATCTTTATCCGTTGGCTTTTTAGTTATTTCTCAATTGGCGATGACTTTTAAGTTTTTTAATCACCCTCTGCACAATTCTAGCTGCGCCGTCTCCGAGATTATCAACCGTTTCGATTTTTAGTCCCGATTGAGAAAGAAGGTTTTTCCCTTCAATAAGGCGGCTGCCATCCATCCTCACCACGATGGGAAGATTACAAGCAGCGATGCCCGTTGTGGCGTCAATAATGCCTTGTGCGATTATATCACAGCGCATAATGCCGCCGAATATGTTGACAAATATTCCTTTTACATTTCTGTCCTTCAAAATAATTCTGAAAGCTTCGGCCACTTTTCCCCTGCTGGCTCCGCCGCCGACATCAAGGAAGTTTGCCGGCTCTCCTCCATATTCTTTCAAAACATCCAGTGTAGCCATGGCCAGACCGGCGCCATTTACCATACAACCTATATTCCCATTTAATTTAATATAGGCGAGATCGAGTTTTTTAGCCTGAATCTCCAGAGGATCCAGTTGGGAAACATCAATCATTTTTTCATAATCAGGATGCCGGAAGAGGGCGTTATCGTCAAAATTAATTTTGCAGTCCATGGCTATCAACTCACCGGCCTTGCTGATGGCAAGGGGATTAATCTCAATTAATGAGCAATCTTTATCCAAAACAATTTTATACAGATTTTTAATTAATTTGGCACAATCTTCGACAATTTTTCCTTTCAGTCCCAGGAAAATTGCAATTCTGCGGGCATGATAGGAGAGCACCCCAATGAAAGGATCAATATAAAGAGTCTGAATTTTATCGGGCAAAACGCGCGCCACTTCTTCGATATCCATACCCCCTTGGGCGGAAGCGATAAGACAATAACGCGATGTTCGTCTGTCCAGGGTAATGGAAAGATAAAACTCCTTTTCAATTTCAATTATTTTCTCAACAAGAAGACACTTGACGGCCAGCCCCTTGCTTCCGGTTTGAACAGTTGCCAACTTTTTTTTAAGGAGATCTTTTGCTGCTTGGCTGGCATTCAGAGAGCCATTCACTTTTTTTACCCCTCCGGCTTTCCCGCGCCCGCCGGCGTAAATCTGCGCTTTGAGCACACAAAGACGGCCGAGTTCCTCTACAGCCTTCTGTGTTTGCCGGACTGTTTTCACCATTCGTCCGCCCGGCACCGGAATACCGTATGCTTTCAGAATCTCTTTGGCCTGATATTCATGTATGTTCATTTCATTTTACCGGTGCAAAGTTGAGCTGTGCTTAATAGAATCTTATACCCTGTTGGCAGCATAGCCGAGCGCGGCATTAGCCACAATCATTGTATGCATATTGGAAGTTCCTTCCAGGGTTTCGAATTGTTTTGAATCCCGCAGGAAGCGGCCGCAGGGATATTCATCGGAGTAGCCGAATGAACCGAAAAGTTTCATGCATTCATTGGCGGCGTGCACCACTTCTTTGGCTCCGTAAAGTTTGGACATTGATGTTTCCATCACATTGGGAAGGCCTTTATCTTTCAACCATGCGGCCCTGTAGACAAGAGCAGCCATTGCTTCATGTCCCATTTTCATTTCCGCGATCTGTTGTTGAATCAACTGGAATTTGCCGATCTTTTGTCCAAACTGAGATCTTTCATTTGCGTATTTTATTGAAGCCTCCAGAATAGCCCCGGAAAGCCCCAGCGCGCCTGCCGAACAACCGAGACGCGTGGAATTCAATTGAGTCATGCACATTTGGAATCCTTTGTTGACGGTTCCCAGAACAAGTTTTTTCGGCACCTTCACATCTTCAAAAGTTATTTCCGCCGTATCGGAAGCCAGCAGTCCCACTTTTTCATGAATCTTTTTACGGGTGATTCCCGGGAGGCTGTAATCCATGATAAAACAGGTTATGCCATTTGCTCCTGCTTCCTTATTCGTCTTTACATATAATAAACCATGGTTGGAAACAGTTCCGTTCGTAATCCACATCTTATTTCCATTGAGGAGATAATGATCTCCCCTGTCTTCAGCCAGACACTTCATGCCGGCGACATCCGACCCGACATCAGCTTCCGTCATCGCGAAACTGCCGATATATTCGCCGCTGACGAATTTCGGAATGTAGTGCTGTTTTTGTTCTTCCGTTCCGAATTTTTGAATGGTCAGGGAAGGGCCCCAGCATTGCATGTTGAAAACCATACGCCAGGAAGTATGAACTTTGGCGATTTGTTCGATGACCAGAGTTCCTTCCATAAAGCCCATGCAGTTTCCGCCGTATTTCTCATCGATGCAGAAACCGAAGAAACCCAATTCAGCCATTTTGTCGAATATTTCCCTGCGCCAATGGTGGTTTTTTTCATCTTCTTCCACATGGGGTTTGATTTCATTTTCGGCAAAATTCTTTGCCATATCCTGAAGTATTTTTTGTTCTTCGGTTAATGCGAAATCCATATTGAAAGTCCTCTCCATTTCTTCTTTGAAACTATTTTCTTTCCACGATCATGCAGATTCCCTGACCGCCGCCGCCGCATATGGTTTCCAGACCATAACGGCAATTTCTTCGGGTCATTTCGTTGATAAGTGTTGTTAGGCGCATTACGCCGGTAGCGCCGATGGGATGCCCCAATGAAATTCCCGAGCCATTAACATTTACTTTTTCATCCATTACATTATCTTTGATGCCGGAAAGTCTCGCATCAGCCAGCGCCTGAACGGCAAATGCCTCCTGAACTTCGATGAGGTCTATCTGTTCTATGGAAAGATTAATTTTTTGCAGGGCTTTCTGAACAGACGCGGGAACAGCCGGGTAGGTCAAGGTTGGATCGGTTGCCGCAATCGCACAGGAACGGAAATAAGCAAGAGGCTTTATTCCCAGCTCTTTTGCTTTTTTTTCGGATGCGAGCATGATAACCGCCGCGCCGTCATTTTCAGAGGAAGAATTGCCGGCTGTGCAGACACCATCGGGATAAACAGGCTTTAGCTTGGCCAGTTTTTCCAGAGTGGTTTCTCTTCGCGGGCCCTCATCTATGCTGAAGAAAGTCGTCTGTTCGTTTTTATCTTTGCCGACCGGAACGGGAACGATTTCTTCAGCGAATTTTCCGGCATCCTGCGCCGCAATTGCTCTTTGATGGCTTCTGAGTGCCCACTTGTCGGCTTCTTCCCTGGTTATTTTTTCTTTTTTGGCTGCGGCCTCGGCCCAGGTCATCATAGAACTCAACTCGCCGTATCGGGCAATGGGTTGCGACATGACCCGGCCGCGTTGGAGACGATCGTAGAATGGAATTCCCCACATGGCCAGGGCGCCGTGCCCTCTGGGCATGAATCCGTATTTTTCATGATTCTTGCCTCCCAATCCCCACTTGATATCACCGGGAATATATAGTTCGGTCTGGCTCATCGATTCCATGCCTCCGGCGATAATAATATCGGCATTCCCCGTTTGTATTTTCATAGCGCCGAAAAAAATGGTTTCCAGACCGGAACAGCAACGCCGGTCAAGAACTACCCCCGGAACAAAGTCCGGCCAACCGGCTTCGAGAACGGCCATGCGCGCGCCGTTGGAGCATTCACCGTTTTGATAAGATGTTCCCATAATCACATCTTCAACCTGTGCCGGATCTATTTTTGTCCTTTTGACTAATTCCTGAAGAACTATCGCGCCGAGTTTATAAACGGGGATGTTTTTTAAAGAACCGCCGTAAGCGCCGATGGGAGTTCGCACACAACCTAAAATGACTACATTTTCCATGGTTTCATCTCTCAATGGTTTCTATTTTAAAAATTTACGTCTTTTCTCGGTTTCATTTCACCTGAAGTATAATCATACCAACCTTTTCCGGTTTTTCTTCCCAAGTCCCCGCTTTGCACAAGTTTCTCCAAAATTAAAGCAGGGCGGAATTTGGGATCTTTATATCCTTCATAAAGTGTTTTAAAAACATTGAGACCTATATCGAGTCCTACAAAATCACCTAATTCGAATGGTCCCATAGGATGATTAAGCCCCAGCTTTATGGCTTTATCTATATCTTCAATCGTTGCGACACCCTCCAGCAGGCAATTATAAATCTCTGCTCTGAATGCCGCATTAACTCTATTAACAAGAAATCCGGGAACATCTTTAACCCGGACGGTTTCTTTCTGCAGTTTGGCAGCAACCGTTTCAATTATTTTTGTAGTTTCTTCGGCTGTCTTAAATCCCGGAATGATTTCAACCAGACGCATTACCGGTACCGGGCTGAAGAAGTGCATGCCGATAAACTTTTCCGGACGTTTCACTGTTGCCGCCAGTGTAGTAATAGGGATGGAAGATGTATTTGTGGCAATGATTACATCCTTCGGGCAAAGAGAATCCAGCTTCTGGAAAATGGATTTTTTCACCTCGAAATTTTCATAAGCTGCCTCAATAATCAAATCAGCTTTATTTGCGTTTTCAAAAGAAGGATCTTTGCTGATTCTGGATAAAATGGCATCCTTGTCGGCGGCGGTTATTTTTTCCTTCTTCACTTTTCCCTCAAGTATCTTGCTGATGGAATTGAAGCCCTTTTCGATAAATTCCATCTTTACATCATTCATGATAACGTTATATCCGGCTTGCGCGGAAACTTGCGCAATGCCTGATCCCATGAGACCTGAACCGATAATCATAATATTTTTGATATCCATATTTTTACTCCTTTAGTCTGCAAATACTATAGATGATACCGATATAGTTTCCCTGCGATTGCCGCAGCCACTAAAACTTTGTCTGACGGTGCACCCCCAGATCGGACTTGCTTAAGAAAAAGAAATCAGTGGGTCCTCCCCTTAAGTTTATGATTTTAACAAACAGCGTATCTGTGCTGCCGCCATATCAAATATCGGAGAGTCTAACACCCGGTTCATCTGAAGTCCGCCCTGCATGACGGCAAGCACCACGACAGCCTGATCGCGGGATATTCCCGGGAATGAGAATGTACCCCGTTCTTTACCTTTATCCAGAAAGTTATCCATCCACTTCAGGAGGTCGGACACCAGACCTTTTGTTTCTTCCTGCATAGGCTTGGGCAGAGTGGTGAAATCCGTTTGCATTGCGCCGCTCAGGCAGACAGATTCGCTCTTGGTAAGATAATGCCTGTAGATTTCGAAGAAGCGATCCAGTTTATCCCAGTCGGCCATCGCTGCTGTCTCCCGACGTTCGCACCATCCGCTAAAACGTTGCCTGGCCCGTTGAATAACGGCAAGCCCGAGATCGGCCTTGCCGGGGAAATGGTAGTGGATTGAAGATTTTTTTATCCCGAGAGCCAAGGCTATATCGGCATAGCTGAAGCCGTTGAAACCATTTTTTAGCAGGAGCTTTTCTCCTGTGTCGATAATTTTGATTTTTGTACTATCCGTTAGTTTTCTCATGCCATGTTATCTACCAACTAGTAGATATAATGTCAAGAAAAAAATATTACCCCAGCCTCTTAAAATTAATACCAGGCTAAATGATCAGATTTCTCTATCGTTTTTTGTAAAGTGACGTTTTATTTCATTAAGGACGGATACGCACCTGACGAGTTCGCGGTATGCCGGGATTCCCGCGGTTTCGGCAAGAAATCTTAAATTATCACAGAAATCCTTTCTTACTGAGAAATTATTTTTCTGATCCGGACAAACTGTACGACACTTCACCTGCTATAATCACCAAGAAAATTGCAGAACTCTCATTTAAAATGTGTTACAAGTTCTGGCGAAAGTTTACAACTGCACGCCGACAAGAAAAAATAAAGGGAGCAAAAAATGAATTCAACCGATAAACAGGACCGTTATATTCTACAGAGAATCGCTCGGAAAGTAATGCTTGAGAAAAGCTTGCTCCCGGAGTTTTCCGGTGATGCACTCTCTGAACTGGACAAGATTCTTGCACCTGTAACAATTGACGATGAACAGGCTCGTGACCTTAGGAATCTTTTATGGACTTCAATTGATAATGATGATTCACGTGACTTGGATCAGCTCGCGGTTGCCGAAATGATGCCCGGAAATGAAGTAAAGGTTCTTGTTGCAGTAGCTGATGTCGACTCTATTGTTAAGAGCAAATCAGCGATTGATGCTCATGCACAACACAATACAACCTCTGTATATACAACTGCTGAGATATTCCCGATGCTTCCCGAAAAACTTTCCACCAACCTCACATCATTGAACTTTAATGAGGATCGACCGGCAATAGTCATCGAGATGGTCATTGGTTCAGACGGTTCTCTGAAAGCGTCGGATATCTATAGGGCCCATGTCCGCAATTATGCAAAACTCGCTTATAATAGTGTTGCGGCGTGGCTGGAAGGGAAAGGAATTGTGCCTGAGGCTATTACTGCCGTAAATGGACTTGGTGATAATTTGCACATGCAGGATAAGGCAGCACAAAGCATGAAAAGCCTCCGGCACACTCACGGAGCTCTGAGTCTTGAAACCATTGAGACGAAACCGATATTTAGAGGAGATGAAATCTGTGATCTCAAAGAAGAAAAAAAGAACCGCGCAAAGGACATTATTGAGGATTTCATGATAGCAGCAAACGGTGTGACCGCCCGGTATCTCTCGTCAAAAAAAATCCCTTCTATTCGCCGTGTAGTCCGCACGCCAAAACGATGGGAACGAATTGTCGAGCTTGCTGATGAACATGGGTTCAAGCTTCCTCATGATCCGAATGCAAAAGCACTGGACGAGTTTTTGGTGAAAGAGAAAGAAACAGATCCACTAAGATTTCCCGACCTTTCACTTTCAGTTATAAAATTGATGGGAGCCGGTGAATATGTTGCGGAACTTCCGGGAGACACTTCTCCTGGACACTTTGGTCTTGCTGTTAGAGACTACACGCATTCTACGGCACCTAATCGCCGCTATATTGATCTTATCACAGAACGCTTAGTGAAGGCAGCCATAGAAGGAAAAGCTTTGCCCTATAGCAATAATGAACTGGAAGTTCTGGCTAAGCATTGCACAGAGGGCGAGGATGCTGCCAATAAAGTGGAACGACAGGTCAGCAAATCGGCTGCTGCAATTCTTTTAGAATCAAGAATTGGTGAAAGTTTCGATGCAATTGTAACCGGCGCGGCTTCCAAGGGCACATGGGTCCGCATTCTCAATCCTCCCATTGAAGGGAAACTGGTATATGGTTTCGAAGATATAGACGTGGGCCACAGGATTCGAGTGCAGCTGATACACACCGATGTGGAGAAGGGGTTCATAGATTTCAAGAGAATTGGCTGATTGTTGTGCATGAAATAAAGTGGAATAAAAAGTTAAAGGAGATCGTCATGAGCAAGGAAGAAATCAGAGGATATGGTCTGGACTTGGGTATAGATGTGATTGGGTTTACCTCTTTAGAGGATTATAAATCAGAAAGATCACCGGATCCACGATCTATATTGCCAAAGTCAAAATCTATCATCGTCCTTGGACATAGAATGATCGATGGTGCCCTCGATAGCAACAACCCCCGGATCAATATGAGTGGCCGAATGGGCGTGATGGATACTTCAAAAAATCACCTTTATCTCATGGCCAAATTTATCGAGAAAAAATACAAAGCAAGAACATCACCCGTATTATCATCCTATCCCTTGGATATGGAGGCGCCTGCATTGGGATTGTTAGGCGATATATCACTTCGTCATGCCGCAATTGCAGCAGGTCTTGGTGTTTTCGGCAGGCATCATCTCGTCATTCATCCAACCTTCGGATCGCGCCTTAGCTTTACGGGATTGTTGACGGAATTGCCCGTTGCTTCAGATCCACCTTTTAAGAAAGACCTCTGCATAGATTGCGATTTATGTGTCAAGGCCTGTCCTGGAAAAGCCCTCGATGTTGAAGGCAAAACGGATAATCTGAAGTGTCTTCGAGCCTCGCAACCTTATGGGATTGGCAGCGCGATTGGTTATATCAGGCAATTCATGGGTAAATCTCCGGATGAGCAGAAAATCCTTCTCAAAGAGCCTAGATTCATGAGTCTATATCAGGCATCCTTCATCGGATTTCAATATGCTTGTTTTAAATGCATTGCGGTTTGTCCTATAGGTGAGAGGTGCGCATAAATAAAATGTGAGGTGTGGTGACGATGTTTGTCGTCAGGTGTGAATGGTATTTATTACGGATTTTACTCTTCTTTTACTCCAATCATGCCGCTTATATAACTTGAGCGTCTGCAAACTTCCTTTTTAATAAATGGTCGAAATTCCGGAATATGCCGCGCCATACGTACTGGAAACGGAATTTTTACGAAAGGCCGCTCTGCGATTTTCTTTGTTCTTCTCGAAATATGTCCTTTTAACACCAATTCCTCTCCAGCGAGGACATACGCAGCCAGAACACTTTCCGCATTCTCTTTCGCCTGTTTGACGGTTCCTTCTAATGCGTTTATCCATGCCGCCGCACTCCGACGTTCTAAATGCGCTACATGTGGCGCGTCCATGAAGCGCCCAAAAATTCGGAAGTACTCTTTGGCATTTTGAACTGTGAGGTTCTCAACATTATCACAGACTATCAGGGATATGAATGGCTTCCCTGAAAGGGATCTGTTTGTCGCATGGAAGAATAAACCGGATTTAGTTAATAGAATTTCCGCAACAGGAGCACAAGAATGAAGTCTCTCAAGAAAACGTTTGAGAAGACTTGACACGCCAAACATATAAACGGGAGATGCATAAATCAACATATCGGAATCTGCCATCTTACTAAAAACTTCTTGTGTGTTGTCTGTGCCGTCGAAAATACATTTATACGATTTTGTTTTCTGACAATGATTACATGCGCGGCAAGTTTCAATCTTAAGATCTGAAAGATGTACCACATTCCAAATTCCACCTGCCCTCTTAACTCCCGCTTCCATACTCTGAAGAATTTTACCTGTAGCTCCCCTGGCTCCTCTTAGGCTCCCATTGAGCGCTAGAACTTTCATGGTATTTCTCCCTTAATTTTGAATTATTTCGGCTAACAGTTTTTATTTATATGGACCAATGCTAATACTGCAAATGTCAATGATTATTGATTGTAATCTATCATAAAATCATAAATTTGAAAAATGAGGATTAAGGAAGTAGTTAATATAAGACATGCGACCCAATGGGACACAGCAACCTCGATTTCTGATCGAATATGTTGACCGACGAAATACCCTAACAGAGAAAATAGCGGATATTGGTGTATTGACATGCTTGAGGTGGGTTTCTCCGGTTAACATATTTGGCTTTTGTCGCGCCAATTGCGGGCAGTAACGTGCGTAGACTGGAAAATTTATGCAGAGAGGAAATTAATGGTGGGCCAGGACAGAATTGAACTGTCGACACTCGGATTTTCAGTTCGAAATGAGTAAAAATTTAACCTCTTGAGATATATCTGGTTTCCCGTAACCACATAAAATAACATAAAAATTTATTTTCTTTTTATTCCTGTTAATTCTATTAATTCCATCTTTTTCTATTACTTCTAGCACAAATTTAGCACACGTGTCAATTTGGTTAAAGTCCGAGGCTCCTCTAACTCCACCCCATCAGTAGCAATATAAGTGATGTGAATATAAAAAGAATTAATCAATTGATCAAAAAAATTACCCCTACCAAAATATTACGCTTACAAAGCACCTTGTTTTTCTTTCACCGCATCCAGAACACTTTTGTAAATATCTTTTGCCAGAATTGGGAAAACTGTTTTCTGGAAATCAATATCATCCATATAGCGCGTGACGATACCGTCATTATCCGCCATACGTTGCACCATCAAGTCTTTAATCAATTCTTGAATGCCCAGCTCAAACTTTTCCAGAGTGTTGGCTTTGGCGGTTTGTATGATTTTATCATCCTTGGAGGCCTTTTCTTTGATCTGTTCAAAGAAGAGCCTGTCTTCTTCGGAAAAGTCCGTTCCGAAACGATCATTCAATGCCTGAATGATTTCCGACAGCGGCTTATTTTCGTCTTTTGATTTACTCGTTCCCACCGCCGTCGGGCTTTTCACGCCGTATGGCGAACCGGATTCCATTACAATCGAGCCTGATGAAACCATCTCGATCCTGTAGTATTGCAGGTTAACTTCTTTTTCCGGGTGGGGATTAACTCCGCCGTCATCAATGTTCAGGTGTGTGGTCAGATAGCGACCATAACTGTAGAGCATTTCCAGTTCCTGATCTGAATAAGGAATAATCTGGCTGATGAAGGAATAAAAGCGCGTATAGGCAGTCAGCTTTTCATAAAATTTTTCTTTATGCTCTTCATCGAGTGCTTTAAATCTGTCAACGGCGGGCTGAATATGCTTTTCCATACGGGCGTGATCGGACGGATTTTGTTTGTATTGCGGCAGATAAAATATTTGACAAAAGGCGACAACCTCTGACCATTGATAGACCTGCATTGCATTTAATTCATGCTTTAGCTGCTCCAGATGATTGGGATCGGAAGGTTCTTGTAAAGTGGTGACGTTGTAGTATGGCTTAAAGGCGAGAAAGATGCCTTCCGCTTCATTGACAAAATCAAGCACAAACGGCGGTTCTTTTCCAGCGCTTGTTCTGTTCAGCCGGGAAAGCGTTTGCACGGCCTGAACCCCGTCCAGGCGCTTATCCACATACATGGCGCAAAGCAGCGGTTGATCAAAGCCGGTCTGATATTTATTGGCAACCAGCAAGACCTGATAGTCCGACGTATCGAACTTATCCGGCAACTGGCCCTCGGAAATGTTTTTACCCGTGACAACGTCGATGTTCATCCCTGGCTCGGTATATTCAAACCCTGTCTCCGGGTCTTTCACTGTCCCGCTGAAAGCAACCAGAGGGCGGATGTCGGTATAGTGATGTTCCTCAATATATTTTTGAAAAGAGAGCATGTAACGAACAGCACTCAGACGTGAACCAGCGACGACCATCGCCTTGGCGCGACCAGCGAGCTTTTGTTTGACATGCTGCCGAAAATGCTCAACCATGATTTCCGTTTTCTGTTCAATGTTATGCGGATGCAGCGCCATGAACTTTGCCAGCTTCTTGGCCGCCTTTTTCTTCGGCATGGCCGGATCATCTTCTGCTTTTTTCACCAGACGATAATACGTTTTGTAAGTAGTGTATCTTGTGAGCACATCCAGAATAAAGCCTTCTTCAATGGCCTGCTTCATGGAGTATGTATGAAAAGACTCCGGCTTGCCGCTTGCGCCCACGCGACCGAACAACTCCAGCGTTTTTCCCTTAGGCGTTGCGGTAAAAGCAAAGAAGCTCAGATTCTTCTGACGACCGCGCGACTCCATGACTGAATTCAAGCCGTCTTCCCAATCCATGATCGGTTGGTCATCCTCTCCAGCGGAGCTATCCGTTCCCGCGCCCAGAATGCGTTTTAATTCGCGGGACGTTTCACCGGTCTGACTGGAATGGGCCTCGTCCACAATGACAGCATATTTTCGCGCGGCAATAGCCTCCTCCCATCCCTTTGCTTTATTGATAGCAGCCTCGTCAGGATTATCGATATTGTCCGCACCCGCAAGATGCAGAAGACCTTGCAGAATGAAGGGGAACTTCTGCAACGTTGTAATGACGATTTTCGTGCCGTCCACCAGAGCCTGAGCAAGCTGGCGCGAATCCTCATCAATGGCCTTAACCACGCCCTGCGCGTGCTCGATCTGATAGATCGCGTCTTGAAGCTGTTTGTCCAGAACGCGGCGGTCGGTAATTACGATCACGCAATCATAAATCTTCTCGTCTTGTGCTGTATGCAGGCTCGACAGGTGATGCGCAAGCCAGGAAATACTATTGGTCTTGCCGCTGCCAGCCGAATGCTGAATCAGATAATTGTTGCCGGTTTTTTCAACACCGGCTGTGCCTACCAGCTTGCGCACAGAATCCAACTGATGATAGCGGGGAAAAACCATCGTCTCTCTGGTAATCTTTTTGCGTCCGCCTTTGCCGTCGTCAATCGTTTCTTCAGCTGTTTCCAGAAAGACAAAACTGCCTACAATATCCAGAAAGCTTTCGCGCTCCAGAACATCCTCCCAGAAATAGCCTGTGCGGTGACCGGAGGGATGCTGGGGATTGCCTTTGCCGCACTCGATTTCTCCCGGATGGCTGCCGCGATTGAAAGGAAGGAAAAAGGTCTTGCCGCCGTTTAAGCGCGTGGCCATGTGCACTTCATCGGAATCAACCGCAAAATGCACCACAGCACCTTTTTTAAACAGAAAGAGCGGCGCTCGCGGATCGCGGTCAGTCTTGTATTGGTAAACCGCGTTTTTCCATGTCTGGCCGGTGAATGGATTTTTTATTTCCATTGTGGCAAAGGGAATGCCATTGACAGATAACACCATATCAATCGTGCTATCGTCGGTTGGATGACACGGCACCTGCCTGGTGACATGCAGCCTGTTTTCTTTAAATAGGGCCAGCGTTTCATAAACGAGACCGTGGGCAGGTTTAAAGAAGGCCAGTTTAAATGTTTTGCCGTAGAATTTAAAGCCATGGCGGA
>JBKQWB010000039.1:0-29062 GCA_052139735.1 Smithella sp. | reverse complement strand
CGAATGTATGGTCAACCTGCGCCATCGGCGCCGGGAACATCGGCTGGAAGAATTTTTGTTTATCCCCGTAAAGGCCAAAACGAAGAGCTACAGGCGAAAGATCGTTATGAATGCCACCTCTGGGGTGTGAAACAAACAGGCTATGATCCTACCGCGCCTACTGGTCGTATGCCGGAAATGAAGTTGAACCAAATGCGTGCAGACTATAACCGTGCGATGAGCGCCTGTCTTGACGGTCGCGGGTACTCCGTGAAATAGTCGCCATCATGCTATTGGGACAAAGAGACAGCCTTATCTATACAATGGCCTCTGATAAGAAATTGCTTCAAAAAGAATGAACTTGCGGCACAGCCATGAGATCAGGCAATGAATGGAGAAGACTAACCTCAACCTTTAGCACGTCAAGAAGCAGGCCTACTCGACTCAAAGGCATGAGTATTCTAATAAAACGAATGGAAAGGAGGAATGGGCGAGCACGCTCGGGTTGCCCAGGAAATTGGAAGCACACTTGAACATGTTTGTGTCCAATCAGCTGACTTCAGAGGCGATGCGGCAGAAGGTGGCGGATATCTAAACCGGAAATAATTATGAGACGAAAAGTTATAGTCACAATACTGATTATACTCGCTGTGATCAGCGCCGTTGGTGTGTGGTCATTCTTATCCAGGGAAAAGAAAGTGCCGGCGTTCCGTTCGGTACCGGTGAAAAGAGGTGACCTGACGGCTACAATCAGCGCGACGGGCACGATCGAGCCGGAGGTAGTAGTGGACGTGGGCGCTCAAGTTTCGGGCATTGTTGAAACCTTCGGCAAGGATAAACACGGGAAAGCAATTGATTACGGCTCGGTCGTGAATGTGGGTACGGTGCTTGCCAAGATTGACGATTCACTTTACGCTGCCGCCGTGAATGCTGCTAAGGCTCAGGTTCAACAAGCTGCGGCCAACAAAATCAGCGCCGATGCCAACGTTCTCCAGATGAGAGCGAAATTGCTGGATGCCCAGCAGGACTGGAGCCGGGCGCAGAAGCTTGGCCCATCCGATGCGCTGGCACAGACAGACTACGACCAGTACAGGGCCAATTATGAAGTAGCCAAGGCCAACCTTGCTTCGGCCCTGGCCGCTGTGGATCAGGCCAAGGCAGCTGTGGCGCAAGCCAAAGCCAGCCTCGCCACTGCACAAATTAATCTCAATTATTGCACCATAAAATCGCCGGTCAAGGGCGTGATTGTTGACCGGCGGGTTAACATCGGACAGACGGTTGTTTCCAGCCTGAGTGCGTCGAGCATCTTTCTCATAGCCAAAGATCTCAAGCGCATCCAGGTTTGGGTATCGGTCAATGAAGCCGACATAGGAAACGTTTCTAAGGACCAGCCGGTTGAGTTCACAGTGGACGCGCTTCCCAATCAAGTGTTCCAGGGTCAGGTCGGCAAAATTAGACTCAATGCGACGATGACGCAGAATGTTGTCACTTACACCGTCGAAGTCAATACCAAAAATGACGATGGTAAACTGCTGCCTTACCTGACAGCCAATGCCCAGTTTATGATAGGGCGCCGGAAAGGTGTGCTGCTGATTCCGAATGCAGCCATGCGTTGGTTGCCAAGGCCCAAACAGGTCGCGCCGGAATCCCGTCAAACGCCACATACACATGCCGGTTCCCGGAGCCGAGGCGATAGCGATGGTTCCAACACCATTCCGATGCCGCAAGCGCGAGGAACTATCTGGGTCGAGCAGGGAAAGTTCGTTCGTCCTGTCCGCGTGAAAACAGGGCTGACGGACGGCATGATGACAGAGATTGAAGGCGACGATGTGACCGAGGGCCTGCGTGTAGTCATCGGCGAGGCGATACAGGAAACTATGGATGTTCCGAATACTGAACGCAGTCCATTCACGCCCCAGGTGAGGGGGGGACAGCGCCAGGGCCAAGGCCAGAGCCAGACTGGATCGGGCAGTCCTCCCGGCGGCGGACGGTAATGTTGGAGAAGCAACGATTTATTTATGGAATTGATTGAATTGCGAGATATACATAAGACCTACTCTCTCGGTGAAGTTGATCTGCCGGTGCTCAAGGGCGTGTCGCTGAACATTGCCCGCGGCGAATTAGTGGCGTTGATGGGCGCCAGTGGTTCCGGCAAAAGCACGCTGATGAATATCCTCGGTTGTTTGGATCATCCGACTTCAGGAGAGTACTGGCTGGACGGCCACGAGATTTCCTCGCTCACCGCTACGGAAAGGGCCCGGCTGCGAAACAGGGTAATCGGTTTTGTTTTCCAAAGTTTCAACCTGCTGCCGCGTACCACGGCATTGGAGAATGTCCTGATGCCGCTGATCTACACAAAGGAAAACCTCAATGAACATCAAAAGAAACAGCGCGCCACCGAGTTACTTCGGAGGGTTGGTTTGGCGGATCGCATTGATCACCAGCCGTCTCAACTTTCCGGCGGCGAACAGCAGCGCGTGGCTATTGCCCGATCGCTGGTCAACAATCCGCGGGTGCTCCTGGCGGACGAGCCGACCGGCAACCTTGATTCACGCACCAGCGAGGAAATTCTAGAGATGTTCCAACAGTTCAACAGCGTCGATGGCATCACGGTCATTCTCGTTACCCACGATCCCGGCGTGGCAAAACACGCCCGGCGGGCCATTCATATCAAGGATGGCCTGATAAACGGTACGGGACAACCGGGACATGAAGGTATTGTATGAGATTATACAGTACTATGAAAATAGCCTTCAGCGCACTCGGACGCAATGTGATGCGCACTTTGTTAACCACACTGGGTATTGTCATTGGTGTCGGAGCGGTAATAACCATGATGGAGATTGGCAACGGCACGACTATTGCCATCCAACGCACTATGGCCAGTATCGGCGCCGACACCCTTGTGGTCGTGCCGGGCGCAGTCAGTATTAGCGGTGTCAACCAGGGATCAGGCAGCAGAATGACGCTGACGCCGCAGGATGCGGATGCAATCGTTAAAGAGTGTCCCGCCGTCAGAAATGTGGCGCCGATCGTGCGCGCACGCACGCAGGTCGTGTATGGCAACCGCAACTGGGTGCCGACATATATCTATGGCACCACTCCGTCGTTTCTGGATGTCCGGGAATGGACCGATCTGAACAAGGGCGAAGCGTTCAGCGAGCATGACGTTCTAAATTCCAGCAAAGTATGCATAATAGGCCAGACAATCGTCAGCGAGTTGTTCGGCGGGGAATCTCCCATCGGTAAAGAAGTCCGTATCCGGAATGTTGCGTTTAAAGTCATCGGTGTTTTGCAGAAAAAGGGCGCAAACGTAATGGGTATGGATCAGGATGATATCCTGCTGGCGCCGTGGACGACAATCAAATATCGCGTGGTTGCTTCCTCACTTTCCAATGGCAATCA
Source organism: Smithella sp. (assembly GCA_052139735.1). GTDB lineage: Bacteria > Desulfobacterota > Syntrophia > Syntrophales > Smithellaceae > Smithella. The sequence continues at coordinate 25,678 of JBKQWB010000039.1, read as the reverse complement.
GAGTAGTACGAACACAACGAGCAATGCCGAGGTTACTGCAGTCAGCCAAATTTATCCGAACATCCAGCAGAATCTCTATTATGTTCCGACGGCTCCGGAGCAGGCCGACGCGCCGCAACCGATTCGATTCACCAATGTGGACCAGATCCTCACCGCCGCTCAGTCGAGCAGCCAGATTCCTTTTGCTATCGAGCAGATAACCACGCTGCTGCGCGAACGGCACCACCTTCGCGCCACCGATGTGAATGATTTCAACGTACGCGACATGACCGAGATCGCCAAGGCGATGAGTTCGACGACAGAGTTGATAACCAAACTACTTTTGTGCGTGGCAATGATCTCGCTGGTGGTAGGAGGTGTAGGCATCATGAACATCATGCTCGTCTCGGTCACCGAACGAACGCGTGAGATCGGCCTGCGCATGGCGGTCGGCGCCGAACCGGGCGATATCCTGCGGCAGTTTTTAACAGAGGCGATTGTGCTGTGCCTGCTTGGCGGCACTTTGGGCATTATGCTGGGCCGCGGCAGTTCATATCTTGTATCCGCGGTGCTGCACTGGCCGACGGCAGTTTCCGTGGGCGCAATAGTGGCTGCCGTCATCGTTTCGGCCAGCGTAGGCGTTATTTTCGGTTTCTACCCGGCATGGAAAGCGTCGAGGCTTGATCCCATCGATGCGCTTCGGTATGAATGAGGCAGAAATGATGAATACAAACAATCGAGCATGCTGCGTTTCTGTCCTGGTTGCAGCGGTTTGTTTAGCCATGCTGATAGTAAGCGGGTGCATGGTCGGCCCGGATTATCATCAGCCACCGGCGAAAGTCCCCGCCGGGTGGGCCGGCGTGACGAAGGCGCCAAATGCGCAGCCATCAATAGCTACTGCGCAACCATCTGACCTCACTAATTGGTGGCGGCAGTTCAATGATCCGATATTGACCTCCCTTGTCGAGGAAGCGGTAAGGACAAACCTCGACCTGCAAATCGCCGAAGCGAGGTTGCGTCAGGCCCGCGCACTGCGAGGCGTGGCCTTCAGCGGATTGTGGCCGGGTGTTACAGCCTCCGGCGGTTACCAGAGAATACACGATGCTGCCGCAATACCGGACAATCAGCATTGGCAGGATCTTTATCAAGCCGGTTTGGACGCCGTGTGGGAACTCGACCTTTTTGGCGGCGTGCGCCGCAACGTGGAATCTGCCAATGCCAATATCCAGGCCGCAACTGAAAATATCCGCGATGTGCGGGTCAGCGTCACTGCTGAAGTGGCGCTCAGTTACATTTCGCTCCGCGGCTACCAGCAGGAGATTGTACTCGCGCAAAACAATCTGAAAGCCCAGAAACACATCGCTGAGATTACTCGTAAACTATTTAATGCGGGCTTCGATAGTGCGCTTGACGTCGCCAATGCCGACTCTGCCGTTGCTGCGACAGAGTCTCAAATCCCGGTCATGGAAACCGCCGCGCAGCAATCCATCTATGCGTTGAGTGTGCTGTTGGCCCGGCTGCCGGCGGAATTGTTAAAGCAGTTAACACCGGCGGGTAACCTGCCTGGCGTGCCTGCGCAAGTGCCAATCGGTTTACCGTCAGACTTGCTGCGCCGCCGGCCCGACATACGCGCAGCGGAGGCTCAGTTGCATGCCGCCACAGCACAAATCGGTGTCGCTACAGCTGACTTCTTTCCTTCATTTTCATTAACCGGTACGATGAATTGGAATAGCAACTTGCTGCGCACGTGGTGGACCGATGCCAGTCGCTCATATTCCTTCGGTCCATCGGTGACATGGCCAATATTTCAGGGCGGTGCAATTGTGTCCAATGTACATTTACAGGAGGCGCTGCGGGATCAGGCGTTCATCACGTACCAGGAAACAGTCCTGGCGGCGTTTCAGGATGTTGAAAATGCGTTAATTGCGTTTTCCAAGGAACAACAGCACCGCAAGGCGCTTAGTGATGCCGTTGTCGCCAACCGCAAGGCCGTGGACTTATCCTTGCAGCTTTATACTGCAGGCCAGACCGATTTTCTCACCGTGCTCAATGCCCAGCTTTCTCTTAACACCTCCGAGAATGCGTTGGTGCAGAGCGAGCAAAATATAGCCACCGATCTTATAGCCCTTTACAAAGCATTAGGCGGTGGTCAGACATAAAGCATACAAGTTGTAAAGCATTTTAATAGCTTGATGAATGCAAAAGACAAACCGATTAGCAGATAGAACCTTGCCGTAGCTTATCATATGAGGAAGGCATTCACTTAAGTTAAGTCTTCACTTATACATCCCCAATCTCGTATCCTAGTTTTTTTTCCTTTTCGCGAAGCTTTCGGATTGCCTTTCTGAAGTGCACATACCGCCTCGCCGCCTCGACGATGAGACAGAAGCCCAGGATAATAAAGAATATACCTGTGCAAAAATAGAGCAGACCACCAAGAAACTTCATGATAACAAGACCAACGGACGTAAAGGCTAAGCCTGTCTGCATATATGAATGCATCGTCCTTTCGCGCGAGAGGAGGGTTTGTTCCTCCATGAGGAGTAGTTTTATCTCGTCGTTGCTGTCCATATTCTGCACCATCCTGTGATATTTCGTTCTCTATAAGTTGTTATTATTCTATCAGTACAGACAGGAAAATGGCAAGCTGTAAATAGAATATTGCTCTGGGCTTAAAAACTGATCTTGTTTTGTGGCCGGAAATCATCATTGCAACACGTTGCGGAATGCCCGCTATCATCAACCATCTATCTCAACGATCAGCTGATTTTATGCTGGATAAATAATCAAAACTGGTGTAATTAACAAGAAGATTACTTTTTATAGAAATACCGAAGCATCGAACTTTCGCCAGGGGAGGCAAGCGTTGAAAAAAATATCAAAATATTTTTCTAAAGTACTGTTCATTATAGGGATGGCATTGTTGGCAACGATGCCTGTAATGGAGGTATCGGCAGGTCAGCTCGATTCAATAGCAATCGATCCGGGAGCAACCACGCTTCATGCTGAAGAAACTGTTGTGGTTCCCGCAAATGGTGCTGTCGGATCCAACATCTATGTATCCGGTCGGGCATTTCTTTCTATAGATTTTGCCGTGCAGCCGGGTAAACAGGTGACGTTGCTTGTTATAACGGACGCGCAAAAACAGGACATGGATGCCGGAAGACCGATTACGGGACGTCCGCGGGTTCGTGCACCTATCGATGGAACTGCAAGTCAGTCAATAACTATAAATCAGGGAGGTAACTATTATGTCGCAATTCTCAATTCGGACCCGGAGTCCGTATCCGTCACCTACAGGGTCTGTGCCCGAGCATACTGACGTCACGCCCCGCAAGTCTTTTAAATTTAGTCTGGCTGTTTTAGCCGTTATCTGTGGACTTATTTTTGCAGTTAACCACGTGATCGCAGATACAGACCAGGTGCTTCTCGACCAGAGCTTAACCCTTTCAGCAAGCGGTTATGCCTCGAACTTATATATTCCTCAGCAGGCAACGGTTTTCTTTGACTATACTATTCAACCCGGAAAAAATGTGCTTTTGGTGGTTATTACTGAAGAACAGTGGCAAGCTGTCAGTGCCGGTGAAAAAGCGTCCGGTTTGCCGCTTCTCCGCACGACTGTCAGCGGCAGCGGAACCGAATCCGTAAGCCTGCCGAAGGGAACATACACAGTTGCCCTGATCCCCCAAGACGGTGCAGCCCAGGCAACCATCAAGGCACGCTGCAGGTACTAGGATATGGCCCTGTATATTGTCACAGGTAATGCCGTACAAGGCAGTAGCGGTAAATGGCGAAACTGTGGATGGGATGCAATTACAGCGGCATGTAAGGCAATCTTTCTCATTTTTGCCGTCCTGGTAAGCGCTACTGACGCCTTGGCTGTTGGTGGGTCAGCCGTAAGCGCGCAGTGCTGGGTAAATGGCATTCTGCAAGGAGGGTTTCCTCTGGACAGACCCTGTCCCGGAACAACCGGCGGCGGTGGAGGAACCGTCATCATCATGGGTCCGCCGGTAATCGTCTGGCGTCATCCAAGTGCGGAAGGTTCTCAGATGCCTGGGTTGTCTCCGGTGGACAACAGACTAGCCAATCAACTAAACTCCATAGCTGATACAGCCATAACTCTAAGGCAAAAAGGCGAATTCGCCATGAGAAACGGCGATTACGCGAAGGCGAAACTTTATTTCGATGAAGCCAGGAGAAGGGACCCTAATGATCCGGAACTTCAGGAGGACTCCGATAAACTCCGTGGCCTGTTCGATAACGGCACACAAAGTCTAATTGTGCCACGCCTACAGTTGCCGAAACAGGAGTTTCTGAAACCTGTGCCGGATGAAAAAGTCAGCAAATATATGACAAATCCGGAAGTGAAGAAACTACGCGAGGCAGAAATTATTACTTATAACAAACTGGCGAACGCGGATGCCGCGCTCAATACCATGACAGAAAGCGAAAATAAGGGCACGGCGTCAAAGAGCGACGTCGATCAGGCGCAAACGACACTCAATAAGGCCGTCGAGAATTTCCAACAGGCCCACAAAAAACTGGAAGAAAAAATATATGTGCTGGATTAACAGATGAAACTGTCACATTTCTTACTGTCAGGCGTCATGGTAATGCTCGCCGCAACCGCCCAGATTCAACCCGTTTATGGCGGGGAATGTCCGCCAAACTCCGCACCTGCTTCCGAGAAAGATAATGTTGTCCACTGCCGTTGTATCTCCGGGTTTGAAAACAAGGGGGGCGTTTGTGTACCGGTAACGGAACTGGAAACCCAAAATGACAAGCTGCAAAAAGTCTGGCGAAAAGTGCTTAACTGCGAACTGGAAGATATTTATGCCCGCCTTGAATCTTTTGGACAAGAAGGCATAAAGTTTGCGGAGGAACTGCGTAATGAAGTTAAGAAGGTGTACAGGGAGGGTGGCAAACCGGTCCAAGGCAGTAACGATAGGAATGACGCAAATATTGTCCATATTGATCTGGATCGGACAGGGCATCTAATCAATGGCTATGAAGAGGGGCAATATATCGTATCGATTGGAATATACACGCATGGAGACGGCGATATACAAGTTGATGTACAAGGTTCTTTTTCCAGATTAATCGGTAAAAATGATAAACATTATGAAGTTAATGAAGTCCTGCGGATTGATAAATCGGGTCAAATAGCAGCCGCCAATATATCCGGAGCGGTTCAAGCATGTCTTGCAAGATAGTGTTGTTATCACGGCATTCTCTTAAAGACTCCGGAAGAACCCTAAATATCGTATTTCTATGCTGCCGCTAAAATTCGGCGGGACTGTTTTGAGAGGCATGCCAACGTCTCCTCCAAATCGATAAATGATTAATTTAGATATGCCGTATCGATAATAACTTTTATAAATTTCTCGAAAATCTTTTTCGGATATCAACTGATCGTTTTCTATAAAAATAGCCCCTTCAAATTTGCCTTTATCCATATAGATAAAAGGGTTACTAAAAAATATTTCTTTCACAGAATTTTTTGCCGACAAAATATTTACTAAAAATCCGGTTTGAGACGCACGTATAATCCGCATACCCCATTTCTTTTTATATTGCAAAACACCATCTTTTAAAAAAGCCCTTGTATCGCCTAATCCAACCTTTTTAAAACCTTTGTCTTTCAAATAACAAAAAGAAAAATAATACAGCGCTCCGACAATGCCACGCTGAAGATAATCTCTATTTCCGTTCTTTATTCCAATACACCATAGACTAGCGCTTTCCCCGGTATAACGAATCAGAATGCCGCCTATATATTCTTCCTTGTCTTTTACAAGTATTAAATCGCAGTTTTTAAATTCTTCTTTTATTAAATCATATTCCATGACAATGGCTTCATCGTCATGAGCTTCAGTAATATATGGTAAATACATATTGTGATAAAAATCATATAATTGAAAGATTTCATTTGTTGATTCAAAAGATAAATGGTTTCTCTTTATTTTCCTGATATCCGATTTTAAACTTTCATTTGTTATTAATGAAGAAATCTCATTTACGATATCTATTTCTCCGGAAATCCAGCACGGGATATAAAACCATTTCTTGGTTATAGAGAATAAAGAAAAAAACCTGGGCGCTTCAATGATAATTAGAGAACAATTAATTTTTTCTTCTTTAATCTTTTTTAAAACCCCCCATATCCATATCTTTCCAATGTAATTTTCTTTATAAGGCTTATTGAAAATTAAATTGATCATATAATTCTTGTTTTCTTTGCTTCCTGCATAAAAGATGCTGAGTCCCTGTTTGCTTTTTATCTCTTCTCCCGTTATAATCCAGAGATCAAATCTGGCTCCTCTAATGAATGACAGAGACCATTTCAAAGGAATAAAAACCCTACGGAAAGAAGGGGGTATCTTACGATATATCCCTCTGCTCCAGAGAAATAAACTTTTTAAGTTATATTTTTTATTCTGCGGGGTATTCACTATAAATGTTTCATGAATATTTTTTATATTTTTTGTTCCGGATGTTTATAATCTTGCCTTTTTTGTGTACGGGGAATTTAGACACCATATTGCTTTCTCATAATTAACATTAAAGAAATTTGGTCTTGTATGTCAAGGAAATCTTATTTAATATATAAGCATGATGCTGGCGCCGGCTTGACAATGATCAATGGAAAGGAGAAGCTTAGAAATGGGTCTTCCTGTATATAAAAGAGCAATTAATATTTATCAACACGGGGGATCTCTCCTGTTTCTTAGAAAGCTGTTATGGAGTATGTTGTTGCGGCTGTGTGTTTTTATGAGTCCGGTTGTATTTGCTAAACTTGAGATGTTTTTTATTCTGGGGTATTGGCCAAACATAGACCATCCTGAAACTCTCAACGAGAAGATTAATTACAGAAAATTGTTCGCACCTCATCCATTATCCGTTTTGGTTTCTGACAAATATGCAGCCAGGGCATATGTTGTTTCAAAAACCGGCCGACGGGATTTATTGAATGATATATATTTTGTCGGCAGTGAACCGGGAAGGATACCTTTTGATGATCTGCCAAACAAGTTTGTTATTAAGGCCAATCATGGTTCCGGCTGGAATATAATCGTGTTCGATAAGAGCACTATAAATCGTGATAAGGTCATAGCAAAGTGCAATATGTGGCTTAGCAGGAAATACAGCGATACTGTATTCTCTGAAATACAATACGACAAGATTATCCCAAAGATTATCGTTGAAAAGTTCATTGAAGATTCTGTTTTTTACTTGCCATTAGATTATAAGTTCCTTTGTTTTGATGGAAAAGTTCACTATATAGAAACGGTTATTCGGTCCTCGGATAATTATAGAGAAATTCATTACGATACTCATTGGAATGAAATGAATTTCAGGTGGGGAACTTCGAGAGCAAAAGAATTTACGAAGCCGCACCTTCTCGATGAAATGATTGTTGTTGCTGAAAAAATTGCAAGCGGGTTTGATTTTTGCCGGGTTGACTTATATTGTCCTGACAATAAAAAGATTATTTTTGGAGAAATCACATTACTTCCTGGAAGCGGGTTGTCTCCCTTTTACCCTCGAGAATGGGATTATCGCCTCGGAAAACTGTGGAAAATGCAAATTAATCCCGCGAAAAGAGGGAGTTCTTATCAAACCCGTTTGTAATCTGTATTTAAAATTTATGAGTACTTGCCAATAATTTCATGAAAGAAATAATGAATATGAAATCAGCCGGTCGAACCTTTAAAAAAATATATATAAATTACAAGATAAAAATTATTCATGTCTGGTCGCGTGAATTGATGGCTAAAGCTCTATTTGACCGATTGTCCCGGCTGGGAATAACAATTGTTCCCTATTATCTTTTTGAAGAGTCGAAAAGTTTTTTGAATACGGCAGACACCAAACTGATTCTTGATAAACCTTACGAAACTATAATTCTGAATCGAAGTAACATCAATTTGATCAAAGGATTTGAAAACCCGTCTTCAACGGAAAATGAATTTTCAAAGCTGTGGGATAAGGATTGCTCTTGTATATGCTTAACAAGTGAAGGTTGCGTTCTTGGATATGGATGGGTTGATTATAGGAAATGCAATTATAAGTATTTGTCGTTTGAACTCAAAAATAATGAAGCTTACGCATTTAATTTTCATACCGCCAGACACATGCGGGGACGCAATATCGCCCCGTTTCTGAGAAGCTTTCTGTATGAACATGTTCGGAATATGGGGAGAAACAGAATATACAGCATTAGCGAACAATTTAATACTCCGGCGCTGAAATTTAAAGAAAAAATAAACGCGAAGCCTTTGCTTCATTATGTTTATGTTAATTTGTTCAATAAGATCAGTAAAAACATTAAAATTAAAACAATGAAAAATCATCTTTCATGATGCAAGAAAATGATTCAGTGCGAATGAAATTGTTCGTGAATTGGAAATTTTCCCGTATGCTAACCGCCTCGAAGGCGGTTACTATTCCATTTCATAAAGATTATTCAAGCTCGAGATAGGACCTCACTTCTTTCGGTGATGCGATTTCCAGATCTAAATATTGAGAAATCAGATAAATTCTTTTCAACAGGTCCATGTTGGTGGCTAACTTATCCCTCTTTGGAGTCAGCCAGATATTATCTTCAAGCCCTACTCTCACGCCGCCTCCGCTGATCATAGAGCACACATTCATTTTCAGTTGGGCATCTCCAACGCCGCCGGTTGACCAGATTGATCCTTCAGGCAACTCATTGATCATTATTCCAAGATTTAGAATATTAGCCTGAGCGCAGGCTATGTTGCCTAAAATCAAATTGAAATAGAGAGGCGGTTTGAGCAAATTTTTCGTACAAAGGTATTTGGCGTAATTTATCATCCCAATATCGAATGCTTCTAACTCGGGTTTGATGTCCATTTCCATCATCATTTTTGCCAGCATTTGAATCGTCTGGGGATTATTTATGCTGGCTTCATTATTAAAATTCAAAGAGCTGAGCGTTAAACTCGCCATGTCTGGTTTGGCCGTGCCCTCAAGTCGAAGACAATCTGATCGTTTTTCAAACTCTGTCCGGAATCGTCCGCTGGTTGAAACGCATAATATCAAATCTCTATCAACCTGGCGTATGCCGTTAATAATCTCCGAATAGATTTCATTCTTGCACGATAGCTGTCCGTCCTGGTCTCTGGCATGTAGATGCACCATTGAAATACCAAATTGTCTTGCTTCCAATACCTCTTTAATGATCTCCCGGGAGGACAAAGGAACGTGTGGTGTCATTTCTTTTGTTGGTATCATTCCAGTTGGCGTAAAATTTATTATCAGTTTATGAACCCTATTATCTTTAATCATAAATTCCCCATTTTTTATAAATTGCAGCCCGATATGCGTCACGAATCAGGTTAACAGTGTTGGTAAGCCTTTTTTGAATATAGCCTGACAAATAAAACATGTCAAACCGATGTTGATTTTCCCAAATCGTGGGGCTTCCTGTACTTAACATTGCCGATGCTACAGGAAAAGCGATCCAAAAGAAAGTGCGGAATTCCCCTGAGCTCCAATATAACATATGGTAATCCTCAATTTTGACAATAGCCCACTACTGAATAGTAATAGGAAACAAACAAATTTGACTTTCGGAAAATATTTTATTTCTTACTTAATGAAACAAACAAATCGTTAACCGTGACGAATACACAGCATTTCAATCGTTCATAAACAAAATTCACACTCTGCATATTATTTATTTTCTTGAATTATTTATTTTTTGGTTTATGATCTGAGTCATGATAGAAAAACATATTCCAAATCCGCTTATCCACAATAGGAGATAAATGATGTCCAAATACGATTACGATCTTGGAATCATCGGCGGCGGCGCGGCAGGTCTTACGGCTGCGGCGGGAGCGGCGCAATTCGGCGCCAAAACAATTCTCATCGAGAAATCGGCAAAGCTTGGCGGCGATTGCCTGCACTATGGTTGCGTACCTTCTAAGACATTAATTCGGACAGCCGGTGTTTATGCGCTTCTGAAAAGAACCACAGAATACGGCTTGCCCCAGGTTCAACGGCCACCCGTTGATCTGGAAGCTGTCATGAACCGCGTAAAAAATGTTATCGATAAAATTCAACAGCATGATTCTCCGGAGAGATTCTGCGATCTTGGAGCAAAGGTCGTATTCGGCAAAGTTTCCTTTATTGATGATCACAGTGTTAATCTGGATGGCCAAAATCTATCAGCCGGAAGCTGGATTATCGCCACCGGCTCAAGCCCCGCGCTGCCTCCTGTAGAAGGTCTTGCCGATACTCCTTACTTAACGAATGAAACTATTTTCAGTCAAAAGAAACTGCCCGCAAACTTGATCGTGCTGGGCGGCGGTCCTATCGGTCTGGAACTGGCTCAGGCTATGGGACGACTGGGTTCGCAGGTGACAATCGTTGAATTTATGGATCAGATTCTGGGCCCGGAAGACCCGGACATTGCCGATATTCTGCAACAGCAGTTAAAAGAAGAAGGAATCACCATATACACGGCGACTAAAGCTGTGAAAGCGCAATATAATGAATCTTCGTTCTATTTAACCATAGCAGAACAAGGCGGCAAAGGACAAAGCCGCATCTTAAAGGCCGAGGCTCTTCTGGTTGCCGCCGGACGCAAACCGAATATCGATGGCCTGGGCCTCGAAGCGGCGGGGGTTAAATATACTCCCCGCGGTATTACAACTGATTCAAGGATGAAGACAAACATAAAACATATTTATGCCTGCGGTGATGTAAACGGCCTCGTTCCCTTTACACACGTAGCCGGTTACGAAGCGGGCATAGCCCTGACCAATGCCGTGCTGCGTCTGCCCCGCAAAGCGGATTACGCAAAAATCGGCTGGTGTACTTACACCGATCCGGAAATTGCCAGTATCGGGTACAACGAAAAAAGAGCAAAGAAGGAAGGTCTTGAATATCGTATTTGGGAAGAACAGTATGCCGAAAATGACCGCGCGCAGGCGGAGGGAACAACAATAGGTAAAATCAAGTTACTGGTGAGCCCCGCAGGTAAATTACTTGGCTGCCAGATTATCGGCGCTAAAGCCGGCGAGCTGATTCATGAATGGGTGATTGCTGTAAATGGAGGCGTTAAACTTTCGACTATTGCAGCTTCCGTCCACATTTATCCGACGATATCTGAAATATCTAAACGCGCGGCTGGGAAGATATTTGCCGAAAAGATTTTTAGCCCCCGCACCAAAAATATTCTCAAATTAATTTTCAGCTTAAAGGGGCGGGCCTGTTCGCCTGCCGAATGATCAGCCAATGATCAGCTGATGAAATAATTTCTATTGGCCGTCAGATATTTCATCGTTTGGGAATCGGCAAATACCGTTGACTTATTTCTTTCCATCAAATTAATTAAATCATCGCGTGTATCAACATCCTGCCATTCCTGAATTATTTCGGTTTGATAACCGCAGGTTTGTAAAATTTTCAATGTTTCAGGAAAAACAGAAACTGTACTCCATGTGAGTCCTTCGAAAACAGCCGGCAGAAATTTATCATATCTAAATCCGATCAAATAATAACCTCCGTCAACAGCAGGGCCAATCACCGCATCCCCTGGACTATCAAGCGCGGCAAAGGCATCTTCGATTATTTTCAGAGGCAGATCCGGAAAGTCACTGCCGATTAGGACTACGGACTTAAATCCCCCGGAGAAACAATCATCAAAAGCGTTTTTCATCCTTGCGCCAAGATCAGCGCCTCTTTGAGGCCTGTATTCATGATCATTACCGAACATTTTTTTTATTTCGGTTTCTTTTTCCGGCGGATAAAAAAACAACCGTAAATGCCAATTGCCCTTCATTGCACATTCCAAAATATCAAAAACAAAAGCCTTGTACAGTAAGGCGGCAAAATCACTGTCAAAATCTTCTGCCAGCCGTGATTTTACCTGCCCCGGCTGCGGGTATTTGACAAAGACTATCAGGCATCTATTCTGCATCATTTATTCTCTTTTGATAAACAAAAGGCATCGTCAACAAAGCCGATAATTGAAGAGACCGATCGTCATGATAGCCATTCAGACCTATTTTCATTTTTTCATGACCTTCCTGCGGTTGAGCTTTATAAGTGCCAAAAATCCTGTCCCACCAGGAAAAACTAAATCCATAGTTGCTGTTTGTCTCCCGCGCAATTACGGAATGATGCACCCGGTGCATATCCGGTGTTACCAAAACCATCCTGATAATGCGGTCAAGGGACAGGGGTATTCCGACATTACCGTGATTGAACATCGATGCGCCGTTGAGCAGAACTTCGAAGATCAGGACAGATAAGGGTGGTGCGCCGATTGCTGCCACAGCAGCAAATTTAATCAGCAGTGATAATATTATTTCAAGAGGATGAAAACGCAATGCCGTGGTCACGTCAATATCCTGATCAGTGTGGTGCACCTTATGCACACGCCAGAATAGCGGTGTTATATGGAACATCCTATGTTGAAGGTAGATGATGAAATCCAGGGCCAGGATACCGATGATCAGCGCCACCGGTTGTATTATATGAAAGTAATTCAATAAGCCCCAGCCTCTTTGCTCACAAAGAACAGCCAGGCCAACAGGAAATATCGGAAAAATCAAACGCAGTACAACGACATCAATAATCTGCATACCAAGATTGCTGATCCAGCGTTTAAACTTGGATTTTAACAGAATCCGTCGCGGCGCAATCTTTTCGATAAGCGCCATAACAAAAAATATTGAGGCAAAAAACCACACGCGCACTAATGTTTCAGGCGAAATAAAATTCGTATCGGCACCCATTATTACAAAGAAATTTCTGCCATTATTTCTTAGATGAAAATAATTTCAAGTACTTTCCGTAACCTTCTTTCTCCAGATCCTCTTTAGGAATAAAACGCATAGCTGCGGAATTCATGCAATAACGAAGTCCGGTTGGTTTCGGGCCATCCGGAAAAACATGCCCTAAATGATCATTAGCTTCTTTGCTTCTTACTTCGGTACGAGTCGTAAATATGCCTCTATCTTCTTTCTCTACTATGTTTCCCGGTTCCAGCGGTTTGGTGAAACTTGGCCAGCCTGTGCCGGAATCGAATTTATCCAAAGAACTGAAAAGCGGCTCACCGGAAACAATATCCACATAAATACCTTCTCTTTCGTTATTCCAGTATGCATTATTAAATGCCCTTTCGGTACCTTTTTTTTGTGTAACTTCATATTGTATTTCGGTAAGTTTCTTTCTTAGGGTAGCATCATCCGGTTTCTTGAATTTTTCCTGACCGGAAGACTGCAGGCCGAGAGACTCCAAGCCTGTCTCATTTCCCCATAATTTCTTCACGGTTTGATCACGGCCAGAACCATGACGGTAGTAATTATAACGTATGGGATTTTTAGTATGGTAGTTCTGATGATAATCTTCGGCGGGATAAAATTTAGTCAATTTAATTATATCTGTCGCAATAGGTTTCCCGAGTCTGCCTGATTTTTCCAGCTCCTGTTTTGATTTTTCGGCAATCTGTTTCTGCTCTTCATCCTGATAAAATATGGCGCTTCGGTATTGAGGACCGCGGTCGACAAACTGTCCGCCTCCATCGGTAGGATCAATATGATGCCAGAAGTAATTTATAAGTTGTTCGTAAGTGATTTTTTGGGAGTCATAATAAACCTGTACGGCTTCAATATAACCCATTTCAGCATATGATCCATAGGTGGGATTTGCCCCGTTGCCTCCTGCATAACCGGATACTACTTTTATTACACCGGGAACCTTTTCAAAATCTGATTCCGCGCACCAGAAGCAACCGGCTGCAAATGTGGCGATACTTTCAGACGTTATTGCATTTGTTTTCGTCATTTTTGATTTCACCTCCTTCTGCTCGGTGTTGCCGTTTTGACAACCTAATGCAAAGCTTAATATTACTATGTACATTAATACTTTTTTCATTATTTGCCTCCCTCTTTTTTTATAAAAATATACGATATTATTTAATTTACCATATGGGTTGATCCGTAGGTTAATAGTAGGATAAACCTACTCTTGTCAAGTCAAATAGAATATATAAAACTGATCGTATAAGAGAAAAAACTTAACTGTGAGGTCAAAGTTAATCACTTGACACCAACAACAAGGTCGAGTATTCCTTAAATAACACGTTGATTATTGTTTTGACTCAATTGTTTCACCGAAATTTTACGGAGAAGATTATATGTCTGTAAACTATTTTAAAAACGCTAAATCGTGGCGACCATTGCTATTTGTGATATTATTACTGGCTGTCATTATCCTGCTGAAATTTTCAGGTGTGGCGGATAAATTAACAGATGTGCGTGAATGGATTAATGGACTCGGTTTCTGGGCTCCAGTGGTTTTTGTTCTATTTTATATACTGGCTGTCATTCTGGCGTTGCCCGGATCAGCGATAACGATTGCCGGCGCCACCCTTTTCGGATCATTTTGGGGAGTAGTGCTGGTAAGTATCGCTTCCGTGATTGGCGCAAGCATCTGTTTTCTGATATCCCGTTATCTGGCCAGGGACTTAATTTTACGCAAATTAGCGCAAAACGAGAAATTCCTCAAACTGGATCGCATGGCAGAAGAACATGGGGCAATATTCGTTGCGATAACACGTCTGGTACCTATCTTCCCTTTTAATGTTCTCAATTACGGCTTTGGCCTTACCGGTGTGCGGTTTCGAACATATGTTTTCATGTCATGGCTATGTATGCTGCCAGGAACAATTTTATATGTCGTTGGCACTGACACTATTCTACGTGGAGTATCAGAAGGTAAGATTCCCTGGCTGCTGGTTTCAGTTCTTTTGCTTGCCGCAATTATCCTGGCTTTTCTTGTATCTTGGGCCAGAAAGAAGTTGTCCGTCAAAGATAACAAAGATATAGAACAAAAATAATTCATTACAGGCCTCATTAACATTTCATACATCAAGGGAGATATTTTATGAAAATTATACTTGGGCTTTCGGCAGCATTTCTTGTATTTTTTACAGGATCTTTAGTAAGAGCTTCCGGCGATGTAGGACTTCGTGACGGTAAATTATCCGAGTGTCCTGATTCGCCAAATTGCGTTTCATCGCAAACCGAAATGAAAGGCCACATGATCGATCCTTTTTCCTATAAAGGGTCTTTCAGCGAAGCCAAACAGGCGCTCCTGTCAGTTATATCTTCTCTGCCGCGAACTAAAATTATTGTTGATAATGACCGGTATATCCACGTGACCTTTACCTCACGCCTCATGCGATTTGTCGATGATGTGGAATTCTTGTTTGATGACACAAATAAAATAATCCATGTACGATCTGCTTCCCGAGTTGGATATTCAGACATGGGTGTTAACAGAAAAAGGGTCGAAGAACTGCGTAAACTGCTCAACGAACGGCTAAAAATCTAACGATTATAGAAATATAGAATTCTCCGACCATATTTATCATTTATTGATGAATTATTCCCCATTGCTGAGGAGTTATTCCCCACTTATTGTTTTTCAAAAAATAACAAATATTTATAGTAATAATATTTATCAATTATTTTAATAACATAGACATTATTAATTTATGTTTAGTTATTGGTATATAAGTTGCTGTTACATGTTTAGTCTCTGTTCTTGAGGTGATTCATCATGACAAAAGTTTTAGGGTGTATAGTCGGCGCGATTTTTCTTTTATCAACGTTAGCTTTTGCAGTTGATAAACCAGCTTCCCCTACTAGCGATCCGATTAAAACAAATATATCAAAAGCCGCTAAAATGCATGCCAGAGGAAAGGTTATAGAGATTTCCGATGAAGCCATCAAGGTTGAACGTACCGTAAAGGGTCAAGTTGAAATTATGGAGTTTGCTTTAGAAAAACCTGTAAAAAACATGATTGTAAATGATTTTGTGAAAATAGATTACATGGAAAAGGACGGTAAATTAATAGCATCGAGGGTGGCAAAAGTTACTTTAAAGAAAAAGGAAATGAAGCCAGTGGATGCAGCTTCAGGAAAAAAGTAATTGCATTGGAGTTTAGGGCCCTTAATTTTAAAGGGTAGTAATAAATAAAATATATTTAACAAGGAGGGTTTAAAGATGAAGCGTTTAGTATTGTTTGTTGTAGCATTGATTTTCGCATTTTGTGTCACCGCAATGGCAGATGAACCCATGGCACCCGCAGCGGGATCTAACATGGAAAAGGCTGCTCCTGCAAAAGCTGAAAAGAAGAAAATGATGAAAAAGAAGAAAATGAAGAAAATGAAGAAAGACGAGAAGAAAGACATGGCTCCGGCTGAAACACCCGCAAAATAAATTTGTAAAAACTTTATGTGGTTTTAAAGAAGGGACAGGTTTTACCTGTCCCTTCTTTATTTGGTTACTGGCACCCTCAAAACAACTTGCTAAAGAAAAAGCGGCTGAAGTTCAAAATATCTTTTTGAAATATGTATCATAAAGAAAACCTGCCTTCATGCTCACAGAATCCATCATTTTTTGCAAACTAATAACATGTGATTTATTTGCATAATCGGTAAACTGATGATACTTAGATTGTGCTTATCATTACAAGAATTACAATAATTCAAGGAGGTGTTGTATGAGTTACTATGAAGAGAAAGAACTTGCCGATTTTCCAAACATTGCCGAATGGGCAGCGGATCAGGGAAATAAATTTTTTGAATATTACGGCGCCGCCACCGGCGCAGGCAAACTCACAGAGCGGGAGAAATCGCTCATTGCTCTTACCGTGGCGCTCACACAGAACTGCCCGTATTGCATTGATGCCTATACCAACAAGTGTCTTTCCCTTGGAATCTCCAGCGAAGAAATGATGGAAGCCGCTCATACCGGTGCTGCCATGATGGCGGGAGTGACTCTGGCGCATTCCACACAGATGCGAAAAATCATCAAGAAAAAGGAAATGTAATGGACACCCGCGAACAACTTCATGTCCTTGGCCGGATTGGTGATAGTCCTTCGTTTGCCGGGAAGATCCGCGAGATAAACATGTCACCGCTATGCGCTAAGGGAATAGAAATATTTCAGATTAACACGGGACGGCGGTGTAATCTCTCCTGCCGTCACTGTCATGTCGATGCCGGACCACAAAGGACAGAAATCATGTCCAGACCGGTTCTGGAGAAATGCCTTGAGATTCTTTCTTCATTTCCAATTTCAACTATTGATATTACCGGCGGTTCGCCGGAAATGAATCCGCATCTGGAGTGGTTCATAGGCGATGCAGCCAGGCTTAATCGACGCTTGATTGTACGTTCCAATCTTACACTGCTTATCGAAGAACCTTATCGCCATTTCATGGATGTTTTTGCTCAAAACAAAGTCGAGATTGTGACATCGCTCCCGGATTATCTGGAAACAAAATCAGACCGCCAGCGCGGCACGGGCGTGTTTGCCAAGGTCGTTGAAGCTATGCGCGAACTCAATTTACGCGGTTACGGCATGAAAGGCAGCGATCTACTTATTGATATCGTCCACAACCCTGTTGGCGCCTATCTTCCCGGCTCCCAGGCGGCGCTGGAACACGAGTACCATGAGCGTCTTCTAACTGAGCAGGGAGTTCATTTCAATCAACTTTTCTGCCTCACAAATCTTCCGGTCGGCCGTTATCTTGATTATCTCATTGAATCCGGAAACTTTGAAGATTATATTTCAGATCTTTGTAATTCATTTAATCCTGCCGCGGTCAAAAATATAATGTGCAGGACAATGCTTTCTGTTGGATGGGACGGGTCGCTCTATGATTGCGATTTCAATCAGATGCTTGACCTTACCGTTAATTCCGGCGCACCGGCGAGCATTATGGATTTTGATATGGACAAGCTCAAAAACCGTGAGATAGTGATCAATAATCACTGCTATGGTTGTGTTGCCGGTTGTGGTTCATCATGTCAGGGGGCAACGACAGCGGGGGATTAGCGGCATGAAAATATCAGTGATCATCCCCGTTGTGCATGAAGGCGAAAAAATCAATGAAATACTTGATTCGATAAAATCAGCCTCTGCTGATGTATCATATGAAACGATTGTCGTAGATGGTGATTTATCGGGCAACACCATTTCTCATATTTCCGATCCCGGCGTTATAACCCTGACTGCACCCAGAGGCAGGGCGCTTCAGATGAATGCGGGCGCCGCCAGGGCTTGCGGAGATATCCTTCTCTTTTTACATGCCGACACGCTCCTGCCCCCGAAGGCATTCACGAAAATTATCACGGCCCTTTCTAACAGCAATTTTATCGGCGGCGCTTTTGATTTAAAAATTCAAAACCACCGATGGATATTCAGGGCTATTGGCCGGGCTGCCTCATGGAAGCACCGCCTGACACGTGTACCTTACGGAGACCAGGCTATCTTTATTCTGCGGCGCTATTTTGAAAATATGGGTGGCTATGCCGGAATTCCTCTTATGGAAGACGTGGAACTGATGAAGCGCGTGAAGCGTCAAAGGGGACGTATAATCATCCTGCCAGAGGAAGTGACAACGTCTTCGCGAAAATGGGAAACCGATGGTGTATTCTACACCATCATAAGGAACTGGATTATCCAGGCTCTTTATCTGGTTGGTATGCCTGCCCGGCGTCTTATAAAGTATTATTATAAATAACAGCATCACCATGTAAGAAAGTGAGTTATAAAAGTGTAATGATCATAAAAAGAACATTGATAATTTCAGCAACGATTATCGTCATGATTGTTTCCCCTCTCTGCGCCCAAATGAGCGAGCAGGGTTTTCGCGAGGAATTCAATTCACTGGATAACTGGAAGCCGTTCACATTCCCCAAGATACCGCGTCATTCAACTTACAGCATCGAGAAAGAGGGTGGAAAAAACATACTTGTTGCCCACGCGGACAATTCCGCTTCCGGCATTATATATACCAGGAGTTTTAATATTTATAAGACGCCGATCATTAGATGGAAGTGGAAGATATCCAATGTCTATCAGGCTGGTGATGAAAAAAAGAAATCCGGCGATGATTATCCGTTGCGCATCTATGTCGTGTTTAAATATAATCCGGATAAAGCCGGCATTTTTGAGCGGGCACAGTATAATGCTCTGAAGCTGATTTACGGAGAGTATCCGCCGCACAGCAGCATCGACTACATATGGGCGAATAAAAAATATCCCGAACGTATTTTACCGAATCCCTATACAGCAAAGACTCAGATGATTCTTTTGCAGAAAGGATCCCAACGTGCGGGTATCTGGATTGAGGAAAAGGTAAACGCGCTTGAGGATTACCGTCAGGCCTTCGGGACACAACCGCCGGCAGAGGCCACTATCGCTGTAATGAGCGACGCGGATAATACCGGCGAGAAGGCAACCGGGTATCTCCAATACTTAGAAGTTTCCGCATTTTGAAAAATTCTAAATATCATTGTTTAAAATAATACTCGTTTTCATACACCAAAAATGAAAAACATTTGCTTTTTCAAATTATTCAATACATATATTAAAATCGTAATAATTTATAAATGTTCATTGTTAATATTTTTACAAGCGCATTTTACAAATCATTTTAACAGCGTGGTCAATAAGCTATTTTAAATAATATTTTATCAGGGGGTGGATAGATGAAAAGATTAAGAATCCTGTCTGCAATTTGGCTTGCCTTGTTTATGGTCGCCTGCGCTCCGGCATATACGATTAATCATTCCGTGCCGGTTAAGCCCCTGAGCCTGCCTGATGATCTGGCGGCTCATTACTGGGCACAGACCGAGTGGTGGTATTACACCGGTCACTTAAAGGGAAATGACGGAAAAGATTACGGATACGAAATAACTTTTTTCAAAAGAATTGCCAATGAAGATAAAGTGCCTGTCGTTTTCATTCCCGTCCCTGCTTACTGGTTTAAGGATGTGCCCATGATAGCGCATTTTGCCGTTACAGATATTACAGATGGGAAATTCAACGCAAAGGAAGTGGACAATTTATTTGGCAGGTTGAAAGCTGATGATAAAAAATATGATGTTAAAGTTGATAAATGGACCGGGCGTGAAGAAAACGGGAAGCAGATACTTCATGCCGAAATGAATGGGTACAGTGTCGATCTGGAACTGGAACCGGTTAAACCGGCGGCCCTACATGGGGAACACGGCATTGTAAATAAGGGTGGGAAATATTCCAACTACTACTATTCATTTACAAATATGAAAACATCCGGGACATTAACGATTGACGGTAACCCGATTAAGGTTGAAGGAAAGTCCTGGATGGATCATGAATTCGGAACAATGAAAATGGCTTACCCGGATGTCGGCTGGGATTGGTTCAGTGTTCAACTGGATAATAATCATGAGTTGATGCTGTTTTCTATAAGGGACGTAAGTGATAGAAATAATGATCACGTCGGAGGCTCCTTTGTCTTGCCGGACGGCAAAACAATTCCACTTAAAAAAGACGATATAGATATTAAAGTGCTGGATTACTGGCACAGCAGCAAAACCGACGCCGATTACCCCGCCTTGTGGGAAGTAACGGTTAAATCGCTGGATTTAAAACTGAAAGTCAGTCCGCTTATTGCCGGGCAGGAACTGAATTTAAAACCTACTCCTTATTGGGAAGGAGGCGTTAAAATCAGCGGCACCCATAATAATTTGCCTGTGCAGGGTGAGGGCTATGTCGAATTGGTGGGATATAGTAAGAAGTATCCAATGTTGGAATTTTAAAAAGCGACTTTTCCGGCTAACTTTGTTGGCAGCGTCGCAGGCTTCCTCGGCGTATGTTCATATACGCCTGCGGTGCCTCCTCCTCGCCGCCGCGTTACTCTTTGGAATCGAAGCGGTATAAAGTTAATCATATATGCCTGCTGCGCCTCTTTCTTGCCGAATCTGAGCCTTTAAAGGCGAAAGGGTATCATTTCCAACATTTTTGTCTGACGCTTAAGTCATGTTTAATGACAAGGCAATAAACTTTACAAGTTTATTGCCTTGTGTTATTAAGGATGAACATTGAAAAACCATCAAGGAGAAGGAATATGTCCGGCCATTCTAAATGGAGCACGATTAAAAGGAAAAAAGGCGCTATAGACGCCAAGCGCGGCAAGATATTTACAAAGATTATCAAGGAAATAACCCTGGCGGCAAGGCTTGGCGGCGGCGATATTGAAGGAAATTCCCGGCTCAGGCAGGCGGTTGCGCTCGCTAAAGAAGAAAATATGCCCAAGGACAACATTGACAGGGCGATAAAAAAAGGCACCGGCGGCGAACAGGGTGCGGCGGCTTTTGAAGAAATAACCTATGAGGGTTATGGTCCCGGCGGGGCGGCGGTTCTTGTGGAAATCATGACCGACAACAAAAACAGAACGGTGGCGGAAATCAGGCATATCTTCTCCAAGCACGGAGGCAATCTCGGTGAAAACGGCTGTGTTGCGTGGATGTTCGCGAAAAAGGGAAGCATCGTTATAGATAAAAAAGTTATTGATGAAGATGCCCTGATGGAACTGGCTCTGGAGGCCGGAGCGGAAGACGTAAAAAACGAAGATGATGAATATGATGTGATTACAGATCCCGCTTCATTTGAATCGATAAAGAAAGTGCTTGATGCCAAGGGGATAAAACATCTGGAGGCCAGAATCAGCATGATCCCGTCCAACACTGTCAAACTGGGATCCAACAAAGCGGAACAAATGCTGAAGATGATGGAAAAGCTCGAAGATAATGACGATGTGCAGAATGTTTACGCTAATTTCGATATAGATGAAGATGTCATGGAGAAGT
The DNA here is from genome assembly GCA_052139735.1 of Smithella sp. Classification (GTDB taxonomy): domain Bacteria; phylum Desulfobacterota; class Syntrophia; order Syntrophales; family Smithellaceae; genus Smithella. Next base: position 4,007 of record JBKQWB010000039.1, on the reverse strand, counting down.
TAAGTTAACGAATATCAGGCCGCCTTCAAGGCATATCCTGTTGAATGCCGCCTGGCAAAGATTTTTAATTATTTACGGAAATAAGTAAATTGCGAATCTTAGGAATTGATCCAGGCAGTCATATCACCGGTTACGGCATCATTGAAAAAAAGGGAAATTATCTGCGGCATGTTGTCCACGGCGAAATCAGGGCGAAAAAAGATTCGCTGCTCTCCGCGATGTTAATTTCCATCTATCAGCAGTTATCCGACGTCATCACGCAAAATGCGCCCGGGGCCATCGCGCTGGAAAATATTTTTTACGGGAAAAATGTCCGCAGCCTGATTAAACAGGCGCAAGTCAGGGGCGTGGTAATTTATGCCGGCGCCGATAAAGGCTTAAATGTTTTTGAATATTCACCATTGGAAATTAAAAAAGCCGTGGTGGGTTACGGAAGGGCGGAGAAAAGACAGGTGCAGGTAATGGTTAAAGCCATTTTAAAACTGCCCGAACTGCCTCCGGCAGACGCAGCCGACGCGCTGGCGACCGCGATATGCCACGCTAATTTTTTAAAGGGAAACCCAATCTGATGATTGCCTTAATCAGCGGTAAAATTGTTTATAAAGGTATTTCTCATGTTATTGTTGATGTTCAGGGCGTCGGTTACCGTGTTTTTATTCCGTTAACCACTTTTTATGAGTTGCCGGAAACCGGAGAGCCTATAACGCTGCATGTCCATACAAACGTCAAACAGGACGCCATAAATTTATTTGGCTTTTACACGATTCAGGAAAGAGACCTTTTCCAGTTAATGATATCCGTGAGCGGCATAGGGCCGAAAATGTCCATGAACATTCTTTCCGGCATTTCCGCGCAGGAACTGCTCGGCGCTATCTCCGGCGGCAATGTGGGGAAGCTGATCAGGATTCCGGGAGTGGGCAAAAAAATGGCCGAACGCCTGGTCCTGGAGTTAAAAGAAAAAGTCGTCAAGAAAATGTTGATGGAGGAATCATTTCAGGCCGGTGTTCAGAATCGCCCGGATGATATTATTGCCGAAGATGTTCTTTCCGCTCTCATCAATTTGGGTTATAAAAACAATATTGCCAAAGACGCTCTGGACAGGGCTTTGCGTTCGTCCGAGGAAAAAATGGAAATGGATAAACTCCTGAAAAAGACCTTAAAGTTTCTTGCCGGTTGACGCGTCTGCGAGGGATATAAATGGATAAACCCGTAAAAAATTCTTTAATCAGTCCTTTGATCACTGAAGAAGAAGGTGATTTTGAAGTTACTTTGCGGCCGGCAAAGTTAACCGATTATATCGGCCAGGAAAAAGTCAAGAGCAATCTGGCTATCTTTATTGAAGCCGCGAAAAAACGCCGCGAGGCGCTCGATCACGTTCTTTTATACGGCCCGCCGGGTTTGGGAAAAACTACACTGGCTTATATTATCGCCAGAGAAATGGGCGTTGATATCAAGGTTACTTCCGGGCCGGTAATCGAGAGGCCGGGAGACCTGGCGGCAATTCTAACGAATATGCAGGAGCATGAGGTGCTCTTTATTGACGAGATTCACAGGCTATCCCACGTGGTGGAAGAAATTTTGTATCCGGCCATGGAGGATTATCATATTGATATTTTAATAGGACAGGGACCGTCGGCCAGATCAATGAAACTCGATATTCCCAAATTCACCCTCGTAGGGGCGACCACCCGCGCCGGGTCGCTGACTTCGCCCCTGCGTGACCGTTTCGGCATGCATTTCCGCCTGGAATTTTACTCGCCGCAGGAGCTCGCCGTCATTCTTAAAAGATCAGCTTCCATTCTGGGAGTAAAACTTGCCGCCGACGGAGCCGAAGAACTCGCCGGTCGCGCCCGCGGCACGCCGCGTATCGCCAACCGGCTGCTCAAGCGTGTCCGCGATTATGCCGAAGTAAAATCGGACGGGACCATTAACGGAAAAATCGCGCGGGAGGCACTCGATGCCTTTGAGGTTGATGAAAAGGGCTTTGATCAGATGGACAGGAAACTGCTTTTGACGCTGATTGAAAAATTCAACGGCGGACCTGTCGGCGTGGAGAGCCTCGCCGCGGCAATCGGCGAAGAAAGAGTGACCATTGAAGACGTCTATGAACCGTATCTGATTCAGGAAGGCTATCTGCAAAGAACCGCGAGAGGCAGAATCGCCAGCGCCAGAGCGTATAAGCATTTTGGCTTGAAGGCGACGGGCACAGGGCAGGGAGAAATATTTTGATGGGGGGACTGTTGAAAAACGCTCATCTGCGGCGTTGCGCTCCGTTCGCGTCGCTGCGACCTACGAAAAAGTAGGCCTCACTCCACGATACTCGCGCGCCTTGCATCTGAGCATTTCTAAACAGTCCATATTTTGTGTATGGAGTCGTAGGGTGGATGAAGCGTAGCACATCCACAGAATATTCCATTGAAGGTGGAACCGCTTTGCTTGTTCCACCCTACAAAACTTTTTATATGGAGGATAGACAGTTTAATGGAATATTCTAATCAAATCACGGCTGTTTTTTTTGCGATACTATTTTCGGCTGCTTCCAAGAGTAAATGGTTCTATAAAAAATATGTTGAGAATAGCAATGATAAAAAATTTGCGAATCAAGTTATTAAAGGCCTAAAAATATGTGCGTATTTGTTATTGGGTCTTACCCTGCTTTGGTTAGTTGATAATATTTTTAGCAAATGAAGAAAATATTGGAGATTGTTATATTTAATTTAGAGCAGGGAAATAATGGGGACGATTGTTAATGCCCGAACAGGGGGAAACCCCATATTTTGGGGCTGTTCAAAAAGGTTTAGAGGCAAGGCGCGTGAGGATCGAGCAGCGGAGCGTACGTGAGCATGCGAGAGCCGAAGCGCAACGCGGCATATAAGCCTTTTTCAACAGTCCCACAGGTGATTTAATAATATGAAAATGCTTCTACACATCTGCTGCGGCCCCTGCACAATCTATCCCCTGAAAGAATTAAGAACTCAGGGGCACGAGGTTACCGGTGTTTTTTACAATCCCAACATTCATCCTTATCAGGAATACCAGAGGCGCCGGCAGACGCTGGGCGATTACGCGGATAAAACATTTTTAAATGTTGTCTGGCCGGAAGGTTATCCGCTGGAGGAATTTTTGCGCGCGGTCGCTACATTTAATAAAGAAGAAAGATGCGCCTTTTGCCTGAGGGATCGTCTGGCTTACACGGCGCAACTGGCGCTTAATGAAAAATACGACTGTTTTACAACCACCTTGCTGTACAGCAAATATCAAAAGCATGACCTGATTCGGGAAATAGGAAAAAGCTTAAGTCAGCAACTGGGTATTTTTTTCTATTATCAGGATTTTCGCATGGGGTGGCACGAAGGCGTGAAAATATCTAGAGATCTGGAAATATACCGTCAGCCTTATTGCGGATGTATATATAGCGAAAAGGAACGGTATTATAGGTGAGTGATACCCTTTTGATTTTTACGCCTAACTTTGTTGACTGCGTCGCAGGCATCCTCGACGTATGTTCATATACGCCTGTGGTGCCTGCTCCTTGCCGCCGCGTTATCCGATAAAGTCAAAAGGGTATAAGAAATTGCAGGTGATACCGTCCGCTTCCTTCGGCTAACTTTGTTGGCATCGTCGTCGGCTTCCGTGGGCGTTTGTTCATATACGTTTCCGGAGCCTCCTCTTTGCCGCCGCGTTATCCGATAAAGTCAAAAGGGTATAAGAAATTGCAGGTGATACCGTCCGCTTCCTTCGGCTAACTTTGTTGGCCGCGTCGTCGGCTTCCGTGGGCGTTTGTTCATATACGTTTCCGGAGCCTCCTCCTTGCCGCCTCGTTATCCGAAAAAATCAAAAGGGTATAATTTCAAATTTGCTTTTGTGGAAATTCTGGGGACAGGAAATATGGGATTGCTACGGCTCCCAGGGCTCGCCACGCAATGACAGCGGAATTCCGGAAGGTGTTTTTGCAATATCGTCTTCGCACTCTACTGGCGGGTGCGGTGCTGCTGTGCCTCATGGTG
>JBKQWB010000038.1:0-165634 GCA_052139735.1 Smithella sp. | reverse complement strand
CAAATGGGTGGCCTGGTTTGCTCCGGAATACCCGGCCGATTTGCTCCGGATTGGGTGGCCGATTTGAAACGGAATCAGTGGCCGGTTTGGACCGGAATACTCATCCGTGCTCTGCTCTTAAAAATTCGTCCCTGAACTTTTTCAAATAAAAGGAGTAATTGGGCGAAGGCAATCTAAGTGTCAAAAACCACTCGAATGGGAATGTTGACAAATAGTCTCGATATGCTTTGCGATTTCCGTTATTTATTTCCGTCAAAACATCTTTTTTCATTTTTTCTCCTTTATATATCTAAGTGTATGTTTCTATTAATCTCTTACCTGTATGGGTACTAGGCAAACCTATAACGTTCTCAGCTTGTTAAAGAACAATAATTAGAGATTTTAAGGGCTACATACCTGCTGACAAATCTCAAATCAGTATGCAGGACTCTCCCATATTTATCTTTGTGGATTCTTTAAATTGACTTTAAGGTTATCTTTAGGCTTGTTAATATGCGGTAATATTTGTGAACAGCAAACACTACAATCGTAAATGTCGGTCATCTCCTTTCTTTGTCAATAGATTTGTCCTCTATATATTCAGGCGCGACTTTCGCACCATTTTTTGTCAACTTATTGTTATTTATAGATTCTTTTCCCGTCTCCATTAGTCACCTCCCATTATCAAGACACCTACTAAAATATATCTTCCATAGATATTATAGTCAGTTTGTACGAATCACACGTAAAAATATTTTATTTATTTTTGGCTGGGATTGTCAACTTTTTGTCAACTAGATATTATTGTTAACCTTTTATCAATTCGCCATTTTGTCAGCGGATTTTGTCAACGAAATGTCAGAGAGTTTGTCAGAAAATCTGTCAATAACACTATCTAAAATATATTTTTTTAATTTTACGTGTGATTCGTACAAACTGACTATAATACCTATGAGAGAAATTTTGTGAAGGAGAATCATGGCTATAGTTTTTGACATAGGAAACAGTTTTACGAAATCGGATAATGCGGCAGCAGCTATTTTGACCGCTTTATTAAAAAGGGATATTTACGTTTCCTGCATAAGTAACCACTTACTAATATTAAACTCGGTGCGGGCGAACGTCGCACGTTTTAAGTCATAACCATGACCAACTTAGAACCATATAGCATGGCAATTAAGGACGCCGCCCCATATTTTGGCTACCATGAAAAAAGTCTTTATGCTATGGTATCTGATGGTGAACTTATTTTAGGAACTCACTACTTGAAAGTTGGGAAGAAGGTATTGATTAAAACCGAAGCCTTCAAGCAATGGCTGCATGAAAGGTCTGGGGTGGTTTATGGCAAAAATTAGGGTAAACGATTTTAATGTTTTGCATATTGATTTCAGATATAAAAATAAGCGCTATCGTATGTCCTCAGGCTTAAAGGATACGAAGCCAAACCGCCGACTTGTCAATTTGAAAGTCAAAGCCATAGAATATGATATTAGTCTTAACAAACTGGACATTCAAAGATACTTCCCCCAGTATGTCAAAAGCGAATCCGAAGGTATAACGACCCTGTCTGATTATTTCGAGTATTATAAAAAGGAACTGTCAATCAGACCTTCTTCTTGGCATAATCTTCTCTGGGCATGGGAATATTACATCAACCCCTATTTGGGCAGCTACAAACTACTGGACATTACACGCCATGAATGTCTTGTCTTTAGAAACTTTGTTAATGAAAAAATATCCGCTGTTTCGACTAATACCGTCGTGCGACATTTAGCCTGTATTTTAACACGGGCGCATGACGAAGGCCGCATACCTATTTACCCCTTGAAGAAAATCGGAAAGTTGGAATCTAACTCCGAACCCATTGACCCATTCAGTTTTGATGAACTTTCGCACTTGCTGGAATTTCTATATGCTGGGAACTATCCCGAAGCCGACATGATTTTTATATGGTCACGCTGCGGGTTCAGGCATGGGGAAATTCTCGGTTTGAAATGGGATGACTTGGATTATCGCAATTCCCAGTTGACTATCAGCCGGACAGTTTTGCTTAATGGAGCAGAAGGTTTGCCCAAAACAAATAAAAGTATCAGGACATTAACGTTGCGCCCAAAGGTCATTGAAGCTTTTAAACGTCAGGAAAAACGCTCTAGGCTAGCGTCAGAGTATATCTTCCCGAACCCTAACACAAAGAAGCGTTATGCTGCGGCTGTTGTCTTCTGGCGGCGTTTCAAGCATATCCTTACTCTGGCAGGCTTGAAATATAGAAGCCCTAACCAGTTGCGCCATACTTTTGCAACTCTTCACATAGCCGCTGGAGAGAATATCACATGGGTCAGCAAAATGCTGGGGCATACCAATGTGACAACGACGCTCGTTAGATATAATAAGTTTGTCCCGAACCTGACAAGGGATGATGGAAGCGCCTTTGAAAATCAGTTTGACAAAACTGAGAATTGTGCCAAGAATATTCCAGAAAAAGTGCCAAATAATAGTTGATTTGGGCACAGTAATGGCACACTACATGTTAAATGTTTGATATTACATATGATTAAATTTACTCAAAATCAATATATTTATTTTGCTGTTATATTATTCATTTTATTGTTTCGGGTAAGCACTTGTCTTGCCGACTTCACTATTGAAGACGAAAGAAAACTCGGCAGGGAATTTTATGATCAAATGGATCAAAATCACCTTATCCTCAAAAATGAAGTTCTTAACGGCTACGTAGCCAAAATCGGCAATTTAATTCAGGCACAAGCCAACAAAGTTCCTTTTGAGTTTCATTTTGTTATCATTGACAGCAATGCAATAAACGCTTTTAACACTCCGGGCGGTTACGTTTATATAAATAAAGGGCTAATATCAGCGGCGGAAAATGAAGCCGAACTGGCGGCGGTGATTGCTCACGAACTCGGCCATGCCAATGCACGCCACGTTGCCGACATGATTGAAAAGTCCAAAAAATTAAACGTTGCCACATTAGCCGCGATTATTGCCGGAGCTTTCCTCGGAGGCGGTGGTGAGGCGACTGCCGCTATTGCCGCATTTTCTGTTGCCGGCGCCAGCAGCCTATCGTTAAAATTTTCACGTGCACATGAAGAAGAAGCGGACCGTTTAGGTCTAAGTTATCTTGTCGCCGCAGGCTATCATCCGGCAGCAATGTCTGACTTTCTCAGGATACTGAAACGGTATGAGTATTATTCAAAATCCATGCCTTCTTATCTGGAAACGCATCCCGGCACTGATGTTCGTATTTTTTATATAGATAGTTTGATTTCAACTCAATATCATCAAAAAGGGGAAATGAAAATATTCGGTAATTTCATGAGAATGCAGGCACTTATTACATTGGACCCGGATGATCTGAACAATAAATATAACGAACTGGCAGAGTCTTTAAAGAACAATCCTGATGATGTTGATCTGCTCTACTTTCTGGCTATAGTTGAAGATCAACTCGGACGAACAAACTCCGCCCTCAAACACTATCTCAAAGCGTTAAGTTTATCACCGCGGGATGAAGATGTTTTAAAAAATATCGGCTTGATTTATATGAAGATGGGAGATTCATATCTTGCGCAAGACTATCTTCTGCGGGCTGCCAGTTTAAACGGCAGTGACAGCGATGTTACTTTTGGCTTAGGAAAAACATATCTTGATTCAGGGAATTATCAAAAAGCTCTGGATTATTTTTTAAAACTGGAAAACAGATCAACGAATGACTATGATCTAAATTATCAGATCGCTATGGCTTATGGCAAACTTAACAATCAGGGTGAATCACACTACTATTTTGGTCTGCATTTCAAAAAAGATAAAAAGAAGGAAAGCGCCCTGTTTCATTTTAGAGAAGCGCTCAATTATTTCCCCAAGGATTCCCAACGAAGCATTGCCATTAATCGGGCAATGAAAGAATTAGAAACCGGCGGAAAGCAGAAACCAGTGGAAAAACTAAAGCAGTGAACCAAAGCTATGGAAAGACAAATATTATTATAACGGCTTGACATTGCCGAATTCTTGCATATTTTATCATTAATATTTATGAACAAGGATAATTTAAGATGCCTATATATGAATTTAGATGTAAAAAATGTAAAAATATCTTTGAAAGTTTGATTTTTTCACCAGCGGAAGAAAAAAAGCTTTCCTGCCCTAAATGCGGAACAAAAAAACCTCAAAAAGTATTGTCCGTATTTGCAGGCGGAAAGTCAAACTGTTCATCATGTTCTTCAACTTCCTGTTCTCCGGGCTGTTCCTGTCATTAAAAGAGTTTTTATTTCAGGGGAAACATGCGGTTATTGAAAAACCACATGTCTGGAAACTGTTCGAAAATATTCAGAAGCAGACGCGCAAAATCCGAACCGCGGGGCGTATTTGTTATGCGCTTTGCAGCGCTGTTTTCAGCGCAACGCAGCAGATGAGCGTTTCGTAAAAGCTTTTTTAGCTTTTACCGTCAGGGAGTATTTTTAATCATGATTGCGCCTTGTTTGCATGAATGAGCCCCCGATCAACAGTTTCTTCTTTTATATTGCGAAAACTTACATAATACATTATAAGACGGCTACTTTAATTTTTAAGAAAGGAGTCTCACAAAGTGAATATTTTAATTTTTGGCCCAAATGGCAGTGGCAAAGGAACCCAAGGCGCAATCGTGCAGAAAAAATATGGCGTGCCCCATATTGAGACAGGTGTTATTTTCCGTCAGAATATTTCGAAGAAAACCCCTCTTGGAGAAAAAGCAAAAGCATTTATCGACCGCGGCGAACTCGTCCCTGACGATATTACTATCCCCATGATTCTGGACCGCATCAAAGAAGACGACTGCAAAAAAGGCTGGCTTCTGGACGGCTTCCCCCGCAATCTGGCGCAGGCTGAAGCTCTCTGGGCTGCTCTGCAGAAAGAGAACATTAAACTTGATTATGTCATCGAAATAAATCTGGATCGCGAAATAGCCAAGAAGCGCATCATGGGACGCAGACTTTGCAAAATGGACAACAACCATCCCAACAATATTTATATAGACGCCATTAAACCGGCGGAAAAGGATGGCAAGATTGTTTGCCGTGTCTGCGGCTGCGAAGATTTGTCCGCACGCGCCGACGATCAGGATACCGCCGCAATCGATAAACGTCATGGCATTTACTATGACACCAAGACAGGCACCATGGCCGCAGTCAACTACTTTAAGGAAAGAGTTAAAGTTGTTGCCGTTGACGGCAGCGTAGGCGTAAAAGAAGTAACTGAAGAACTTTTAAAGAAACTGACTTAATTGATCGGAAAATATTTGATATAAAAGCCCCCCGAACCATTGGAGGGCTTTTTTTAACAGAGTGTTATGGAAAACATAAGAAACTTCAGCATAATAGCCCATATTGATCACGGAAAATCCACGCTTGCCGACCGTTTGATTCAATTCACCGGTGTCTGCAATGAAAGGAATTTTCAGGATCAGATTCTGGACAATATGGATATTGAGCGGGAACGCGGTATCACCATCAAAAGCAATGCAATTTCCCTGCCCTATCATGCCAAAAATGGCAAAGATTACATTCTCAACTTGATTGACACGCCGGGCCATGTTGATTTTTCCTATGAAGTTTCCCGCTCTCTTGCCTCCTGCGAAGGCGTCCTCTTATTGATTGACGCAGCGCAGGGCGTACAAGCGCAGACTCTGGCCAATCTTTATCTGGCGCTCGATCATAATCTGGAGATTATCCCGATTATCAACAAAATAGACCTCCCCTCCGCCGATGTTGATCGCGTACTGGAAGAAATAGATTCGGAACTGGGACTTGATCCCTTTACGCATATCAAGTGCTCGGCCAAGGAAGGAATCGGCATTGAAGAGATACTGGAAGCTATTGTCGAGCGTATTCCTCCGCCCAAAGGCGATGCCGCCAATCCGCTTGCCGCTTTGATATTTGACGCCAAATATGACTCTTTCCGCGGCACTATAATTCATTGCCGCGTTTTTGAGGGAACCGTTAAAGCAGGTGATATCATCAAATTCATGTACAACGGGACAACTTATAAAGTCGAAGAAGTCGGTCATTTTCTGCTCACCCGCACTAAACGGGAAAAGATCTGCGCCGGTGAAGTCGGCTACATAATCGCCGGCGTAAAAACCGTGGCTGATGTACGAACCGGCGATACGATTACACTGCAGGACAGGCCGTGCAGCCAGCCCCTGCCGGGATTCAAGGAAGTGAAGCCCGTCGTCTTTGCGTCCATCTATCCTATCGCCTCGGACGATTATCAGGATCTGGCGGATTCGCTGGAAAAATACAAACTCAACGATGCTTCTTTTGTCTTTGAAAAAGATTCTTCCGCCGCTCTGGGACAGGGTTTCCGCTGCGGCTTTCTGGGCCTGCTGCATCTGGATATTGTTCAGGAACGGCTGGAAAGAGAATTTAATCTTTCCATCATTCTTTCCGTACCCAGCGTGCGTTATCGCTTCACGCTCAACGATAAAAAAACAATCTATGTGGACAATCCGTCACATTATCCCGATCCCGCTTCAATTGATATGGGAGAGGAACCTTACATCCGGGCCGCAATGATGCTTCCTGAGCGTTATCTGGGAGCGGTAATGAAGCTTTGCATGGAAAAGCGCGGAGTCAATTCCAACATGAATTATACAGGCCCCGGACGTGTCGAGCTATCTTATGAAATGCCCCTGGCTGAAGTCATCTATGATTTTTATGACCGTTTCAAATCAGTCACTCAGGGTTATGGTTCATTTGACTACGATATAATAGATTATCGTGAAAGCAATCTGGTTTTGATGGATATTCTTGTCAATGGCGAAAAGGTTGACGCACTTTCCCAGATAGTTCATCGCGAACGCGCCCGCTCCCGCGCCCTGCTTGCCTGCGACCGTCTTAAAGAAGAGATACCGCGCCAGATGTTTAAAATTGCCATTCAGGGGGCAATCGGCGGAGAAATTATTGCCCGCAGCACCATCAGCGCTTTCCGCAAAGATGTAATTGCAAAATGTTACGGCGGTGATATTTCCCGAAAGAGAAAACTGCTCGAAAAACAAAAAGCCGGAAAAAAACGGATGAAGATGATTGGCAACGTGAGCATTCCGCAGAGTGCGTTTCTTGCGGTACTCAAATCCGACACCGATTAGTAAGAGACTGTTGAAAAGCGCCCATCTGCTGCGTTGTGCTGCAAACCGCCTCGCTCAACGTATACTTATATACGCCTCGCGCCCCGCTTCTTGCACGCCTTGCATCTAAACACTTTTGAACAGTCTCAATCCGGGAAGCCTCCTCCTGGCCGCCTTGCTATCATCTTAAATATGAAACAGAATTATAAAAGAAATGTCCTCCACAGGCGGAGGTGTCACGTAAGTGACGGAGGTGGATAAAATATTCAAAGCGTCTGTCATGTCCAGACGTCTCTGGGGCGTCGTGGTAATCTCATGTATCAAGCAACTTACGAGATTGCCACAGCTTCCAAGGGTCGCCTTGCAATGACAAACATTCCAGGCACCTCTTTCCCTGATTTTGTTTAATAAACTATATTGCATATTAGCAATAAATAGTATACACTGTATTACAAGTATTCAGAGAAAGGTAAATATTATGAAAGCTACAGTATCAATAAGACTGCCGGATATGCTAGCTAAAAATCTGGACGAAATCGCGAAGGAAACCGAAAGATCCCGATCTTTTCATATTCAAAAGGCTATCGAAATTTACATTGAAGATTTCGCCGATTTACGTATTGCTATTGACCGTCTGAGAAATCCTAAAGATGAAATTGTTTCTTCAAAAGATTTGAGGAAATCCCTTGGCCTTTAATATCACTTACAAGAAATCAGTTGCACGCGATATCAACCATCTGGATAAAAAAGAGGCACGCGGGATTATTAACAAGATTGAAAATAATCTTGTTGAATACGCTGAATCTTATCCCGTTTTGAAAGGCGAATTTTCCGGATTGAGAAAAATGCGCGTCGGTGATTACAGAGTCGTCTATACCATCATTGATAAAAATATTCTTATTCTCCGCATTGGCCACAGACGTGAATTTACAAAAAAGAAATATGATTAACTGTCAGCCCGGGCTCTATATTCACATTCCCTTTTGCCTCAGCAAATGTGGCTATTGCAGCTTTTACTCGGTCAAATCCGTCAATCTGATTCCTGAATATATTGCGGCTCTAAAGAAAGAAATAAAACATTACCGTAACGCCTTTTCATCGTTTGACACCGTCTATATCGGCGGCGGAACCCCTTCCCTGCTTTCTGCCGTGCAGATGGACGATCTTATTTCTGCTGTAAATAAATATTTTGATATTGACCGGCAGGCCGAAATTACTATTGAAGTCAATCCTGGCGATGTGTCGTTTGATTATTTCCAGGCATTGCGCAAATCGGGAATTAACCGCTTAAACATCGGCATTCAATCATTCGATGATAAAATTTTAAGACTTCTGGGACGGAGGCATTCAAGCCTTGAAGCAATTGCCGCGATAGAAGCGGCAAGAGCAGCCGGATTCGACAATCTGGGAATAGACTTGATTTACGGGACGCACGGTCAAGGCATTAAATCATGGATAAATAATTTAAAGAAAGCCGTTTCTTACAAACCGGAACATATCTCCTGCTATCAGCTATCGCTTGGCGACAAAACACCTCTCTATAAAAAATATTCTTCAGAGGGCTGGCAGCTGCCGGATGAAAAAACGGAACTGAAATTATTTTTAACAACCGCAAAAGAGTTGGAAAATGCCGGTTATATGCAGTATGAAGTTTCCAACTTTGCGCGTTTTGACAAATTCAAATCGCGTCATAATCAGAAATACTGGCAGCATGTGCCTAATTTAGGCCTGGGGCCTGCCTCTCATTCCTTTTTAGACAATATGCGCTGGTGGAATAAGGCTGCCGTTAAAACGTATTTAAATGAGATTGCTCAAGGTAAAATGCCATTGGAAAATACGGAAATACTACAACCTGAACAGATGCAACTGGAAGCTTTATTTCTGGGCCTTCGCACCAAATCAGGGATTGATTTAAAACGCTATAAAACAAAATACGGGGTTGATTTGCTTGCCGAAAAGAGAAAAATCATTGATGAGTTAATTAAAAATAAACTTGTGGAATTAAAGAAAGGATTTTTGCGCCCTACCCGCGCGGGCATGGCTATTGCTGACAGCCTGGCGCTGATCTGATACCAAGTTGCATTCATTCGTCTACCTTTGTTGGTACAGCTTTTATCTTATCGTAACCGAAGGAATCTGATGTTCCAGATGCTTTTTAATTTTCTGGAATATTTCGTCCGGATGAGATTTTTCTTTCAGGAATATTTTGTCCAGAGTTTTCGCCGGCACAAAATTTTGCAGCACATAATGGCTGGCGCCGGAGATCAGTTTGGCTATATGGATAATATCTTTTTCTTCAAGCTGTGATTGCACAACGGTTGTGCGGAATTCATACGGAATTTTTGAGTGTAAAATAATTTTGATACTTTCTTTTATTGACTCGGAATTGACCGGCACATTAACGATTTTTTCGTATTTTTCAAGCGGCGCTTTGATATCCATGGCAATATAATCAAGCAGTTTTTCAGAAAGAAGAGCCTTGATAACCTGCGGTTTTGATCCGTTGGTGTCAAGTTTGACGGCGAACCCCATTTTTTTTATCTGTTTGATAAAGGGCATTAAATTATTCTGGATGGTAGGCTCACCGCCGGTTATCGCCACGGCATCGAGCTTTCCCCGACGTGTTTGAAGAAAGTCCAATACATCTTTTTCCTTCATGCAGGGTTGAAATAAATCAGGATCAACCAGTCCGGGATTATGGCAATATGAACATCTGAAATTGCACCCCTGTGAAAAGATAATTGCGCTGATCATTCCCGGATAATCAATAAGTGATACTTTTTGCAAACCGCCGATTTTCATTTTTTCCTTTCTATATCCAAACGCAGTAAAACCACGTGAGAATTCTTTCTAATATTTTATCATATCAAGATGCATTTGTAAGATCAGATTCGGCAAGGAGATCGGCTTGGGCAGGCGTATTTTACATACGTTGAGGAAGCCGACTGACGCAGCCAACGAAGTTAGCTGAAAAATGCACTCGATATGTTAGAACTTGAATACCTGCCTCGAGTCAAACTCTTCCTGCTTCCCCTTATTCCACTGTTTGACCGGCCGTAAATAACCAACCACGCGGGAGTAAACCTCACAATCATCGGCGCAGGTCGGACATTTTTCCTGTTCGCCTTTAAGATATCCGTGCGACGGACATACACTGAAAGTGGGTGTAAAAGTTATGTAAGGCAAATGATAATTGCAGCAAATCTTCTGAACAAGTTTCTTTACCGACCTGGGATCATCTATTCTTTCGCCCGCGAAGGTATGGAATACCGTGCCGCCGGTGTATTTTATCTGAATTTCATCCTGTAAATCCAGCGCCTCAAAAACATCATCAGTATAGTTTACCGGCAGTTGCGTGGAATTCGTATAAAACGGCTCCGCGGTTTTCGATTTGTTATCGCTGGCCGTAATAATATCGGGATATTTTTCTTTATCTGCTTTGGCCAGACGATATGACGTGCCTTCGGCCGGTGTTGATTCCAGATTATAATTGTTTCCGGTTTCCTTCTGGAAATCGATAAGCTTTTTTCTCATAAAATCAAGAACCTGTTTTGTGAATTCCTGACCTTTTTCCGAAGCAATGTCAACTTTCAGTAAATTTAAACAGGCTTCATTCATCCCGACAAGTCCGATTGTGGAGAAATGATTCTTCCAGTATTCGCTGAATCTTTCCTTGACGCTGCGCAGGTAATATCTCGTGTAGGGATAGAGATTGCCGTCCGTAAATTTCTCCAACACCTTCCTTTTCGTCTCCAGACTGTCCTTGGCAATATCCATCAGCTTGCCCAATTGATCCAGAAAAGCTTTTTTGGATTTAGCCAGATAGCCGATACGCGGCATATTGATGGTAATAACGCCGATGGAGCCTGTGAGCGGGTTGGAACCGAAAAGGCCGCCGCCTCTCATCTCCAGTTCACGATTGTCAATGCGCAGACGGCAGCACATGCTGCGGGCATCTTCCGGATTCATGTCGGAATTGATGAAGTTGGAAAAGTAAGGCACACCGTATTTAGCGGTCATCTCCCATAAATCCTTCATATTGGGATTGTCCCAGTTAAAATCTTTAGTGATGTTGTATGTGGGAATCGGGAAGGTAAATACTCTTCCCTTGGCGTCGCCTTCGGCCATCACCTGCAGGAAAGCTTTGTTGAAAAGATCAAGTTCTTCCTGAAATTCCCTATATGTTTCTTTTTGAGGCTTACCGCCAATGATAACACTCTGGTCCGCGTAATATTTCGGTACGGTCATATCCAGAGTTACATTGGTAAAAGGCGTTTGAAAGCCCACTCTTGTCGGCACATTAATATTGAATATAAATTCCTGCAGCGCCTGTTTAATTTCTTTAATAGTTAATTTATCATAACGGATAAACGGAGCAAGCAACGTGTCAAAATTGGAAAAAGCCTGCGCTCCGGCAGCTTCTCCCTGAAGCGTATAAAAGAAATTAACCACCTGCCCCAGAGCGCTGCGCAGATGATTGGCCGGTTTGCTTTCCACTTTGCCGGACACACCCTTAAATCCCTGCAAAAGAAGATCATATAAATCCCAGCCCACGCAATAAACGGAAAGCAAACTTAAATCATGAATATGAAAATCACCGTCAATATGAGCCCTGCGGATTTCAGGAGAATATATTTCATTGAGCCAGTAAACCTTGCTGACTTCAGAAGATATATAATTGTTCAAACCCTGTAACGAATAATCCATATTGCTGTTTTCATTGATCTTCCAATCAGCTTTCTTCAAATATTGATCAACCAGATCAACTTCCATCTTATTGGTAATATCTCTTAAACGCGAATGCTGATCCCGGTAAATAATATATGACTTGGCCGTTTTACGATGCGTGGATTGCAAAAGAACTTCTTCGACAATATCCTGAATTTCTTCAACGGATAAAATTTTGCTGTCAAACAGTTTTTCGGCAAGATTTAAAACCTTGATCGTCAATTTACGCGCTTCATTAATTTCGAATTCACCTGTAGCAGTTCCAGCCTTGGCAATTGCGTTGGTAATCTTTTCCGCGCTAAATTTAACTAAACGACCATCTCTTTTTCTAATTTTTAAATTCATTTGCCAACTCCATTTATAAATAGAAAATCAAATAAAATTAACTCAATATGACGCTATATATTGTGGTATGTGAAGATAATACTACTACATATAGTAATTATCAAGGAAATAATAAATTTATTTTCAGGGGATGTCCTGGGGTGAAAAACTGAATGAAATAGCAGCTATTTAAATATGATGAGACGGCTAAAATATTTTATGCCTTGTTATATTCTGAAAAAATCATGGAAAAAACAGCACGTCCCTGAGTGGATGATCTCAAGTCAGTGGAATAACCGAACATGGCCTTCAAGGGAACTTTAGCTTTAATTTCGCTTACATTTCCCTTCGGATTAACAGATTGAATTTCACCTTTGCGGGCATTGATATCACCTATAACATCGCCCATAAAGTCACTGGGGGTAATAATATCAACCATCATAATCGGTTCGAGCATAAGGGGATCACCAAGATTACACCCATCGCGGAAAGCGGCTGCCGCTGCAATTTTATAACCCTGAGCTGAAGATTCACCGTCCCGGAAAGAACCGCCCGTAATCGTCACTTCTACATCTATTACCGGATAACCGTTTAATACGCCGTTCATCATCGCTTCCTTGATGCCTTCTTCGATTACGTCATAATATTCAGCAGGGATTATACTCTCATCAATTTTATTTATTATTTCATTTCCGCAACCTCGCTTACGCGGCGAAAGAGAAAGCCGGACATGACCAAAGTGTTTCTTTTCGCCTAATTCCTTTTCAAATAATCCTTCAACTTCAGCCTTCTTTTGAATAGTTTCACGATAGACAACTCTGGGTCTGCCGACATTGACATGGCTGTTGAATTCGCGGCGTAAACGGTCAACAATAATTTCCAGATGCAATTCCCCCATGCCGGAAATTATCGTTTGCGCGGTTTCATCGTCATATTTTACCTTCAACGTCGGATCTTCTTCTGTCAGCTTATCCAATGCCATGGTCAACTTTTCCTGATCAGCCGGAGTTTTGGCTTCAATGGCCTGGCTGATTACCGGCTCGTAAAATTCTATCAACTCCAGCATAATCGGGTTTTCTTCTTTGCAAATGGTATCTCCCGTTGTTGTTGTCTTTAAACCCAGAACCGCAACGATGTCGCCCGCTGAGGCTGTATCTATTCTTTCCCGTTTATTGGAGTGCATACGTAAAAGGCGGGCGATTTTTTCCCGTTTTTTCTTTACTGAATTATAAACTTCATCATTGGCATGGATTTTACCGGAGTAAATCCGGATGTAAGTAAGCTTTCGGCCTTCATCAAGCATTACTTTAAAAGCCAGCGCCGCCAGCGGTTCTTTATCGGAGCTATGCCTGAGTTCTTCTTTTTTTGTTACAGGATTAATCCCTTTAATGGGTGGAATATCGTCGGGGGACGGCAGATAATTGATAATGGCATCAAGCACCGGCTGAATTCCTTTATTGCGCAGAGCCGCGCCGCAAAGGACAGGAACTATTTTCAGGGATATTGTCGCTTTCCTTAAAGCCGCCTCTATTTCGGCTGCGGTAATTTCTTCACCAGTGAGATATTTATCAGCCAGATTATCGTCAACTTCGGCAAGCGTCTCTATCATCTTTTCACGTCTTGATTTTACCTCATCGGAATATTCCTGCGGAATTTCCTGCGTGGAAAATTCCATACCATGGGTTGAATCATCCCAAACCAGCATTTTTTGATCAATCAGATCGATTGCGCCGCGAAAATTATCTTCACTGCCCGCGGGAATCTGGATAGGTACGGGAATAGAAGAAAAACGCTCGCGCATCATTTCAATCGTGGCAAAATAATCAGCGCCTACCCTGTCCATTTTATTAATAAAGGCAATTTTAGGAACGCCGTATTTATCTGCCTGATGCCACACAGTTTCCGATTGCGGCTCAACACCGCCGACCGCGCAGAAAACAACAACCGCGCCGTCGAGCACACGCAGCGAACGCTCCACTTCAATTGTGAAATCAACATGCCCGGGCGTGTCAATGATGTGAATATCGTGATTGTTCCACACACAAGTGGTCACAGCGGATGTAATGGTGATGCCTCTTTCCTGTTCCTGCGGCATCCAGTCCATAACGGCTTCACCGTCATGCACCTCCCCCATCTTGTAAGATTTGCCTGTGTAATAAAGAATTCTTTCAGTAAAGGTTGTTTTCCCCGCGTCAATATGAGCAACTATACCTATATTGCGTGTGCGGGATATTTTGGATTTTGCTGCCATAAGATAATCAACTATTACCCTGTTTTTCCGGAATAATAAGTTCCAAATCAGGAGAAAAAGCTTTCCGTGTGGAAATATGACCTTTAATAGATGACAGTTCCTTGCCTTCCACTAAAATTTTTACTTTTTTTATACCGGGTATATTTTGAGTTATAGAATCTGTTAAGGAATAGATTGTTGCCATTTCCGAAGCGGAACCGCCCTGATACAACTTAGTCAGGCTCTTGCTGAAATTAACCGCAGCAGTTTCATTATCCACTATCTTTACATCAATGACGGTAACACCGTGAGGAAATGTATTCACCAATCCTGCTTTTGAGCCTTCAAGCAGGGCTTTAACAATTTCTTTAGCTTGTAACGCAACATCATTTTCCTTAATAATGTAACGTTTTTCAGGCCTCAAAAAACGTTCCTGTTGATCGGAAAAATAAATTTGCACAATTTGTTTTTCTTTCTTTTTCATGGAGTCCATATCAACCGGAGGAAACAAGGCGCTGAATAAAGTAACAAAGAAAACAACCAGCACAACAAATATTCCACCGAGGATAACTGATAAGTAAATAATTCTAGTTGATTTTTTTATTTTCTTTTCTTTGATATTTTCTGACCGAAGCTGTCTCTTGGTCGTCATAAACTTAACTCCTCTTTGAAAAACTTTGCCAATTTATGGCATTTTATCCAAGCTGTCAAGAAGAACAAACTTAAGGCTTCAGATAAATAAATAGCCCCTGCACTCACGACAATATTAAGCTGAGAATGCAGGGGACTATTTAAAAAAATTTCTTTTTTACAATTTTTTAATAATTGTCCGCTAAAACCTCATAATACGATTGCGGATGTTTACATGCCGGACATTCTTTGGGCGCCTCATCTCCTTCATGAACGTAACCGCAATTAATGCAGTGCCATTTTACAGGCGCTTTCTTTTTAAAAACTTCGCTGTTGGCAATGTTGGCTGCCAGTTTGCGATATCTTTTTTCATGAAACATTTCAACTTTTGATATTTGCTCAAATGAGCGGGCCACTTCCGGGAAACCTTCTTCTTTGGCAATCCTGGCGGCTTCGGAATAAAGAACAGTCCATTCCATATTTTCACCTGCCGCTGCCGCTTCTAAATTACTTTTAGTATCTCCGATAACACCGGCGGGATAAGATGCCGTAATTTCGACATCACCGCCTTCGAGATATTTAAAATATACCTTGGCGTGTTCTTTCTCATTTTCAGCAGTTTCCAGGAATATTCTTGAAATCTGCTCATATCCCTCTTTTTTGGCCGCGCTTGCAAAAAAAGTATAACGATTTCTAGCCTGTGATTCACCGGCAAACGAAGCCAGCAAATTTTTCTCTGTTTTTGTGCCTTTTATTGATTTAGCCATAGTTCATCTCCTTTTTTTTATTTCCGATTCACCCTATATTATGCACTCCACTTAAACTTTTCAACGGTTATTTCAAATCTTTTCCTATGGAAAAAGCTTTTCCAAGATATTTTCCCACACCATAATAGGATTGTATTTCCGGCCCGTAAAGCACCGGATTGATTTTTAACATATCCGGCAGCCCATCTTTTGTCAGCATTAATTCATCAACCTTGACATCTATAATCTCGCCGATGAAATGTGTGTGGATGCCGATTTCAATGGAATTTATAAGTTTGCATTCCAAAATCATTGGAAATTCCATAATATAAGGAGCGTCAACCTTTTGGCTTTTTACAGCAGTTATCTTTGCCGCAGCGAATTTATCAACACTTCTGCCGGACACTATGCCGCAATAATCGGCAATTCCAACATGGGAGGCGGAAGGAACATTTATCGTAAATGCTTTACGTTCCACAATATTACCGTGAGTATAGGTAGCAGCTCTTAGCGATACGGCCGCGCACGGAGGTATGGAGCTGCATATGCCTCCCCAGGCTATAGTCGCAATATTGGGTTTCCCGTTTTTGTCGTATGTCCCTATTAACCACACAGGTGTCGGATAAATCAGAGTTTTGGCATCAAAAGACTTTTTCATAAATTTCTCCTGGATATTTTTTTGATGAATAATTGCGTTTATTGTATTTAATTTTAAAAATAAATTCAAATTGTTAAAAAATTAATTTCTAAACTAATTTATAGTATGATAAGTAAAAAACAAAATCAGCATCGGATTAATACCGGATGCTGTTAATTTCTTGATTAGATGAGGAGAATATCTTTATGGCTACTATTATGCCGGAATCGGAGCACGTACAAAAAGCGATCAAGTGGATATCAACAAATATAGAAGAAAAAGACGCCGAGCCTTTAAAGACGCTTATAGAAAAGGCCATTCTAAAATTTGACTTGTCACCTAAAGATTCAGAATTCTTAATGAATTTCTTTGCCAATAGGTAAAGACAGGCAATTTTTTAAAAACCCGATTAAACTCAAGCAGCCTGGGGCCTTTGCTAAAAAGACTGCTTGAGCTTGTCAGTTAATTGCCGGATAATCCTTTTTCTTTCATCATCAAATTTCTAATTTCGGTAAGCAGTTCCTGATCTTTAGTCAGAGGTGGAGGCGCTGTTTCTTTCTCCTGCTTATTCTTCATGATCATTCCGATAAATTTGACAATGAAGATATATAAGGCTAAAGCAACTATCATAAAGTTGACGATTTCGCCAAGAAACAACCCGTAAGGAACATCCTTGCCGTTAATTACCCATTTCCAAGTCAGATAACTCTGATTGCCGGGCATGATAACACTGATAAAAGGCATAATAATATGTTTGACCAGAGAATCAATGATCTTGCCGAATGCCGCTCCGATAATCACACCGATAGCAAGATCAACAACATTACCCTTAAACGCAAAATTCTTAAATTCTTCCAACATTGCCGATACTTTTTTCTGCGCATTCATATTAATTCCTTTTAAAATTATTTTTACTCGACATTAGACATCTCTTCATAAATTTTCAGTTCGATAACATCAAAAAAAGTGTCATACTGCTGTTTCTGCAAAAGCCGCCTCATTTCCCATCCTGTTTTCGTTTTCTTCTCTGTGGTCACTGCAAGGCTCACCTCGCATTCCTTCCAGTTAAGGCGTTTGACGCGAGCGCTTGCCTTCGTGCGCCAATCGCCCGACTCCAAATAATCCGAATCAACCAGTAGATTCGTCTGATCTATCCTGACATTAGTACCGATTTTTTTTTCTTTAAAGACACGGGCAATGGCCTTAAGAATTACTGTTTCTTTAGCTTCATAAACGTGGCTGGATTCATCCGGTTTTAATATTACGACCCCGCCCATATCATGGACACAGGAGATAAGATTAATGATGAGAATCACAGAAAATAACAAAAGAAATTTTTTATTGACCATACAACCTGCCCCGTGAACAGCAACAAATATCAGCGGCCGTTTGCGTTTATCCACCAGGATCCTTTTTCTTTAAACCACCATTGGGAAGAATCTGTTTTAATAATTCTTTCGGCAAGTTTTTTCCCATTCTCCGTATTTAATCTCTGCAACGCGAAGTCAATCCATTCTTCCGAATATTTATTCCCTAAATCACCGCATTCTTTTAATTGCAGAATAAGAGCGATCTGATCGGCATCCCGCGCGATTAATGATTCCTTTGTCTTTTTACGGTTAAATTCGTCAATTGCCGCTTTAATATCATCACCGAAAAAAAGGCTTTCGGTCAATTCCGACACTGCTTTCTCTTCATCGACATGAACATATTTTTTATTAACATAATTCATATCACCGGTGCGCGCCTCCGGCAAATCGTGAAGAAAACACATTTTTAAAACGCGAAATTCATCAAGAGAATCATCCATTTTACAAAGAGTATAACCGACAAATACAGTGCGCAAAACGTGTTCTGCTACCGATTCTTTGCCGCTTCCCAGAAACTGATAACCGCTGCGCGGCGTTCTGCTGAGCATTCCCACTTCAAACAGAAAATTAGCAAGACTATCCATGTTATTCCTTTTTCAATGTTTTGATTCGATTAGCCATCATTTCAGATATCTTTGTGATTTGCAATTGCATTGAAGCAACGCCGTCAGGCCGCATACCGATAACCTTGTCCAGTTGCGCCTTCCAGTGTTCCAGCAGCGTAATTTCGTTTTCTTTCAGTTTTTTCTCGAAACGTCCCTGGTATTCCTTTATAAACAAGTCAGTTGCATTCATTCTAACCACCTTAAATCTTATTTTTTTCCGGATTTTGAGGCATTATATCATTGAAGGTTTATCTTGCAACAACGATTTTAAAAATCATAGTTTGACACTGCGCGTCAAATGCTATAAACAAAAGCAAAAAAATCGATCGGATTGAAATAAATATATATGCCATCTCAACCCAAACATGAAGATATAGCAGGCGGACAAGCGATCATTGAAGGCGTAATGATGCGTCACGACAATAAAATAGCCGCAGCGGTAAGAAGGCCTGACAAGGAAATTGTTTTTCAGGAGCGCGAATTCATTCCGCTGACCAAACGTTATAAGATACTCGGATGGATGTTTGTCCGGGGAACAATAAATTTATTTGAGATGATGATAGTGGGCTTTCAATGCCTGATGTTTTCGGCTGATGTCGCCATGTCGGAAGAAGAAAGAAAACCAAAAAGCTGGGAAATGTATCTTTCTTTTTTTATAAGTTTCTCCGTCGCTATTTTTTTCTTTGTTGTCGTACCGGCGTTTTTCTTTACCAAAATGAAATATTATATAGATAATCTTATTCTTTTAAACATTTTAGAAGGATGTGTCCGCCTGGGAATGTTCCTTTGTTTTCTGTCCGCCACGCTCCTTATGACGGATATGAAGCGTGTTTATATGTATCACGGCGCCGAACATAAAACCGTGTTTGCCTGGGAAGACGGGCAGGAACTGACCGTTGAGAATGTTAAAAAATATTCTACCCGTCATCCCCGCTGTGGAACAAGCTTTATTCTTTTTGTGATGATTGTTTCCATACTGGTGTTTTCTTTATTGGGACGCCCGGATTTTCTGCACAGAGTAATCTACAAAATTTTGCTTCTCCCCGTTGTAGCGGGTATTGCTTATGAAGCCATCCGTTTTACCGGTAAATACAGTCATTCCAAACTTATGCAGATATTGAGTTGGCCGGGATTAATGCTGCAAAAAATTACAACCAGAGAACCGTCTGATGATCAAATCGAAGTGGCCATTGCCGCGATGAAAAAAGTGATTTAGCCTAAAGTTCCTTTCAATAAATTAATTTGCAATACCTCACCGCGGATTTTTTATCTTTTTTCCCAGCATAGAAACCTGAAATTTTCTTTGAGTGCAATATATTTAAGGATTTGACATTTCTTTCTAATTGAAGTAATGATTAAGTATATTGAGATTTGTGAGTCTCTTAAACAAGGGGAAGAAGCTAATGATTAAGCGGTACGTTTTTATATTAGTTTTGGTTTTCTTTTCGTTCGTCTTTTTTTTCCAATTATCAATAGTGGCAACGGCTAATGAAGATACGGCTCAACTAAAGCTCAAAAAAACAGCTATACCTTCCAAGAAATTATATACCTACACCGTAAAAAAAGGAGATGTTCTTTCGAATATCATCAAAAGTATTCCCGGTGTTACCGATGAAGATGTCTCCAAAAATTATGAACTTATCAAAAAACTAAACCCCAATATATCCGATCTCGATAATCTCGAAGCCGGACAATCGCTGATCCTACCGGGAAAACCACTCACGGAAACAGGAAATAATGAAACAGATATCAAAACAACCGTTACTCATAATATTTCTTCAATCGGACGTAAATATTATTTAATAAAAAGGGGTGATACTTTATTTAAGATCATTCGCCGCGAATTAAAAAATGAAACTGATATCGAAAAAACCCTAAAAGTTATTAAGTCAATAAATCCGGGCATTAAAAATGTTAACAGAATTTACGCAGGTGCGGTTATAAGATTGCCGGGAAAAACTTTCTTTGTTAAAATTCCTGAGGAAATCAAGCCGGCAGCGCCGGAAGCGGCAACACTTTCAAAAAAATCAATTCAACCGGAGAAGATCATCGAAATAAAAGAAAAGAAAGTTATTTCGTCTGAAGCTCGCCTGGCTGTACTCAAACAAGTCATTACCCAGATGAACGGATCAATTATTACAACCGGGAATTACTATCTTCCAATACCCAAAGCGGGTCAGGTCACTATTGATTGTTCTATAATTCCGCTGATTGAATTCGATGATAACACGTTTGTATTTGTTGATCTGGAAAATCATGCCCGTCATTATTTAAGAAGGATGATCAGTGACAATTGGACGAACTACTTTCTGGTCAAAGTTGACAAAAATGATGACATCATCACTACCTTAAGAAAGGTTATTAATACAACAAGAAATTATCGCATGTCGAAAAGCGAAAAGCCATTGGTGATAGGCGCTGTGCCACCGGTAGAAGTAATTGTAGACTGGGTTATTGAAAGATCTCTTCCCCATCGGCAGCCTCAAGTGATACAGGGATTACGCTCGATTTATGAAAATAATTTACTTTTACCCTGGTCGATCAAAAATTATTGTCAAAAGAATGGGTTAACTATCACTGAAATTTCAGATGAGACGGGTGTTGCAGGAAAACCGGAAGAAGCATATTCTTTGCCGCCGATGCCTGTTTTCCCTGTAACATCAGCTAAAGATTTTTCTTACGCGCTGCTGACCGATTTAGGATTGAATGCCGAAATGGATGTTGATATGCAGCTGTTCGACACCGCAAAAGACGGCTTTAACTTGTCAATAAAAGCTGATGTGCTGGTAAAAAATGAAGATAAAAAATATATTATATATTCGCAGACGCTTTCTCAACAATTTACTAACGCGCTAAAACAAGCCGGGAATGAACTTGTTTTCGTCAAAGACAGCAGTTCTCCAAAAAATATCATGGAAAATATTTTGCGCGGCATAAATATTCCTTTCACTTCTGATAATTTTACATTTTCCGGACTTAGTAAAAGTCAGGCGCCTTACATTTTGAAATTTAGCGCCACTAAAATTAAAACTAATCAGGATTTGTATGTTGTCGATTTTGACTTTGATCAGGATTTACGGGGTTTACTGCAGGAAGTATGGTCTGTTAATATAGCCAGATATTGATATTTTGTAAAGTTACTCCCGATACTTAAAAAGAAGCTGCGGATTCTTCTTGAAAATATTATCTTCAGGCTCAAGTCTTTTCTTTTATCAGTGCCGGTTATGTGTAAATAATTCTATTTCATAAATTATAAGGATATTCTTATGGTTAAAGCCATTGCCCTCTTCTCAGGGGGCTTAGACAGCATGCTGGCGGCCAAAGTAGTCAGTATGCTAAATATTGACGTTGTCTGCCTGACATTCACAACGCCGTTTTTTAACGCTCAAAAAGCCCAGGCAGCAGCAGGGCAGATAAATCTGCCTCTTGTTGTTTTGGATATTACTGCCGAACATATGAAGATGCTTAAATCTCCCCGCTACGGCTATGGTAAAAATATGAATCCGTGTATTGATTGCCACACGTTAATGCTGCAAATTGCCGGCAGAAAGATGGAAGAAACCGGAAGCGACTTCATGATTACCGGAGAAGTTCTCGGCCAGCGTCCTATGTCTCAAAACAAACAATCTCTTTATATCGTCGCTAAAAATTCCGGCTACCGTGATTATATTCTAAGGCCTTTAAGCGCTTTATTGCTTGATCCGACAAAAGCGGAAAGAGAAAATTTGATTGACCGCTCTGGATTGCTTTCTATTGAGGGACGCGGCCGCAAACAACAAATAAATCTGGCCGCTGATTTCGGCATAGTTAATTATGCGCCGCCCGCGGGGGGATGCCTCCTTACCGATCCGTTATTTTCACGCCGCCTGCGCGATTTATTCTCGCATGAGGCTGACCGAAATCTTCGCGATATCGAACTGCTTAAATATGGACGCCATTTCCGTGTTGGTGATAACTGCAAAATCATCGTTGGAAGGAACAACGCTGATAACGAGGCGATAATGAAGCTTGCCACATCTGATGATTTAATTTTGAATATGACCGCTTTCCCCGGCCCGATTGTTTTAGTGCCTTACGGTAATAGAACTGATCAGCAAATTGCGTCCGCATTGTGTGTTCGTTACAGCGATGCACCCGATGATCTGGAAGCGGAAGTGATGTGCCTGTACAATAATGCGTCAGAATCAATCATTGCAACAGCAGCGGCAAAAGAAGATTGTGCGAGATGGATTATTATTTAACCGGGAAATATAGCGTCACTAAACTAAATGTTCGGGACGTAAAAGATCATTAACAATTTTTACCGGATTAAAAACGATAAGCGGCATTTTTACAAAAACAGTATTCCAGTAAGCCATGCCGCCGTTCCAAAGACCGGGCGCTTCCAGCGCTTTTATCCTGCGCCCCTTTTCATTTTTTTCAGTAATTAAATACGTGTCATAATTTACATAATCAGGCAAATCAAACTTTTTCCCTTTATAATTTTTTATACCGCATACCATGTCCACCGGATTAAAATATTGAGCTTTTGACCAGATGATTAACTGATC
Source organism: Smithella sp. (assembly GCA_052139735.1). Classification (GTDB taxonomy): domain Bacteria; phylum Desulfobacterota; class Syntrophia; order Syntrophales; family Smithellaceae; genus Smithella. The sequence goes on along the minus strand of JBKQWB010000038.1, from coordinate 142,718 downwards.
TTTTTCGCTTTTATTAACATGACTGCCTTCGACAATTTGCAAAGTCTGAATGCCGTCTTTTTCTTCCGCCCAGAAAGGTCCTCCTCCCGGTTCCCCTTCGTTTCTCACCATTGCGCAAACGCGCAGAGGACGATTCAACACGGATACCAGAAATTGAATTTTATCTTTTCGTGATTGCCGCGCGAAATTCCGCGGAAAAAAAATATTCAGCTTTTTTGAACAGAAAACTATAATTTTTTCCATTTGAGAAACACTTATTCCCGCGCTTTTCAACCCAACAATACTTGCAAATATTTCTTCCTGCAAACGCATGGCCAAACCGCCCAGCATTTTTTTATAAGGAATAATTTTTTCTAAAAGCGGTTCCGGCGCAATGTTATCAATGTTTTTTATAAAAATAAAATCGGCATCAAGATTTTGTAAATTTACAAGCAAAGAACCATGACCGCCCGGCCGGAAAATGAGGCTGCCTGCGGCATCCCGTAGAGGCATATTCTTTTCATCAACGGCCAGTGTTTTTGTTGAGGATGATTGCACCGAAGAGGATATTTTATATTTTATCCCGAAAAGGTTCTCGTATTTTGATTTAACTTTTTTTATTTTTTCAGCAACATTCTTTTTATGCTCTTGGGAAATTGTAAAATGAAGATGACAAACATCGTCCGCGCCGCGAATATAAAAAGCTGCCTCAAACAGATGTTCTTCCAAAGCGGTACGCACGTCTTGGGTATGATAAAAATGAAAAGGAATTAACGCCTTGGGCAGCCATCCGAAATTCAATCCTTTGGCCGACAAAATATAATCCAGTAAACTCACGATATTTTTTTTCTCAATGAATTCAGAAACACTTTTACTCTGATTAATCAGTGAGTAAAAAGGATACTTTTTAAAATCATTTAAAAATGATTGATTATGCGCCGGAGAGTCAAATCCGCCCGTCTCCCTCGCGGAAAACCATTGTGTAAACATCCGGCTGGCCGCGCCGGACGCGGGAACAAATTTCATCAATTTATATTTTCCCGATTCTTTTTCATAAAAAGAAATCAGTTCTCTTTTTTGCGCCGTTGTAAATGATAAAATGCCATCGGCTACCGTGCAAGACCTGTTTAATTTCAAGAAAGAAGAACCATGCCCGTACATACCCAGTTGCTTTTTCACGGCGCTTAAATTTAAACCTAAGCGCTCTATTTGTTTAATATCTTTTGGGGAAAACAATAAATTATTTTTATTTTTAATTATTTTCTTCATATAATTTAAAATAACATCAACAGAAAACATTGGCAAGAAGAAACAACAACCGCCATTTATTACGGTGGTAATTATCAAATTTGATTTCGTAAAGATTTGACAAACACTTCTTCTCCGGGTAAACTTCTTTAATATGAGTAAAAATAAAAATAATTTATGGAAGATGGGCGACTTGAATCCTTTATATCAATTATTAAGAGTAAGTTTAATCGTCATCATAATAACTGCCGGCGCAATGAACGTCGAAGCGCAGATAGGATGGCGCCAATCAGTTGGACAATCACTCATCCAGGCGATTAAAATCAGCGAACCTCTGACTTTTTGCAATGAGCCGGTGCCCTTAAACGACCCGGATGTAAAAGAAAGACTGGAAAGAGAATTACTTGTGTCTCTCAATAGCAGCGATGAGGTTATTTTATGGCTTAAACGCGCCAACCGTTACTTTCCTCATATTGAAAAAGCGTTGAAGGATAATGCCCTGCCCGATGATTTGAAATATGTCGTCATTGCCGAAAGCTCTTTAAAACCACTGGCAACATCAAACAGAGGCGCCGTGGGATTCTGGCAATTTATTGAAAATACCGGAAATAAATATGGTATGAAAATAAATAATGACATTGACGAACGCCGCAATTTTTTTATTTCCACAGACGCGGCAATAAATTACTTCAAAGACCTTTACACGATTTTCGGCTCATGGACTCTGGCAGCTGCCGCTTACAATATGGGAGAGGAAGGCCTTAAAACGGAAATGCTGATGCAGAAGGAAAACAACTATTACCGGCTTTATCTGAATCAGGAAACACAAAGATATGTTTTTAGAATTCTTGCCGCTAAAATGATTTTATCCAATCCGGAAAAATATGGATTTTCTTTAACCGAAGACGAACTGTATAAACCTTTTCAGTTTGATCATATAGAAATAACAGTAAATCAGCCAGTTCCATTGTATGTAATTGCCCAAGCGGCAAACACCTATTTCAAAGTCATCAAGGATCTCAATCCTGATATAAAAAACTATTATTTATCTGCCGGTAAACATGACCTTTTAATTCCCAGAGGAACTGCACAGGGATTTCAGGAAAGATATGATAAGCTTCTAAATCAATGGCTCGAGTTAAAAGAGAAATCCATTTACACAATCGAGCAGGGAGATAATTTATCAATCATCGCTAAACGTTTTAATGTTTCGATTAAAGCGATAATGATCTGGAATGATATCAGCAATGCCAAAGACGTGTCTCCCGGAGATAAACTCATTATTTTCACCGGCACAGATGTATTTGACTCTTCCAGCAAACAATAAAACAAAAAATAAGGACTGGATACCGGTATATGCTGGTATGACGATTGTTGAGATATGGCACTACTAAAAAATCTTAATTTCTTGACAAATGTTCTTTTCTGATTTAATCGCTACGGCATAGATATCATCTATAAACCATCTTAATTAAAGACTGCTTCAAGATGAAGAAATTATGAAAATTGCGGAAAAAATCAGCAAACTGAAGAAAGAAAGAAATGCCGTCATTCTGGCGCATAATTATCAACTGCCGGAAATTCAGGACATTGCAGATTTTGTGGGTGATTCATTAGGATTAAGCATCGAAGCGGCGCGAACAGATGCCGAAGTAATTGTTTTCTGCGGTGTGCATTTTATGGCGGAAACAGCCAAAATATTGTCTGGGCAAAAAATGGTATTGCTTCCGGATAAAAATGCCGGTTGCCCGATGGCGGATATGATTGATCCCGAAGGCTTAAAGGCTCTTCAGGCAAAGCATCCCGACGCCGCAACCATGTGCTATGTAAACACGTCGGCGGCTGTAAAAGCCCAGTGCGATTACTGCTGCACTTCCGCTAACGCTGTGAAGATGGCGCAGAAAATACTGCTTACTCATAAGGAAATAATTTTTGTTCCCGACAAATACCTGGCGCAGTATGTTTCCGCGCAAGTTGAGCATGATTTTATCACCTGGAAAGGATACTGCCCGATACATGCCGGAATCTTACCGGAAAATATCATGCGGGAAAAAAGTCTGCATCCTAATGCCAAAGTCATTGTGCATCCGGAATGCAAACCGATAATAACCGATTTCTCCGATATCGTCGCTTCCACCGAAGGAATGAGCAAATATATTCAGAACTCCACAGAGAGGGAATTCATTATCGGCACGGAAATCGGCATAATTCACAGATTAAAAAAAGAAAATCCGGATAAGATTTTTTATCCGGCAGCCCAAACGGCTTTTTGTCCCAACATGAAACGAATTAATCTTGAAAAAGTTCTCCAGTCACTCGAGAATTTATCTTATGAAATAACGTTGCCGCCGGATATTATGGAGAAAGCCAGACTTTCCATCGAAAGGATGCTGCAAACAATTTAAATCGGCACAGAATCGTCTATCTCCGAAAATCAATTTACAGGAAGGAAATAACAAATGAAAAAAAACGTTATCGCTTCAACTAAATTTCCCGTTTCCGGACCATATTCTGCCGCTGTGGAAGCAAACGACTTTATTTTCATTTCCGGTCAACTGCCAATTGATCCGGCTACCGGCGAAATCATCAACGATATTAAAACAGCCACCAGACAAGTTCTTATAAACATACAAGCTATACTGAAAAAAACTGATCTGGATATGTCTGATATTGTCAAAACAACCATCTTTTTAAAAAACATAACGGATTTTCCCGTCGTTAATGAAATATATGCCGGTTTTTTCCCTGAAGAACCTCCGGCACGTTCTACAATCGAAGCCAGCTTATTGCCCAAAGGAGCCCTGATAGAAATCGAAGCTGTTGCAATAAGAAAATAAATCTTTTCAAGCAAAGGTCGAATGACTATGACAACAAACCCGGAATCAGAGAACAAATCCGGTAATAAGAAAAAAATTCAACATGACGATTTATCCCTTCTTGCCCAAGACATTATAGCACACGCCGGAGTCGGGATATATATCGTACAGCACGGCAAATTTGTCTATGTTAGCGATTTATATCAGAAGTTTACCGGCTACATGGACACGGAGCTTCTAAGCACACATTCCCTCAAAAATATTCATCCCGATGACAGAGAAAATGTCAGAATGCAGGCGATAAAATGTTTGAAGAAGGAAAGCTTTGAGCCCTATGAATACAGGTTCGTTAATAAGAATAACGATGTACGGTGGATTCTGGAAACGGTCACGCCCATTTCCTGTAAAGGGGAAAGGGCTGTACTGGGAAGTTTTATGGATATTACCGAGCGCAAACGGATGGAGCAAGCGCTGCGTGAGAGCGAGAAGAAATACCGCTCTATAATGGAAAATGCCACCGACATGATTTATATGACGGACGCCATAGGATGCTTTACCTTTTTCAATCCCACCGCTGTGAAATTAACCGGCTATAAGGAGAGTGATCTTATCGGCAAGCACTTCAGCGAACTCATCGCTCCTGAAGGCCGCGCTGAGGCGGTACGGTTTTACAGCATACAGTTTGTCAAGAAAATTCCCGATACCAACTATGAGGGCCCTCTGCTCACCAGAGATAAAAGAGTGATCTGGGTGGGTCAGCATGTCCAACTCATTATCGATGACGGTCAGATCGTCGGTTTTCGCGCCATCGCCCGGGACATTACCGAGCGCAAGCACATGGAGGAAGCGCTGCGTCAGAGCGAGGAAAAATATAGAAGCATTCTTGAGAACATTCAGGAGGGCTATTTTGAGGTTGATCTTGCCGGCAACTTTACATTTGTCAATGACTCCATGAGCCGGATCACAGGTTACTCCAAAGAGGAATTAGCCGGTACAAATTACAGGCAGTTCTCAGATGAAGAAAATTCAAAAATTGTTTTTCAGACGTTTAACAGGGTTTTTAAAACAGGAGAGCCCTCTGGAGGATTCGACTGGTTGATGATAAGAAAGGATGGCTCCAAAAGATATATTGAAGCGTCTGCATCATTACAAAAAGATTCATCGGATAAACCAATTGGTTTTAAAGGAGTTATACGCGACATCACCGAACGCAAACGGATGGAGCAAGAGCTCAGTCATATGGCAACCCACGATGCCCTGACCGGATTGCCTAACCGTTTAATGTTTAGCCAGTTGTTGAACCACGCGATTCTATCTTCGCAGCGTAATAAAAAGCAATTAGCAGTTTTATTTGTTGATCTTGACCGGTTCAAGATTATCAACGACTCTCTGGGGCACGAAGCAGGAGATCAACTCCTGCAGGAAATTGCCAGGCGGTTTAGACAATCTTTGCGTTCAGTTGATGTTGTCGCCCGTCTGGGAGGTGATGAATTCATCATATTTATCGAAGATTTCAACGAATTGAATCAAGTAGCAATCCTGGCACAGAAGATACTCACCGCCGCTATTAAACCGATAGTTCTTATGGGTGAAGAATGCCGCGTAACTGCCAGTATTGGCATCAGTATATACCCCGAAAATGGCGAAGACGAACAAACGCTGATAAAGAACGCGGATGTAGCCATGTATTTTGCTAAAGAAGAAGGTAAGAATAACTATCAGTTTTACTCTAAAAATATTCATTCAACGGCAAATGAACGCCTGTCGATCGAAACAAATCTGCGTCTCGCGTTGGAACGAAAAGAATTCTCTTTGAAATATCAGGCCCGGCTTGATTTCGAAACAGGGGCTATTACTGGTGTTGAAGCCCTGCTGCGCTGGGATAACCCTTATCTTGGTTCCGTAACTCCCACACAATTTATTCCTGTAGCCGAAGAAACAGGGCTTATCGTGCCCATCGGCAGATGGGTGATGAAAACAGCCTGCGCCCAAAATGTCGCCTGGCAAAACCAGGGTCTGCCCCCTGTCTGCATGTCGGTAAATTTATCGCTTCGTCAACTGATGGATGATAATTTGTTAGAAGACATCAGAGTCATATTGAAGGAATCCGGCATGTCACCAAATCTTCTGGAACTGGAAATAACCGAAAGCATGGTAATGAACAATCCCACGCGCCTGATTGCGGTGTTGACCAAAATTAAGGAATTGGGCCTTCGGCTCGCTATTGACGACTTCGGAACAGGCTATTCTTCTCTGGCTCAGATAAAACACTTCCCCATTGATACACTCAAGGTGGACAGATCATTCATTCGCAATCTCACGCAAGATTCCGAAGACAAGGCAATTACCGAAGCGATCATTACCATGGGCAAGACTCTGAGTCTTACTGTTGTAGCCGAAGGTGTGGAAACTAAAGAACAGGAGGATTTCCTGCGGGAACATATTTGTGATGAGATGCAGGGTTTTTATTTCAGTAAGCCTATCGAGCCTGATCATTTTGCCGATCTGCTGCGTAAGCACAAACCATCTTTTCATAATAATTTAAATAAGGGAAGCCGGAAAAATTCTTAATCGCGTTATGCAAATAGGATTTTCGAATCAAGCACCTTTTCTCTCCACGACAAGCAAAGGTTTTTGCCCGCTTGCAAATTCCTCTTTAACTCTGAATAAATTTTTTATTTAATATTTCCACTGATTCATGAGCAATATTTGATAACGCAGAATCGCCATGCGACAGTTTGTTTAAATAATCTCTGGATTTTGATCCGCCTATTCTGCCTAAACTCGATAAACAGGCGGATATAATTTCCAATTGTTCCTTGCCAGGTTCTGTTTTAATAAATTTCAGAAGACCATTTCTTCCCTTCAATAAATCTGATGCTATACCGATAATCTCATCCTCCAGATGTTCTTTATCAGGGTAATCCGTCGATTTCCCTATTGCCTTTAATAGGCCGGCAATAAATCCCGCCTCATGAATGGTCATATCCTTTATCTTTTCCAGTTTTGCTTTGATCAGCAGGATAAGTTTTTTGACCGATTCTTCCGACAAAGATAGTTCTCGTTCTATTATGTTTGACGCATGAATCCGAACCTTTTCATCCTCGTCACCCAGAGCTTCCATCGCCGAGGCCTCGGCATCATGTTTGTTTAATTTGACCATCACACCAAGAGCCTTGTTTCTAATGCTTGAGTTTGAATGTTTTATATATCGTTTAATCAAACCGGCATCATCCGTTTGACCGACGTTTATGATTACAAGCAAAGCAACATTTAACATAGATACGGATTGATTCTGATCATTAAGTATTTTTATGGACCACTGCCTGGACAAATCGCCTTTTTTAGACAGGATTTCTATTACATTTTTCAGAACATTCGGATCCTTGCATTTATCAAATATAATATCGGCTATTTTGATACACACGGATGTCATTTGCATCAAAATTTCATTAATCTTGTTTCGCTCTTCCGGCTCGGCATTAATGTACTTATGAGCAAATATTTCCTCGGAACCTTCGAAGAGAGAATCCGGCAAATTTGAAAACCATTCAACAGTGCCTGAATCAAATCCTTCCCGCGACGAAAAGCCGCATATGGCTTTCACAATCTGACCAATTGCGTCCCATTCTCCAATCCTGATTAGCTCCGGCATTACCCTCCTAAATATAACCACGAGAGATTCCATCTCTTCAAGGGATGAGGTCTTTGAAGCCTTATCTATATACGAATCTATTTTCAATATGACATCGCCGGCCAGTTTTACGCTTTGTACATTAAATCGAATTTCTGCCGGAAGCATTTCGAATTCAATGATCTGGTGATCATATAATTCTTTGAACAGATCTGCAGTATCCGGCAGATTTTTCGCAATTATATGCTTTGCGGCTATATCGAGCACTTTTGCCAGATAAACACATTTTTCCTGATATTTAGGATTATCTTTATCCAATTGCATGTCCGTTTTGCTTTGTTTGTAAACCTCGAAAACAGCCCGTGTAACAGGCACCATATCGTTTTCAGGCAGTGAACCTACGATGATCTCTTCGAGTTCGTCGGTTTCAGTTGATTCTGCAAGATGGCTCGCGATAACATCGCAGTTGATCAGCAGGTCGCGTAACAGTTCATTATTATTAAGAGGCCGTATGATATCCGCCACAATTTCCTTTCTTATTTGTTTGATCTTATCCATGGAAGCATTCCGAAACATCGGCAGCACTTTCAGATCTTTGGCTAACCTGCGCAATATGATTGACACACGCCAGGGAAGCTTCGCGTGAAGCACTATATCGGTTTTGAAAATCGTAGTAACTTCGGTTATATTTAAATTAACAAGAGCTTTGGTCAGATACTCGCCAAGCGACGAACTATCGGCATTCTCCGCGATAGGCTCGCTCATGACATCAATGAATGATTCAAAATGTTCAGACGTGATATTTTTCTTTATGACAAAGCTGTTGAGACTTTTTCGCTCAAAATAATCCTTGAGCTTCGGAACGAATAAATCCAGAGTATTTTCTTTTGTTAATTTTCTTATATTGAATGGTTCATCCAGAATTCCACTGATATGGATATCAACCGTTTCACCTAATTCATGACAGGTAAGCATGATTTCTGAAGAATCGCCCAAAGCGTTTATAAATGAATCGTAAAGCCCTTTTTTGACATCAAGGGAAACAGGATGGCTGGAATCATAATAACCACTTCGTGAAATAGCTTTGGTAAGATCTATAACAAACTCGCAGGCGGTTTTGGCTTTAATGAATTCTTCTTGAGTTAATTCTTTCTTAGGATCTGTCTTATAACTGCCGTCAGTAATTGTTTTCATATGCCAGTCCTATCCTTTCGATATTTCTGATAAGATTTTAATACTATGAAAATGGAATACTTTACTTAAAGACAGTGATGTATTATTTATAACATGAGCAATTCCTGCTTTAATGAATTGTCATATTTTCATGCACTTTTTGTTGAAATAATTTGATACTTACTGAATATTTTAGAAAATTATATCATACCCTCGAATAAATACAATTAAATTTTGTAACAACGGCAGCATGGCCGATTCCATGAGTGCCGATTCCATGAGTTGACAAAGGGCAGGAAGAAGTTATAATGGAAATTACTTGAGTTCGGATTTTAAGGATAATTAATATGAATGGAAAAATATTTTGTTTACGTAATGGCGCAAAGATTAATATATCATTGCTTATCGTTTCTTTAATTTTCATGCTGAGCTCCTGCGCTACCGCGCCTGTGCCTGTAGCCGTCAAACCGGCTAAAATAGCGGTCGTGCTTGGAGGCGGCGGGTCCAAGGGATTCGCGCATATTGGCGTGCTCAAGGTGCTGGAAGCGCAGAAGATTCCCATAGACATGGTGGTGGGAACAAGCGCCGGCAGTCTGGTCGGCAGCTTATACGCGTCAGGCAAGACAGCCTTTGAATTGCAGGGAATAGCCTTGAAGATGGATAAGGATAATGTCATTGACTATGATTGGAAAGTCTGGAGCGGCGGACTTATCAAAGGAGACAAGCTTGAAAATTTTATCAATGCCAATGTAAATTACACCCCTATAGAAAAGCTAAAAATCCCTTTCTATGCCGTGGCCACCAATATCGCTACCGGTGAAGAAACGGTCTTTGCAAAAGGCAATACAGGCATGGCAGTGCGTGCCAGCTGCTCCGTTCCGGCTGTTTTTCATCCCGTGAAAATCGGCAATAATACTTATGTGGACGGCGGCCTGGTGAGTCCGGTTCCCGTTGACGTGGCGCGTCGCAACGGAGCGGACATCGTCATCGCCGTGGATATCTCCGGCGGTCTCAACAATGAAGTTCCCGACGGAATAATGGATACCATGAAAAAATCGGTAGCTATAATGTATTCCAAAATCTCTGAATATCAGATAAAGAATGCCGATGTAGTGATCCGTCCCGACATGACTGGGATCGGGTCTACCGACATGGATAAGTTTAACGAGGCCATTTTTGAGGGTGAAAAGGCGGCAACCTTAAAGATACCTGAACTGCAGAAACTCATTGCCAGGTTAAAACAGGAAGGCCGGCTTTGATACAATCCCCTTCCCTGGAACCGGAATTGTTATGATCACTATTGGAGGAAGAGCCCACAACATCGAAGAGATCATTGCTGTAAGCAAATATGGCTACCCTACTTTGGAAATTTCTCTTGATGATCCTGCCATAGTTTCCAGATGGATTCCTCAACTTCTGGACATAAAAAATACCTACGGAACCTCGTTTCTTGCGCATTACCCCAATGAGGACAATCCTGTTGATGTGAAAATACTCCGGGATAAATTTCTTCCCCGCATTAAAGCGTTGATGGAAATATCGCGGCGACTGGATATCAACAAAGCAACCATTCATTTCTGGCTTGATAAAAGAAGGGCTCCGGAAGATCTAATCGTCGGAAAGATTGAACTGCTATCCCGCATAGTGGATTATGGCGCTGATTTCGGGATTACCGTATGCATTGAAAACTTAACTGAACGCTCCGATAGTTTCGCGCCGGTATTTGAAGTTATCTCCGGACTCAGAATGACACTGGATATCGGACACGCCCAGCTTCTGGCCAGAAAGAATACTTCTTTTGGTTTTATAGAAGATTGTTTTCCTAAAATTGCTCACATGCACGTTCACGACAATAACGGCGGAACGAGTGTTAAAGACGATCTTCATCTCGCTCTTGGAGAAGGCTCTGTGGATTATAAGGCGATTATCAAAGCTTTGGTCATCAAAGGTTATGATTCAACTATTACAATGGAAGTAAAGCCCAAAGACATAGCCAAAACAAAACAAACGCTGGAAGATTGCATCCGCAAAGCACAGAACTCCGGAGGAACTTGACCACTTGCTTTTTTTAATCTCCCAATTCTCATGATTTGAGTGTATATTCTTTTTAATTCCAATATTGAAAATACACCTCATCGCCTCCTCCTGGCCGCCTCAATATCATCTTTAATTTATAATTTGTATAATTATAATATTTAATTTTCGCTTTGTTGGCCATCAATGCGCTGCATGGCAATCGTTATAAGTCTGCGTTATTTTGTTGTATTCATCGATCATTGATCCCACGACGGACGATTTGGCTTTCTCATCTTCCAAAATTCTATTATACCAGCGGCTCTTTTCATCCAGAGATCTAATCCTTTCATTTAGTTTTTCGATTTTCTGATTATCGTCATAGACATATCTTCGATCTGTCTCGATAGATTCCTTCTCCGCGTCGATTTCATGCTTCAACCTGCTAAGCTGATCTCGCAGAGTTTCTATCTCTGCCTTTTTAAGGTCAATATCATTGAGAAGGCTTTTCGAGGGAGCAACACACGTATGCTCCGAAACAGGCGGCGACTGAAGGCCGAATATCTGCACAGTTATATACGTTTCCACGCCTTTCATTTTTCCCTTTAATACGGCGGCGCCGATATCTTCAACTTCAGTGGAAAGAATATTTCTCCTGTGACCCGGACTCTGCATCCAGTTATCAATTATTTTCTGGTTTGTATAAAAATCACCGCTTCCGATATTTTCCGCTATAACCTCATACCGGTAACCAACGCTCTGAGCTATGTCTGAAACCTGTTGGCCTGTGGGAGAGACATGGGCGAAATATTGTTTCTCCAGCATATCGCTCGCTCTTGATTCGGCTATTGCGTCCAGGAGTTGGTTATCTTTCAAAGGGGGAAGGCCGCTTTGGGCTCGGGCATTATTGGTTAAAGTTATAATGGCGTCTTTGGTAAGGACCTCACGCGAAACAGAGGACATGATAGAGTCTTCAATGTTTTCAGCCCTCTGAACAACAAAATAACCAACGTTATTTTCTGATTTGAAAAAGTCAAAGAGCTTCGGCATATTTACGGAAATGACTATGAAAAAAATAACAATAAGAATAATCATGATTATTCCATATTTTTTCCAGAAACCAGTTTCTGATATTTTAGCCATTAATGGAAATTCCCTTTTTTATTCGGAAGTATATGAATAACGATTTTGTAAGTCAATACGATATTGAAGCTCTCTTTGAGCAGGCCGCGGAGACTCTTCGATTCTTAAGGAATTATATTTTTAAGGAACAGCTTGCCAAACCCCAAAAGCCAAGCTATGGCGTTAGCTCGCTTAAGAATTCATTGTTCGTTAAATCGGATATTTCCTGAACGAATTCAATTTCGCGCGGAACTTTATAACTGGAAAGGTATGTTTTGCAATAATGAATGATTTCTTTTTCATCGGCACAATGCCCTTCTTTCAGGACAACATGCGCTCTCACTATTTCACCGCGCATCAAATCTTCTTTACCCGATACACGTGAGGTTTGCACCGCAAAGTGCATGTTCAATATAGTTTCCACTTCTCGCGGGTATACATTAAATCCGCTGGTGATGATCATTCTTTTCTTGAGTCCGGTCAGAAAAATGTAATTTTCCTCATCCATTCTGCCCAAATCTCCGGTATAGAGCCAGCCATCTTTTATAACGGCAGCTGTGGCCGCTTCGTTTTTATAATAACCCTTCATGACGTTATCGCCCTTCACTATCAATTCTCCGATTTCATTGCGGGGAAGTTCGCGGCCATTGTTATCAACAATTTTTACGTCAATTCCGGTTAGAGGGGTGCCGATGGATCCTGGTTTTGCGACACATTCGATCCTGTTGAAAGAACAGGCGGGGGACGCTTCCGTCAGACCATAGCCTTCCAGAATGCGCACGTTGAATTTCTGCTCAAAAACAGGCATTAAATCGGGCGGCATGGCAGAGCCGCCCGTGACGCAAAGCTTCAAGGAACTCAAATCATATTTTGCCGTCTTTTCATAAAAGATCATTCCAACGTAGAGACGGGGAACGGCGCAGATATAAGTTATTTTTTCTCTTTCTATGGTGGAGAGAAGACTATCCATGGTTAATCGATCCATCATGACGGTGGAACAGCCGGCTTGAATGACGTTCAGCATGTTCACGGTGGCTCCGAAAGAGTGAAAAAGAGGAATCAGACAAAGACCGATATCGTCCATCTCTCTTCGAAAAATGGGTTGAATCATATTCAGTTCTTCACAAAGATTGTGATGAGTAAGCACTGCGCCCATAGATTTGCCGGTTAATCCCGCTGTATATATCAATTCGGCCGGATCTTCCGGATTAATTTCCACCGGAGATGAATCATCATAATCAGTTCCGGCGAGCAATTCCCCGTTCTCGTTTAATGAATCTATTGAAATGATCTTATGACAGGACAAAAGTTTATCTCTGGCATCATTATACTTCTTCATCAGAGACGTCTGGGTTATTAGAACCTTAGAATCAGAATCGTTCAGCAGATAAGTCAGTTCAAATGGAGTAGAAGATGTATTAAGAAGAACGACCGCGGCTCCGGTTTTGAGCGCGCCAAAATAGCTATAAACAAATTCCGGAATATTGGGAAGCATAAGCGCCACTTTATCTCCATCACCGACACCTGCTCGTTTTATTAAACCGGCAATATTATTTACTGCCTGATTTAACTGCCTGTAAGTGATATGTTGCTTTTCGCTTATCAGGACGGTGCGCTCAGGATGTTTTTGAACAGCTTCTTCCAGTAATTGTATTAGATTAATGGCCGTAATAACCTCCCCTCACTTTAGTTATTACACGTTACGTTATAATACTTAAATATATAACTCAACACAAATTATATTTTTAAGAAATTGGATTTATATTATCATTAATCGAACAAATCACCGGAGCAAATCCTCTACGACTTGTCACCGACGTTGATCCTGACGCGCGTCCAGAACCAGAGTGTACCAATCACGCCTATAATTCCGCCGATCAGGAACGTCGATTCGGGGCCGATCTTACGCCAGAGAAAATAGGATATCAGAGGCGCCGGACAGAATGCGAACGAGCGCAATCCCCAATAGAGCCCTATGGAGCGGGCACGTGTCTCTTTGGGAAAACCGCTTGAAATGAGCGCTTTACGCGCTGGTTCGCCCAGTTCCCTGAGTCCGTTGAGAATAAAAACAATCACGAGCGCAGCCATTACCGGTATGCCGAGCCCGGGGAGATAGCGCGGCAGCAACACAAGATTTAGAGGAAACAGGGCGAAGAGCGCAAAGGTGATCCCGATAAAAGGCCTGGGGCTTTTTGCCCTGTCAACAAGTTTGCCAATAGGAATATAGGTGATAAGCGCGGTGAGGCTGGTAACGGCAAGCAAAATACCTGCCTCCGCCTTGCTGCGCAGCAACACGCCCACAACATAGAGCACAGCAAAATCGCGCACAAACCAGTCACCCCAGCGCAGGATAATTTCGGCAGTGAAGAGCCTTCGCAAATCCGGCGGAATGTCACGGAGCAGCTGCCTGAAAGGAACTTTTGCAGGGTCATTTGTCGGCTTCAGTTTATTGAGTAAACGGAACTGAATCAAGCTTGTAATAAATACCAGGCCGAACGCCAAAATCAGGTTCAGCCAGTAACCAGCCATCATCACTAACCCGCCAATGAGCGGGCCAAGGACTTTGGGCATGCGCTTCTGTATGCTCTGCACCGAAAATGCGATAGTGCGCCGATCCTGCGCCACTTCATTACCTACGACATCGAATGTTGCCGGAACTGAAAGCGGTTCCCAGTTGGTAATGAATAAAGCGCCTATAATAATAAGCCAGGGTTGATGCGCTGCAAGCAAAATTGAAAATCCCAGAACCATGGGCAGCGCCGAAACCAGCATGGCGCTGCGAGCGCCGAGGCGATGGGCAACCTGTCCGCCGATGATGTAGCCAAAGCCCTCCATGAGGTTGACAAGCACGGCAAATATACCCATGTATTTGGCGGCTGTAAGCACGCCGCCGGTTGTATCCTTAAGATGGAGAGAAAGAAAGTTGCGCCAGATTTCTTCGGAGAGCCCCATGCCCGCGGTGACAACCAGGACAGCCATCACGGCCCGGTTTATCCCCAGCCACTCTGCCGTTGATCGGACAAATGATGATTTCAGATTTTGATTTTCTTCAGGCATGATCTCTCAAATAGTTTGAACTCCCTTAGTATTTATTACCCAGAGTAACAACGAAGCAAACTCAGGAAGCAAGCGCGGCTTTTGTTTTCTAAAGCTGCTGCCGGCTGTGCTTTTGTCCGTTTCCTTCGCAGCCGAAAAGCATCTTCTGCATGGTTAATTATTGCATTATTTTATTCCTAAGGACATAAGAATTTACTGATATGTCCCGTAAAACGGCAATTGGCACTATAATTATCAATATTATGAGTTTTAACAACGACTCTATAACGCACTATAATAAAGCAAACTATCCTTTTTCCTTGACAGAATCCATTTGTCCCTCTATCTTAAAAATTGAATAATTTCTCATATAGAGAAAAAGAATGATCAGCCGCACCCCGCAGTGCGGCATGAAGAAAAGAGAGCATGTGTATGCGCAATAGAAGCGTAGAAAATCTAACTGTAAATACCTCCGGGAACAATCAACATAACAGTGGAGCAACCTCAGGAAGCAAGCGGGGATTTTGTTCATCCTGCCAAAGGTTGCTGGTGATTCTGCTGCTTGTCCTGCTGTTGCCCATTTCCTCCGTGGCCGAAAACTTATCCTGCCGCCTCATGCCTATGCTTATGGAAAAGTTCCTGGCCAACCATTACGCGATGACGAGCATTACCGGGGAGATCGAGACGCACACCATCGATCAGATGATTAAGAGTCTTGATGTCTCTAAAACGCTGTTGTATGAATCCGATCTAAAAATACTGAGACAGGTTCTGGAAAATGTGTTTACCGGCATGCAATCGGGCGACTGCACCTCATTGCAGCAGGTTTACGACATACTCGTCGCACGGGCTCGGGAAAACGAGGCAATTGTCAAAAATATTCTGGGACCTGACTACCGGCTCGACGATACTGTGGAAATGAATACAGACATAAAGAAACGTCCCTATGTGAAGACGGTAGCCGAAAAACATGAACTCCTGAGAAAGGTTGTACAATTCCAGATCGAAAACGCCCTGCTGACAGGCGTCGATTTGGCGGAAGCCAAGAAAGAACAGATTCATCGCTACGAATTGCAGACAAAGCGAATAGTCGAGCGAAATCCCGAAAAGCTCATTAAGAACATCGCAGAGTCCTTCGCCCTGTCACTGGATCCACATACCAGCTACCTGTCCCCCGAAGAACTTGAGGACATCCGGATTCAGATGCAGCTTTCCCTGGAAGGGATAGGGGCCGTTCTGAGAAGCGACAACGGCTTCACTGTGATCGAGGAGTTAATCCCGGGAGGAAGCGCCGAGAGATCCGGTCTGCTGAATCCAAATGACAAAATCATAGCCGTGGCACAGGAAGGGGGAAAGCGCATTGACATCATCGACATGGACCTGCGCGATGTTGTCAGCCTGATCCGCGGCAAGAAAGGCACAAAGGTAACCCTGACAATCCTGCGTCAGGCGGAGCGCACTCAGCGCTTCAACGTCACCATTGTACGCGATAAGATCGACATAAAGGATCAGGAGGCGAAGATTTCTTACGAGATTCGGAAAGCCGGCAACAGGCAGTATCGCTTCGGCGTAATCGATCTTCCTTCCTTCTACGGCGGTGAAAAGGGAGGCAAATCCAGTTACGAAGACATGAAAAAACTTCTCGCTATAGCCAAGCAGCAACACGTCGATGGTATCGTACTGGACTTGTCACGCAATGGCGGTGGGTTACTCACTGATGCGGTGCGAATTGCCGGACTTTTCATTGGCAAGGGTGGAATAGTAGCGACCAGGGACAGCCTCGGTCAGGTAACGATTCTCGCCAATGATTCTGCCGTACCACGAACGGAAGATGACAAGATTAAGGTGATTAATTTCCCTGCGGAAGCGCCCCGTACGGTCTATACGGGACCACTCGTAGTGCTCACTAGCCGCCTGAGCGCATCGGCCAGTGAGATCGTGGCGGGTGCTCTCAAAGACTACCATCGAGCGGTAATCGTCGGAAGCGACCATACATTCGGCAAGGGGTCCGTGCAGGTATTGGCGCCTCTGCCTTCGGATCTGGGCGGCATGAAGATAACCACGGCGCTATACTTCCTGCCCAGCGGCAAATCTACCCAGAAGATTGGTGTAGAAGCGGATGTGCAGCTTCCGATCTGGTTCATTCTCGAAGATATTGGTGAAACTACGCTCGATTATCCGCTTCCGGCTCAGGCAATTACGCCTTTCCTCGAATTACCGGAAAACGCCGCGCCGCTCTTGAAACCTGTGGACCAGCCCTTGCTCATGAAGCTGGCAGAGAGATCCGGGGCACGGGTAGCCAAAGATGTGAAATTTGCCGAAATCATCAAGAATAACAAAGAGGCCGCTGACAAAAAGGGGATAATCAGACTCGCCGACTTACGCAAGGAGATGGAGAAAGAAAATGGTGGCAAGCAGAAGGAGACACCTGCAGAGATTAAGAAGAAAGCCCGCGACCAGTATGCTCCTTACATAAACGAGAGTGTCAATGTTTTACTCGATATGGTGATGCTGGGGTCAGTACCGCGCATTTAACCTGAAACCAACAGTTTGAAAAACTAATTGACATATAAACGCAACTTACCGATATGTCCGCAGCCAAAAGAGCTATCTCTTATCGAAATGCTTTATGCCTTTTCACAAAGTAAATAAAAAATGAATATTACAAGAAAAGCCCCACAACCTTAAAGCGGTCATGGGGCTTTTTGATTTTTTAGTATTGTGGAAACCTTTAAGAGACTTATGTTGTTGTTACCGCTTTGATGACAGCTTGAACTCTGCGGTTCTTCTGCCGTCCTTCCTCGGTGTTATTGCTGGCAATCGGTCTGGTTAATCCATAACCGACAGAGGACAGGCGGGATGCCTTGACCCCAAAGTGGTTGATAAGGTATAACCTGACGCTGTTGGCACGGGCTTCAGACAGCTTTTGATTGTATTGGGGTGTGTAGACATTGTCGGTATGGCCTTCAATCACAGCGGTAGTCTTGGGATACTTCTTCATAAAATCAGCTACCTTCTTGATTTCACTATTATATTTTTCTTTAACAACGGCCTTGTCAGTATCGAATTCCACATTAAGGACAATAGTGACAACACAATTGGGACAATCGTTAATACGACTATCCATGTTCAATGCGGGTAAATCGCCAGGCCTTTGTGCCTGTGCTGCCGTTGCAACGGCCATCAGCATTATTATTACTGCTAAAATTCCAATTTTTTTCATAAGATTCTCCTTTCATAATGACTTTAAAGTAATTATTTTAAAAAACTTTAACCCCTTCTATGCATTAGGTTTCAATAAATTCTTTACGTTAATACTAAAATAAATCATTCATGTCAAAGATATTCTTCATTTTTATTCATTTTATATATAATTATCTAAAAAATATATTCTCGGGATTGTCTATCTTAAGACGAAGGCCTCATAACTTTTGCAATGGTCATGAGGCCTTCGTCTTTTTTTAAGAAATAATTTTTATAATCTTACTTGATCCGCATTGCTTCCATAACTGCAACAACTCTGCGGTTCTTCTGCTTCCCTTCTGCCGTGTCATTGCTGGCAATCGGTCTGCTTAATCCGTAACCGACAGATGTAAGTCGAGATGCGTCTATACCGAATTTGTCAATCAGGTATTGACGTACACTCTTAGCGCGTTCCTCAGACAACCCCTGGTTGTAGGCCGCGTTGCCGACATTGTCGGTATGACCTTCAATTGTCGCATTTGTATCAGGAAATTCTTTCATAAAATCGGCTACTTTTTTAATATTGTTATGATATTTTTCCTTGACAATTGCCTTCGCGGTATCGAACTCCACATTAAGCTCTATGATGACCTTCTCCTTCATTGGAGCAGGTGCCTGTTTTGCACAACATTCAGGAAAAAGACGACAGTCACAGTTTTTAATTCTATTATCCACACTTAATTCTGGCAAACCACCAGCCCTTTGTGCCTGTGCTGCCGTTGTAACGGCCATCAGCATTATTATTACCGCTAAAATTCCAATTTTTTTCATAAGATTCTCCTTTCATAATGATTCTAAAAAATTAATTTTTCAAATAATTCTTACATTCTCAATATATCAGGTTTCAATAAATGTATTTTTTTATACTAAAATAAGCCTGTTATGTCAAAGGTATTATTATTCCCGAATAGATTAAATAGATGCATTTAAACGCGTTTCAATAATTCTTGATTAAATCGCAAAACTTTGCTTTATCAAAGAAAATGTTATTGAAGCTCTCCCACGGCTTGCCGCGGAGAATCTTCGATTCTTAGGGAACCATATATAATTCGGTATTCGCTCGAAAACCCGAAAGCTCGCGAATGGGTTTGCGAGCTTTCGAATTCACAAACATCATAATATTTGAAGAATCCAATGAAAAAAAATACAAAAACTATTGATAAAATATTCAAACCATCATTCTTTTTTCGCAACAGTCATTTCCAGTCTATTATGGCCAGCTCGCATTTGCGTTTGCCCCGGAAGAATTCTATGGCGGAAAACTCTCGTGAAATAATAATCAAAACTTCCGCCGGTTCCAGATTACTATCGTTTCTTTCCAGACATCCCGCATCCAGAGGATTGATTATTCTCTTGCATGGATGGGAAGGATCTTCATCTTCGGCTTATCTTCTGGCAGCTGGAGATTATTTTTACAATATGGGTTTTTCTATCTGCCGTCTGAATCTGCGGGATCACGGAGATTCACACCATCTCAATGAAGGTCTTTTTCATGGCGCTCTGCTGGAAGAAACATTTGAAGCGGTAAATTATTTATCGCAGCTCTCTGAAAACAAACCCGCATACCTGATAGGCTTCTCCATAGGCGGTAATTTCGCTTTGCGAATTGCAATGATGCATTACCGGATCCCGATAGCGAATTTAAAACATGTTTTTGCCATCAGCCCGCCGCTTGATCCTTATAAAACCACTCTGACTATTGATAACGGTTATTCTCTCTACCGGAAATATTTTTTAAAAAAATGGAAACGATCATTAATTAAAAAACAGCGGCTTTTCCCCGATAAATATGATTTCAGCAAAATGCTGAAATCCAAAACATGCATTGATCTTACAGAAAAAATTATGCCTTACTTTCCCGACATGCCAAATTATCGCGACTACTTTAAACTATACACGTTAAAAAATGATTCTTTTAAAAATTTAAATATTCCTGTTACAATATTTATCTCGGAAGATGACCCTGTTATTCCATATGAAGGTTATCGCCAGATACAGGAAAATGAATTTCTAAAAATATCGAGGCAAAAATATGGCGGGCATTGCGGGTTTATTGAATTATTCCCGGTACGATGCTGGTATAATCAAATAATTACTGAAATTATAAAATAAATTTCCGGAATATTTATATTTATGGATTTAACTCTGCTACAGGAAAAAGATACTTTTCTCCGTTTTGTTAAGGATAAATTAGCCACTGTTCCTGTTGATTACAAAGAAAAAAATCTCCAAATTGAAAAGTCCAACCAAAACGGCTCTCGGAACCTTAAAGCCGGAGTAGTTTTATTACTCAATTTCAAAACAATTCAGGGCAAATCCGAATATGTTTTTCAATTGATTAAACGATCGGAGAAAGTATCTCAATCGGGAGATATCAGTTGCCCAGGAGGAATGCTGCAACCAAGGCTGGATAACATTTTAAGCTGTTTTCTGAAAACGGGAATCATTCCCGCCATGCGGAGCCTGACTGTAAAGCATATCCAACAGGAGGACAAAGAGACACTATTTCTGATTCGTCTGTTTTTATCCACCGCCTTGAGAGAAGCATGGGAAGAAGTCGGTTTAAATCCTTTAAATACAATGTTTCTGGGCGCTCTGCCATCTTATTCTCTAACGATATTAGCCAGGACTATTTTCCCCGTTGTTTGTTTAACGCCTAAATCTTTCACATTCAAATTAAATTCGGAAGTAGAAAAGGTACTCGAACTTCCCCTTAGCTTTTTCTTCAATGCCGATAATTACGCCATGCTGGATATTAAAACATCGTTGGGAAAATATACCGAACCGCTGCAATATCAAATGCCGTGCCTTGTTATTCCCGATGGCCGGAAGGGCGAAGATATTCTTTGGGGCGCGACATTTAATATTATCACTAATTTTCTGCGCATTATTTTTGGCGACAACCTGCCCTCTTTCTCTTCATCCAGAACATTAAATAAAGTTCTGACCCTTAATTATATCTCCGGGAAAGACTGATTTCATGGCCATTTTAAAGATTAAAAAATCAACCATAAAAACCATCATTTTTGATTTTGATGGAACGCTGGCAAAATTAAATATTGATTTCCATCAAATGCGCGAGTCTATACGGAAACTTATTTTATCTTCAGACATTCCAGCCGACGAACTAAATAGCGATCTTGTTTTAGAAATGATTAACGAGACTGCTACAATTCTAAATCAGAGCTGTGCCCAAAAGGCCAAAAAGTTTACCCGGGAGGCTAATGCTATAATCGAAAAGATTGAAATAGAAGCGGCTAATAACGGTGAATTGTTTGGCCAAACCAGAGAACTGTTCGAATTTCTTAAGTCGCGGGAAATCTCCCTCGGAATAATATCCAGAAATTGCGCGAAAGCTGTAAAAACAGTATTCCCTGACATCTTGTCCTATTGTCCGGTAGTTGTATGTCGGGATGATGTAAAGAACGTTAAACCACATCCCCAACATTTAAATACGGCTTTAAATAAACTCGGCGGTTCACATCAAAACACAATAATGATTGGCGACCACCCTTTAGATATAAAGACAGGCCGTAATGCCGGAACATGGACCTGCGGTGTACTCACCGGCCACTGCCAAAAAATTGACTTTATCGAAGCTGGAGCTGACCTGATTTTATCACAGGCAGCGGATATTATGCCCATTCTAAAATG
Organism: Smithella sp.; assembly: GCA_052139735.1. Lineage (GTDB taxonomy): Bacteria > Desulfobacterota > Syntrophia > Syntrophales > Smithellaceae > Smithella. The sequence continues at coordinate 120,800 of JBKQWB010000038.1, read as the reverse complement.
ATTCTCACCAATAATTGTCTTTAATAGTTGTCTTTAATTGACAGGCAACATTATTTTACCTATAATAGTTTCAAAATGTTAGTTTTTCCCATAAACAAAATAATTTATGGAGGTTGTTATGAAACCGGAAATTTTTCTAGAATACCTTGCTGGCTTCAAAAAAGTATATCCGGAAAAATTCGCTTCGGAAGATGAAATTTTCAGCCATATTCGCCGTGGAGATCACATCTTTGTTGCCTCCGGCTGCGGCGAACCTCAATACCTTGTTCAGGCGATGATACGTTATGTGGAATCCAACCCCAAAGCTTTTTTTGATGCAGAAATTATTCATATTTATTCATTAGGCCTTGCTCCGTATACCGAAGCCAAGTATAAAGCTAATTTTCGTCATAATTCTTTTTTCATAGGCAATAGCACGCGTGATTCCATTAATGCGGGAATGGCCGACTACACGCCTATTTCACTCTCTGCTGTCCCTTCCCTGTTATCCAGCGGCGTTGTCCGAATCGACGTAGCGCTGATACAAACATCCCTGCCGGATGAACATCACTATTTGAGCCTTGGTGTCAGTGTGGATATAGTAAAAGCCGCCACTGAAAAGGCAAATATTGTTATTGCGCAGATAAATCCAAACATGCCGCGAATTCACGGCGATGGCTTCATTCACATTAAAGATGTTGATTTTATTATCCCTTACGATGAACCGCTTTTATCAGTATCGGGCTCGCAAACAAGCGACGTTATTAAAACCATCGGGAAAAATGTGGCCCGCCTGGTTCAGGATGGAGACACGATTCAAGTTGGCTGGGGCAGTTTGCCCAACGCCATTATGTCCAGTTTGTACGATAAAAAAAATCTGGGGGTGCATACCGAGCTCTTAAGCGACGGCCTGGTTAATTTAATTAAAGCCGGTGTCATCGATAATTCCAGAAAAACCATTGATCACGGAAGAACAGTTGCTTCTTTCAGCATGGGAAACAGATCCACTTATCATTTTCTCGATAACAATCCTTCCATATTATTTCGGACCCTTGACTATACGAATAATCCCTTGATTATGGCTCGAATAGACAATATGGTCGCCATTAACAGTGCGCTGGAAATAGACTTAAGCGGACAAGCGACTTCTGAATCAATAGGGAGTGTCTTTTACAGCGGTATCGGCGGACATCAGGATTTTATGAGAGGAGCGTTATTTTCCAGAAACGGTAAGACCATCCTGGCGCTTAAATCTACTTCTCTAAATGATGCCGTTTCCCGCATTGTTCCTGCTCTAAAAGAACAGGCGGGAGTAACTCTCAATCGCGCTGATATACGTTATGTCGTAACGGAATATGGTATTGTCTACCTGCACGGGAAGAACATCAGAGAAAGAGCCATGGCATTAATTTCCATAGCCCATCCCAAATTCCGGCCATGGCTTATTGACGAAGCAAAAAAACGCGGCTTGATTTTTAAAGACCAGGCCTTTATTCCCGGTAAACAGGGTGAATACCCTGCTGATCTGGAAACATACGCCACGACCAAGACAGGCTTACAACTTTTTATCCGGCCAGTCAAAATCAGCGATGAACCACTTTTAAAAGACTTCTTCTATTCTCTTTCCGACAGGAGCATCCACAGACGCTTTCTCTCTTTCAGGAAAGACATGCCGCACGAAAGACTACAGAATTTTGTAATAATCGATTATACGAAAGAACTTGTGCTGGTAGTTGTCATGGGAGATCAGACTAATCAATTTATTGCCGCCGTTGGCCAATATGGAATTGATGAGGGCTTACATACCGCTGAGGTGGCATTTGCCGTTCGTGAGGACCAGCAGAATTCCGGAATAGGATTCGCATTGCTGCAGTATCTAACTTATCTTGCCAAAAGACAGGGGTTACTGGGATTCACCGCTGATGTACTCGTTGAAAACACGCCTATGCTCCATGTCTTTGAAAAAGGCGGATTTGATATGCATAGAAAATCCGATAGCGGTGTTTACGAATTAACACTGAAATTTAAAACATAAATTACAAAAGGAGTTTTACAATTGTTTAATCCTAACGTATTTAGAGAATATGATATAAGAGGTGTTGTAGACAAAGATCTAAATGGAGAATTTGTTTTCAACCTTGGCCGCACTATAGGAACCTATGCCGTACGGCACAAAATAAAGAACATGACCATCGGGCGCGATTGCCGTTTGAGTTCTGAAGCCTATCACAACTTTTTAATTAAAGGCCTTAATTCCTCCGGCATTAACACAATTGATATCGGTCTTTGCGCCACCCCCATGCTTTACTTCTCCATTCGCCATCTGCACATCGGAGGAGGAGTTATGATTACGGGCAGCCATAATCCGCCCGAATTCAATGGTTTCAAAATTTGCATCGGCCACAGCACCATTTACGGGCGGCAGATTCAGGAATTAAGAAAGATCATGAAAAGCGGCAAATACTCCAAAGGCAGCGCTTCATCACGGTTCCAGAACATCTCCATGGATTATGAAAATTATCTTTTTAACAAAATTAAAATCAATAGAAAAATTAAAGTCGTTGTTGACGCCGGCAATGGTGTCGGGGGGCTCTTCGCCCTTCCTCTTTTAAAACGTTATGGCTGCGAAGTCATCCCCATTTACTGCGAACCGGACGGTAATTTCCCGAATCATTTTCCCGATCCTACGGTGGAAAAAAACTTAACAAAGTTGATTGAATTAGTCCGCAGTAAAAAAGCGGACCTCGGAATAGCATTTGACGGCGATGCCGACCGTCTTGGCGTAATCAGCGACAAAGGCGAAATACTCTGGGGAGACAAACTGCTACTGCTTTTTGCCCGCCAGATTCTGAGCAAGAAGCCCCATTCCACAATAATCGGCGAAGTGAAGTGTTCACAGGTTTTATTTGACGATATAAAAAAACATTCAGGCCATGCTATAATGTGGAAAGCCGGACATTCGTTGATCAAGGCGAAAATGAAAGAAGAAAAAGCGGTGTTGGGCGGTGAAATGAGCGGGCATTTCTTCTTTGCCGACCGTTATTTCGGCTATGATGACGCTATTTACGCGGCGCTCAGATTGTTGGAAATTCTTTCCCTGACCTGCAAGAAAATTAGTACGCTGTTTTCTGATGTACCAAAAACATATGCCACACCGGAAATCAGAATCGACTGCGATGACAACAAAAAGGCGGAAATTGTAAAAAGAATCAGAAAACATTTTCAAAACATACCCGGCATTGTTGATATAGACGGAATACGTATTCCTTTTGACGACGGATGGGCGTTAGTTCGTTCTTCCAATACGCAGCCGGTAATCGTTTTACGTTTTGAAGCCACATCCGAAGAAAGCCTGCAAAAAATCCGTGATGAAGTGGAGCCTCTGCTTGCTACCCAATGAGTTCGGCCGGAGTCTTTAAAATAATGGGTATTTCTTATGAATAACCCTGCAGATTACGGGATTGCCAACGCCACGCATCGCTGCACATATCCACAAGGCTGCGTTTGGCTTTCCACTTCAGAAGTTTTTGCGCCAAAGAAGGGTCCGCATAGCAGGCCGCGATATCGCCAGGGCGCCGGCCGGTAATGCGATAGGGTATCTTTTTCCCCGATGCTTCTTCAAAGGCCCGGAGCATCTCCATAACTGTATAACCCTGCCCGGTACCAAGATTTATAATCAAAGGGTTTTTGTATGATGACCACAAATCAGTCTTTTCCATCTTTACCAAAGCGGCCACATGACCTTCAACCAAATCCATAATATGGATATAGTCTCGCACTCCCGTACCGTCTGATGTGGGATAGTCCTTACCATAAATATTAATTTTCTTGCGGCTTCCCATGGCAACCTGGCTTATGCAGGGCATGAGGTTATTGGGAACTCCCCGGGGATCTTCGCCAACCAGACCGCTTTCATGGGCGCCGACGGGATTAAAATAGCGCAGGATGACAATTCGCCATGATGGGTCGGCTACATGGATATCCTGAAGAATCTGCTCGATGATCAGTTTTGAACGGGCATAAGGATTTGTAGGAGCCGGAGTGCAATCCTCTTTGACAGGAAAGATAGACGGTTCTCCGTATATAGAAGCCGATGAGCTAAAGATGAGACTTTTAATATTTTGTTTCGACATAACAGAACAAAGAGAGATGGCGCTTTTAATATTATTCTCATAATAACGCAGGGGATCAACTATTGATTCGCCCACAGCCTTAAGGCCCGCGAAATGAATAACGGCCGCGATTTGATGTTCCTGAAAAATCTCATTAAGGGCAGCGCTATTCTGTATGTTGATTTTATAGAAAGACGGCCGCTTGCCGGTGATTTCCGTAATACGTTCCAGAACAGAGGCCCTGCTGTTTGTGAGGTTATCTACAATAACCGGATGATAGCCTGCGGCAGTGAGGGCGATAACGGCATGGCTCCCAATGTAGCCGGTTCCACCGGTAACGAGAATAACTTTTTTTGTATTGTTTGAACTATCATCTTTCATTGATTTTATTAAGATTGATATTCTCCCAAAATTTTAACAATTGTTTCTATTAGTTTTTTTGTCCGTACCGGTTTTGGCAGAATATAGTTATTTCCAATTTTATTCTCCTTCCCTTCAATAACATCTTCATTTGTGGCAAGTGCTGTGACATAAAGAATCGGTATTTTAGCTGTAGAGGCCTTTTCTTTTAAAGCAGCCGCAACATCTTCGCCGGGCATGTCTGGCATGAACAGATCAAGCAGGATAATATCCGGTTTTTCATTTTCGGCCAATTTTATTCCTTCGGCGCCATTTGTCGCGATAATCACATCGAACATCCCTGACTGCATGAGATTTTTTTTGACAAAATAACAAAAATCAGCTTCATCATCAATAGCCAACACTTTTATATTTCCGGACATCTCATCTCTCCTTTGTTTTTGTTAATTTGCTTTTCGGTTGAAGTTTAATAAAAAAAGTTGTTCCCTGGTTTTCCCGGCTCTCGACATCAATCGTGCCATATAATCGATCCATTATCATATGAGCAATGCTAAGGCCAAGACCCGTTCCCTCATTTTTGGCCTTAGTCGTAAAAAATGGCTCAAATATTTTGGGCAGAATTTCATCGGGAATTCCTTTTCCTGTATCTGATATTTCCACAACAATCATTTCATCACCAATGCTAAAATAATCAGCCCGACGGTAACCGGTTTTATAACCTACCTCAGAGACTAATTGTTTATAGGCGCGAATCGTCAATATCTTTTCTTTATCGTTATTCATGGAATCAACCGCATTATTGACAAGATTTAAAAATACCTGCTGCATCATATTATAATCACCGGCCACTTCCAGCAATTCGTTTTCATATTCACGTTGTACGTTCACGCTATTTTTCTGAATCGTTTGTTCTGCAAGCGTCAACACGTTATCAAGCAATTGGCATATGGGGATTTGCGTTATTTCTCCTACCGATTGTCTTGAAAATGATAAAATGTTTTTGATAATATTTTCGGCCCTGTTAATGGCGTTAAATATTTTTTCTATTGATTCACTGATGTTAGGATTATCATCAGGAAGATTGCTCTCCAGATAATCCATTCCCATATTAATAATTTCCAGCGGATTCCTCATTTCATGCGCAATGCCGGATGCCAATCGTCCGAGAGCGGCCATCTTATCCTTTTGTATCAACTGGTCCCTGGTTTTTCGTAACATTTCAACAGTATCATTTAAATTTTTCTCCCTTTCAATCCGATCAGTGATGTCTTTTGAAATAATGCAAACCGCAAAAACATCATGACTTGAGGGATCTCTTATCGGACTCAGTGTATTGGCAAGCCATATAGAATGATTTTTGTCATAGGATTCATACTGCACCATGGCATTATTTTCATATGCCGACTTAACATGGCTCAACGATTTTTCAGATTCGATTTCATCTTCATTATAAATCTGCGAGATGGTCAAACCTAAAAGACTTTTTTCATCCTGAAATCCATAAAACCTGACAAGTTTTTGATTGGCAAATAAAATCTTGTTGTAATGATCAACAATGCACATCAACACATCCGTGGCCTGAACTATTTGCTCATATCTTTCCCTGACTTCATTAATCCGTTCGTCTTTATCTTTTAACCGGGTCGTTATGAGATATCCGTAAAACAATGCAATGACGTCAATAAACGGAATCTGGATCAAATAGCTGCCGGCCATCGGACCTGTTAAAAGATCCCTTTTATATAACAGCCAACTGTAGATGACGGAAAAGAAGAGAGTGTTCATCACCAGGTATCTAAAGCTGGAACTCATTGTAGTTAACGAGATAATGAAAAAAAACATCAGGTATAAATCCGACCCGACATATCCGGAAAAATAAATTCCGGCCGGCAACAGTATGCTGTCGCATAAAACAAACCCATAGAAAATCTTATCGTCATAGAAATATTTTTCAGGAATGTAGGCAACAATCAGATTGGTCATCAGATAAAACGCGATAAAAATATAGGCATAGATTTCCAATTCTCTGCCAGCTGACGGCGAAAAAATAATAAAATAAGCTGATGTAATGATGACCATCAAGCGAACAAGAAAAATAGTTTTTTTTCTGGGAATTGGATATGCCATGATGCTCCTTAGATAAAGTAGGGCATTGTTTTCTGACATATGAAACTACATATAATATAAAGTAATTGGTTTTTTATGTCAATGAAAATAATGTCTTAAAGAGGTACTCTTTTATTATTGATATGATGCCATCATTAAGAAATATCGATTGAGGTTTGCCAATGAAAAAGATATCCGGTGAGGGATTTGAGTAGAAGGTATGAAGATAAGCTATTTTAAAATTGGTCGGGGCGGAGTGATTCGAACACTCGACATCCTGCTCCCAAAGCAGGCGCGCTACCGGGCTGCGCTACGCCCCGACTTCTAATTTTTTAATCTTTCACCAAGGACCTTTTTAAGCTGGGCAAAAGCCTGCCCCCGATGACTCACTTTATTTTTTATTTCCGCCGGCAATTCCGCAGCAGTCATTTTTAGTTCCGGCACGAAAAAAACGGGATCGTAACCAAAACCGTTATCGCCGCGGCGCTCATCGATAATCCGCCCTTTCCATTTTGATTCAAAGCTATCGTAACTGCCGTTTGCGCTATATAATACTAGAGCACAACAGAAAGAAGCCGTCCTTTTTTCCTGCGGAATGCTTTTTAATTTAGCCAGAAGAAGATTTATATTGTCGTCGTCCGTTGCATTTTGGCCGGCATAACGTGCAGAATAAATGCCCGGCTCTCCTCCCAACGCATCCACCTGTAATCCGGAATCATCCGCCAAAACGGTTTCACCGGTAAAGGCGGAAATTATCTTCGCTTTTATTAAAGCGTTTTCCAGAAAACTTTTTCCGTCTTCTATAATTTCCGGTACGCGAAAGTAATCTTTTAAAGAAACTAATTGGATTCCCATTCCTTCAAGCATTTCTCTGATCTCTTTTACTTTTCCTTCGTTGCCGGAAGCAAAAACAATTTTCATCCCCTCAGATCACCCACAATTTCTTTCTGCCGTTCAATAATCTGCCGGATGCCGCTTGAGGCCATATCTGTCATCTGCGCCATTTGTTCTTTGTTGAATGGAACCCGCTCTGCGGTGCCCTGTACTTCAATAAACAGTCCTGAACCGGTCATGACAAAATTCATATCCACGTCCGCCCGGGAATCTTCTTCGTATTCCAAATCGAGTAAAACCTGATTATCTATTATACCTACACTGATCGCTGATAAAAAGTCGCTTACAGGAATTTCTTTTACTATGCCATCCTGTCGCATTTTTTTAAATAAATCAACCAGCGCGATAAACGCGCCGGTTATTGACGCCGTTCTTGTTCCTCCATCAGCCTGGATAACATCGCAGTCTAAATAAATTGTTTTTTCGCCAAAAGCGGTTAAATCCGTCACTGTCCGTAGAGACCGGCCAATCAATCGTTGAATTTCGTGCGTCCGGCCCCCCAATCGTCCCCGAACGGATTCCCTCGCTGTCCGTGTTTGGGTGGACATGGGCAGCATAGAATATTCAGCTGTCAGCCAGCCTTTCCCTGTATTTCTTAAAAAGGGCGCCGTCTTATTATCCAGCGAGGCCGCGCAAATTACTTTGGTATTGCCAAATTCCACTAAAACTGAACCGGCATCACTCATCAAGTAATTATTTGTAATCTTTATCGGTCTTAGTTCGCTGAATTTTCTGCCTGAATTTCTTTCAATCACTGATCACCTGAAAAATGTTTTAATGCTTTTTGCCAGAGATTTGGAAATCTCCGCTTGTGTTTTTAAATTAAGTAATTTACTTTTGTCTTCGGAATTTGTAGCAAAGCCCATTTCCACAACCAATGCCGGCACAAGCAAACCATCAGTTACCGGCAAATCGGCTTTTCTCAAACCCCTGCCCTTTCGCGGGAACAAAGTATTCAAGTTTTCCTGAATAATTTTTGCCATAGCCACAGAATCATTCTGACATTTATTTTTCACCTGCAACTTATCGTCTTTTGCCGTCTTTTTTCCTTTGATTATATCTTCACTCAGTCCCTGGTAATAGAGCTCGAATCCGGAAGCATTCCTGCCGAATCCTCCGTTAACATGAAGACTTAAAAAAAAGTCCGGCTTAATTTTCTCAATACTTCTTTTCCGGTCTTCTTCAGTAACCGTCTTGTCTGAATCACGGGTTAAAACAACTTCCAGATTGCTTTCTTTAGAAAGTTCTTTCTTTATGAACTGGGCAATTGCCAGTGTAATATCTTTTTCGTAAACATCATTCGTCAATTTAATGCCTTGATCCTGCCCTCCGTGTGCCGGATCAATAAGGATTATATGCTTTTTTTCCATCGCGGATAGCTCACAAGCCGCGCAAAATACAAAGCACACAAAAACGCCAATCATTAACAATATATTTTTCTTATTAAACATAATGATCACCAATATTAAAGTTGCGCTTGCTTATAGCAGAGTCGCTTCGTTTGTCAACAATCAATTTGTATTCTTACTAAATTTTAAAAATGATGTAAACGCTCGATTGATCTGACAAATTTTAACTGTTTTATTGCCGAAAGGATTTGATTAAGCTGCTGTAAACTGCTGATGTCGATTACAAAATTACAGGTGGCAATCATATTAATCGTTTCTACCTGAGCGTAACTGATATTGACATCAAAGGATGAAATGATCGAACTGACTTCCGTCAATATTCCCTTGATGTCTTCACAAATAACTTTAATATGTACAGGATAAGTATTCTCCTCTCTGGAACTCCATTGGACATTTACGATTCTTTCGGCATCCATTTTTTTTATATAGGGACATTTGTTTGTGTGCACTATAACGCCGCGTCCGCGGGAAATATAGCCCGATATTTCATCTCCCGGAATTGGATTGCAACATTTGGCAAAATTAACCATTATATCGTCTATATCGTCAATGCCAATAAGTGACACGCCCCTTGATGGGGATGCCGGCTTTTTCTTCTTTATTTTTTCTTTCACCGGCTCATTCATTTCGGCATCAACGCCTAGCAGAAAATAATTGACAACCCGCCTTGGTGAAATCCGGCCAAGACCCACCTGTGAAATTAAATCATCAAGCAAAGTCACGGAAAATCCGGCAAATACCTTTTTAATTTCTTCCGACTTAATATAATTGCTGAATTTTAAATTATTTCTTTTAAATTCTTTTTCCAGCAAATCGCGTCCTAAAGCCATGCTGCTTTTCTTTTCTTCTAAATTAATCCAGTTTCTTATTTTGGAAATCGCTCTCGTTGTTACGACATTTTTCAACCAGTCCTTACTGGGATGGTGACCCGCCTGAGTTATTATTTCCACGCGATCTCCATTTTGCAGTTTATATCGGAGCGGAACTATACTTCTGTTAACCTTGGCGCCAATGCACTGATTGCCGACATCGGTATGAATGCTGTACGCAAAATCAATGGGTGTGGCTCCTTTGGGAAAAGATTTAACATCGCCATGAGGCGTAAAAACATAAACTTCTTCCGGAAATAATGCCAACTTCAAGTCGGACATGAATTCCTTGGGATTTTTTATGTCCTGCTGTATTTCCAGTACTTCTCTGAGTTTTTTTATCTGGTTCTCTTCATCATCTCTATGAGCCCGGCCTTCTTTATACCGCCAGTGCGCGGCAATGCCCTTTTCAGCCCATTCGTGCATTGCTTTAGTCCTGATCTGGATTTCCACTCTTTCCCCGTATGGTCCGATAACTGTAGTATGTAAAGATTGATAGTTATTGGCTTTAGGCATAGCTATGTAATCCTTAAATCTTCCGGGGACAGGCTTCCAGAGGGCATGCACCATGCTCAATACTTCATAGCAGGTTTTTTCCATATCGGAATCAAGTATTACGCGAAACGCGATGATGTCGTAAACTTCGTCAAATTTTATGTGCTGTTCGTGCATTTTTTTGTAAATGCTGTAAAGGTGTTTCGCCCTTCCTTCAACTTTGCATTTAATGGAATATTTCTCCAGTTCTTTGAAAATGATACTCTTAACTTCTTCGGTATAACGATTGCGGGCTTCATTTGATTTGGCGATTTGCGCGGATAATTCTTCATAAGCATCGGGAGCAATATACTGAAAAGACAAGTCTTCCAATTCCATCCTCATCGAATTTATTCCGAGACGATTGGCCAATGGCGCGTATATATCTATAGTCTCCCTGGCAATATAAAGTCTTCTCTCCTTCTGGTGATACTGCAAAGTCCTCATATTGTGAATCCGGTCAGCCAGGCGCACCAGTAAAATACGGATATCTGTGGACATGGCCAAAATCATTTTGCGAAAATTTTCAGATTGTCTTTCTTCCTGAGAGCCGAAAGAAATACGGCTGAGTTTGGTCAATCCTTCGACCAGAAAAGCCACGTCCTTGCCAAACTCTCTTTCCAGCTGTTCGGCTGTGGTTAAAGTGTCTTCGATTGTGTCGTGCAGTAATCCGCTGATAATTGTCGCGGCATCCATTTTCATATCAGTCAGGATTCCCGCTACTTCCATCGGGTGGGTGAGATACGGTTCCCCCGATAATCTTACCTGTCCCTGATGCACTGAGGCCGAGTAAATATAGGCCTTTTCAATCATTTCCAGGTCTTCGGGCGGAAGATAAGTTTGAGCTTTATCAATAATATCATTAATACGTAGCATTAAGTCTCCAGTCTGTTCGACGACTTACGGCTATAGTATATCAGGATTTAATTCCTGCTCAATAATTTGTTTTATTTTTTGTACTATCTCCTGCAGTGAGTACAACTTATTTTCGCCGGTCTTTCTGATTTTCAGCTCAACATTTCCCTGAGAAAGGTTTTTCTGACCTATGGTAACTCGGAGCGGAATGCCGATGAGTTCCGCGTCTTTAAACTTCACACCGGCGCGTTCGTCACGATCATCGAAAATAACATCAATACCCAAGGCTTTAATCGAATTATAAAGATTCTCAGCGACATCCATGATATTCTTTTCATTGACATTTACAGGCGTTATAATCACATGGTATGGCGCCAGAGGCATCGGCCAGACAATTCCGTTTTCATCGTAATTCTGTTCAATTCCGGCGGCAACCGTCCTGCCGATTCCAATTCCATAACAGCCCATTATCATGATTTTTTCCTGACCGTCTTTATCAAGATATACGGCCTTCATCGCTTTGCTGTATTTTGTTCCCAGTTTAAAAACATGACCTACTTCGATACCCCGCGCGAACTTTATGCTACCGCCGCAACGGGGGCATTTGTCCTTATCCGTGATAACACGAAAATCAGCAAATGCGTCAACTTTAAAATCCCTGCCGATGTTCACATTCTTTATATGATAATTTTCCTTATTGGCGCCGGTGACAAAATTGATCATATCAATTACTGAATAATCAATAAGTATCGGTATTTTTATATTCACGGGACCGGCAAATCCACGCGGCGCACCCGTCGCCTGCATAATCATTTCATCAGAGGCAAGTTCCAATTCGGAAGCGCCTAAATAATTTTTTACTTTTATCTCGTTGACTTCCTGATCGCCGCCTATAAGCACGGCGTAAGGTTTACCATCGGCATTGAAAATCAATGTTTTCACGATATCCTGCGGATTCACTTTTAAAAAAGCGCTGACTTCTTCAATGGTACGAACATCCGGCGTATTAACATTTTCCAAAGGCAGAAAATCCTCTTCAAATATTAATTTTTTCTCCGGACACGCCACTTCGGCTTTTTCCAGATTAGCCGCGTAAGAACATTTTTCACAAAACACTATCGCGTCTTCGCCGGATTCGGCCATGACCATAAATTCATGCGAATATTTCCCGCCGATGCTGCCCGAATCAGCTTCCACCGAACGGAATTGTAAACCGCAACGCCGGAAAATATTATTATAGGCGGCAAACATCTTCTCATAACTTTTCTCCGCGCCCTCTTCATCAACATCAAAACTGTAAGCGTCTTTCATTCCAAATTCCCGGCAGCGCATCACGCCAAAGCGCGGACGAACTTCATCGCGAAACTTTGTCTGAATTTGATAAAGATTGCGGGGCAACTGACGATAGGTTTTGATTTCATTACGGACCAAACCGGTTATGACCTCTTCATGGGTCGGCCCCAGACAGTATTGATGGTCATGACGATCTCGAAATCTTAAAAGTTCTTTTCCATAATGCGTCCATCGTCCCGATTCTTCCCAGAGCTCCGCAGGCTGAACCATTGAAAGATGAACTTCCTGCGCTCCGGCTTTATCCATTTCTTCCCGGATAATTTGTTCCAGCTTGCGGATAACGCGATAACCCAGAGGCAGGTATGAATATATGCCGCTGGTCAATTTTCTGATCATACCGGCCCTGATCATTAACTGGTGACTTATTACATCGGCATCGGAAGGAACTTCCCGTCCCGTCGGTAAGAACATTTCTGAATATCGCATTAAATCTTTTTCCTTTCGTCCATCATAATATTTATCTCTTTAAGTAAAACTTTCACGAAGTCTTTTTCGTGAACTTTTTTTACAACTTTTCCCTTTTTAAAAAGAATCCCCTGCCCCTTGCCTCCGGCAATACCTATATCGGCATCCGCCGCTTCACCTGGCCCGTTAACCACACAGCCCATTAGAGCAATTTTCAAATAATCCTTTTTACCCGCAAGAGCCTTTTCTATTTTGCCGGTTACATTTAAAAGATCAATTTCACAACGCCCGCAAGTTGGACAGGAAACAATTTCGGGTCCCACCTTTCTGATTTTCAACGCACGTAAAATTCCATAAGCCATGGGAATTTCCAAAACAGGATCGCCTGTAACAGACACCCTGATTGTGTCGCCGATACCTTCATAAAGAAGAGTGCCTATTCCCAGCGCGGATTTAATTGCGGCACTAACCAGTGATCCGGCTTCCGTCACTCCCAGGTGTAAAGGATAATCTGTTTTTGCCGAAATAGCGCGATAAGCACTGATCATCGTGGGGACATCCGATGATTTAAGCGACAATTTAATCAAGCCAAAACCCTGATCTTCCACCACCTCTATGTTTTGCAACGCGCTCTCAACAAGGGCATCAGCCGTCGCGCCTCCATATTTCGACAATAAATCTTTTTGCAGAGAACCGGAATTAATGCCAATACGAATCACTGTTTCCCGCTCTTTGGCCACCTTGACAATTTCGCGGATTTTATCCGGGGCGATATTGCCGGGGTTGATCCTGATTCCCGCAACTCCCTGTTTCATGGCATTTATAGCCAGACGGTAATCGAAATGAATATCGGCAACGAGCGGAATATTAATTTTCTTTTTTATGGCGGGAATCGCCTGCACAGCTTCTTTATCGGGCACAGCGACGCGGATGACTTCACAACCGGCTCTGGCAAGCACGTTGATTTGCGCTACAGTGGCTTCCACATCCCGCGTATCCGTATTTGTCATCGATTGCACGACAATGGGAGAGTCCCCACCTATTGGTACAATACCAAGATTTATCTTTTTTGTTTTTCTTCTCCTGATAAAAGATAAATTTTCCACAAACGCCAACTCTCTAACGAATTTATTCGTAATGAATTTACAACATTTGAATTCATCTTCAACTAAAATATTATTAAATGACGAGGACGTGAAGCTAAGGTTAAACTCAATTGCCCCGCCAACATTGCAGACACAATTGATCTGCCCGAAGACCTGTCCCCGCGATTGAATAAAATCCAAATCTCGAACGAAAAATCAATGGACGGGGAGTTTCATCGTTTATCGCGCCAATGACGGATTTCTCTTCCCCAGGCTCCAAAAAGGCGCTTGCTTTAGCGGTATTTGCTAAATTTTCCGATGAATTAATATTTTTACTACTCTCGATGACAATCGAAAAAGCTACCCCTTAATATTATTCGTATTAAATTTTTCCACTAATTTCTGATTAACATTATCCGGCACTAAAGTTTTAACCGTTCCTCCCAGACTAGCCACTTCTTTTATTAACTGGGAACTCGTATAAAACCATTTGAACCCGCTCATAAGAAACACGGTTTCGAGTTCTTTTGTTTGACGACGGTTCATCAGCGCCATTTGAAATTCATATTCAAAATCAGATAGAGCTCTCATTCCACGCAATATTATATTGGCGCCGGTAATTTTTAAATAATCAACCAGCAGACCTGAATAGCAATCCACCCTGACGTTTTTAGTATCCTTGAATATTTCGCGGATCATTTCCATTCTTTCTTCCACTGTAAAAAGATAAACCTTGTTGGGATTGTAAGCGATAAGGACGACGATTTCATCAAACATTCTCAAACCCCTTTTGATAATATCGACATGACCATTCGTAATCGGATCAAATGATCCCGGGTATATTGCGATTCTTTTAACGAAATTATCCTGCATCATTTATTCTCCATCTTTAAAAAAGTTAAGACATTGTCGCCATATTTTCTCTGATCTGTCAGATAAATATTATTATCCACTGTCCCGCTGAAACTTTCCTTTATCGAATGTTGAATTACAACCACAGCATCTTCTTTGAAAACTTGATATTTATTTAAGAGATTCAGCGCTGTCCCGACCAGATTCCGGTTATAGGGCGGATCGGCAAATATAATATCAACTTTACATTTTTTTTTAAGAAGATCGCTTAAACCATACTCAACATCTTTGGCAATTATACTGCAATTTTTATCTAAACAGCATGTTTTAATATTTTTCTTGATAATCGCAACAAGGTTTTTGTTTTTCTCCACAAAATAAACTTCTTGTGCTCCTCGGCTGGCTGCTTCTAAACCGACACTGCCCGACCCGGCAAAAAGATCAAGAAATGTTTTATCTTCCAAGTGACCTAATATATTAAAAAGAGCTTCTCGTAAAAAATCCGATGTTGGCCGTTCCTTCGATCCGGGAGGAAAAAGCAACTTCCTTCCCTTGGCATTACCTCCGATAATTCTCATAATTTTTCACGAAAAAATAAAATGATAATCCTGTTATAATTATTTTACTGATTAATATCATTTTTCTTTCTCTTGGCTTCCTGCCATTTTTGCCGGTCAATTCTTATTACCCACCAAACCGGTCCGGAAATAGCGTAACCTAAGATAATCACGAAACCCATTATTTCCGGCCAATGAACAATTATAATCAGTAAAACGATTAACCAGAAGAATATTGTAAAAGGTTTACGTTTAAGAAGTGTCATATCTTTAAAGCTGTAATATTTGACACTGCTGACCATCAGGAAAGATAAAAAGAAGACAGAAACCAGGATTAGAATATTATAGATTTTCCCTTCCACACCGAAATAATCGAAAAATATTACTGTCATCGCTACAACTGCAGCCGCAGCGGGAATAGGCAGGCCATTAAATACCTTGCTTTCAATTATACCTATCTGGATGTTGTATCTGGCTAATCTTAATGCGCCGCAAAGGACAAACAAAAAAGATACTATCCAGCCCATCTTCCCGTAAATAGACAAAGACCAGTTATATGCCAAAAGTGATGGAGCAATACCGAAAGCTATAACATCGGCCAGAGAATCATATTCCGCGCCAAATTTACTGGTTGTATTTGTCCAGCGGGCAACACGGCCATCCAATCCATCAAAAATACCTGATACAAGAATAGCTATCGCCGCGGGAACAAAATTTTCTTTAATTGAAGCGATCATGGAATAGAATCCGCAAAATAAGCTGGCCGAAGTGAACAAATTCGGCAACACATAGATTCCTTTTCTAATACGCACCCTTTGAGGAGAATTTTCCATATTCATGATAGATATCCTAAAATTGTCTGACCCGCTTTAACTTTGTCTTTGGGCTTAACTGAGATATCGGAATCTTCAGGCAAATAAACATCCACTCGCGAACCAAAGCGAATTAAGCCAAAGCGTTCGCCTTTTTTAATGTTCGCTCCCGGGTTTACCCAACAAACAATACGCCGGGCGACCAGACCGGCAATCTGCACTGTCCAAATAGTGCGTCCATCTTCAGTATGAATCATAACTTCATTGCGTTCATTCTCTTTTGAAGCCTTATCTAAATTGGCAGAAAAAAATTTACCTTCGTGGTAATTAATAGTTTCAATTTTCCCCGCATAGGGAGCTCGATTAACGTGGACATTAAAGACATTCATAAAAATACTTATTTTTTTAAATCTTCCGGAAATTGTTCCATCCACTTCGACATTTTCAATTTTGATTACTTTACCATCGGCCGGAGAAATCAGGGCTTTTTCCTGGTCTTGAAAAGATCTTTCCGGATTACGGAAAAACCAGATAATAAAAAATGTCAGAAGAGTAAATAGAATGATCAACCACCGGTTCCCGCTTAACAAAGCGATAAACGTGACGACAAGGGAAACAACGATAAAAGGATAACCTTCGGTAGCAATAATATTATCACGTTTCATAAAGCATTTATCTTTTCTTAATACAAATTCGCATTTTATATGATACTGAAACGGTAAAAAGTACAAGCCGTCTGCTAGATACTGCATAAGCATTAAATGACTTTTTTTGATATATCAATTGAGTGCGATTGTCAATAAATCTTTAATTTTTATACAAAAACAAGTCAGAATAAGTATTTGTTTGCTATTGCATACACCGCATGTATTATGTATAATTAAAATTAATCTAATTACTGAATTTTCTTTGGCTCATCTTCTCATGAAAAATATGCAAAAAATAAAATGGAACATGGTCTGGGGCATTGTAATCACGCTTGCCTTTTTCTCGCTGTTATTAATCCGTCTTGATTTTTTTCAGAAAAAAATGGAATCAGTCGCAACGATACAAGTGTCTAAATCACAGCAGCCGCAAGACACATGGATGAATATATATCAAAACAATAATAAGATCGGGTTAATTCACCGGACTTTTACTCATGCGAATAAAAAGTTTCATTTTGTTGAGACTATTTTTATGCAAATCAATATAATGGGAGTAACTCAGGAACTCAATATTTCGACAGATGGCGATTTGAACCCGGATATGACGCTTTCTTCATTTAATTTTAATATGAATTCCGGCATTTTTCAATTTAATGCTCACGGCCATGTAATTAAAAATAAGCTGATTTTGTTCACCGGTTCGCCTGAAACGCAAGAAAAAAGCGAAATCCCGCTGACAGACATTCCTCATGTCAGCGGCAACATTTATGAGACCGCATTTCATAATGATTTGGAAAAAGATTCAACCCGCAGTTTCAGTATTTTCGATCCCTCAACACTTTCAATTCGCGCGATAAAAGTTACCAGAAATGCCGATGAAATTATTACCATAATGGAGAAACGAATTCTGACAAAAAAATATTGCGCCGATTTCATGGGTGCCAAAAACTGCGCATGGCTGAATAAAGAGGGAGATGTTGTGAAGGAAACAGGCATTCTGGGCATCTCTATGGAAAAGGTTAGCCAGCAAAAAGCCATGGAAGGAATAGCTTCCGGAGCCAGCGTTGATTTTACACAAATTTCCTCCATACCCTCCAATGTTGAAATTACTGAACCTGAAGGGCTGCGCGCAATTAAAATCAAAATCAGCGGTATCGGCAACACTTTATCTCTCAATGATGAAAGGCAAAGTTTTCACAACAATATTCTAACCATCACCAGGGAGCCACTGCCATTATCTTCAACGTTGAATCATAATTTCCCCGGAGATATTGCCGTCTTTTTAAAACCTTCAGCGCTTATACAATCCGACGATCCGCAGATTAAGAGACAAGTGAATAATATTATCAAGCAAACTGATACTGACGAGCAAAAAGCAAGAAAAATTGTCGATTGGGTTTACCGCAATATTGAGAAAAAACCGGTTCTGTCCGTGCCCAACGCGCTGGAGGTTCTGAAAAATAAAGCCGGCGCCTGTAAAGAGCATTCCGTGCTTACAGTTTCTTTACTGCGGGCTGCCGGAATACCGGCGCAAATAGAAGCGGGATTGGTTTATCTACGGGGCCGGTTTTATTACCACGAGTGGTGCGTTCTTTATCTGGATAAATGGATTACTGCCGACGCTGTTTTCAATCAGTTCCCGGCTGACGTGACCCACATCATGCTTGTCCGGGGCAATGGCAAAGAGCAACTAAATTTAATTGGCGCCATAGGTAAAATTAAACTGGAGGTATTAGAGCAAATAAAATGATTAAACTGCAGGAACTAACCAAGGATTACGGCACTACCCTGGCGGTAAACAAGCTCAGTTTAGATGTCGCTGCCGGCGAAATTTATGGTTTTATTGGCCCAAACGGAGCCGGTAAAACGACAACAATCCGTCTGATGGGAGGTATCCTTGCTCCCACCTCCGGTAAGATTATAATCGGTGGATTTGATATGGCCAAAAACCCCGTCGAAGGGAAAAAAATGATCGGTTTTGTTCCGGACAGGCCTTTTCTTTACGAGAAACTCACAGGGATGGAGTTTATGCGTTTTTCTGCTGATTTATACGATGTTAAGCGCGAAATAATTCCGCAAAAATCCAAAGAACTCCTTGTGCAATTCGCCCTCTGGAACTGGGCTGATGAACTGATTGAAGCTTACTCTCACGGCATGAAGCAAAGGCTGATCATAGCTTCCGCTTTATTACATGATCCCAGGATATTGATCGTTGATGAGCCAATGGTCGGCCTTGATCCGGAGGCAGTGCATATGGTTAAGGATATTTTAAAAGAACTGGCCGCCAATAAAACGACTATTTTTATTTCCACGCACACTTTAAGCATAGCGGAGGATTTATGCCATAAAATAGGATTAATTCACAAAGGAACACTGTTGGCCCAGGGCAGCCTTGATGAATTAAAGCGTATCGCGAAACTCGGCGAGGCCAGGCTCGAAGAAGTATTTCTGACTATCATTAAAGAGAATACTTTTATATGAATACTATTTTTTCTTTATTAAGGCCGCGCATACTTTCCGGCATCAACAGCTTGCGGCAGGGCAATAAAAAAAATAACTGGGGGCGCATTTTCATGTACAGCGCGCTTGGCATTGTTTTCTGGATAGGCACATTTATTATTTTTTATCATGTATTGTTATATTTTCAAAGTGTGCAGGATTTCGGAAACATATTGGCAATGAAACTTTTGTCCATGCTCATCATGACCTTCTTTACGCTTTTACTTTTCAGCAACATCATTAATTGTCTTTCTCATTTGTATTTGAGCTATGATTTACCGTTTCTGCATTCGTTGCCGGTTTCCTCAAAAGATATCTTTCTCTCAAAATGGCTTTTCAGCGCCTTTGACAGTTGCTGGATGATTGTCGCCTTCAGTCTTCCGATATTTTTATCTTATGGATTAATATACAAAGCAAACATCATTTACTACGTGACTTTTTTAATGGCGATGATTTTCATGTGCCTCATCACTGCAGCGCTTGGCGGCATTTTAGTTTTATTTGGCGCTATAATACTTCCTGCCGGACGAATCAGAACAATTCTTATTCTTCTGGGCGTTATTATGGTAATGATTCTTGTTTTTATTTTGCGTTTAACGCGACCGGAGCAATTAGTTAATCCTGACAGTTTTGCTTCCGTTGTTCTTTATTTAAATTCCATGCAGACACCAAACTCGCCGCTTCTGCCCACAACATGGATTACCGATACCATTAAAGCAGCCCTCGATAACGAAACAAAAACATGCCTGTTCAATTTAGCGCTTACCGGAACTTTTGCTTTCATGCTTATTTTTATCAATAACATTACCGCGACGGTCGCATACTTTTCAGGTTTTTCTAAATCACAAACAACTCCCCGGCGCCTCTTTGCTCCACTGAAATATAAGGGTTTCAATTGGGAAAGTTTATTAAATTTTCTTCCGCGCGAATCGAGGGCTTTTGCCATCAAGGAAATCCGGACTTTTTTCAGAGATTCGTCACAATGGCCGCAATTATTTTTAATGGCCGCACTGGTTACAATTTATCTCTACAACTTTTCTGTTTTACCTCTGAACAATTTGCCAATTAAAACTATTTATCTGCAAAATTTATTTTCTTTCTTAAATATAGGACTGGCGGCTTCTGTGCTCTCGGCTATATCCGCCCGTTTTGTTTTCCCGGCAGTAAGCATGGAAGGCGAAGCCTTCTGGATTGTTCAGGCGGCACCGGTATCGACAAAAAGATTTCTCTGGATTAAATTTTTTTTATATTACATGCCTCTGATAATTTTGGCAGAAATTCTGGTTATCTTTTCCAACTTATTTCTGCAAGTTTCTCCTTTCATGATGGTTCTATCAACCATAACAATATTTTGTCTCGTTCCTGCTGTGGTTGGCCTGGCCACCGGATTGGGAGCCATCTACGCGGATTTTAAATCGGAAAATCCGGTGCAGGTTGTAACCGGCTTTGGCGGATTGCTTTTCATGATTCTCAGTTTCAGTTTAATAGCTGTGGTTATAATTCTGGAAGCCGGACCAGTGTATTACATCTTTATGGCCCAATTGCGCGGACAGAGTCTTTCATTGATACAGATGGCATGGATAATCTGCTCTTTTGCTCTTGCTCTTTTTCTTTGTTTTTTGGCTATATTTTATACAATACATCTTGGGGAAAAAAGTCTTCTTATCAAGTAAAACTTCCTGCTGCAATTATCCGGATAATTTTACACACCCGTACAGCAGGGGTTTTAACGTCTACAGAGCAAAATATTATCTTGATTTTACTTACTAAATAAGCTACATTAATATATATTTAAACCAAATTTTGCAGCCTTGCATTAATGGCTGAAATTAGGTTTCTACTGGAAAGACTTTTTTATTATCAAGTTTTTCCAACAATAATTGTTTTTTGTTCAACAAAGATTATCAGGAGTACTATGGAAAAGATCTGCATTGTAAGAAGGCGTCAACAATACGCCCAACCGGAAGTTAAACTTCCACAACCGGAAAAGATTGATACTATTCCTACCCAAGCCGTTGTCAGCAGCATCGCCATAGATAATCGCATCGCATTCCCTGATAAAAAACCTGATAAAAAGATAGAAGAGGAATATCTCAACAGCATCAACATGCAGAACCAAAGCGAATCTCCAGATAAGAAAATGGTAGAGGAATTTGTAAGAAGCTTCGCCATGGAGAACCAAAGCGAATTTCCAGATAAAGAAACGGCGGAAGAATTTGTCAGCAGTGTTGCCATGGAGAACCAAAAGGAATTTCCAGATAAAAAAATAGTAGAAGAATTCATCGACAATTCCTCTTCTGTTATTTCCATCATTATGACAAAGGAACAATCCACGCTTTTGCAACAATCAGAATATATAAAAGAATTATTGAGCGGAACAAAAAATGATCCGTCATTTGATATAAAACTTAATGCTGATGGACAACTTGCTATCAATTTTCGTTTTAATGATTCTTTGCTTATAAGAATGCTGGCTCCCAATCAAGTTTGTCAGATGCTCCAAGTCAGCCGCAGCTTTTTGCAAAAACTTGTCCATGAGAATAAGATTAAGAGTTACAAACTGGGAAGGATGAGACGCTTTTTACTGGAAGATATACTGGAATATTTGAGTAATGATGCTCAATTCGCTCAACTCAACAATGAACATTAAATTTGTTTTATTATTTAATACGGAAGGATAAACTTTATATATTTTATAATGGTTTATTAGGAGAAGAAAGATGTATAGCGAATATTGGAATTTAACTAAGCCACCTTTCGACAATGTTCCTGATGCTTCAATGTATGTGGACTGCCATGAATCTATGGAAAATGTTATTGCTGAAACGATTTATGCCATTAAAGAGGGCAATGAATGTCTCACAGTCATTGTTGGCGAAGTAGGTTTAGGTAAAACTCTTTCCCTGCGAGTAATCATTGATTCATTGGAGCCGGAAAGATACAAAGTCGCTTTAATTACCAATCCCGCTCTTTCTTTCGTACAACTGTTAAAAGAAATTATCGGACAGATAACAGGTAAGCAATGTGAAATAAAAAATAAGGTCGATTTGCAGGAAAAGTTTAATCGTCTTCTTTTTGAAACAGCGGACCAGGGCAAAAAAATTGTAATTGTTATTGATGAAGCCAATGTTTTATCTACCTCTAATTTAGATGATTTACGACTTTTAACCAATATGCAGGATGATGATCGTAATCTTTTCACCTTGCTTCTTGTCGGCCAGATGGAATTTGCTCAGACATTAGAACATCCTAAACGGGCTAATTTATTTCAACGGATTGGCACTTATGGTCATTTAGAAAAACTGCCCTCAGAGGAAGCTGTTAAAACTTATATTGAAGCAAGACTCAAGATTGCCGGCACTCAAAGAAAAATATTCGACGATGACGCCATTCCTGTAATCTGGGAATTTTCCGAACACGGCGTACCCCGCCTGATTAACAAGATATGCAAACTTTGTATAAAAGCAGGCGAAACAAACGAATTTGAATCCATATCCGGTGAAATTGCTGTGCAAATCGCCGATCGCTTTCAAAAATTAAGCAAAACCTCTTTGAAAAAACACAAGCCGCAGACCCGTCCAGAGGCAGAGCCATCCGGTGAAAGCATTGAAGAACCGGAAACTGAAAAAACACCCAGAGCTTCAGTTCCAAAGAAAGAGGCACCTAAAACAGAAGTTCCTTCAGCGCCTATTCCTCCTCAACGGGAAGAAGCCAGACCTGTTCCACCGAGAATGGATATGCCGATGCAGCCTCCTGCAGCACGGCCTATTCCTCCTCAACGAGAGGAAGCCAGACCTGTTTCATCGGGAATGGAAATGCCGGGTCAGCCTTCGGCGCGGCCTATTCCCCCTCAACGGGAAGAAGCCAGACCTGTTCAATCGGGAATCGAAATGCAGGAGCAACCTTCTGTAGGGCCTATTCCTCCTCAATGGGAAGAAGGTAGACCTGTTCAATCAGGATTGGAAATGCAGGAGCAACCTTCTGCAGAAGCTATTCCTTCTCAATGGGAAGAAGATAGACCTGTTCAATCTGGATTGGAAATGCAGGAGCAACCTTCTTCAGAAGCTATTCCTTCTCAATGGGAAGAAGATAGATCTGTTCCACCGGGAATGGAAATGCAGGAACAACCTTCCGCAGCGCCTATTCCTCCTCAACGGGAAACCAGACCTGTTCCACCCAAAACAGTGCCACTGGCAAAACTTTCTACAAATTATGTCCCTGTTCAGGGTGTACCCCTCGCGAGAACTTCTGCAAATAATATTCCTCCTCAACAGGAAGAATCTAAACCTGTTGGGCCGGCAACGGCAATGCCCCAACCTCCTGTAGCGCCTATTCCTCCTCAACGAGAATCCAGACCCGTTGAGACAAAACAAAAAGAAATGGAAGAGCAGCCCATACAAGCGGACGAAGAAGTTTACGAAGATGTATTAATCGGCAAACAGAAGATCAAACTGGCTATACCTGCTAATACTATAAGACAAGCGCAATCGGCAAGCGCTGAAAACAAAAATAAACTAGCGGGATATTGGTCAGCACAAATCCTTAAAGGAAATCCGCAAATGATGCATGCATCAATTTCTGATCCGGTTGCTATTTGGTTTGAAGTCAAAAATGTTATTTTAAAGAAATTCAACAGCACCTAAAATACAAATTGAAATCATGACATCATTATGAAAATCAGGTATAAACGATTTTGGAAAAGATAACATCCGAAAAACAGTTTAATGCTCGTTCAGATAACAAAAAGTTGATCATCGCTCGTCGCAATAAATCTATTGTAAAAGATACGCATTCTTCCGATGATTACGTCAATCTGGGTCTTTTTCATCTGGATAATAGAGATTATGACAAGGCTTTAGAATGTTTTCAAAAAATAACAGAACTGGAACCAAACAATCCCAAAACTTTTATAAATCTTGGATATATCTATGAAAGAATGGATATGTTGGATTCTGCAAAAAAATGCTACGAAAAAGCATTGGCAGCAGATTTTTGTAATATCGAAGCCATTATCAAAATCGGCCATATATTGGAGTTGCAAGGAGATTATCACAACGCTTTAGAACAATACACAAGAGCTATTGAAATTGCTCCACAGGATGCCGAACCTCGTTTTTGTCTAGCGACCCTGTATGATAGACATGATATGTATGATGAAGCGGAGGAAGAATATGAAAATATTATTGAGATTAATCCAAAACATACGAAGGCTCTGCACAATTTAGGCAGAATTCATTTTCAAAACGGAGATTATGCCAAAGCCTCAAAAAATTTCCATAGTGTATTAAAAATTGATCCTGAAAACACTGATGCATTGAACGATCTTGGTTCTGTTTATGAAATAACTAACAATGTAATACAAGCTATATCTGCTTATCGCAAAGCTCTTAAAATTAATCCTTTAAACGAAGAAACCAACTATAATTTGGCTAATGCTTATTTTTCAGTATTCTTATCAAATCCTAATATAGTAAACATTGAAGATATTGTCGAACGTCTTCAATTTGTCCTTTCCCAAAATCCAAACAATAAAAAAGTCCGGGAACTGTTGAACAAAGTTAAAGTGTCTTAATACCATTTCGATTTGAAGTTGCCGCCTATCCGGCGTCAATTCCCGTTATGGTACAAATCAATTTTATTGTGCTCCCTTCGGTTGCACTCACGGTCAAAGGATAATGCGGCGGCAACCAGGAGACTTGGGCAGGCGTATTTGTGATCCACGCCATTCTGGCGCGGATCATCGGCAAGGAAATGATCTATTTATATTGTGTCCCCTTCGGGAACACTCCCGTATTTATACGTTCTGGGAAGCCGGCGACAATGCCAACAAAGTTAGCCGAAAACCGGAAGCGCATCCCGGAAGGGGAGCGCATAATAAATCGTAACTTTACCTTACCGGTAATTACCGCCTGCAAGGTGGTGATTACAAGCAAGATGGTATCAATTCTGAAATAATGATTTCTTAATACGCGCGTCTACCGAACGAAGATAGACAGGAACAAATGTCTCGGCATCAAGTAATTCGTTGCGATTATATTTTTCCATGCCTAGAATAGCCACAGATGAAGCCCTGATATATTGCTGTAATTCTGATGCGATACTGATCTTTTTATCTTTGTTGTTACTTATTGTACCGGCATATTTGATGACTCCGTCACCAACAAAAATTATCTCTTGCCTGGAATCATGCGCAATTTTCTCCGGATCAATTACTTCATCTATGCCAATTTGTTCCGGAAGACCGTTTTTTTTATACCGGAAATACGCAATATAAACCTGCCCACGCCCCGCATCCATTACAGAACAAATCATTTTTGAACTAATTCCGGCATTCAAAGCAAGGGCAGCAAGAGAAGAAATCCCGACGGCAGGTTTTCCTGTCGCCAGCATTAATCCTTTGAGTGTACTGGCTCCAATACGCAGTCCCGTAAATGATCCGGGACCAATGGTGAAGGCAAATAAATCAATTTCGGAAATTTTTATTCTCGTTTGAAAGCAAGCCTGTTCAATCACCGGTAAAAGCACTTCAGAATGATTTAAATCAATATTGATGATAGCATCATATAGAATGATGTCATCTCTTAATACAGCAACCGCGGCAGTTTTGGAAGAGGTATCAAAAGCTAAAGTCAACATAGTTCACTTAAATATTTTCATTATGTCATTAATCCACTGAATATTCAGACGATCAATATCAATAAAAATCACAAAAAGCATCAGCATCAATAAAATGACGAAACCTATTTGTTGAGACATTTCTTTGAATTTGATGTTTACCTCTCTTCGGATCACAATTTCAATCACGTAAAATAAAATATGTCCGCCATCGAGAACGGGAATGGGAAACAAATTTACAACACCTAAATTAATAGAAAGAAATGCCATGAAAAGAATGAAGGGTATGATTCCCTCCTTGGCCATTGCTCCAGATGCCTGAGCAATAAAGATCGGGCCGCCCAAAGTTTTGGGTGAAATTACACCTTTCAGCATTTTAACAACGGAAATAATCGTAAGCTTGCTAATCTCCCATGTTTTGAATACCGAGTCTGTAACTGCATCCCATGGATTTTTTCTTTCTATTATCGTCTTGCCGGAATAAGCTATTCCCATAAAGTATGAGAGTTCTTCTTCTCCAAAGATATTCTTTGATTTAGATAATCTTGGTTTAATTAAAAGAGGTTTTTTCGTCCCACCCCTCTCCACGATAACCTCAACCTCTTTCCCTTTTGTATCATCTATTACTCTTCTTATATCTTCCCAAATAATAATTTTCTTTCCATCAATTGAGACAATCTTATCTCCGGTAATCATACCTGCTTCAAAAGCGGCAGATTCTTTTTGTACTTCACCAACTTCCGGCATTCGGCTCGGCAGACCGTACATAAAAACAATTGTAAAAATTATAATGGCAAGCAAAAAGTTAAAAACAGGGCCGGCCAAAACTATCAACATTCTTTTCCAAACCGGTTGTTTAAAGAATGATCTTTTCTCATCTTCCGGCGGCAATTCTTCATCGCCTGATTCACCCAGAAGTTTGACAAATCCTCCTAAAGGAATCCAGGAAAGCGCATACTCCGTCTCCCCTATTTTTTTGCCAATTATCTTTGGTCCAAAACCGAGAGAAAACTTTAGCACGCCTACTCCCGCAATTCGGGCTGCTATAAAGTGGCCAAATTCATGGACAAAAATAAGAATGCTAAGTAATATTATAAATGAAATTAAAGTAATCACGATATCATCCTTTCGATTATTTTTTCAGTTTCTCTTCTGGCCCATAAATCGGTTTGTAGAATATCATCCAAAGACGGTTTGTAGATAACGTTATTAAGAGCAAGAACTTTTTCTACAATCTTCGGCAAATCAACAAAACGAATTTTCTTGTTCATGAACGCGGATACGGCAACTTCATCCGCGGCATTGAGAACAACAGGAGCCGTGCCGCCGCAAATACCTGCTCTATAAGCAATATCCAGACAGGGGAATTTCTTTGTATCCGGTTTATAAAATTCCAGATTCCCTGTTTTTATAAAATTTAGAGATGGAAGATCATTAATAATCCTTTCCGGATAAGTCAAGGCGTAAGCAATAGGTATTTTCATATCCGGCACACCCATTTGCGCTAAATATGCGCCGTCAATAAATTCAACCATGGAGTGAACTATGCTTTGCGGGTGAATTAAAACATCTATAGCACTGATATCCACATTAAACAACCACTTGGCTTCAATCACTTCCAGTCCCTTATTCATCATGGAAGCTGAATCGATGGTTATTTTCTTTCCCATCTTCCAATTGGGATGGCGCAATGTTTGATCAAGACTGACCCTCTTCAATTGATTTAGCGTAAAATTTAAGAATGGACCTCCTGAAGCTGTCAAAATTATTCGCCGCAAATTTTCGCGCCTGCTTCCCTCCAGACACTGAAATATCGCGCTGTGCTCACTATCAACAGGGATAATTTTCACCCCTTTTTTATTCGCTCTTTTGGTTACAATTTCTCCGGCCATAACCATTGTTTCTTTATTGGCCAATGCGATATCATTGCCCGCTTCAATTGCCGCAAGCGTCGGCACTAATCCGGCAGATCCCGATATGGCGGAGATAACAATGGTTGAAGGAAATGAAGCAATCTCCCTTAAGCCTTCTTCACCGTAAAATATCTTAACCTTGATTTTGGCGGTCAAAGCTTCGCTAAGCTTTAGAGCGTTATCTTTACTGCCTACGGCAACCAGTTTTGGATGAAATTTTTCTATTTGCTTTTTGAGTAGTTTGATATTTTCCCCGGCGGCAAGGGCCACGACGTCAAAACGTTCCGGATTTTTCTCAATAACATTCAGCGCGCTGCATCCAATTGAACCTGTCGAACCTAAAATTGATATCTTTTTCATTTAGTTAATCACAAATATACGGTAGTAATAAACAAAAGGAGTGATAAAAAGCAGGCAATCCAAACGATCAAGGATTCCGCCATGACCGGGTAGTATTGAACTTGCATCCTTCAGGTGGTAAGTTCTTTTAATGGCAGATTCACAAATATCTCCCAGTTGCCCGATGATACTGCCCGCAAAAGCGAGAATTGCTATTTTAGTAAGCGGTATTTCCGGAAATAAATAATAACTGAAAATCAGACAAGCCACTGTGCTTCCGAAGACCAATCCTGCCAAACCCTCCACAGTTTTACCGGGGCTTACAAAAGGGGCTAATTTTCTTTTGCCGAAATATTTACCGATATACAGCGCGAATATATCCCCTATGAAGGCAAGGATCAAAACAAACAATATCCACAATGACCCTTTATCCATCATTCGCAATGCAATAAAATACGACATAAGAAAAGGGATATACATTATGCCAAAGATTACTTTGGCAACTGATAAAGCATCGAAATTCGATTCTTTAATCGACAGGATAAATAAAATAAAGACAATCAATACCGAAGAAGCCAGCACGGCAGTTAAATACTGATTGTTTCCACATAAAACAATCAAAGGAATTACTATCGCAAAGATCATGCTTTCAATTTTTTCTATTATAAAACCATTTCCGAAAACCATTTTATTATATTCCCAGACTCCGCCCAGAGTAACTATAATAATCACAGCCGCGAAAATTCTTTCCGAACAGAATAAAATAATTACAGCTAATACAGGCGCCAGAATTAAACCCGTCAGCCATCTCGTAATAAATGAATTCCCTGTCTTTGACATTAATTCCAACCTTCAATTTTAAATATCTATGGTTTGGCAGCGAGAATTTCTTTCCATCAACTGTTCACTGGTTAGACCAAAACGTCTTTCACGTTTCTGATAGCTGGCAATCGCTTTGAAAAGATCATCCTTTGTAAAGTCGGGCCAGAGGACTTTTGTAAAATATAATTCTGTATAGGCCATCTGCCAGAGCAAAAAATTACTGATGCGATACTCGCCGCTGGTACGAATTAACAGATCCGGATCCGGCATGCCGCAGGTGTATAAATAACTGTTAAAAGTTTCTTTATTAATATTATTTACGTCAATTTTACCATCTTCATTATCTTTAATGATTTTCTTGACAGAGGAGATAATTTCATCTTTGCCTCCATAACTTAAAGCGAGATTTAAAATCATCTTATCATTTTTTAATGTGCTTTCTTTTGCCTTCAGGAGTTTTTCTTTTACTGATGGATATAATCGATTTATTTCTCCAATAGTTGTTAGTCTTATTTCCTGTTTTTGCAATTCTTTTATTTCTTTGATTAAATATTCTTCGAGTAATAACATTAAAGCTTGAACTTCTTTTGCCGGACGTTCCCAGTTTTCTATGGAAAATGCAAATAAAGTAAGATATTTTATGCCGATTTCACGACATGTGCGCACTACCGTCCTTACGGTCTGGGATCCCTTTCTATGCCCCCTGATTCTACCGATTGCGTGTTTTTCCGCCCAACGGCCGTTGCCATCCGGAATTATGGCTATGTGTTGAGGTAATTTATTCAAGTCAATTTTAATCACTTATAATCTCCAAATTTATTTTACTCTAATTGACAAAGCAATTTTTTTCAACAGGCAATCTTATGAAGAATATCTTCAATAGTTTATTAATCAGCAAAATACACTGACTGAAAATATATCATTTTGCCTCTAAAGGATAACGGAGCGGAAAAGAGAAGGCTTGTGCAGGCGTATCTGATCCACACCATAATGAGATGGCTGATCGGTAAGGAAGTAATCTATTTATATTGTGTTCCCTTTCGGAGATACACTCCGGTATCCTGACGTTGAGAAATCCGGCGATGATATCAACAAAGTCGCCTTTAAAAGCAAATGGGTGTCAGCCAAAAAACAAATGGGGAGTTCCATGACCCCCCATTTTTATATTTATGTAAAATCCGGTTTAAACCTCCATTATTTCTTTTTCTTTTGCCACCAGTATTTTATCTGTTTTTTCAATATATTGATCAACTAGTTTTTGAACTTCTTCTTGAGCGGTAAAAAGTTCATCTTCAGATATTTTATTGTTCTTCTTTAGACCTTTTAGTTCTTCGTTGGCGTCTCTACGTGCATTGCGTAACTTGATTTTTCCTTCTTCGGCCATCTTCTTTACAACCTTGGCAATTTCTTTGCGCCGTTCTTCTGTTAATTGAGGAATAGAAAGACGCACTGCTTTTCCGTCGTTTGATGGAGTTAACCCTAAATCCGACTTCTGGATAGCTTTCTCGATTGCGCCAATTATTGAAGCATCCCAGGGAACAATCAGAATTAAACGGCCTTCCGGAATAGAAATATTAGCTACCTGCGCAATGGGGGTAGGAACATCGTAATAATCAACTTTGATACCATCCAATAATGAAATTGACGCTCTGCCTGTTCTTACCCTGCTGAAAGATTTGCTTAAACCGCCTATCGTTTTTTCCATATCTTCTTTAAACTTCTGAAAAACAACTTCTTTCATATCATTCTCCTACATAAGTACCAATTTTTTGACCACAAATTGCTCTGCGAATATTCCCCTTCTTTTGCAAATTAAAAATAATAATTGGTAACAAATTATCACGACAAAGCGATATCGCGGTTGCATCCATTACTTTAAGGTTTTTTGTTAACACATCAATATAACTTATTTTATTAAACATCACTGCTGTTTTGTCTTTTATTGGATCGGCATTGTAAACACCATCCACCTTGGTTGCTTTCATGATTACGTCAGCCTTCATTTCCACAGCTCTGAGCGCCGCCGCTGTATCCGTTGAAAAATAAGGATTTCCCGTACCACCGGCAAAGATAACAATTCTTCCCTTCTCCAGATGACGAACAGCCCGCCGCTGAATAAACGGCTCTGCTATCTCTCTCATCTCAATAGAGGACTGAACACGAGTAGGCAGACCTCGTTCCTCCAGTGCGCTTTGAAGAGCAAGACTGTTGATGACAGTTGCCAGCATTCCCATATAATCCGCTGTTGTCCGATCCATTCCTTTTGCACTGGCCTCTATGCCGCGAAAAATATTGCCCCCACCGATAACAATTCCCAATTGGATATGAAACCCGGACAGAGACTTTATTTCACTCGCTATATAATTGGCCACAATCGGATCAACACCGGCGGATTGTTTTCCTAACAGCGCTTCGCCGCTGATCTTTAAAAGAATTCTTTTATAAGCAACTTTTTGCTTTACAATCATTATTGCTTTATTTCCTCGCCAAGCTGGAAGCGGGCAAAACGACGGATAATAATATTTTCTCCTGTTTTTGCAATCATATTGCTGATCAGAGTTCCGACGGTGATGTCCTGATTCTTAACAAATTTCTGTTCAGTCAGGCAAACATCCTCGTAATATTTTTTAAGTTTTCCTTCGATAATCTTATCCCAAATTTTTTCCGGTTTCTTTTCTTCGCGTAATTGACTGCGGTAAATTTCCTTCTCTCTTTCCATCGCAACTTCCGGAATCTCATCAGGACGCACATACAACGGATTAGATGCGGCAATGTGCATGGCAATATCTCTGGCCATTGTCTGGAAATCGGCCGTTTTAGCGACAAAATCAGTTTCACAATTTATTTCGGCCATTACGCCTATTTTACCGCCCATATGAATGTATGAAGCTACAGTACCGTCTTTAGCGGCTTTGGACGATCTCTTTGTTGCCGCGGAGAGTCCTTTTTTTCTTAAGAAATCAATCGCTTTTTCAAAATCACCATCCACCGCTGCAAGCGCTTCTTTGCAATCCATCATACCCGCACCGGTTTTTGTTCTCAATTCTTTAACCATTGCTGAAGATATTTCCAATTTAATTTTCCTCCCTTAATACTTTAATAAATCCAAAATAGCATAAAAGCTGTTTAAATGATTTTCATGCATTTATTCCGACTTTTCAATACTATTATCCATTTCTACACTTTCCGGAATATCCGTTTCCACCGGCTTTACTTCCGCAACCGGCTCTGTTTCTTTATTTGATTCTGCTGTCATTTTTTCTTCAAAACGTTTTTTCCCTTCCAAAACCGCATCAGCAAATTTAGACGTGAATAATTTAATAGCTCTGATAGCGTCATCATTTCCCGGGATAACATAATCAATATTGTCAGGATTACAATTAGTATCAACGATAGCCGCTATGGGAATCCTTAATTTTTTCGCTTCATTAACCGTTATATGTTCTCTGCTGGGATCAACAATAAACACCGCCGCCGGCGCAGACTTCATATTTCTAATTCCGCCTAAAACATTTTCCAGTTTTTCCTTTTCTTTTTGCATTTTGGTTATTTCTTTTTTCGGAAAAGCATTGATGGAATCATCAGCAAACATATTAGTCAAAGTGTTTAAACGGTCTATGCTTTTTTTAATGGTAATGAAATTAGTCAACATACCGCCGAGCCAGCGCTGATTGACATAAGGCATGCCGCAACGCACGGCTTCTTCTTTAATGGCTTCCTGCGATTGCTTTTTTGTTCCGACAAAAAGAACCTCTTTGCCCTGGCTTACAGTCTCAATAACGAAGTTGTACGCCGCCTGAAACAGACCGACTGTTTGCTGTAAGTCAATAATGTAGATATTGTTTCTCGCCCCAAAAATGTATGGTTTCATCTTGGGATTCCATTTGTTTGTCTGATGCCCGAAATGGACACCGGCTTCCAGTAAAAGTTTCATTGAAATTGCTGACATTTTTTTCTCCTTATTTGTTTTTTCCTCCATCCTCTTCAACTTACACGGTAAACTTAAATTTTAAGCAACATACCGGTAATCCAAGAATGTGTGAAATTATTTGGCGGCAATTAACATAAACAAGCTAAATAATCAAGTTTAAATAACTGTAATTTAATATATTTTATCTATCGTTTAAGTTGAATATTCAGAGTTTATTTTTACATAATCACAAGAAAGGTCCGACGTATAAACATAATACGATTTATCTCCCCCTCCCAAGTCAACCTGCACCTCAATTCGATCCCTCTGAAATATTTCTTTCAATTTATTTACATTAAAATCGAGTGGTGAATTTTGGGAAAATATCAATATATCTCCTATAGATAAGCTAATTTTTTCTTTTTCCATAGTTATTCCGGACGCGCCGAGTGCGGCAATTATTCTGCCCCAATTAGGGTCCTCTCCGAAAAATGCGGTTTTTACTAAATTAGAGTTAGCAATAGAATAAGCGGCGCACCGTGCATCCGATTTTGATTTGGCGCCATTTACCGTTATGGAAATAAATTTTGTAGCCCCTTCGCCATCCTTAACAACTCCCTGGCAAAGTTCCATTAAAACGTCCGTCAACATTTCACGAAAATGCTGCAGGCGGGCTTGCACCTTTTCCAGTGGATTGTTGCCGGCTAAACCATTGGCTAAAATAATTGCCATATCATTAGTGCTCATACAACCGTCGACACTGATGGAATTGAAGGTAGAATTAATCGCCTGATGGAAAACCGTGTTGAGAGCTTTGTAATCGATTAAAGCATCAGTCATTACATAAGTCAACAGAGTGGCCATATTGGGTTCAATCATGCCGGCTCCTTTGGCTATACCGCAAATTGTAATATCTTTTGCCCCGACTACTCCTTTACGTATAGCAATCTTGGGATATTTATCTGTCGTCATCATCGCAGTTTCCGCGTCTTCAATGCCTGCGTCATTTAATCCCTTGACCAGTTTGCCTATGCCGCTTTCTATCTTTTTTACGGGAAGCCTCTTTCCAATAACCCCTGTCGAACCCATCAATACAAGTTCATCCCTTATATTCAATTGTTTAGACAAAACATCTGAAATTACTAATGCGTCCCTGTAACCTTCTTTTCCCGTTGCTGCATTGGCGCAACCGCTGTTGGTGATTATTGCCTGAGCCATCCCTTTTTTAACGCGTTCCTCATTAATTAATAATGACGGCGCTTTAAAGGTATTTTTTGTGAATACAGCCGATACTCTCGCGGGAACAGTCGAATAAATTAAGCCAAGGTCTTTTTGATCTTGCTTTTTAATTCCGACAGAAATTCCATTGGCCAAAAAACCAGGTACGCTATATTTTGTTTTGTTTTTAACCATTGAAACCAACTCCTTCTAATATAACTTAAGCACCGCAACACTTTTTATATTTCTTGCCGCTTCCACAGGGACAAGGATCATTCCGTCCGGTCTTGGCGCCCTCATGCTTAATTGTTTTCGCTTCCGGCACATCTTCTCCACGGCTCATAATGTAATCCTGTTTTTGTTTCTGCCGTATTTCTTCTACTTCTTCTTCTCTTTGTATTCTAATCAAACATAACTTTTCCAACACATCCATCTTAATGCGGGAAATCATTTCCATAAACATTTCATACCCTTCACGCTGATATTCCCGCACAGGATCTTTCTGGGCATAGCCGCGCAAACCGATACCTTCTCTTAAATGATCCATTGCCAGCAAATGTTCTTTCCATTGAGTATCTATTGCCTGCAACATAATCACTTTTATCAAGTAATCCATGAGTTCTTTGCCAAATTCATTTTCTTTATCATGTAGAAATTTCTGAACATTTTGAATTATAAACTCACGAATGGACAACTGATCCGGAATTTTTTTATCCGGATTATTTAAATCGAGTTTTACATTGAACTGCTTAAATAAAGCATCGTCAAGCCCTTTGAGGTTCCACTCCTCTTTATGCGCTTTTTCATTAACAAACTCAGACAAAAGATCGTCAACAATTTCATCAACCATTTCCTCAATATCTGTCCATAAACTATCACCACGCAATACTTTTTTACGTTGCTCATAAATCACTTTACGCTGCCTGTTCATTACGTCATCATAATCAAGCAGATGTTTGCGGATATCAAAGTTTTGTCCTTCAACGCGCTTCTGGGCATTTTCTATAGCGCGGGAAATATATTTATGTTCAATGGGCTGATCTTCTTCTATCCCTATTTTGTCCATAATCCCCGATATTCTCTCAGCGCCGAATATTCGCAAAAGATCATCTTCTAAAGAAAGATAAAAGTGGGAAGAACCTTTATCTCCCTGCCGGCCGGATCGTCCTCTTAATTGATTGTCAATGCGGCGGCTTTCATGACGTTCGGTGCCTAAAATGTGCAGGCCTCCCAGTTCCGCCACACCCTCTCCCAACTTAATATCAGTGCCGCGGCCAGCCATATTAGTGGATATAGTAACCATGCCCGGCTGACCGGCCTGAGCAACTATCTCCGCTTCTCTTTCATGATTTTTCGCATTCAGGACATGATGCTTTACGCCGGCACGAGTTAAATATTTGCTCAAGAGTTCCGACTTTTCGATAGAAATAGTTCCAATCAAAACCGGCCGTTTTTTTTGGTTTAAATCTTTAACGTCTTTAATGACAGCATTAAATTTTTCCTTTTCTGATTTATAGATTAAATCATTGCGGTCTTCGCGTATCATCGGCATGTTGGTTGGAATAACTAAAACATCCAGATTATAAATTTTCTTGAATTCAGACGCTTCCGTATCGGCGGTTCCCGTCATACCGGCCAGCTTTTTGTACATCCTGAAATAATTTTGAAATGTAATTGAAGCCAGAGTTTGATTTTCTTTTTCAATTTTTACTTTTTCTTTTGCTTCAAGGGCCTGATGAAGGCCATCACTGTAACGCCTGCCGGGCATTACTCTGCCCGTGAATTCATCAACAATTATAACTTCTCCTTCTTTAACCAGATAATCCACATCTCTTTTAAACAAGGTATGGGCGCGGAGAGCCTGATTGACATAATGAACGAGTTCAATGTTGCGCGGTTCGTAAAGATTCTGCACATTTAAATATCCCTCTACATGCGCGACCCCTTCTTCCGTAAGAACTACCGTGCGGCTTTTTTCGTCTATTGAATAATCGGTATCCCTTTTTAATCTGGGAATTATTTGATTTATTTTATGGTATTTATCTGTTGATTCTTCGGATGAGCCGGAAATAATAAGCGGAGTCCTGGCTTCATCAATTAAAATGCTGTCAACTTCGTCAACAATAGCATAATTGAACTCGCGCTGAACGTAATCATTTAAAGTAAATTTCATATTGTCACGGAGATAATCGAACCCAAATTCATTATTAGTTCCATAGGTGATGTCGGCATGGTATGCCTCTCTGCGTTCATCATCATCCATACCATGAATAACAACACCAACACTTAAACCCAAGTATTTATAGATCGGCCCCATCCATTCCGAATCTCTTCCGGCCAGATAATCATTCACGGTTACGACATGG
Organism: Smithella sp.; assembly: GCA_052139735.1. Taxonomy (GTDB): domain Bacteria; phylum Desulfobacterota; class Syntrophia; order Syntrophales; family Smithellaceae; genus Smithella. The sequence continues at coordinate 84,289 of JBKQWB010000038.1, read as the reverse complement.
CATCCTTTTTCTTCCAGCGCATTAAGATAGAGAGGCATTGTCGCGGCCAGTGTTTTTCCTTCGCCTGTTTTCATTTCAGCGATCTTGCCTTCATGCAAAACTATTCCGCCGATTACCTGAACATCAAAGGGCCTCATCAACAAAGTCCGGCGCGAAACTTCCCGCACTACGGCAAAAGCTTCGGTTAAAATATCATCTACAGAAAAGCCGCTTTTTAACCTTTCTTTAAAATATGGAGTTTTCGCGCGTAATTCTTCATCAGTTAAAGACATCATCGTTGGTTCAAAATTATTGACTTCGTTTAAAAGCAGCGATAATCGTTTTAACTCCCGATCATTTTTTGTTCCTACAATCTTTCTCAGTATACTTTCCAGCATGGATTACCTTTTAAAAAAAAACCGGCGAACTAACCGGTGAATTTAAATAAATTGATTTTATTAATAATAAAACCCCAATCTCCAACGTAGATCTTTTTCACAAAGAAAACTGATTTTAATTTTTATTCAGTAACTTTGCTTTTCATTCCCAATCATTTAATTCAAATATCTTTTGGGATTAACCGGAATATTATTTACAAAAACGGCATAGTGGAGATGCGAACCTGTGCTGCGTCCGGTATCGCCGACATAACCTATTATCTGACCCTTTTTAACTCTAACTCCCTGTTTCACAGCCATCCTCGATAAATGTGCAAAACCGGTAGCCAGGCCATGGCCGTGGTCTATTTTTATATAATTACCATCCGAGGAATCAAAAGCACTCGTAACGACAAGCCCATCAGCCGGCGCAACGACTTCTTTACCGAATCGTGTAGATATATCCACCCCTTTATGAAATTCAAGCCCTGAACCGAAAGGTGATTGCCTTATGCCGAATTCCGACGTTATCCAGCCTGTTACCGGCCATATAGAAGGTGTGGAAGCAAGGATTGATTTTTGTTCATGTAAGAAAGCCAGTAATTCGTCAAAGCTCTTTTCCCTATCTTTAGCATCCTCATTAAGCTTTTCAATTCCCTTATGCATGCCCGTTATTAATTTATCATGATCTTGATTTAATAAATCCTTTATTCTAGTTTCAGGATCAGACCCGCCAATAGCCAGCGGCAGTTTTTTATCCTTGCTTGTTTCATATGCTAATACTCTGATTTTTTTATCAGTTTGTCTGAGCTCTTCCATACGGCTGGAAAACTCATCTATTCTCATAGCCAAATCCCGGAATTGTTGAGATTGTTCTTTAGTTTGTGCTCTTAGCCTTGCCAGTTCAGCTCTGTCTCTTTTAATACTGGCATAATCGTAAATAACATAAAGGGTTACAAGAGTGACCACAACGGAAGCAATAATAATATAACGAATAAAAGTTTTTGGAACAGATATTTTTTTGACTCCACTCTTTCTGTTAGGAATAATCATCAATGTAAAATGATCAGACATTTATTCTTTCCCTTGAGGTTTAACTTAAGATTAGCAAGTTTTTTAATTATAGGTTGCTTTAGCTACCATAAAAAAAGAATTAAAGTCAAGGATAACTTGATTTAACGTTATAGCTTGAATTTTTTATATTAATGCCATATTGTCTTTACCTGAAAGATAAAAAGAGTTGAATAATTCTATGCAGATAAAGAAATATTACAGTTTTATCCGGTTATTTTCCATGATGCTGATACTTTTATCAGTGACGGCATGCTTCATTTCCCCAGCAGCACATAAATTCGATACCTCAACGTTTTTAAAATTACAAACAAATCAGATTGATAAATCCGCCCAAATTCTTTTAGCAGTGGACAATAGTTCATTTTTCTTTACCAGAACAACACTTTACGCGATGGAGAAGCGCGAAGATACCTGGCAAATGGCATTGGAACCCTTCAACATTGTAATCGGGGAAAAGGGGTTTGCGCCTCCTGGAGAAAAAAGAGAAGGCGATGGTAAAACGCCTTCCGGCATCTATTCCCTTAAAATGACTTTTGGCTATGATGCAACAATAAGAACAAAAATGCCTTACCGCCAGGCATTAGCCGATGACATATGGGTTGATGATCCTAACGCCGACGATTATAATCACTGGACAAAAAAACAGGAATCCGGCGCGGCTTCGTACGAAATAATGAAACGTGACGACAACCTTTACAAATACGGAATTATCATAGAATATAATACCAATCCTGTTATCGAAGGAAATGGCAGCGCTATTTTTATGCATATCTGGAAGGGTGAAAATGTGCCTACAGCAGGTTGTGTGGCAATGTCCGAAGAAAACATTCTTAAAATTCTTGACTGGCTTGATCCAGCGGCATCACCGATTATTATTACAGGCATCAGAAATTAGACGGAGGCTATTATTATGAAATCAAAAATTGTACTCATACTGTTGATCTTTACCTGTTTATGTTTCCCTCAAGTTGCTCATACCGCCGATGCTGATAAAATACCGGACGGCTTTGTAGATATACAAAAAGTAATTCCGGAGATTGTTCTGGACATTCGTTATTACAGCGTACACAATTTTGTTGGAGAAAGGGTTGACGGTTACCTGGCGCCTAAATGTTTTTTAACCAAAGAAGCAGCCGAAGCGCTTTCCAAAGTTCAGAAAGATATGGAACCGTTTTCCCTGTCACTGAAGATTTATGATTGCTACAGGCCTCAAAGAGCTGTTAATCATTTTGCCCGCTGGGCAACTGAAATTGAAAATACCAAAACAATGAAAGAGTTCTATCCTACAGTAGATAAGCGAAATTTATTCAGGGACGGCTACATTGCCGACAAGTCCGGCCACAGCCGCGGCAGCACGCTTGATCTGACCATTGTCCCCCTGCCTGTTTCTGCGCAGCCGCAATATACGCCGGGACAAAAACTTTACGAATGCTATCTTCCCGCGGTAAAACGCTTTGCGGATAACAGCATCGATATGGGAACCGGCTTTGATTGTTTTCACGAACTCTCGCACACCGCAAATCCAAATATAAGCCATCAGCAAAAAATCAACAGGCTTCTTCTCAAATCGCTGATGGAAAAGCACGGCTTTAAAAATTATGATATGGAGTGGTGGCATTTTACGCTGAAGAACGAACCTTATCCCGACACTTATTTCGATTTCCCCATAGAGTGAAACTATGAAAATTAAATTACCGGCTTTTTTAAAATCCTATGGTTTCTCGTTAATCTTGATTATATCTATCGCTATCGGTTCCATTCTGGGGATCAGCTTCAAAAAGGATGCGGCTGTTTTCAAACCGCTCGGAGACATATTCCTCAATCTTCTTTTTACAATCGTAATTCCCCTGGTTTTTTTCTCCATTTCATCAGCTGTCGCGGGGATGTCCGACATGAAGCGCCTGGGTAAAATATTGACAGCCATGATCGTCGTCTTTACCATTGCAGGTTTTATTGCCGCCTGCGTCATGATGATCGGCGTAAAGATATACCCTCCCGCGCCGGGCATTAATATCAATTTAGGTTCATACCTGAAGATAGAGCATTTCAATACCGCCGAACAAATTGCAAAGGCGCTGACCGTATCAGACTTCCGCGATATCATGAGCAAAAATAACATGCTGGTGCTGATTATTTTTTCTATTCTCGTAGGTCTGGGCGCCTCCTCAGCCGGTAAAAAAGGAAAGGCTTTTACTGATTTCCTGAGTGCGGGAACTGAAGTGATGATGAAGGTTATCGGCTATATCATGCTCTATGCGCCGATCGGTTTATGCGCGTATTTCGCGTACATTACAGGATCTTTCGGCACTGAACTGCTCGGTTCCTATGCCAGGGTTATCATCCTGTATTTCCCTCTTGCCATCTTATACTTTTTTGTCGCCTTTACACTTTATGTATACATCGCGGCAAAAGGTCCGGGCGTGAAGGCATTCTGGAAAAACATTATTCCTCCATCAATCACAGCTCTGGCTACGGGAAGCAGCATGGTTACAATACCATCCAACCTGGATGCTGCTGATAAAATGGGCGTTCCACGGGAAATCAGCGAGATTGTCATTCCCGTTGGCGCTACACTGCACATGGAGGGATCGTGCCTCGCCGCCGTCTTAAAAATAGCTTTCCTTTTCGGCGTTTTCCACATGGATTTTACCGGTGCCGGAACTATATTGACAGCAATCGGAATCGGCATGCTGACGGGAATGGTCGTAAGCGGCATACCGGGCGGCGGCACTATTGGAGAACTGCTGATTATCTCTCTTTACGGCTTTCCGCCTGAAGCATTTCCATTGATCACGGTAATCGGCACGCTGGTTGACGCTCCCGCGACAATGGTCAACGCCGTTGGTGATAATGTGGCAAGCCTTCTGGTTGCAAGAATTCTGGGCGGAAAAAACTGGATGAGAGAAGTTTAGATTATTAAAAATATTTATTTGCTTTATGAAGATATTTAAAATATCAGTAAAATTAAAGTTTGTATCTTAATTGTTAGAATTAAATGGTGATATTATGAAAGATCTTATCTACGAAGTGGGTATAATTCTCACCTTGATTATTGGCTTTTGGAACATTTTAATGAACTATAGACAAAGCCGCCGTACTGTTTTTATAAACACTGTCACTAGCGAACGCGTTAAATGGATTGAAACCCTGAGACAGAATATATCTTCTTTTTGTGGACTAACATACAATTGGTGTTGTTCAAACCTTCAAAACAAACCTGAAGAGAGCGAAGTGTTAAAAGAAATTGATAAATTAAGACATTTGATTAGACTTCAACTAAACCCTGATCCTGAAAGCAAGTTAGAACGTACAATAGAAGATTTGATAGAGACAATCCCTGAATTGACGCATATATCGAAAAGGATTGAACTCAAAAATTCCCTAAACGATCTCATCAAAACAACTCAGCTACTTTTGAAAGAAGAATGGGAAAAGGTAAAAGCAGAATCAAAACGTGGTGATCTCAAAGAAAACGAAAATTTCTTAGACCCTGTCTTAGATCGAGTAAATAATTTTATGTTGAATTTCACAGCACAAAAAAAGAAAAAACCTTAGCTTGGCGCCTCATAAGATAATGAATTCAAATAATTCACAATGTATATTTTTAACAAATGAACATCTGCCACAAATGCGAAAAAGAAATCGCGGAGGATTTTTTTGTCGGACGGCAATCGCAATGCCCGTCCTGTGGATCTGATTTACATTGCTGTCTCAATTGCTCTTTCTCTGAGCTTGGCGCTTATAACGACTGCCGCGAACCTCAAGCTGAAAGAGTTCTGGACAAAACCCGCTCTAATTTTTGTGATTTCTTCAGATTTAAACAAACGCAGAGAATGACCGGCAAAGCCGGCTCAGGAACTAAAAACAAGCTGGAATATCTATTTAAGAAAAGTTCCTAACAATAGTTTCTTATAAATTATCTATACAGCGCATGCTGAGTGGCGGCCGGGAAGTAATTCCATTTTGTATTTTCTTACAGACAGGGTTTTAATATTCAGTTTATCTTTGATTGTCTTCATCGGCATAATTTCTATTTTCATGCTGAGCGCTTTTTTTAAAAGCTCTCTGAATTGATTTTCAAATATTCCCCCTTCTACCTCGGCGTGAACCGGCAATACATGTGTTCCCCCGTCTTTAAGTAAATCAGTAATGACTGATACTCCATTTTTCGCATCAATTTCTTCAAAACAAGGCAGGTCGGACGGTATTTCCAGGATATTTATTGCTTCGTGGATGAATGGCGCTTTAGCTCTTGTGCAGCTTACATAATCGAATTTATATTCCTTAAGGATTTCCAGCACCCGATCATCTATAAGCCAGGAAGGAGCCCCAAACGCTGTTGGTTTGTTTTCTGTTAATTTTTCAAAACCGGCAATGCCTTTGGCAAACCAGTCTCTAATCCAATTTTCCGATTTGCGTGATAGTTCGTCCTGCCAGCGGCGATGATCCCACGCGTGGAATTGGACTTCATGACCTTCGGCAATTATCTCTTTTACGATTTGCGGAAAAGAAAGCGCAATCATGGGCGCGGGAAGCACAGTGCCATATAGAGCTGTCCTCCAGCCATAAAGGGCAGCCGCGTTTGTGCGCATCATCTTTTTAAAAAAAAGCGGATTTCTGATTAACTGCAATGCCGCCCTGCCGGAATTATCCGGCCCGATGCTTAGGAAAAAAGTCCCCTTTAAATTGAATTCTTTTAATGTTTGTAATACGGAAGGCACGCCATTTTTCATGCCCCAGTAAGTATCAACATCAATTTTTAACCCGAGCATTGGCATAAGGATTTATTCCCGAAAAAGGCTTGAGATTATATTTTAGCGTCTTTGTTTTCTTTGAGAAAAGAATTAAGCGTTAGCCGCATTGATTCTTTCAATCCTATTTTCGGTTCCCAGTTCAAAAGCTTTCTTGCTTTTTCAATGCTGGGCTTGCGCGTGTAAATATCCTGATAACCCTTGCCGTAAAAAGTATCCGCGGAAGTATCAATTATTTTCGAATAACTTTTATCGTTTTTATGATCGGGATGTTCTTTAAACAGTTTCTTTAATATGTTGGCCAGTTCTTGTATCGAACATTCATTTTCAGGATTGCCGATGTTGATAATCTGATTTTTACAGACATCGTTTTTATTTTCCAGTATTTTCATCAGGGCGGAAATTCCGTCATCAACATAAGTAAAACAGCGCTTTTGTTTTCCGCCATCAACAAGATTTATCGGCCTCTTCATGAACAATTCCGCGATAAACTGCGTAACAACGCGAGAACTGCCTTCCTTTGCAGTGTATAGCGAATCAAGCCTTGGACCTATCCAGTTAAAAGGCCTAAACAAAGTAAATTCCAAATGTCCCCGTGTTCCGTATCCGTAAATCACCCGATCAAGAAGTTGTTTGCAGCATGAATATATCCAGCGTTCCTTATTGATGGGACCTACTACAAGAAAGCTTTCATCTTCTTTGAATTCCGGATCAGAGCAGGCGCCATATACTTCCGATGTTGATGGGAAAACAACCCTCTTATGATATTTGACACATTTCTTGATGATATCCACGTTCATCTCAAAATCAAGATTATACACGGCAATGGGATCTTCCACGTAAAGCTTTGGAGTGGCAATAGCCACAAGCGGCATGATAACGTCGCATTTTTTAATTTGCAGTTCAATCCATTCTCTATTGATGGCAATATCGCCTTCATTAAAGTAAAAACGCGGATTATCAAGAGCCTTGCCAAGCCGGTCTGTCCCTAAATCCATGCCGTAAACTATCCAGTCTTTCTTTTTCGCCAGTATTGTGTTGACAAGATGATGTCCGATGAATCCGTTCACACCTAGAATTAGTATTTTCATTTCAGTCTTATTACCTTCCTGTTTTCAAAATAGCTGCTGATCTGTTCGCCTTTGAGGCGCTTTCCCTGAATTTCAATATCAATTAGCTTTATAGCATTTCTACCCGTTTGTACAAGAGCTTCTTTATCTTTAATAATCAACTCTCCCGGAATAGCGGCTTGAATCATCACTGCCGGTTGGGCCCACCAGATAATAATTTTCTCATTATTATCTAAAAACGCGAAAGCGCCGGGATAAGGATCGGTGACGCCGCGAATCAAATTGTAAATTTCATCGGCGGATTTTTCCCAATGAATGCACCCATCCTCCGGACGCCTTCCGCCGTAATAACTGCCCTGAGTTAAATCCTGCCTCTGCCGCGGAATCTGACCTTTCTTAATCAAAGGCAGTAGTTCGTCCAGAAGATCACGTGCAGCCCCGCAGAGTTTATCGTACAAAGTTTTCGCGGTATCGGATACGTCTATTTTCACAGCTTTTTGACCGACAATGTCTCCGGCATCAGGTTTATCAATCATATAATGAAGGGTAACGCCGGTTGTTTTTTCACCGTTGATTATTACCCAGTTGACCGGACATCGTCCCCGATAAGCGGGCAAAAAAGAACCGTGTAAATTAAAGGCTCCGACGCGGGGCAAACTAAGAATTTCACGGCTAATCATTTTGCGATAATAAAAAGAGAAAATTATATCAGGATCAATGGCCGCTATTTTTGCAATCCACGGAGGTGAATTGACTTCTTCAGTTGTATGTACCGTAATGTTTCTCTGTATCGCCCAGTTTTTTACTGAACCGAACCAGCATTTTTCATCCGGATCATCTTCATGAGTGAACACAGCCGCTATGTCGTAATCATGCCGGGCCAATGCATCCAGACCGGTAAGCCCCATATTATGATAGGCAAATACAACCGTTTTCAAATTTATAACTTCTCCTTTAAACCGCAGGGATATAGCCTGAATCTCTTAAATTAATTTACGATGATTTCGCATGAACTTTTTCAATGACGTATTCCGGCCGTTTGCGGGCCTCCACATAAATACGGCCGATATATTCGCCGATCACTCCCAGGGCAAAAAATTGAAGACCGACAAACACAAACAATATGGCAAACAGTGTAAATATTCCTTCCGCCGCCCATCGAGCGCCGTAAACCAGTCTGGCAATTGCCAGAAATATACCGAAGCAGACACCCAGAAAAGACATCAGAATTCCGCCGTACATTATCAGCTTCATTGGAAAATCGGAAAATGACGCCACAAGATCAAACTGAAGATTGATCAATTTTCCAAGAGGATAGCTGGACTTGCCGCCATGACGCTCTTCATGATTAACTTCGATTTCCGTGATCCGTTTGGCAAATACTGTCGCTAACGCCGGAATAAAAGTAGCATGCTCATGACATTGAATCATGCGTTCAATAACAGAACGCCGGTATGCCCGCAACATGCATCCCCAATCACGCATGCTGACTCCTGTAATCTTTCTGGCGACGACATTAATTATTTTCGACGGCAGAATACGCAGAAAAGAATCTTTGCGTCCCCTTCTGATCGAACCGACAACATCATAGTTGCCCTCTTCCATGACCCCAACCAGTTTAGGTATTTCTTCTGGAGGATTTTGTAAATCAGCATCCATTGTAATAATAATTTCAGCCTGTGTAACGGTAAAACCGGCCATAATGGCCGCGTGCTGGCCGTAATTGCGAGTTAGCTCTACTACCTTAACATGGTTGTCGCTCGTAAAGCTTTTGAGAATTTCCAGAGATTTATCATGGCTTCCGTCATCGATGAGTATTATCTCGAAGCTTTTTCCCAATCCCTGCATTACCGGCATAAGACGCTGCATCAATGCCGATAAGTTTTCTTCTTCATTATAAACGGGGATAACTACTCCCACCTTCACATTATCCATGCTTAATAATCTCCTTTATTGCTGTACAAACATACTGTACGTCTTTTTCCTGCATATCAGGAAACAAAGGCAACGACAGTATCTTTTCCGCCGCGCGATCAGTTTCCCGAAGCATGCCGACACTTTCTGGGTATTTTTCTTTTACATAGCTTAAGGTATGAGCCGGAGGAAAATGCAGACCGTACCCAATATTATAATCCGATAATCTGCTCATGAACTCCTCCCGATTTATCGCCAATACCTTAATCACGAAAAGATGCCAGGCATGGGTGTGATCATATTCCGGAATTTCAGGCAAATCCATACCGGAAATATCTTTAAGCCCTGCCAAATAAAGTTCCGCCAGTCTTGCGCGGTTCAGATTCAATTCCTGCCAGCGCTCCAATTGCGCCAATCCCAGCGCTGCCAGAATGTCCGGCATATTATATTTATAACCGGGCTCTGCAATATCATACGCCGGATTGCCGCCCTTGCCGTATCTTTTCCAAGCGTCTCTTTCTATTCCATGGAATCGAAGCAACCGCAACTTTTTCTCTAAAACGGCATCGTTTAACGTGATCATCCCACCTTCCGCTGTGGTTATATTTTTAATCGGGTGAAAAGAGAAAATGGCGATATGACCAAAACCGCCGGCGTGAATTCCTTTATAATAAGTTCCCACGGCATGAGCGGCATCTTCAATGACAGTCAGATTATATTTGCGCGCCAGATTATTGATTTTATCCATATCCGCGGGAGCGCCCGCGAAATGCACCGGAATAATAGCCCTTGTCTTCTTTGTAATTTTTTCCTCTATCAAATCCGGATTAATATTGAGTGTGCCATAATCAATATCAACAAATACCGGCTTGGCATTGCGCAGGGCAATCATGTTTACCGTAGAGGCAAACGTCATGGACGGCGTTATTATTTCATCTCCCGGACCGATGTTTTGCGCCGACAGAGCTATATGCATTCCGGCTGTGGCAGAATTAACAGATATTGCCTGCCCCGAGCCGGTTAGCTGACAGAAATTATCTTCAAATTCCTTGCAAAGCGCGCCTGTCGTAATCCATCCCGATTTCAAACAGGCTGTCACTCTATTTATTTCGTCCTTCCCGATGGAGGGACGGCTAAAAGGAAGAAACTCTTTTCTGATTTTCATTTATTCTTCTTTCTAATTTTTAATATGAAGCAGATAAAACGCCTTATTATCCCAGAGCACTTCCGTCCGGGGAAATCTTTGCGTAATTTGCCTTAATTTTTCAGTGTGTTGAGTAATGCAATATATATCTTTTTTCTCCGCGCACAAATTAAAAAATTCATCCTGAGAAAGAAAGTAATGTTTTCTTTCTTTTTCGGGCATTTTGGCGATACCTTCCGACAGTTCGCCAAAATCCGACACAACCGGAGTCCTTATTTTATTATAAAAGTCAATGCCGTAAAAATTCACTTTGTATTGATATAAATCACGGCCAGGAGGAACATAGAGGGCAATTGCCTCTTTTGTTACTTTAGCGCTTCGATATGGCGACAAAAAGTCATTAATCGGGAAAAGCATGGCGCCCAATAATATTGCGCATAGAACATATATGCTAAAAAACCAGCCCCTCTTGAATTTTTTATATATTAAGTCCGGCAGGAAAGTCATAAGAAACAGGACTATTACCGGTATGAAGATATATAACCACCATCTGTCGGAAATCATTATAATCAGGCCCTTTTCTGCGTCGGAATATTTTTTAAAAATAGGCGGCAGAATCAGAGCAATAAACAATATTAAAGACTGGAAGATAATTGCCAGGCGATAAATTACATACCGCCCATCATTTTGCTTCATTGATATTTCTTCTTCATATCTTTTAAAAATACATCCTGCGAAAAGAGCTATCGGTAAAAATAGCGGGGTAATGTAAGTCACAAGTTTGGACGAAGAGAGAGTATAAAAAATGAAAATGAATAAAAACCAGACAATCAGTAATTTATTTTCATCTCTCTCAAACAACGATTTCTTAATATAATTATTGTTCCAGGCTTTTATCAAATAGAAAATCCATGGCACCATGCCGCCAATGATTATCGGCAGATAGAAATAGAAAGGTTCCGTCTTGCCGTGCATTTTCGTTGTAAAACGCAGGAAATGTTCACGGACAAAGAAAAACCACAGGAAATCGGAATTTTCCTTCTGCGCCAGAATCAACCAGGGACAGGCAACCGCTGAAAATATTAATATGCCGATGGGCGAAAACAGCCTCCATATTTGCCGCCACCGCCCGGCCCAAATGAGCCAGATAATCAAAATACCGAATGGGAAGAGAACGCCGATAAGACCTTTTGTTAAAAAGGCAAGAGCGCAGGTAAAATAAAATAAATAAAGAAGATGTTTTTTGTTTTGTTTCTGTAATGCGAGATAGCCCAGCCAGATAGAAAGACATACGAAAAAGGCAAGAGGCATGTCTAATATATTCATACGGCCTATGATAAAAGGATAAAGAGAAATGGTTAGCAACATTGCCGCGTATAATCCCGTCTCCTGATCGCGAAAATGCCTGCCCATGAAATAAGCAAGCAAAATACATCCCCAGGTGCATAAAGCAGTAAAAAGACGTGCGGGAAAATCGTTTTCTCCAAATATCTTAAAAAATATTGCCGTCACCCAGCAGACCAATGGAGGTTTTTCCAGGTAAATTACATTTTTAATATGAGGCGTCACATAATTTCCGGATTGATTCATGGCGCTGGAAATCAGGCTGTAGCGGGCTTCGTCGGGTTCCATTTGCGGCATGACAGAAAGCAAACCGATATAAAGAATAAAAGGTATCAAATATAATATATATATTTTTTGCATAATAATACTCTTTATATTTTTATTTTTTTAGTTAATTTGATTTGCTTCCGGTCAAAATAATATTTTATAGCCAGTGTGAATAATATGCCTATACCGGCTCCTGCAATCACATCACTCAAATAATGCGAAGTTAAAATTATCCTGCTGATGCCCACCGCGCCCGCGATAATAAATAACGGTATTCCCCAACGCGGAAAAAGTATCGTCAAGGCTGTCGCAAGCGCAAAAGAGGTTTGAGCGTGACCCGATGGAAAGGATGTCCATTCATAACCGTTGCGGAAGAATTCAAATCCAAAATAGCCATGATTAAATAATTCAATCGGCCGGTAACGTCCGGCAATCCATTTCACTACATCGATGATAATTCCTGAAAGACTCACTGATAGAAAAACAAAAAAAGAGCGTGAAGCATTCAGATCATTTTTGTAAATATAACGAAAAAACAAAAATAAAATTATGCTGGCAACTATATACCAGGTTGAAATTCCCAAACGCGTGATTACATCGGCAATATTTTTTACAGCGGGACTTAAATAACGGCAATACTCCGCCAGGGGAACATCCCAGAATAAATAAGAAACAACCGTCATTATTAGAGAAAGGATAAACACAATAATAACAGTATGGTTTCTGAAAAAACCAGCGTTTGAAGGCTGTTCAAAAATGTTCAGATGCAAGGCGCGTAAAAAACTGAACCGCGAGGCGTATATAGATTTACGTTGAGCGGGGCGGTTTGCAGCGCAACGCAGCAGATGAGCGTTTTTCAACAGCCTTGACGTCTGTTTATTTTTCACGGTTTCACTCCCTGATAATTATGACACCACACAAAGTCGACGGTATCTACTTTAGCGCCGTTGAGCAACACATCCGTCTTCCCGGCAATATCAGTTCGTTCGCAGCGAACATTCTTTTCAATATCTAGATTATTAAAATGAGTATTAAGGAAAAGAAGATCATAGCCCCGGGGTGATTTCTTCCGCCAGACATCAAATTGATCTTGTCGGTTATCAATGACGAATACTTCATTTTTATATGGCAGGTTATAATACATCGTCCGGCTGCCCATAGTCCAATTGCTCACCGCGATTGCTTTTGGCGCCGATGATATATTTTTTTTCATAATTTCATCGGCCTGTTTGAGAATTGAGGGAAATCCATAAATATCACGAAATGGCGATTTGTAATCGGGAAAAATAAAATATTTACCGGCAAGTTCCACATACATAAATAAAGTTAAAACAAGGCCAAATCCGATGGAAAAATAAAGAAAGTTTCTTTTCCATTTTTCTTTAGCCTGTATAAGAGTATAGGTTCCCACCGGAATAAAGAGCAGATAAAAAATACTGGGCCAGTGCGGAAGAGTTCTTTCATAAAACGATGTGAACAGGAAAAAAACCATGATCGTTCCACCAAATAAAATGGCCAGCCGCAGATAAACATCAGACGAGCGCAGTGTTTTAAAAAATCCGTAAAAGGCAATTATAAATAATAAGGGGTTGTAAGCGCCGAACTGCGCGGCCAGCGATTCGGCAAAATTTTTGAAACTTGAGGCAAAAGTTCCGAAAACATGCCCGCCCTGATAGCGGAAACTGATAAAGTCATGCGTCATGTTCCAATAGATTACCGGGGTAATGAAAATGAAGGCGATGAACGCCGCCAGAAACATGTAAGGAGAGAAAAGTATATCGTATCTCTTTTTCATGAGAAAAAATATTACCAGCGGCGGCACAAGTAAGATCGAAGTATATTTGGCCAATCCCATTAAACCAAATAAAACTCCCAGTAAAATAAAATCCAGCGGTTTCTTTTCACGAAGTATCTTTTCGGAAACAAATATCAGCAGAAAAACAAACAGCAACAGAAAAGAATCCGGCAGAAGCATCAGCCCCAAAGCATTGAGCATAAAAGAACAATTCAACGCCAGAACGGACAGCAATGACAACCGTATCGATTGAGTGATTCTTAATATAAATAAATAGGCACAGTAAGAAGCGGCGGCAAAGATTAAAATCGCCGGCAGACGGGCAAGAAACTCATTTGTTCCGAAAATATAAAATAACGGCGCGTGCACCCAGCCCACAAGCGGCGGATGATCAACGTAACTCCAGTCGAGATATTTCGCGTATAAAACATAATGGGCTTCATCAACACCCAATCCGAATAATGGCGCTGCAACAAGACGGATTAAAGTGAAGAAACCAATCAAGAAAAATATGTGTTTATTCGCTTTCGGCATTAATTTTCTCTAAGTCAGGCCGGATAATTTCAAAGACCTGCGAAGGTTTTATAATTTTCAGGCAGACATTATCCCTGCATGCCGTTTTACGGTGGTTTGCCGCGCTTACACAGGGTGAGCAAGCCAATCCGGCATAAATAGGCGTGGTTTTTCCCAGTGATCCATATAGTGCCGGTGTTTCCGGACCAAAAATTACAAATGTCGGCATATCGGTTACTGCGGCAAAATGCGGAGGACCTGAATCATTGGTCACCATGAATTCGGAAATACTGTAGAGCAATGGAAGCTGGGCAAATTTTACTTTCCCCGCAAAATTAACACATCTTTCATCTTGCACCTGCTCTTTGAGGTGCCCGGCTTCTTCCCTTTCGCGTGGATCGCCCGTAATTAAGACAATTGCTTTTGAGCAATTATCCAGAATCATTTTTATTAATTGCGTATAATTTTCCTGCGGCCAGCGGCGCTGGATAAGAAGTTCGCTGGCGTTGGGATTGATTAATATTATTTTGTGTTTTTCAGCATTATATTTTTCAAAACATTCGCGAACAATGTCCATGACTGTTTTTTTCTCGTCCACGGAGAATTTAACTTTGGCTAGACGGATTTCATCGTCGGAAATCATTGTCTTCGAATAGGGAATTTCTTCTTTTGATGACAATAAGGCATTTACCAGGGCAATAAAATTTTTCGCGATATGAATATGAGGATTATAGGCGACTTTGTGCGACAAAAAATCTCCCCGGTAAAGCCCTTCATTGTAATAGGCATGAAAGCCGACCTTTAACGGAGCGCCGCTGAAACCGGTAAGCAAAGCCGTGACCCGTGAAAAAAGTTCCAGATCAATTACTGCATCGATTTTTCTTTTTCTTGTCCAGTAAAAGAATTTTATACCGTCCAGCGCCAATGAAAGAAAGCTGTCTTCGCGGATTGTATAAATATTTTCCTGAGGAACTGTGCCCAATAAATCGAGGCTGGGTTTATTTTTCTTAAAAATTGCAAAATGAAGGTTAGCCCCCCCTTCTTTCTGCAATTTTCTCATCGCCGGATCAACCAAAATGGCGCTGCCCATTTCCGATAATTCGATAAACAAAACGTTCTTCGGCGTTTTTTTATCGCGCCTGACCAACAATTTCATAGCTTTTTGACACAAGGAACCAAGAAAACAAAGAGGAACACCGACATAATAATCAACATGCCGCATTGTATCAACTTTCATAAACTTATCCTTCTTAAAAAGGGAGAATAAAAATAGTGGTTTAATATAGGGAAAATGGCTGCAACTGTCAATAAATGAATGCTTTTTGAGTTAAAAATAATTATTCGCGATATTTTTCTTAAAAATGAACAAAACCATATTCTATTCCGCATTTAATTAAAATAACTTTTTTATCAGGCCATTTATGTTTTACTTGAGAAAATTTATCAATACGTGTTACTTTTAAAAGAAAAAGTTGATAATTAAATGCGCAAAATCATTAACCGATATATATTCAAAGAAATTGCATATCCTTTTATAATTATTTTATTCATTCTGACTTTTGTTCTGCTTATGGGGAAAATCCTTCAGATCATGGATCTGGTTATCAATAAGGGCGTCAATGTTTTTTCCATATTAAAGATTATTTTTTTTCTCTTGCCTTCTTTTATGTTGTTCACTGTTCCGATTGCCCTTTTGATAGCCATACTTATTGCCATGGGCAGGCTGTCTGCAGACAACGAAATAACGGCTCTTAAGACTTCCGGTATCAGCCTGATGCAAATATATTATCCTGTAGCGGTTGCTTCATTGATTACTTTTGCATTTACAATCTTTACCAGTTATTTTCTCGTACCGCAGAGCAATTTCGCTACCAAGCGCCTGCTTTTTAATATCGTACAACAAAATGCCACTATTGGCATTAAAGAAAAAGTTTTCAATGCCGACTTTAAGGGTTTTCTTTTTTACGCGGAAAAAATTCCCGACAATAAAAATTATATGGAGGGCATTATTGTTTCCGATAACCGTATAATCGGTGAACAAAATACCATACTGGCCAAAAGAGCTTATTTGGTTTCCGATCCTGAATCAATGAAGGTAAAACTTACACTGGAAGACGGTTCCATTCACACGGTAAGTGCCGATTTAAAGAATTACCGCAAAATTGATTTTAAAAGTTATGACATTAATCTTGATTTATCCACAGCTTTAGCCAGTATTGATGAGTCTTCCAAATCCAGTACGGAAATGACTGTTCGCGAGCTTCTGGCGAAGATGAAAAAACCCGGCTTGGATCCGGCAGCCATTCGGGAATTGGCCATTGAAGTTCACAAGAAAATTACAATACCTCTTTCCTGTATTTTTTTTGGTATGCTTGCCCTGCCGCTGGGCATAAGAAGTCATCGCTCTGTAAAATCGAGAGGATTTGCCGTTGGCCTTATCGTTGTTTCTTTATATTACTTATTGCGTATCGGCGGAGAAGCGTTTGCGGAAACAGGCTATATTTCTCCTGCATTAGGTGTTTGGGTGCCAAGTTTAATATTTGCTTTAATGGGAACCTGTCTTCTTTATATGGCCAATAAAGAAATTTCTTTTTTTCAAAAAGCAAATGATTTTTTAACGCGCGGAAACAAAAACAATTGAGGTTTATACATTGAAACTTCTGGATAAATATATTCTGAAAGAGTTTTTAAAAATTCTAGTCATCACTGTTTTATCTTTTATTGCGCTTTTTTTAATCGTCGATTTCTTTGATAAAATCAGGATGTTTCTGAGCAATAATGCCTCTGTCGGTCAAATGGCATCATATTTCGTTTATTCTATACCTATGATCATATCCTATATTTTTCCGCCCGCCGTTCTTCTGGCAACATTAATGACATTCAGCTCATTATCAAAATTTAACGAAATTACAGCAATGAAAGCCAATGGAATCAATATTTACCGGATTTCTCTGCCCCTTATCATTTTTGCCGCGATAGCGGCTGTTTTTTTATTTTATTTCAGCGAGTTAATCTCACCTGCATCGGTTCAAAAAACAGAATACATTGTGAAAGTCGATGTGCAGAAACAAAAGACACTGGGATTCTTCAAACAAAATGAAATCTGGTATCATGGAGAAAATGCGGTTTATAACTTTAAAATGTTTGATGTAGATAAAAATACCATCCGTGGTGTAACTATTAATTACTTAAACCCCGATTTTACTCTAATGAGCCGCATTGATGCTCAAAGTGCTGAATGGAAAAACAATCAATGGGTTTTTTACAATTTGCTGATCACGCATTTTGATAATAATAACAACCCAGTCCTGGAATGGTCTAAAGAAAAAGTAATAAATATTCCGGAAAAGCCGAATGACTTTAAAGTAATGCAAAAAGATGTGGAAAAAATGGGTTACTTTGAACTTAGTAAATATGTTAAAAAAATACGTCTGGAAGGATATGACGTCACTAAATATCTGGTAGAATTACAGGGGAAAATTGCTTTTCCAATGGTAATCCTGATTATGGTTTTTATCGCTGTGCCTTTTTCTTTGCGCTCGGAGCGAAGCGGCGGAGCAATGCAAAGCATCGGATTAGGTATTTTTATAGGATTTTCTTATTGGATAGTTCATGCTTTTTGCATGTCTTTGGGCAGGTCGGAAATACTACCGGTATTCCTTGCCGCCTGGGGGGCAAATATATTATTTGCCGCTCTAGCGGCAGTTCTTTTCTATAGGGTTCACACTTAAATTTTACAACATATACCAATTTCAAATCAAAGATGTTATTGAGCCGGCTATTGGTATCAGTATCTGTAGTAGTCCGGTTTAAACGGACCTCCCACGGAAATTCCCAGGTAATCGGCCTGTTTTTTCGTAAGTTTGGTCAATCTTGCATCCAGTCTTTCCAGATGCAGACGCGCGACTTCTTCATCAAGTATTTTGGGAAGAGTAAACACCCCTGCTTTATGTTTTTTAGTGGCTAATTCAATTTGCGCCAGACACTGATTGGTAAAACTGTTGCTCATGACAAAGCTGGGATGACCTGTGGCGCAACCTAAATTAACCAGACGGCCTTCGGCCAAAATTATTATGAAACGCCCTGATTTGAGCTTCCATTTATCAACCTGCGGTTTGATATTTTCTTTCTTACAAATTTTACTTGTTTCCAGGTAGTGCATGTCTATTTCGCTGTCAAAATGGCCGATATTACAGACGATAGCTTCATTTTTCATTTTTTCCATATGCCAGCCGGTAATGACATCGCAACAGCCGGTCGCCGTAACAAAGATATCTCCTGTAGACGCCACTTCTTCCGGGGCTCTAACTTCATATCCTTCCATTGCCGCCTGCAGGGCACAGATGGGATCAATTTCACTGATAATCACCCGTGCGCCAAATCCCCTCATGGATTGGGCGCAGCCTTTACCGACATCTCCATAACCGCAAACAACAACGACTTTCCCCGAAATCATGATATCGGTAGCTCTCTTGATCCCATCGGCAAGCGATTCACGGCAACCATATAAATTATCGAATTTTGATTTAGTAACCGAATCGTTAACGTTTATTGCCGGAAATAAAAGCTCCCCGGCAGCCTGCATCTGATAAAGCCTGTGCACGCCTGTGGTTGTCTCCTCGGAAACTCCGCGAATTTTAGCGGCTATTTTTTGCCATCTATCCGCATCACGTTTTACCGATTTTTCCAGACGCGAAACAATAATTTTAAATTCCTTATTGTCAATTTTTTCTTTAAGCAGTTTGGGATTTCTTTCAAACTTTACTCCCCGATGAATAAATAATGTCGCATCGCCGCCGTCGTCAACTATTAAATCAGGACCTGAGCCATCCGGCCAGATAAGAGCCTGTTCTGTGCACCACCAGTATTCTTCCAGCGATTCGCCTTTCCACGCGAAAACAGCCGCCGAACCGTTTTTTGCTATCGCGGCCGCCGCATGATCCTGAGTGGAAAATATATTGCAGGACGCCCAGCGAATATCAGCGCCCAATACCTTGAGCGTTTCAATAAGCATCGCGGTCTGAATAGTCATATGCAGACTGCCCATGATCTTCAATCCCTTTAATGGCTTCCTCTGTCCGTATTTTTTGCGTACAGCCATAAGACCGGGCATTTCGTTTTCCGCCAGTTGTATTTCTTTTCTACCCCACGATGCCAGTGAAATATCCGCTACTTTATATTTCAAAGCCGGGTTAATTTCCAGAAAAGCCATTTTGCCTCCAGATCAATTTACCGATTCATTAAAGCCAATATAATTAAAACAAGCGATTTTAATTATACCGGCAAGATAACTGTTTATTTTTTAATTGCCAACGCCGCTTTAAGTTCTTTAGCCTTATCTGTTTTTTCCCAGGGATAACTCATATCCAAAAAGAATGTCTTGGGTAATTTTCTGAATCGTTCACTATTGAGCAGATCGAATTTTTTAATCATACCCTCGGGAGTTAAATTAAATACTTTGTTTACAACCGAAGCAATTTTTTCATCAGAAACCTTACCCGTACCGAATGTGTTTATGTAAATAGAAATTGGCTTTGCGATACCAATTGCGTAAGCAAGTTGCACGGAACACTTTGTCGCCAATCCCGCGGCGACAATGTTTTTAGCCACATAGCGTGAACCGAAAGCAGCGGAACAATCGACCTTCTCCGGTGTTTTATTTACTATCGCGCCTCCGCCCAGCTGAGCCCCCGGATAACCTCCATAGAGCTGCACAACCAGCTTGCGTCCCGTAACTCCGGAATCCGCGGCCGAACATGAATTAATCGCCTGCCATTCGCCGGTCGGGTTAAAAAGGAATTTTGTTTTATCATCAGTCCAATCGCTCAGGCAATTCATGGCGATTTTGCGTGCCTCTTTTTCAACCACAAAACGGGATTTAGCGGGAACATGTCTATAGTCTATTGCGTTCGACATAAGCACCGTCGCTACTCTTTGGGGCCGCCAGTTACTGTCATAATCCACTGTTACCTGCCCTTTTCCATCGGGCGCGAAAAATAAATTTCCGCAATCTTCAAACGCGCGCATCATTCTGTTAACTAAAACGTAAGGCAGCGGCAGCAATTCAGGTGTTTCATCACAGGCAAATCCATAAATAATTCCCTGATCACCCGCTCCGATTTCTTTGTGTTTACCTAAATCAGCTCTGCTCCCGATGTTGATATCAGGCGACTGTGGAATGATAGCATTGAGTATACCCATTGAATTGCCGTTGAGACCAAGCGCATAATCGTTATAACCTATATTTAAAACTGTCTGCCGAGCGACTTTTTCAACATCGATGTAAACCCGCGTGGAAATTTCTCCGCCGATAACGCAAAGACCTTTACCCAGAAATATTTCCAGGCCGCAGTGCGGCATGGAATTTATATCCATGCCTATTTTATGCTCTTCTTTCAATATTTCCGCAATAATGTTTGCGGCGATTGAATCGGAAACTATATCAGGATGTCCAACCTTTACACTCTCGGAAGTAATTTGCATTCGTTAATCTCCTTGTGCCTATTTTATATTTAAACAACTTAAATTTAAATTGTGTGATTAACACATCTGCTTAAATGAGTCTAACCTTTTTATTATTGCTGTAATATTGATTGATAAAATGAAAATGACGGACAAATATTTTTCAATTATTTTTGAAAAATATCAAATGCTTAATTTAATACTGCTAAATTATCGGTTACTTTTTTAATTTCTTTATTTTGTTTTTACTATCAACAAAAACACATTTAGGCGTCCATTTAACTGCCTCTTCGTCTTCGGCAAGAACATAACAGGCAATGATGATTAAATCTCCTTTAGCCACTTTACGGGCAGCCGCTCCATTGAGACAAATTGTTCCGGAATTGCGTTTGCCTTTAATGGCGTAAGTCGTAAACCTTTCTCCATTGTCTACGTCGTATATCGCAACTTGTTCATAAGGAACTATTTGTGCTTCCTCCATAAGCTTTTCATCAATAGAAATGCTTCCTTCATAATGCAAATCGGCATCCGTTACCGTGGCGCGATGAATTTTTGATTTTAACATAAATCTCTGCATAGTAATTAATTTCTCCTTGCTAAATATTATCTATCCAGTTTTTCACCAAAAACATGGTTATCGATCAGTCTTGTATTACCAACTTTTACGGCCAACGCTATAACGGACTGATTTTTAATTTTATCAGCATCTTTAAGCGTCCTGGTGTCGCATATTTTAATATAATCGATTGCGGTAAATGAAGCTCTTTTAATTAATTTCTCCACTTCAGTTATGATTACTGATGATTTTTTTTCTCCATTTGAATAAAGTTTTTGGGCCAATTTTAGAGCCTTGAATAAAGTTAAGGCGGACTTTCTTTCATCTTTGTTAAGGTATTTATTACGGGAACTCATTGCCAGTCCGTCTGACTCGCGCACTGTGGGTGAACCTACTATTTGAATGTCTATATTGAGATCGTCAACCATTCTTTTTATAGTAACAAACTGTTGAAAATCTTTCTTTCCGAAAATGGCAAAATCAGGTTTAACAATGTTGAATAATTTATTACAGACAGTGGCAACGCCGCGAAAATGTCTCGGACGTGACATTCCACACAGGTTCTGAGTTACTTTTTCCACATCAACATAGGTTTGATAATTCGCGGGATACATTTCCTTATCCGGCGGATAAAATATCACATCAACATTTACACTTTCAGCCATTTTCAAATCACGATCTAAATCGCGGGGATATTTTGAGAAATCTTCCTTGGGACCGAATTGCGTGGGATTCACGTAAATGCTGACGACTAAGCAATCAGCCATTTTTTTCGCTTCTTTCATAAGGGAAAGATGACCTTCGTGAAAGTAACCCATGGTGGGAACAAATGCTATTTTTTTCCCATCCATCCTGAGACTTTTTGAAAAAGATTGCATTTGTTTTATTGAATTAATAATTCTCATCTTAAACTAAAAAAACCTTCCGTCGGAAGACGAAAGGTTTTAAAATGTTCTCTAAGTTTTCCTTTCGTCTCAGTCCTTTCAGATCCAAGCGAATTTAGCCCTTTTTAACACAAACACAACTAAATTGTCAAGAAAAATTAATTAACCTGTTTTCCAAAATAGACTCTATTCTCCATAATATTTATTTAACAACCAATATTTGTCCCGGAACAATTTTCTCATGAATGGATATCTTATTTAATTCCAAGAGCTTGGCTTCATTTATATTATTCTTTTTGGCAATACTATGTAAATTATCATTCTTAGTGACAATATATTTGTTCGTTCCTAATTTATCTACATCACTTGCAGATAGTACCCGTTTTTTTATCTTGGATTTTTTAACTGACTTTTTTACATTCTTTTCGTTGTCATCTTCATCTTCTAAATTAGCTTTGATTTTGTTTTGTGAAAGCTTCAACATTTGGCCGGCAGCGATTTTCCCGGTCTTTAAGTTGTTAATTTCCTTCAATTCAACCAATGGAATTGAAAAACGGCGGGAAATCATTGAAAGGGTTTCTCCTTTTTTAACCTTGTATCGCCCTGAAGATGCAATTTCTTTCCGATAATTTTTTTGATGTGATTTGCCTTCCGCATAGTTTCTTTTCTTTGTTATTGGAATTGTAATTCTTCTTCCCCTGACCAGTTTCCTTTTAGAACCTAATCTGTTACATGATGCTATCATGGAAACAGAAACATCGTATTTTTTGGCAATCGAATAAATCGTCTCACCCCTTTTTACCTTATGTTTTACAAAATCAGGACGATCAGACACAAAATGAGGCTTTTCAGCCTGGGGAATGTCATTGGCGACCAAATTGAACTTATCCAGAGATTTTTCGGGAAGTTTTAAATTATATTCATGATCCGGAGTTATCTTATATCTTAACTCTGAATTAAGTAAATTTAATACATCTTCCGATATTTCAATTTTTTCCGCAATATCTTTAAGTTTCATCATTTTATTAACTTTGACGGTCTCAAAGGCAATTGGTTTTTCTGTATTGCTTAAATCATCAAATCCATACTTTTGCGGATTTTTGACTATATGCAATGTTGCGAGAAATCGAGGAACATAGCGAGCCGTTTCATTTGGCAGTTGTCTGTATAAATCCCAAAACCCATCCATGTAATTAATATGCTGCATGGATATAACCCTGAGCACCCTTCCCTCTCCGCAATTATAAGCAGCCAGAACTGTAAGCCAGTCGCCAAACATGCTATGCAATTCTTTTAAGTAAGCAATAGCCGCTTTAGTAGATTCTTGCACATCCATACGTTCATCAACCCACTCATCGCGAGTGAGACCAAATTTATATCCCGTTGACGGTATAAATTGCCATAAACCTAACGCACGGGCACGGGAATAAGCATTAATTTTGAAAAAACTCTCAACCAGTGGAAGCCATAAAAACTCTTCCGGAATTCCTGCTTTTTTTAATTCTTTCAATATAGCAGAACGGTATATGCCCGAACGCTGATAAGCAGCAATAAAGTTATCACGTTCCAGCCCTTGAAAAGATTTGATTTCTTTTTCCACATCAGCATTCATGGTTAACGGTATTTCACTATTCTTCCCGCTAATGATCGTATGCTTGGACGAATAAACAGCCAGAATGCGTCTGGAAATTAAAAGACGCAAATCATCTTTCTCCTGAGCAATGCTCACATCACCATTAGCGTCAAGGAGCAAAGAATAAGCCTCGTCCAGAGTATCTAAAGTTTTTTCTATATCTCCCTTCTCCCAGAGTTTATCGGCAAGATCCAGCAGTTCCAATGCTTTTTCCATTAGATCTTGTTTCTCTTCGCTGATTTGGTTTTGTTGTGTTGAGTCGGTGTCCGATTTTAAATTCACCAATTTATTTTCTTCATCTTGATCATTAACATCACTATCTGCTTTTATAGATGGATCTTCTTTTACTGTTTGTTTTGTAATCTCGGCGCTTGTGGCGACTACAATATTTCTATCAGCTCTTTTATCAGCAATATTTTCCGCACAACCAAACAGAGGAAGAGCAAAAATCAAACTAAATATAATAATATAAGCAACACAGTCGCTTTTGGTTCTAACCATTGAAACAACTCCTTTGTTTTTTCAAAACATGTTCAAATTTCCATGTTCAAATTTCATAGTCGCATTAATAAAATACACGCACATTATCATATAGCATAGTTTTTATTTTTTCCCAAAACTAAATGATTATCAATTATCAGATACAATCATCCTGTAAATTAATCTATTGATCAGTCGCCTCTGTTAATTGAAGAATGATTTGTTGTATTCATGAGATAGGCTTGAATAAATTCATCAATATCACCATCCAGGACTTTATTGGCATTGTTATTTTCCAGATTTGTCCGGTGATCTTTAACCATTTTATAAGGATGCAGAATGTAAGATCTGATTTGGCTTCCCCATGCAATATCTTTTTTCAATTTATTTTCTTCATCAATCTTTTCATTTTTCAACTGGAGTTCCCTCTCATAAAGCCGTGATTTTAAAAACTTCATGGCCATTGCTTTATTTTGATACTGGGAACGCTCGTTTTGACATTGCACAACTATACCTGTAGGCAAGTGGGTAATTCTTACGGCCGAATCAGTTTTATTTACATGCTGACCGCCTTTGCCGCCCGCGCGAAAAGTATCAATGCGCAGATCATCTTCGTTAATTTCAATTTTAATTTCGTCATCTACTTCAGGATAAACAAAAACAGATGCAAATGATGTATGACGACGCGCGCTGGCATCGAAAGGAGAAATACGGACCAACCGGTGAATGCCTATTTCCGCTTTAGCATAACCGTAAGCATATTCTCCCTCCATAGTAAATGATACACTTTTAATACCGGCTTCATCTCCGGCAAGAGAATCGATTATTTTTGTAATAAATTTCTTTTTTTCCGCCCAGCGTAAGTACATGCGTAACAACATTTCCGCCCAATCCTGCGCTTCTGTTCCACCTGCTCCGGCATGTATGGAAACAATAGCATTCATGGAATCCTGATCGCTGTTAAGCATCATTTTAAGTTCTTCCTGATTAACAGCCAAATTCAATTGCTCCAATTCAGCGGTCAGATCATTCAGGACTTGCTCATCTTTTTCCTGAAGGGCAATGCTTCCGATATTTTCGATATCGTTTATTTCGTTATTAAACTTTTCCCATTTATCCACTGCTTCTGCAAGTTTTGCCTTTTTTTGCAAAACTTCACGAGCTTTATCCTGATCATTCCAAAAGTCTTTTTTTAAAGACAAATCTTCTAAATCTTTTATTTTAAGTTTCATTTCAGAAACGTCAAAGACAGTCCCCTATGTACTTTATTCTTTTTTTCAAATTAATTACTGCTTCCTGCATATTTTCGACTGACATTTCTGACCCTCCCTTTTAAACTAATTAAAAAATAAAAGATAATTAACACAAAACAGACTGTTACTAAGATATCACCATGTTTGGCGTAAAAAGTTGGTATGTTGACAAATTTTACGTAACCTTTCAAGGCATCATTTTGAAAAATTTTTGTTTCTGCAACGATATGACCACCGGGATCAATAATTCCGGAAATTCCGGTATTGGCAGCTCTTACCAAATAGAGTCGCGTCTCCACTGATCTAAAAACTGCCATGGAGAAATGCTGAAAAGGCGCTGAGGTTGTACCGAACCAGGCATCATTGGTAATATTAACCAATAAACCGGCAGAATTGTTTTTATACATTCTGGCGGCAAACGGCAATACACTTTCGTAACATATCAAAATTCCAATTTTTTTATTATCCAAAGATAACGGATTAAATCCGGCTCCTCGTCCCAAGTCACCGATACCGGCAGTTAATTTCTTAACGAACGGGAAAATATCTCGATACGGCACATATTCGCCATAGGGAACAAGATGAACTTTATCATACCTGCCTTTAACATCACCTTCCGGAGAAACCAAATACGCGCTGTTGAAACTATCATTAGTGTTTTTCTTTTGCGAACTACTTACAGAACCAAATAATAACCAGCTTTTCGTTTTACGCGACAAATTTATAATCTGATTGTGCAAACTATTTATATCTTGAAAATAAAATGGAGCCGCCGTTTCCGGCCAGACAATTAAACTTCCATTTCCCGGTAAACTATTTAAAGAAAGTTGCTCATATTTGTTTAATGTTTCTCTCTTGAAATTTTCATCCCATTTTATAGACTGATCTATGTTGCCCTGTATTAACGATACTTCCATGCCAGGCGAATTTTGTACGGATTTATTAACTTGATCTAAACGGCAAATACCATAAGCATATGCTCCGGCCAATATAAGAAAAACAACACTAGCTATTATATATTCTTTCTTGGATCTTTTATCGATAACTTCAAATACAGTTGCATTAATTAAAACTATTAAAAAAGATAAACCAAACACACCGGCAACATCGGCAAATTGAAGAAGGTAAGTATTCAGATACTGGGAATAACCAAGATTTTCCCAGGGAAAACCTGTAAGCAGAAATGATTTACCATACTCAAAACAAACCCACAAAACTGGCGCAGTTAAATAAAGAGGTAATCTCTCCCGGAAATATACAATGCATCCGGCAAACAAAGCAATATAAATACTTAGATAGCAGGCAAGAAGCAACATTAAAACAATAGCGGTATATAAAGGAAGATAACCATAATTTACAAGTACAAATGCAATCCAATAAATTATTCCGGTATAGCTGACAATTCCAGTGATAAAACCTAAAAGCAATCCCTGAGTAAATGTGGCAGCTTTCTTTAGAGAGAAAAAAAGAGGAATGAAAGCTATCCAGGCAAGCAGGCCGGAACCGTACTTTGGAAAAGATAAAAATAAGAACATGCCGCTTAAAACAGCTAAAAAAACCGTATTGCGTGTGAATAAACTGTTTGAACCTGATTGAAAAGCATTGATGGTTTTGGTGTTATTATTCATTCATACCATTTGTCTTTATTTTCTTAATTTTTACTCTTTTAATACTGCGTTCATCAGCATTTTCGATTGTAATTTCCATGTTTTCTATTTGAAATTTTTCTCCGGATAGAGGAATTCTTTTAGTCGAATTCAGGATTAAACCACTTAGCGTCTCATATCTGCCTTTTTTCAAGTTAATATTTAAGTGCTCTTCAATTTTCTCGATTTCCATCCGGCCATCGAATATTAATGATCCATCCGGTGATTGGAAAATTCCATCGGTAGCCGTATTCGTTTCGTGTTCATCACGGATTTCTCCGACAATTTCTTCGAGTAGATCCTCCAATGTTACCAAACCGGCTGTTCCACCATACTCATCAATAACGATTGCCATATGTTTTTTATTTTCTTTTAATTCATAAAACAATAAATGGGTATTTTTTGTCTCAGGAATATAATACGGGTTACTTAAACAAGCTAATATATCTTCTTTGGTAATTTGCTTCGACCAGAATTTAAGGACGTCTTTAACATTTAAGATGCCGATAATATTATCAATAGTATCCCTATATACAGGAATACGCGTATGTCTTGATGCGATTACTTCATTGATAATTTCATCAATCGCCGCCTCCGTGCTTACAGCAACGATCTCCGTACGTGGAATCATTATTTCACGTACTAAAGTATGGGTAAACTCTAAAATATTTTCAATTATTTCCCGCGAGGAAGGATCTACCAGACCGCTTTTCTGCGCTCTAACCAATACGGCGTCAATTTTATTTTTCATATATTTATTGTCGCGCCAGAAAAAAAGCTTGAGAATAATTTTTGTGATATTCAAAAATACTTCTCCCCGAATTATAAGCCGCGTAAATACTCCGGTCTGATCCGGCTTAAGTCTTCTTCCTTGATTACTGAACTGATCATTTTTAAGATTTTTTCTTTTTCCCGGGGCAGATGGGCTTTTACCGATAAATAATTAGACGCATGGTTAGAAGTGAAATAGCAATTTGTAAAATTGGATTCGGCGATCATCAAATAAAGCTCACGGATAAAACCAAACTTATCAGGTAAAACAAAACGGCCCGCAAGATAATCTTCATATAATTCTGTTTCCGGCACGAACATTAAAGTAAGAGCGCCAGCGTAGTCCGGATCAATATCTGTTAAAATTTTTGCCGTATCACGCGCATGTTCAATGCTTTTCTCAATACCACCCAGCCCCAATATTACCGTTACAGAAAGTATAATGCCGGCTTCTTTAACACGACGCGCTGCCGTTACCATTTGTTCGTAAGTTACGCCCTTATTGATTTTTTTAAGTAATTCGACGTTACCTGTCTCTACACCTAAATAAATTATCTTTAAGCCCAGTGACCTGAGCGTCTTTAATTCATCAACGCTTTTTCTTAATATGCTCTTGGCATTGGCATAAGTTCCTATTCTATTTATATTCGGTAGGTTATCATTAATTAGTTTAAGTATTTCTTCAAGTCGTGGCTGCGGTATAATCAAAGCATCGCCATCACATAAAAATACTTTATCCACATCATCATAGGAACTGGCTTCACGCAGATCTTTTTTTATTTGTTCCAGGGGTTTAATCTTTAACTTTTTCTGCCGGTAAGTTCCGCAAAATGTGCATTTATTATGTGAACAGCCAGTAGTCACCTGCAAAAGTAAACTATAAGCTTCACTCGGCGGCCTTATTATTAATCCTTCATAATCCATAGTATGATCTTTGTTTTCCTTTTAAAATTTATAATAATCTATAGGATTATTTTTATATCAGAGCCTGACAAAAAGCAAGGCTCAAAAGCCTAAAATAAAAAGGGAGCCATTATTAATGGCTCCCTTAGATTTTCTGGCGGGGCCGATGGGACTTGAACCCACGCCCTCCGGCGTGACAGGCCGGCGTTATAACCAACTTAACTACGACCCCAAAAAATCATTTTAATTTTATGTCACTTTTTCAATTCAGCATAATTGGTAGGCGGAACAGGGATCGAACCTGTGACATCCACGGTGTAAGCGTGGCGCTCTCCCAGCTGAGCTACCCGCCCGTAATACACCAAAAACGCTGTGAGGCTTCTAGCAACATTGATATTGCTTGTCAAGTCATAAAAGCTCTTAAAACCTTTTAATTCACTGATTGGGAACTTATGGGAACATCTGCCGGACTTGGTGGCCTAATATCCTCTTCATCCTGAACAAATGCAATTTTCATAACTTCATCAATATGCTCGACAAAAATAATTTTCAGCGCATTCTGCACATTTTTGGGAACTTCCGCCAGGTCCCTTTCATTATCTTTCGGAATGATCACTGTTTTAATATTACCCCTGTGAGCCGCAAGGATTTTTTCCTTGAGTCCGCCAATCGGCAAAATTCTACCTCTTAATGTAATTTCACCGGTCATAGCGATATCCGCACGCACTTTTTTCTGCATGAGAACTGACGCTATGGAAGTAGTCATGGCAATGCCTGCAGAGGGGCCATCCTTGGGAATTGCTCCTTCCGGAACATGCACATGAATATCAATTTTTTTATAAAAATTCTTTGCCAGCCCGAATTGTTCGGCGCGGGCGCGAATATAACTCAGTGCAGCCTGAACCGATTCCTGCATCACATCGCCTAATTTACCTGTCATTATCATCTTGCCGGTACCTTCCATAATTGAGGCTTCAATTGATAAAAGTTCTCCGCCGACTTCTGTCCAGGCCAATCCGACTGTCAGGCCAATCTTGCTTTTTTCTTCCATTTCGCCATGATGATATTTGGGCACGCCCAAATACTTGGATATGGATGTTGAACTGATAAACACTCTTTTTTTATTATCATTGCTCACTATTTCTTTGGCCACTTTCCGGCAAATGGAGGCAATCTCCCGATCAAGATTGCGCACGCCGGCTTCCCGTGTGTATTGACGGATAATTTTCAGCAACGCTCCATTAGTGAATTCGATATTTTCAATTTTCAGACCATTAGCTTCTACCTGCTTGGTGATTAGAAATTTTTTCGCTATTTGCAGTTTCTCCGGTTCCGTGTATCCGGCAATCCTGATTACTTCCATTCTGTCCTGCAACGGAGCCGGTATTGTCTGCAAAATATTTGCCGTCGTAATAAACATGATTTCCGACAAATCATAATCAACATCAAGATAATTATCATTAAACGCAAAGTTCTGTTCCGGATCCAGAACTTCCAGCAGAGCGGATGAAGGATCTCCTCTAAAATCAGAGCTGACCTTATCTACTTCATCCAGACAAAAAACAGGATTGTTGGAACCGGCTTTTTTTAACAACTGAATAATCTTCCCGGGCATAGCTCCGATATAAGTTCTACGATGGCCTCGAATTTCCGCTTCATCATGAACACCTCCCAGAGAGATACGAACAAATTTCCTATTTGTAGCCCTGGCAACCGATTTAGCGATAGAAGTCTTTCCTACGCCCGGAGGACCAACAAGACACAAAATCGAACCTTTATTTTTCTTAACCAGAGATTGTACGGCAAGGTACTCGATAATGCGTTCTTTTACATTTTTCAATCCAAAATGATCTTCATCCAGAATCGCCTCGGATTCCTTCAGTGTGTTTTTATTTTCTGTTTTTTCCGACCACGGCATGTCCAGTATCCAGTCAATATAATTTCTGACTACCGTAGCTTCTGCGGACATGGGGGTCATCATTTGTAATTTTTTAATTTCCTGCCGGACCTTTTTCACTGCCTCTTCCGACATTTTCTTTTGCTTCAAACGTTTTTCTAAATCGTTTATCTCGTTGCGGAAATCATCTTTGTCTCCCATTTCCTTCTGAATGGCCCGCATTTGTTCGTTGAGATAATAATCTTTTTGCGTCTTTTCCATCTGCTTTTTAACGCGTCTCTTGATCTTTTCTTCAACCTGCAGGATTTCGATTTCTGAAAGCATCAGAGAATAAATTGCTTCCAGTCGTTCGCCGATGTCAAACACCTCTATAATTTTCTGCTTATCTTCAAGTTTCACATTAAGGTGAGTAATAACGACATCGGCCAGCTTTGAGCCATCTTCAATAGCGGCAATTGTCCCCAGCATTTCAACATGGATTTTTTTACTGAGTTTCAGATAAAGCTCAAAAGATTCTTTAATGCTTCGTATCAGAGCTTGCTTTTTCACGTCATTTTTATCATCAATATCCTCAATCTCATTTACTTTAACCAGGAAAAAATCATTGTTGGGTAAATATTCTTTTATGACGCCGCGAGTTTTCCCTTCGACAAGCACCTTGACTGTCCCATCAGGCAAACGCAAAAGTTGAATGATTATGCCGATTGTGCCGATATGATAAATATCTTCCTGTTTGGGGTCATCATCTTTGGCATTCTTCTGGGCAACCATGAAAATACTTTTTTCGTATTTCATCGCTGATTCCAGCGCGGCAATAGATTTTTCGCGCCCGACAAACAGAGGCACAATCATATGTGGAAACATAACAACATCTCTCAGCGGCAGGAGAGGAATCGTTATTGTTTTATCCTGATCATTGTCTTTATTTTCATTAAACATATTTTTCCTTGTTTATTCCTTTAAGCAGATTCAGATTTAGTTTCGTAAATCAAAATTGGTTTTTCTTTTTTTAATACGACTTCTTCACTAATAACACATTCCTTAATATTATTTTGTGAAGGAATATCATACATAACTTCTAACATTGTGTTTTCCAGAATTGATCGCAAACCGCGGGCGCCGGATTTTCTTTCCGTTGATAAACCGGCTACAGCTCTCAGGGCCCCGTCTGTAAATTTCAGGGATACATTTTCCAAAGCAAACAATTTTTTATATTGTTTTATAATAGCGTCTTTCGGCTCAACCAGAATTTTGATTAATGCCGATTCATCCAACTCATCGAGCGTGGCAATAACCGGCAATCGTCCGATAAATTCAGGTATTAATCCGACTTTCAATAAATCTTCCGATCGTACTTCGGCCAGCAATTCACCAACCCTTTTTTCTTTCTTACTTTTTATTTCGGCGCCGAAACCCATCGCATTAACTCCCAATCGTTTGGAAATGATGTTTTCCAGATCATTAAAAGCGCCGCCGCAAATAAATAATATATTTGTTGTATCTACCTGAATAAACTCTTGTTGAGGATGTTTACGGCCGCCTTTGGGGGGTATATTGGCCATTGTTCCTTCCATAATCTTCAACAAGGCCTGTTGGACTCCTTCACCGGAAACATCTCTGGTTATGGAAGGATTTCCCGATTTTTTCGCAATCTTGTCTATCTCATCAATGTAAACAATTCCTTTTGACGCTCTGGCAACATCATAATCGGCATTTTGCAGCAAGCTTAAAATAATATTTTCTACATCTTCCCCAACATATCCGGCTTCAGTCAAAGTTGTAGCATCAGCGATTGTGAAAGGAACATTAAGAAATTTTGCCAGAGTTTTAGCCAGCAATGTTTTACCCGAACCTGTGGGACCGATTAAAAGCACATTGCTTTTTTGAATTTCTATCCCATCGGCCTCAATATGAGAAAATAATCTTTTATAATGATTATAAACGGCAACCGACAATATTTTCTTTGTTTTTTCCTGACCAATTACATACTGGTCTAAAAATTTTTTAATTTCTTTCGGATAGGGCAAACCCTTCGGGGAATCTTTTTCTACAAGTTTATCTTCTTCTTCCTCAACAATATACCGGCAAAGTTCAATGCATTCATCGCAAATATAGGCTGTCGGACCGGCAACCAGTTTTCGCACTTCACTTTGCATTTTTCCGCAAAAAGAACAAAAAAGCATTCCATCATCCATTCTATTATTTTTGCCTTTTTTTATCACTTAAATCTCCTTTTTTGTGTTACCTGAAGAAGTCGGCTTGCGAACTATGATTTCATCGATCAAACCATATTCTTTAGCTTGTTCACCAGTCATATAATAATCGCGTTCCGTGTCATTAATAATCTTGGGAAGCGGCTGTCCTGTTAAATCAGCCAGTATTTTGTTTAACTCATCCTTTAATCTTAATATTTCTCTTGCCTGAATGTCAATGTCCGTCGCCTGTCCCTGAAACCCTCCCAACGGTTGATGGATTAAAATTCTCGAGTGAGGCAGGGCAAATCTTTTTTTCTTTTCTCCTGCTGCTAAAAGTAACGCGGCCATGCTGGCTGATTGTCCCATGCAAACAGTCGAAATCGGTGATTTAATGTACTGCATTGTATCATAAATGGCCATCCCGGCACTCACACTCCCTCCGGGAGAATTTAAATAAAAAAAGATCTCCTTATCCGGGTTGTCAGCTTCCAGATACAGCATTTGAGCAACAATTAAATTGGCCACATTATCATCAATCGCTGTACCCAGAAAAACTATGCGATCTTTCAACAAACGTGAATAAATATCGTACGCCCGTTCGCCTCGCCCGTCTTGCTCAACCACCATGGGAATCAAAGTCACTATTTAACCTCCGCATTCATACCATTGTTTTCTACGGTCTTAATATTGGCATTGTGCTCTATAAAGTCAAATGTCTTTTTTTGAATCAACTCCATTTTAAGACTGTCTTTACGTTCTTCACTATCGTACATTTTCTTTAATAATTCGTAATCCTGGCCATTCTGAACAGCTAATTCCTGAATATATTTATCTACATCGTTTTCTTCAACGACAAATGACTCTTTTTGGGCTATTTTTTTTAAAAGTAAAAAAGATTTGACGATTTTAGCCGCGTCATCTTTGAATTTATCATGCATCTTAAAGCTTAATTCCAGAGCATTTTTTTCATCCATACCGGCAGAAACCATTCTTTTTTGAGTATCAGTCATCATATAATAAATCTGCCTTTCAACAAGCGAAGAGGGAACTTCAAAATCATTTTCTTTTATCAATATTTCTGTAATTCTGTTTTGCAGATTAATTTCCGCCTGGCGGTGAAATTTTTCTTCCAAAGTTTTACGCACATCGTTTTTTAAATCTTCCAAAGAATTGTACCTGTCGAAATTTTTGATAAAGTTATCATCCGTTTCAGGTAATTTCTTCTCCTTTATGCCTTTCAATGTTACATTGAAAATTATCTCTTTGCCGGCAAATTTATTTTCGTGATAGTCAGCAGGGAAAGTTACTTTAATTTCCTTTATTTCCCCGTTTTTCATACCAATCAATTGTTCCTCAAAACCCGGAACAAATCTCTGTGATCCGATTTCCAGTAAATAGTCTTCCGTTTTTAATTCTTTGTATAATTCTCCGTTTAAACTCCCTGCAAAATCAATCACAACAAAATCAGCATTGACAACGGGTCGATCATCTTTGACCTCCTCCATCGTCGCAAACATTTCTCTTATTTCGTTAATTCTTTTTTTAACATCATTATCGGTTACTTTAAGTTCTTCTTTTTCTAATTCGATTCCTTTATAACCTTTAGGTTCAAACTCCGGTTCCATTTCGAACGAAGCAGAAAAAGAAAAATCTGTATTTTCTTTTATTCCTTCCTGACTTATTTCGGGTCGCGAAACAGCAACAATTCCCTTGTCTTCCAACGCTTGCCAGTAATATTTGTTCACAATATTGGTTGTCGCTTCTTCCTGGGCATGATCCTTATAATAAGTTTCTAAAATCTTGCGTGGAATTTTGCCCGGACGAAAACCTTTAATTTTAGCTTTCTTATTAACCTCATGATATACAGCATCCAGTTCATTTTTAACCTCACTCCAGGGTATTTCAAATGATAATTTTTTCTTAACTGGACTCAATTCTTCCATCTTGATCTGAACCTGACTCACGATAATATCTCCTTTTTCATTGAAATATTTACAAAACTCTTCTTTAAGACTGGTGCGAGAGAGGGGACTTGAACCCCTATTCCGCATAGCGGGCTGGATCCTAAGTCCAGTGCGTCTGCCAATTCCGCCACTCTCGCTCCTGGACTTTTATAATTCATTACGCATAAGAATGTCAACGCGGATTATTTTTGAAATTACTAACAAAACCAGTCAGATTAAGCTTTTTGAAGCTTTAGGGGATTTTATGTATTTGATTATCCGCTTTTATGCAAGAAAAATGTCTTCATGAATATTATGCCTGCCATAAACGCTAATCGAAAATAGATTAACCTGGTAAAATATAATTTCTTTATGGACTTAAAAGATTGAAAAAAATGTAGTTAAAGATAAAGGGGTAACCAAACTATTGGCTAACCCCTTGATTTTACTGGTCGGGGCGAGTGGATTTGAACCACCGGCCCTCTGAACCCCATTCAGATACGCTACCAGACTGCGCCACGCCCCGACATGCTAAAGTGTGCAGGTCATTATCATTACAGTAAAACCATGTCAAGGGTAAATGCAGCCGTATTTTTACTATAATCTCACAATTAATTTTTTTAAGAAAAAAAACTGGCGGTCACAAATTGAACATCGTTCATTTCCCATAATAATCTCATTGACATTGAATATTAATTTATGGTAGGATATACTTAAGTAAGTATTGATTAATACGACATTTTTAATATAATCAAACACTTTGTACATCCCAAACAATAAACGTCAAGTTTCTTATCTATAAGGAGTTTATTTGAAGCTAAGAGAAGTTAAAGAAGTATTGGATGCTGATTTAATCGTCGGCAAGGGGCAATTAGATATTGAGGTTTCTACGGCTTTTGGAGCTGATTTGATGAGCGATGTAATGGCTTTTGCCAAAGCGGGAAGTCTTTTATTGACCGGCTTAACAAATGCTCAGGTCATTAAAACGGCTGCGGCCAAGCATATTGCCGCTATTATCATCGTTAGAGGAAAAGAACCCTCTACTGAAGCTATCGACATGGCTAAAGAACTTCAAATTCCGATTTTAACTACGCGATATATTTTATTTGAAACAGCCGGTATCCTTTATAGTAAAGGTATTGTTGGTTGCCTGAAAAAAGTCGACAGTGACAGTTTTCACAACAAATAAATATCGGAACTCTTTTGATGAACTAAAGAGGATTAATTGGGAAATTATATTTTTTGCTAATGCCGCTAAAACATCTTCAGTAAGTTGGATTTAAAATTCATCGAACGCGGACAATACGGCGATTCATTTACTGAATGTATAATCCAGTTACCAAAATGATTTCATTGACAATAAAGTTTAATATATGATAGTGGAAAATAAAATGTTTTCTATATTTTAAAAAGAAATCGCCGGATTTTTTCTGTATGAGGAATGGGTATTGAAACTAAGAGAAGTTAAAGAAATATTAGATGCCGACGTTATTGTTGGTGATGAAAAACTAGATATTGAAGTCACAACCGCTTTTGGAGCAGACTTAATGAGCGATGTCCTTTCCTTTGCGAAGGCGGGCTGTCTTTTGTTGACCGGCTTGACTAATACGCAGGTTGTGAGAATCGCCAATGTTCTCGATATGGCCGCGATAATTTTAGTTCGCGGTAAAAAACCGCCTGCAGAAACCATATCTATGGCTAAGAGTCTTCAAATTCCCATTTTAACGACAAAATACATTTTATTCGAAACGGCGGGCCGTCTTTACGCAAAAGGCATAGTCGGCTGTCTGGAAAAAGTTGATACCGGTAGTGAACAAACCTGAAAACACTTTTAATAAGTATAGCTTTAATATTGAGGGCGGTAATTTTAATGTCGCTGGGACAGTTTCTATGCGCATAAAAGCTATCCTAAAAGAAAAAGGACTGCCGAGCGATGTTGTTCGAAAGTCCGCCATTGTGTCTTATGAAGCCGAAATCAATATCGTTTCTTACGCCAGAAAAGGATTTATCAATCTTACAGTCACCCCGGAAAATGTCGAGATTGAAGCAGCTGATGAAGGGCCCGGAATACCCAATATTGAACAGGCAATGGAACAAGGTTATTCTACTGCCAGTCAGCAAATAAGAGAAATGGGGTTCGGCGCCGGCATGGGACTTCACAATATCAATTTCTACTCTGACAAATTCGATATCTCATCGGAAGTGAACAAAGGAACTTCTTTAAGAATGATCATTAACGCTACTCAATTAACAAAGGATATATAAAGGATATATAATGGACATCGCAACCATAGCAAAAGAATTAAATTTAAAAGTAGTATCTGCATTAGACAGAATTAAGAATAATAATGTTAAAGGAGGTTATACGGGAGATCTCTTAAGCGATGTAATGGCAAATTCTCACGAAGGAGATATCTGGATAACACGACAGGTGCACCAAAATATCGTTGCCATAGCCACCTTGAAAGAGCACGCGGCTGTTATTCTGGTTAATTCTTGCGAACCGGCTAAAGACACTCTGGAAAAGGCCATTCAGGAGAATGTCCCCATACTGATTTCAAATTTGTCCGCATTCGAATTAACAGGTAGAATTTATAACTTGTTGAGAACGGAAAAATAACAGAAATGTTTTTATAACTGCCGCAGACTTTTGGCCATGTCTGTTTAATTCCCCCAAAAGACGATGCTTAAAGTTTTTAATTGTGATTTTCACATTCACACTTGTCTCTCACCTTGCGCCGAATTGGATATGCATCCCAAAGCTCTGGTAGAAAGAGCCATCGCCGCCGGTCTCGATATTCTTGCCATTTGCGATCACAACTCTTCTGAAAATGTTTCTTACGTCATCAATGCCGCCCGGGGAAAAAATTTAAAGATATTTCCCGGAATGGAAATAACAACAAGTGAAGAAGTGCATTTTTTAGCTCTATTCGATTCTTTGCCGGATTTAGCCAGGCTGCAGGAAATTGTTTATCAGCATCTGCCGGGAAAAAATGATGAAGACCGTTTCGGCGTTCAGGCCATTGTAAATGAAAATGGCGAGGTCGAGGGAATAAACGATAAATTATTAATCGGAGCCACTGATATTCCATTAAATGATTTATTGAACCACGTACATGAGCAAAACGGATTAGCAGTTGCCTCTCATATAGACAGAGAAAGTTTCAGTGTATTGAGCCAACTCGGCTTTATTGACGAAAGCATTCATTTTGACGCGTTGGAAATATCGTCCTTAACAGGTCTTCAACAGGCACGAATTAAATACAGGGAGTTGAATAATTATTCATTTATAACTTCCTCCGATGCCCATTACTTAAAAGACATTGGAACGGCACTGACAAAGATTATGCTTGAAAAACCAACTCTGGCGGAATTAAAAATGGCTTTCACCGGGCAAAACGGTCGTCGTGTATTGGAGTAGAAATGCTGGAGCTTGCCGAACATATTCTGGATATTGCTGAAAACTCTGTTCGTGCAGGAGCTAAAACAGTCGAAATAAATATAAATGAAGATTCGGCTAATAATTTGCTCTCCATAGAAATAAATGACGACGGCTGCGGAATGACCAAAGAGGAAATCAAAAGAGCCTTTGACCCTTTTTACACAACAAAAAAAGTGAGACGATTCGGATTGGGAATTCCTCTTCTGACCAATGCCGCTCAAATGGCCGGCGGCAATCTTGATTTGAAATCAGAAAAAGGTAAGGGAACAAGGCTTAAGGCAACTTTTCAACTCGACCATCTGGACAGGCAGCCTATGGGTGATATTTCAGCAACTATTATCAATCTTATTGCCGGAAATTCTTTTGTTGACTTTATTTACAAACATAGGCATAATGACCAACGGTTCTCAGTGGACACGCGTGAAATCCGCAAAGAAATCGATGATTTACCGATAAATCATTTTGAAATATTAAAATATATTCGTGGCGTCATTGACGAAGGTTTAAGCGAAATTAAACCCCGGGCATAACAAACACGAAGATTACGTAAGGAGGAAT
The DNA here is from genome assembly GCA_052139735.1 of Smithella sp. Classification (GTDB taxonomy): domain Bacteria; phylum Desulfobacterota; class Syntrophia; order Syntrophales; family Smithellaceae; genus Smithella. The sequence goes on along the minus strand of JBKQWB010000038.1, from coordinate 45,438 downwards.
TTGATGAAGGCAGAAGATACTGAACTTTTAAAAGAATTTACATCAGCACAAGTTGATAAACTAAACAAGATTATCAGCAAACACAAAGGCAAACCGGGAAGTTTAATTCCCGTACTGGAAGAAGCGCAGGTGTGTCTGGAATACCTGCCCCTATCAGCGCAGAAAAAGATTGCCAAAGACTTGAATTTGCCTTTAAGCCGGGTTTACGGTGTTGTCACGTTTTACTCGTTTTTTACCATGACACCGCGAGGCAAGCATACTGTTCGCGTTTGTCTGGGAACTGCCTGCTATGTGCGCGGCGGAAAAGCACTCACTGAAGCCATGGAGAAGGAATTCGGCATTAAGGAAGGCGAGACCACTCCCGACAGAATGTTTACTCTGGAAAGCGTTCGTTGTTTAGGCGCCTGCGGTTTGGGGCCGGTAGTTGTTGTGAATGAAGACGTGCACGGCCGTGTCAAGCCGGGCAAGGTAAAAGAGATATTAGCTCAATATACATAATAAAATAATTTAAAGCCGGGAGGAAACGCCAATGGCGAAATTAACAATAGATGATTTAAAAAAAATAAAGGATAAAGTGCACAAGGAAATGTCCCTGCGGGATGGCGAGCGTCGCGTCAAAGTTACCGTCCACATGGGAACCTGCGGTATCGCTTCGGGAGCCAAAGAAGTTATGGATACATTGCTTCAGGAAATTGAAGCTGCCGGCGCAAATGATGTTGTCATAACCACTTCCGGTTGCATGGGATTATGCAGCCGCGAACCTCTTGTTACTGTTGAAGTCCTGAATCAGGAACCGATAAAATATGAATATATGAATTCCAACAAAATGAGACAGGTTTTCAAAAGACACATCATGGAGGGAGAAATTCAGACTCCTTTTGTTCTGGCCAGAGGATCTGAAGTAACCAGATAATTTTTTTCGCTCTAACATGCTTATTGTTGCACGGCATGATGATTTCTTAAGGAGGATATAGGCTAAATGAAAGTTTTTCGTTCGCATTTATTAATCTGTGGAGGCACCGGCTGTCAGGCTTCCGGCCAACCTGCAGTAAAAAAAGCTTTATTGGAAGAGCTTGACAAAAGAGGATTGACTGAAGAAATAAAGGTTGTGGAAACAGGATGTAACGGATTTTGCGCTCTGGGACCGATCATGGTCGTTTATCCGGAAGGTATAATTTACGTCAGCTTGAAGCCGCAAGATATACCGGAACTGGTTGAAGAACATTTAATCAAGGGAAGAACTTTAGAGCGTCTCTTATATCATGAGCCCTCAACAGATGAAATTATTCCGACCATGCAGGACATCCCCTTCTTCGCTCATCAGGAGTTGAGAGTTTTGAAGAATCGTGGTCTGATCGATCCCGAAAAAATTGATGAATATATCGCGCGTGACGGCTATGCCGGCATGGCTAAAGCCCTGACTGAAATGAAACCGGAACAAATCGTTCAGGAAATCCTCGATTCAGGATTAAGAGGGCGCGGCGGAGCGGGCTTCCCTACAGGCCTGAAATGGAAATTTGCCGCTCAGTCCAAAAGTGATATTAAATACGTTTTATGCAATGCTGATGAAGGAGATCCCGGTGCCTTTATGGACAGAAGCGTTCTGGAAGCTGATCCACACGCCGTTCTTGAAGGAATGGTTATCGCCGCCAAAGCCATAGGTTCCAAGCAAGGTTACATTTATTGCCGCGCTGAGTATCCGTTGGCTATTCATCGTTTAAACGTAGCCATAGACCAAGCGCATAATGCCGGTTTGCTGGGTAAGGATATTCTGGGCACGGGCTTTGATTTCGATCTGGAAATTTACCAGGGCGCAGGCGCTTTTGTCTGCGGTGAAGAAACGGCCCTGATGACCTCCATTGAAGGGAAAAGAGGCATGCCCCGGCCAAGACCGCCCTTCCCCGCTGTTGCCGGTCTGTGGCAGAAACCGAGTATTCTGAATAACGTGGAAACATTGGCTAACATCGGTCAGATTCTTCTGCGCGGAGGAAAATGGTACGCATCCATCGGCACGGAAAAGAGCAAAGGCACAAAAGTATTCGCGCTTACCGGTGACGTTAACAACGTCGGTCTTGTGGAAGTTCCCATGGGAACAAAACTGGGCACCATCGTTTATGATATCGGCGGCGGTATTCCCAAAGGCAAGAAATTCAAAGCAGCACAGTTAGGCGGGCCCTCCGGCGGCTGTATTCCCATTCAGCATTTAAACGCTCCAGTTGATTATGAAAAAGTAGTTGAACTCGGCGCCATTATGGGCTCCGGCGGTTTAATCGTAATGAATGAAGACAAATGCGCCGTCGATATGGCCAGATTCTTCATGGATTTCTGCCAGGATGAATCCTGCGGCAAATGTACACCCTGCCGCGAGGGCACGAAACGCATGCTGGATATATTGACCAATATCACCCAGGGCAAAGGCAAGGAAGGCGATATTGAACTTCTGGAAGAAATGGCCGAAATTATCAAAAATGCGGCCCTTTGCGGATTGGGACAAACAGCGCCAAATCCTATTTTAAGCACCATCCGTTATTTCCGTAAAGAGTATGAACAGCACATCCGCGAGCATAAATGCGTAGCAGCAGTATGCTCGGCCATGTTCAAATCACCGTGTCAGCATACCTGCCCGATCGAAATGGATATTCCTTCCTATATAGCGCTTATTCGGGCCGAACGATTTGACGACGCATACAAAATACTGCTGCAAAGCAACCCCTTCCCCTCCGTTTGCGGAAGAGTCTGCGATCACAAATGCCAGAGCAAATGCCGCCGCGGCAACATGGATGAACCCATTGCCATTAAGTTCCTGAAGCGTTTCATTACAGATAACGCGCCTCGTCCGAAGATCGATGTTGTGCCTGTCACACGCAAAGAAAAGATAGCTGTTGTGGGCGGAGGCCCTGCCGGTCTTACCGCCGCGCGTGATCTGGCATTACGCGGTTACAAAGTAACCGTTTTTGAAGAACTCAATAAAGCCGGTGGAATGCTTTATTGGGGCATTCCCTCATATCGTCTGCCTCGCAACATTCTGGATAGTGAAATTGATGATATCCGCGCTCTCGGCGTGGAAATTCGCCTCAACACCCGCGTGGGCAAGGATATTACATTTGCCAAACTGGAAAAAGATTTCGACTTTATCTATTTGGCAACAGGCGCGCACAAGAGCCAGAAAATGGGCGTGCCCGGTGAAGATATGAAGAATGTTTTCGGCGGCGTTGAATTCCTGCGCGACTTCAACAACAATGAAGACAAATGGCTCAAAGGCGAAAAGACCCTGGGCAAGAAAGTGGCTGTCATCGGCGGTGGCAATTCGGCTATTGACGCTGCTCGCGTAGCATTAAGACTCGGTTCAGATGTCACCATTCTGTATCGCCGTTTGAGACAAGATATGCCGGCAGCCGAAGAGGAAATTAAAGCGGCTGAAGACGAGGGAATCAAGATTGATTATCTGGTTGCCCCGTTGAAAATTGACGGCGCAAAGGGAAAAGTATCTTCCATTACCTGCAATCGCATGAAACTGGGCGACTTTGACAACAGCGGACGCAAGAAACCTGTTGTCATAGAAGGTTCAGAATTTACTTTAAATGTTGATGCGGTCATTGCCGCCATCGGCCAGGTTCCCGATATGAGCTTCATCGATAAAAAGAACGGCGTGGAAATCAACAAGTGGGATTGCTTCAATGTCGGTAAGGGATATAAAACCCGTACAGCCAATTCCCGTTATTTCGCGGGCGGCGATGCTGTCACAGGACCTGACACTGTCATCGCGGCTATCGGCTACGGACATCAGGCTGCCGACGATATCGATGCAGCTATCCGCATAGCCAATGGCGAACCTGCTTACGAGAACCCGGCGAAAGAGAAAATTGATGTGCCTCTGGTCATTGATGAAGACACGGAGGAAATACCTCAGATGGCAATGCCGGAAATGCATCATGGCACCCGCAAGATGAGCTTTGCAGAAGTGGAACTTGGCTTCAAACCTGAAGATGCTATTAAAGAAGCCTGTCGTTGTTTGCGTTGCGACGCGGCTATTTAATTTATATTTTTTAACGATAAGGAGAAATATTTCATGTCAACCGTTAATTTGACTATCGATAATCGTAAAGTGACGGCAGAGGCCGGCTCCACAGTTCTGGAGGCCGCTCGCAGTGCCGGTATTGTAATTCCCACACTTTGTGCATGGACGGAAAGAAATCACACTCCCGGCGCCTGCCGTGTGTGTATGACGGAAGTTGTAGGTCAGCGCAGTCTGATCGCGGCCTGCGTTTTTCCCGTAACCGAGGGAATGGTCGTCCACACCAATACGGAGAAAGTACGCAAAGCCAGAAAAATGGTGGTGGAACTTCTGTTGGCCAATCATCCGCAGGAGTGCAATTACTGCGTAAGAAACGGCAGCTGCGAATTGCAGAAAGTCGCCGAATTTGTTGGCATTAAAGAAGTTCGTTTTGATTATACACAATTCCCGAAAGAAGGCATGATCGACCATTCCAGTCCTTCTATCGTACGGGACAGCCGCAAATGTATTGAATGTCATCGCTGCGTAACCGTCTGCGATGAAGTTCAGACTGTCAGCGTTTTGACACCGGCTAATCGCGGCAGCAAAGTAAAAGTCGTTCCTGCTTTTGATTTGCCTTTGATTGAATCCAACTGCATCGCCTGCGGCCAGTGCATCATGGTTTGCCCGGTAGGCGCTTTATATGAAAAGGATGACGTTGATTTGGTATGGAAAGCTCTGCAGGATCCGACCAAACATGTCATCGTGCAGGAAGCTCCGGCTATCCGCGCGGCTCTTGGTGAAGAATTCGGCATGCCTCCGGGAAGCCTTGTCACAGGCAAGATGATCGCTGCGCTGCGCCGTCTAGGTTTTGATAAAGTTTTCGACACCAATTTTACTGCCGACCTCACCATCATTGAAGAAGGCAACGAATTACTCAAAAGAGTTAAAGAAGGGGGAACACTGCCGATGATTACTTCGTGCAGCCCCGGATGGATCAAGTTCTGCGAACATTTCTATCCCGATATGCTCGGTCATCTTTCCACCTGCAAATCGCCGCAGCAAATGTTCGGCGCGCTGGCCAAAACCTATTACGCGGAAACAGCGGGCGTCGATCCGAAAGATATCGTTTCGGTTTCCATCATGCCCTGCACCGCTAAAAAGTTTGAAGCCCAGCGCCCCGAAATGAACAGCAGCGGCTATCAAGATGTTGATTATGTTCTCACAACGAGAGAATTAGGCCGTATGATTCATGAAGGCGGCCTTGACTTTGTCAATCTGCAGGATGAAGATTATGACGCCCCGATGGGTGAATACAGCGGCGCAGCCACCATTTTCGGCGCGACCGGCGGCGTTATGGAAGCCGCTCTGCGCACGGTTTACGCAGTTGTCACCGGCGAAAACCTGCCGAGTCTGGATATCACACCTGTTCGCGGTCTGGAAGGCGTCAAAGAAGCCACTGTCAAGGTTGGCGCTCTTGGAGATGTCAAGATTGCCGTTGCTCATGGTCTGGGAAATGCCCGCAAACTGATGGATCTGATTCGCGAAGGTAAAGGCGGTTACGCCTTCATTGAAGTAATGTGCTGTCCGGGCGGCTGCATCGCCGGCGGCGGCGAGCCCATCCCCACTAACAACGAAATCAGAGTACTTCGTTCCTCCGCTCTTTATAAAGATGACGGAAAAGTTCAGAAGAACCGTCAATCCCATGAAAATGAATCGGTTAAGAAACTGTATGCCAACTTCCTGAAGGAACCTTTGGGACACAAGTCGCACAAGCTTCTGCACACCAAATACACGAAAAGAGGCACGGATTTGCCTCACGGAAAAGATGAATAAGAAGCTTTGCTGTTAACTGAAAATCATGTATAAAGAGGTTTGTCCATTACGGACAAACCTCTTTTTTGTTGATGCTTTCATGGTTGGAATAAGACGATGACCGATCAAAGAATAGAAAAAGATTTCTTAGGCAAGATGGAAGTCCCGCGCGATGCCTACTGGGGTATTCACACACAAAGAGCCATCCATAATTTCCAGATCAGCGGCATAAAAGTCAACAGCCGATTGATTCGGGGACTGGCGATGGTCAAAAAAGCATCTTGTCTGGCTAATGCCGAAAACGGCTATCTTTCGACGGATCAAGCAAAAGCCATAACTGCCGCCTGCGAAGAAATTATTGCGGGCAAACTTGCCGATCAATTTCCGGTTGATGCTTTTCAAGGCGGCGCGGGAACATCAACCAACATGAATCTCAATGAAGTGATCGCCAACCGCGCCATTGAACTGCAAGGCGGCAACAAAGGCGATTACACGATTGTTCATCCACTGGAAGACGTAAATCTGCATCAGTCCACCAATGATGTTTTCCCCACAGCTATTAAAATTGCCGGAACTCTTGCCTTGCGTGAACTCGCGCAAGGCATCGCCCATCTGCAAGGCGCGTTTCAGGAAAAAGAAAAGGCCTTCGGCGAAATAGTTAAATTAGGACGAACAGAGTGGCAGGAAGCGGTTCCCATTACATTGGGCGCGGAATTTTCGGCGTTTGCCGAAGCTTTTTCACGCGACCGCTGGCGGACATTCAAATGCGAGGAACGTCTACGCGTGGTTAATCTGGGCGGCACAGCCGTCGGCACCGGCCTTACCGCGCCGCGCAACTATATTTTTTCCGTTATTGAAAAATTGAGGGATGTAACGGGTTTAGGTCTTTCCCGTGGAGAAAATATCATGGGAGAAACGGCAAACGCCGATACTTATGTCGAAGTTTCCGGCATCCTCAAAGCCCACGCCGTTAATCTGATAAAAATTGCGGGCGATCTGCGCCTGATGAATCTTCTGGGAGAAATTCGTCTGCCGCAACTTCAAGCAGGCTCATCCATCATGCCCGGCAAAGTAAATCCTGTTTTAGCGGAAGCAGCCATTCAAGTCGGCATGAAAGTTATTGCCAACGACGGTGTCATCACCGATACCGCAGCCCGTGGAACGCTTCAGATTAATGAATTTCTGCCGCTGTTGGCGCAGGCGCTTTTGGAATCACTGGATTTACTGATTAACATTGACAACCTTTTGGTAAAATATGTAAAAGGCATCGCCGCCGATCAAAAAAAATGCGGGCAATATTTTGACCACAGCCCCATGATCATAACAGCGCTTCTGCCCGCGATCGGTTATGAAAGAGCAACGCAACTGATCGCCGAATTTTCTACGTGCTCAGATAAAAACATGCGGCTCTTTTTAGAACAGAAACTGGGTAAAGAAATCGTGGATAAATATTTATCCCCTTATCAATTAACAGCACTGGGTTACAAAAATAATGGATAATACGCCTAAAGGAAACCGGCTGCACATCGCGTTAATGGGACGCACCAACGTTGGCAAATCCAGTCTGCTTAATTTAATGCTCGGCCAGGATATTGCCATTACCTCCCCTGTGGCCGGAACAACAACCGATGTTGTGGAAAAGGCCATGGAGTTACTGCCGATCGGGCCTGTTCTATTTCTGGACACGGCAGGCCTTGATGATGTTTCAGAACTTTCCGGCGCAAGACTCAAGAAAACGGCTAAAATTTTCGACCGCGCCGACATTATCATTCTTGTCGTTGAACCGGATATCTGGACAAAATACGAAGATACGGTTTTGGCCAAAGCTCAAAAGCGTAAAATACCCATCGTGATCGTTGTCAATAAAATTGATTTGCATCAGCCATCCCCTGACTGGTTGAAAATGCTTACCGAAAGAACAGGGACGTTTCTGACGGTTTCCTGCAGCGATGAATCACAACGCCAAACTTATCTGGATGCGTTAAAACAGCAACTGCTGGAAAAAGCGCCTACTGATTTTATCGGCACGCCGTCGCTGATCGGCGACCTGATACCGCCCGGCGGTTTTGCCGTTTTAGTTGTGCCGATAGATTTGGAAGCTCCAAAAGGAAGGCTTATTCTGCCGCAGGTGCAGACAATTCGCGACATTCTGGATAATGACGCGGCAGCCATTGTAGTCAAGGAAAGAGAACTTGCGACCGCACTGGCCAACTTGAAAATTCCGCCCGCGATTGTCGTGACGGATTCCCAGGCTATTCTCAAAGTCACTGCCGATGTTCCGAAAAACATTCCTGTCACGACCTTCTCGATATTATTCGCGAGGCAAAAATCCGATCTGGCAGTCATGGCCGCGGGCGCGGCTGCGATAGAGAATTTGCAGCCCGGCGACCGGATATTGATCGCCGAAGCCTGTTCGCATCACGCTCTGCAAGACGATATCGGCCGTGTGAAAATTCCCCGCTGGCTGCGGCAGTATGTCGGCGGAGATTTGCAAATAGATATATCTTCCGGGCGGGACTATCCTAATGATTTAAAAAATTATAAGCTGATTTTGCATTGCGGCGGCTGCATGATGAATCGCCGGGAAATGCTCAACCGTTTGCGTAAAGCACAGGAATCCGGCGTTGCCGTCACAAATTACGGCGTAGCTATTTCTTTTTTGCAGGGTGTGATCAAAAGGAGCCTTGCGCCATTCCCTTCGGCGCTTGCGGCTTTCGAGAAAAAGATAAAAGAAAAATAATCTGCGGCAATGTGACACTTTTTAATTCTATTTTGAAATAACCATTATATATTATTATCCTGATTTTAGTTTCCGCTCAACTTTCCCAACTCGATTTCTGTTTAAAATTAATAAAAAGTAAAGTTATTTCAAATCGATACTTCATTTTATATCCATGTTATAAATTTATTAATTTTTTATTTACAGATAGTGTTTTTTCTGATAATGAACGTCAGTCATATTTAAAAGACTTTTATTATGAAGCTACCATCAAAATAAGAGCAAATTGACTTAACATTTTTAACTGAAGTTCTTTATTAATTATTATGATCGAATTGGCGTGTTTCACTCAAGTGAACAGCCTAAAATATTGAAAGGGGGAAGTATGGCAAAAGGAAATAATTCCGATTATAAAAAGATGATTGACAAGCATTACAAGGATCTAATGAAGCATTGTCAACTTCAGATGGAACAGGTTGAAAAAAATCTTCCTGAACCAAAGGAAGATCTACACGAACTATTAAAAGAGCGAGGCTTCAACCGAAGAGATTTCGTTAAATGGACATCGGCGATGACTGCGGCTTTAATGCTGCCGCCAATTTTCAGACCTATGGTCGCCAAAGCGGCGGAAAATTTCAGCCGTCTTCCTGTCGTCTGGCTGCATTTTGCCGAGTGCACCGGCTGCTCTGAAGCATTCCTGCGTTCATCGTATCCGAATGTTGATGATATTCTGCTCGAAACCATATCGCTGGAATATCATGAGACACTGATGGCCGCTTCCGGTTATCAGGCGGAAAAGAACCTGGAAGATGCCGTAAAAACTTTTGACGGCAAGTTTATTTGCGTTATCGAAGGCGGTCTGCCCCGCGGTCTTAACGGCAAGTATCTGACTCTTGGTCCCAAAGGAAAAACAGGCATCCAGGTCGCCAAAGAAGTTGCTACCAAGGCTGCAGGCGTTGTGTGTATCGGATCCTGCTCGGCCTACGGCAACATTCAAGCTGCCAAGCCCAACCCAACAGACGCGGTCGGCATCAGCAAAGCCATCGGCGTTTCCACAGTAAACATCGCCGGTTGTCCTCCTAATGCTGTAAACTTCACCGGAACATTACTGCATCGCCTCCTGTTCGGCTCCATGCCCCCTGTGGATGGTCTTGGAAGACCCCTCTGGGCTTACGGAAAACGCATTCATGATTATTGCGAAAGAAGAGCGCATTTTGACGCCTCTGAATTCGTTGAAGAATGGGGCGACAAGGGCGCTCTCAAAGGCTGGTGTCTTTATAAAGTCGGCTGCAAGGGCCCTTACACTTACGCCAATTGCCCAAAAGTACGCTTCAATGACGGCATTTCCTGGCCTGTTATGGCTGGTCACGGTTGCATCGGCTGCACGGAACCCAACTTCTGGGATACCATGGCGCCGCTGGAAAAACCGCTTGACGAAAAAACTTACGGCGGCGGCGAAAGAACCGTTGACAACATTGGAATTGCATTGACCGGTGTAGCCGTAGCTGGAGTTGCCGTCCATGCGGTAGCCAGCGGAATCCGACATAAAGGAGATAAATAAATATGACTAAACGAATTATTGTCGATCCGATCACCAGGATTGAAGGACATTTAAGAATTGAAGTGGAGGTCGATAACAACAACGTTATCAAAGACGCTTGGAGCAGTATCACCCTCTGGCGCGGTATTGAAACGATATTGAAAGGCCGCGATCCCCGCGATGCCGGTTTGATGGTTCAGCGTTTTTGCGGTGTTTGTACATACGCTCATTACGAAGCCGCTATTCTGGCGTGCGAAGATGCCTTTGGTATTAAACCGCCACCCAATGCGAGAATCGCCCGTAACCTGATTAATTCGGCACAGTATCTGTATGACCATCCCATGCATTTTTATCATCTGCACGGTCTTGATTGGGTGGATGTAGTAAGCGCTCTTTCTGCAAATCCCGCAAAGGCTGTGGAAATGGCTCACGGGTATTGCTCCGATCCTTATAACTGTTCGGCAACTCACTATAAAGCAGTTCAGGAAAGAGTAACCAAGTTTGTCAAATCAGGCCGTTTGGGGCCCTTTGCCAACGCTTACTGGGGAAATCCTTCCTACAAACTGCCCCCGGAAGCCAATTTAATCATTCTGTCCCATTATCTGGACGCTCTGGCCGTTTCCAAAGTCGGCGCGCAGATGATGGCTATTTTAGGCGGAAAGAATCCTCATCCGCAAAGTCTGGTTGTCGGCGGTATAACTTCCGGCATGGATTTATTTGACGCCGAACGTATGGGACAATACAAATTCCGCTTCAAACAGATGAAGAACTTCGTGGATACCGCTTATATACCCGATGTCCTTCTAGCCGCGCATTATTACAAAGACGAAGGCTTGAAAGGCATTGGCGGCGGCGTTAAGAATTACCTCGCCTACGGCGGTTTCCCGCTGGATGACGACTGGAATAAACTGCTCTTCCCCCGCGGTATTGTCAACGACAGAAATCTGGCAAAACCGATGAAGATCGATGAAGAAAAAATCACGGAAGATGCAACGCATTCCTGGTATACAGCCAAAGCACCTCAGCATCCTTATGTAGGCACTACCGACCCCGATTATACGGGCTATGATAAAGAGGGTCATCTTAAAGGCAATGAAAAATACAGCTGGTGCAAAGCCCCCCGTTACGACAACAAGCCTTATGAGGTAGGCCCGCTGGCCCGTATGGTTGTAGGTTATGCCCAGGGAGACAAAGCCATCAAGGGACTTGTTGATTCCACTTTGAAAGCAACAGGACTGCCCGCTACCGTTTTGTTCTCAACGCTCGGCAGAACGGCCGCCCGAGCGCTGGAAACCAAGTTGGTCGCGGAAAATACAGAAGGTTGGATCGATGAATTGATCGCCAACATCAAGAAGGGTGACACCCGCACGTGGACACGTTGCGATGTTCCCAAAAAGCCGGCTAGAGGACGCGGCATGACGGAACCGCCGCGCGGCGCCCTGGGACACTGGATCAACATCGAAAAGGGTGTAATTGCCAACTATCAGGCTGTTGTTCCTTCAACATGGAACTGCTCGCCCCGTGATAAGGGAGGCGTTCGCGGTCCTTATGAGGAGTCATTGATCGGCACAAAACTGGCGAAAGTTGATCAGCCGCTGGAAATTATCAGAACTATTCATTCTTTCGATCCTTGTATGGCCTGCGCTGTGCATATTATTGACCCGAAGACAAAAGAGATTAAAAAATTCAAAGTAGCTTAAGGGGGCAACCATGCAAAAAGCGACTGTGCAAAAATATGAAGGTGTCAAAGAATGGACTGCTTCCATGCGGATAAACCACTGGACTGTGGCTCTATCGATATTCGTTATGATTGTGACCGGTTTCTATATCGCCGATCCTTTCACGATTTCTTCCGGAGAGACTGTGAATAAATTCTTCATGGGCAACGTGCGCTTTGTTCATATCCTGTTCGGCACGTTTCTCGTCTTTCTGTCCATTTGGCGACTCTATTTGGCCTTTTTCTCCCGTTTTCATGCGGACTGGAGAGACTTCCTGGCTTGGACTGATTTGAAAGCTTTGGTCGAGCAAATGAAATTCTATATGCTGATCAGCGAACATCCGGAAAAGAAGTACCTGTATGGACCCATGCAGGCCTTAGCGTATACAGGCTGCTGGGCCATGGTCGTCGTTATTATCGTCACAGGACTGATCCTGATGGGGGCAGGATACCATGCCGGGCTTGCCGCCATAGCCTACAAAATATTAAGACCGGTAGAGAGACTTATGGGTGGATTGGCCATGGTTCGTTATATTCACCACGTTTTCACCTGGCTGTTCATCTTGTTTATCGTCGTTCATATCTACATGGCCTTCTGGTATGACGCCGTTCTGAAAGAGGGCACGGTTTCTTCGATGATCGGAGGAAGAGTGTACAAAAAGATAAAAAATTAACATCGCACAAATTTTCAAAATATAAATCGCCGGAAAGGGGAGAAGAAATCGTTCTCCCCTTTTTTGGTTATGTAAAATAAATATCATTTTCAAATTAAAGATGATATCGAGGCGGCAAGGAGAAGGCGCCGGAAACGTATATGTTAATACGTTGAGGACGCCGACGACACAGACAACAAAGATAGCGCTTTAATTTGAAATTGGATGGAATATGACAAAAAATAATCACGTTACAATACTGGGCATCGGTAATACTTTGTTGGCCGATGAGGGTTTTGGCGTTCATTTTGTAGACTGGTTTTCAAAGCGCTATCGCGCCACAGATGATGTGCGAATGATTGACGGAGGCACACTGGGTTACGCCCTGCTGGATATCATTTGCAGTTGTGATCATCTGATCGTTGTTGATGTTCTAAAAGTTCAGGATGCGCCGGGTTCCATTTATCGTTTCGATAAAAAGGAAATGGAAATCCACATGCCGCCGCCGACCTCGGCCCATGAGGTCACGTTCTCCGATGTTCTTTTTAAAACAGAGATGATGGACGAATCTCCTGAAACGATATTTCTTTGTATCGTGCCCAAGGAGTACGGAGATATGAATCTGGAAATGACTCCTTTCATTCAGGATAAATTTCCGGTGATGGAAAAGTTATTACTACATGAACTGGAACTTTTAAATGTAAAACTGGAAAAGATTTAAAAATGCATGAACTGTATCTGGCCGAATCTATTTTAAATATCGTTCATGATTACGCCCGGCGTGACGGCTTTAAAAAAGTGAACCAAGTTTCGCTTTCCTATGGCCGTTTTTCCTGTATTGAACCCCAGGCATTGCGATTTGCTTTTGAAGTACAGGCAAAAGGAACAGAGGCGGAAAGCGCGGCGCTGGAATTTAAAATATTGCCCGCAGTCATTCATTGCTTTTCCTGCCAAAAAGATTTAGAGATAAAAACACACACGGGAATATGTCCCGGCTGCGGCGGTCAGGAAGTCATTTTAACCGCCGGAACGGAAGAACTGCAAATATTAGAGATGGATGTAGATTAGGAACTTTTTATGTGCATTGGATTTCCTGGAATAATAATTTCTATCGATAAAGATAATTATGCGGTTATCGATATCAGCGGCACGCGACGAGAGGTTTGCCTCGATATCGTCGACGAACCGGCAGGCGTGGGCGATTATGTCATCAGCCACGCGGGCTATGCCATACACAAGATCGATGTGGACACAGCCAAGGAAAAACTCAAATTTTTACAAGAGCTCATCGACAATGAAATTTATTGACGAATATCGCGATCCCGCCCTGGTTGCAGGATTGTTGACTAAGATTAAAAACACCGCCAGACAAATTTCCCGTCCAGTTACTATTATGGAAATTTGCGGGAGCCATACCTATGCTATCGGACGTTTCGGCATCCGCAAGCTCCTGCCGGAAAATATCCGGCTCATTTCCGGCCCCGGCTGCCCGGTTTGCGTCACCTCGACGAGAGATGTCGATATTGCCCTTTATCTTGCAGACCTGAAAAATGTCATTTTCGCTACTTTTGGCGATATGCTGAGGGTTCCTGGCACAGATGGCGATAGTTTACAGAAAAAACGTGCTGCCGGCGCTGATGTCCGTGTCGTTTCTTCCGCTGACGAATGTATCGCGCTTGCCGAATCCAATCCCCGGAAAGAAATCATCATGATGGGCATCGGTTTCGAAACAACCACTCCCACCATTGCCGCAACTGTTGCGGCCTGTCGCAAAAAAGGGATCAAAAATTTTTCCGTTTTTTCCGTGCATAAGATCGTTCCTCCGGCCATTCACGCATTGATCGCCGACCCGCTCCTGAAAATTGACGCTTTTCTCTGTCCCGGGCATGTCAGCACAATGATTGGAAGCGCCGCTTATCAAATGATTCCCGATGCCGGATGCGCCGCTGTCATTACCGGATTCGAACCGGTGGATATTCTGGAAGGCATCTGGATGATTCTTAAACAGGTCGAAAGCGGGAAAAAAGAAGTCGCCATTCAATACAGCCGCGGAGTCAGGCCCGAAGGAAACACTAATGCGATGACCTTTCTGCAATCGATCTTTCAAACTGCCGATGCCGAGTGGCGCGGCCTGGGAACAATTCCGGCAAGCGGCCTTGTTTTCCGCGGCGATTATGAAGCATTTGACACTCTGGCTAAATTTTCTGTGCCGGAAATCCGTTCCGTCGAAATCAAGGGCTGCGGCTGCGGCGATATTTTACGAGGCATCAAAGCGCCTCACGATTGTCCATTATTTAAAAAAATCTGTACCCCGATGAACCCGGTCGGCCCCTGCATGGTTTCTTCGGAAGGTACTTGCTCCACGCATTATAAATATTATTAACGGAGGTTTAACCTGTGAAAGTAACAGTCGTAAAAAACGTGCTTGACGCCAATGATCGCATCGCGGCGGAAAACAGAGAGCTTTTTGACCGTCATAAGGTTTTTGTCATCAATCTCATGAGTTCGCCGGGCGCCGGAAAAACAACGCTGGTGGAAAAGACTATTGCGGCGCTTAAAGATAAATACAGAATCGGCGTGATCGAAGGCGATATTCAGGATACCTATGATGCCGACCGCATCGCTAAACTCGGTATTCCCGTTGTGCAAATAAATACCGGCGGGGCCTGCCATATCGACGGCAACATGATCCGGGAAGCGCTGCCCACATTTGATTTGAGCAAAACTGATTTGCTGATCGTTGAAAACGTCGGCAATCTGGTGTGTCCTGCAGAATTTAAAATCGGCGAAAACGTCAAAATCATGCTTTTGAGCACACCGGAAGGCGCGGATAAACCGGCAAAATATCCTTTGATGTTTCAGGAATCGTCGGCGCTTTTGATCAATAAAATGGATCTGATGCAGTACGTGGATTTCGATCTGGAAAAGGCCAGGCGTGACGCGCTGGCTTTGCACAAAGACTTGAAAATATTTGAGGTGTCCTGTAAGACCGCGGCCGGTCTGGAGACTTGGATTGCGTGGCTTACCCAACGCATTGATGCATTTAAAAAATAAAAAAGTGAACAGAAAAAGAGTCCGTTATCTTTTTTCCGGTATTGTGCAGGGGGTCGGTTTCCGGCCCTTTGTTTACAGACTGGCTGTGAAAAACAATCTAACCGGTTTTGTGCAGAATCGCCCTGACGGCGTGATAGCGGAAGTTGAAGGCGATCAGGAAACACTTGACACTTTTTTAAAGAGCATCCGGCAGGAGATCCCACCGCTTGCCCATATCACGAACATATCGTCTTCGGAAATTGAAAATCTGAATGATGATATTTTTCAAATTATCGGAAGCGATAAGCAGGGTCGCGCCGATGTGCACATTACACCTGACGCGGCCATCTGCGCCGATTGTTTACAAGAACTTTTCGATGCCGCCGACAGGCGTTTTTGCTATCCGTTCATTAACTGTACAAATTGCGGTCCTCGTTTAACCATTATCAACGCCATTCCTTATGACCGGATCAACACATCCATGTCCTGTTTTCCGCAGTGCCCTCAATGCCTTGCTGAATATGAAAATCCGGCAGACCGCCGATTTCATGCCGAACCCAATGCCTGCCCGATTTGCGGCCCGCAGATGACATTGCTTGACGCCAATGGCACAATTATTAAAACAGATGATCCGGTCAAAACTGCGATTGACTTGCTGAAATCCTGCAAAATACTCGCCATCAAGGGGTTGGGAGGATTTCATCTGAGTGTGGATGCCCGAAGCGATGAGGCTGTAAAAATGCTTCGCTCGCGCAAATATCGCGAGGAAAAGCCGCTCGCCATTATGGTACGCGATATTGATCAAACAAGGCGCATCGCCGAATGTAATGAGGAAGAGCGGACATTGCTTACATCTCCCCAGCGGCCTATTGTTTTGCTGAAAAAAATTAAAAACACGCTTCTTTCAGATTTTGTTGCGCCATCCGTTCCTAATCTCGGCATCATGCTGCCCTACGCGCCACTGCATTATTTATTGCTGAAAAATAATTTTACAGCTCTGGTGATGACAAGCGCCAACCAGGTGGATGAACCGATCTGCACAGGCAATCGTGAAGCCGTTGCGCGCCTGCACGGCATTGCCGATTATTTCCTGGTGCATAACCGCGATATTTTGGTGCGCTGCGACGATTCGATTGCTTTTGTTGCCGCAGGGAAACCTCAACTGATGAGACGTTCGCGCGGTTATGTTCCGCAGCCTCTTGCCCTGAGGGATTCAATGCCTGCCATACTGGCGCTGGGACCACAGCTAAAGACAACGCAATGTATTCTAAAAGACATTTTTGCCTATCTTAGTCCTCATATCGGAGATTTGGAAACACCGCAGGCACGAGACTTTTTTTCCGAGAGCCTGGCGCTGATGAAAAGAATCACCGAATCAGACCCGCAAATTGCCGCCTGCGATTATCATCCGGCATATTATTCCACACAGGCGGCGCAGGAACTTCAGGCCCAAAAAGTGATCCATGTTCAGCATCATCATGCCCATATCGTCAGTTGCATGGCGGATAATCAAATACAGGGCGATGTGATCGGGCTTGCGATGGACGGTACCGGCTATGGGCTGGATGGCAACGCCTGGGGTGGAGAATTCCTTATTGCCAATGAAACAACCTTTCAGCGTTTCGGGCATCTGCAATATCTCGTTTTACCCGGTGGTGAAAAGGCCATTCACGAACCCTGGCGTATAGCCGCAAGTCTGCTCAAAACCGCTTTTGGCCAATCCTGGCAAGAAATAGCTCTGCGTCTGAATCTGGTGCCCGATCAAAAATCCTCTGAACTGCTGGACAGGATCATCGAAAGAAGATTCAATTCACCCCTGTCTTCAGGATTAGGCAGGTTATTTGATGGTGTAGCCGCACTCATCTGTTTGCGCGGCACAGTCAGCTTTGAAGGTCAGGCCGCAATGGAGTTGGAGGCCCAGGCGGCTGAATCATCCGGTTCGCCCTACCCTTTTTCTATCTTGCAAGATAACGATAAATCGAATATTGTCGACACCGCCTCCATGATCAGGGCTATTGTCGCCGACCTGGACGCGAAAAAAAGCAAAGCGCACATTGCCGCATCGTTCCATCAAACCATATCCGATATCTTTGCCGCTATGGCTGGGGAGATTCATAAGGTAACGGGACTCAAGCGCGTGGTATTAAGCGGCGGTTGTTTTCAAAACAAGATATTGCTGGAAAGCAGCATAGAAAAACTCAAGAGCGCAGGTTTTGAAGTTTATTGCCACAGACAAGTTCCGGCCAATGACGGCGGTGTTTCCCTGGGGCAGGCAGTTGTTGCCGCTTCCCTGATAAAAAAAGGAATGGCTTAATACATATATAAAGCAGAAAGGTTGTTTAAATGAAATACGATAAAATACTTCTGGAACACGGCGGCGGCGGGCTCTTATCCAACGAACTCATTGCCGAATATTTTCTACCTCATTTTAAAAATCCCTATCTGGAACGGCTGGAAGACAGCGCCGTGCTGACAATAGGAAACCGGAAATTTTGCTTTACGACCGATTCGTATGTCGTTAGCCCCATCTTCTTTCCCGGCGGCAACATCGGCTCGCTTGCCGTGCATGGCACCGTCAATGATCTTTCCGTCTGCGGCGGAAAACCTCTTTATCTGAGTTGCGGCTTTATTCTGGAAGAAGGCTTTCCCTTCGATTCACTGGAAACCATTATTCAAACGATGGCTAAAGCGGCTGCCGAGGCCAATGTGAATATCGTTACCGGCGATACCAAAGTGGTGACTCGAGGCGCGGTGGATGGAATCTTCATCAACACGTCCGGCATCGGTATCGTGGAGTATCCGGGTTTACTGGCGGTAAAAAATATTCAACCGGGCGACGCAATTATTTTAAACGGAACAATCGGCGATCACGGCGCGGCAATCATGAAAACCAGAGAAAATCTTGGTCTGACAGCGGAAATCATTTCTGATTCAGCTCCGCTCAATGATTTAATCGCCGGTGTCTTGAAGGCCAGCCCCAATATTCACTGCATGCGCGACGCCACACGCGGCGGCTTAGGCGCTATTATGGCGGAAATTGCCAAAAGCGCGCAAGTGCGCATCGATGTCAACGAAAACAGTATCCCCGTGCAGGATAACGTCCGGGGCGTATGCGAAATTCTGGGACTCGACCCGCTCTTTTTAGCCAACGAAGGTAAAATGATTTTGTTTTGTCCGGCTTCAGACGCGGAAACAGTGCTTGCGGCCATGCGTAGTCATAAATATGGCCTCAACGCCACTATTATAGGCAGTGTAAGTCCTGCTGCCAAGGGACGAGTCGTGCTCAAAACATCCATTGGCGGCGAACGCATTGTTGATCTGCCCACAGGAGAGCTGGTGCCGAGGATCTGTTAGTAGAAAACGAATGGCAGGTTTTGCCGGACAATAAAAATAGAATGAATTTATTTTTTGGTCAACCGATAGAAGAAGCCATTGTCCGCAGTTGTTTATTGGTTCTGCCATGCGTAATACTCTGATTATTACAGTTATTTTGAAGACTTACGCCAATCTATGATGAACACATCTCATGGCAAGAGGGGATTTTTTATCCTTATTTTCAGTTTTGTATTTATAAGTATTTCCGTTATCACGATACGCGCATGAGCTTTTCCCGCCTTTTTTTCCACAAAAAACTTGACATAAATTAAAAATATGTGCTACGAAAATAAAACATGTAACACTATATGTGCCACATATATTATAAAAGCAACACCAAATCCGAAACGGATTTATCTGTGCTTGCCGGAGTTACCTTCAGATTTTAGAAAAATTATATAGTTATTCTTTTAAAAGGAGATTTTTTCATGCATATGGCGGACGCTTTACTCTCACCGGCGGTGGGAGTAACGATGTGGGCCGGTTCAGTGGCAACCATAGGATATTCATCAAGAAAATTGAAGGATAATATCGATAATAAGACTATCCCGCTGATGGGGGTTATGGGCGCGTTTATTTTTGCGGCCATGATGATCAACTTTACTATTCCCGGCACGGGTTCGAGCGGGCACATAGCCGGGGGAATTATTTTGACTGTCATACTGGGCCCATACGCGGCTTTTCTTGCGCTGGCGTCGGTGCTGACGGTGCAAGCGTTATTTTTCGCCGACGGCGGTGTGCTCGCGCTAGGCTGTAATATCTGGAATATGGGCTTCTACCCATGTTTTATTGGCTTTCCCCTGATTTACAAGCCCATCGCGGGAGATGGAACAATTGCAAGACGTATAACCATCGCAGCAATTGCAAGTGCAGTCATTTCGTTGCAACTGGGTGCCTTCTCGGTTGTTCTGGAAACGCTTTTATCCGGGAAGAGTGAATTGCCATTCGGCACATTTGTTCTGCTTATGCAGCCGATTCACCTGGCCATCGGCATAGTGGAGGGAATTATCACGGCTGGAATAATTAATTATGTAAAAAAAGTCAGACCGGAAATTCTTGAGGCCAGTTCATTCTCCCGTCCCCTCGATGCCGGCATTTCTATTAAAAATGTTCTTATAGCCTTTGTAACTCTGGCTGTTATTACCGGCGGTGCCCTTTCCTGGTTTGCTTCAACTCATCCGGACGGGCTGGAATGGTCTATTGAAAAAGTTACAGGAAAGGGAAAATTGGTGGAGTCTACCCAAGGCATTGCTCCCGTGCTCAAAGAAATTCAGGAAAAAACTGCCTTTCTTCCCGACTATAATTTCAAATCTGCTGCCTGGGAAGAACCTAAAGGAAATGAAGTTTCTGCATGGCCGGGAATCCAAACCGGTACTTCCGTTGCCGGTATCGTCGGAGGAGCAATTGTTCTGATATCTATTTTGCTAATCGGTTTCGGAATCCGGTTCTTTAAAAATAAATAATAATTACTGGAGTTATTCTCAAAGTGTATGATATTTAACAAACCTGTTTCGGATCTGGCTGGATGGAACCATGACTTTTGATGAAAAATATTACAACATCGGATTTATCGATCAGTTGTCTTACAAGAACACCTTTGTTCACCGGCTGGACCCACGGGCAAAATTGATTGCCACACTGCTTTTTCTCTTTACCGTCATCTCCTTTTCCAAATATGAAATAGCGGCTCTGTTGCCTTTCTTTCTCTATCCAATGCTTTTGATGACCATAGGCGAAATTCCGTTTATGTTTATCGTCAAAAAGGTATTTCTGGTCTCGCCCTTTGCCGTTTTTATCGGAATTTTCAATCCTCTTCTGGATTCAGGGCAGGTTCTTATATTCAACGGATTAACCATTTCTGCAGGATGGCTCTCCTTTTTTTCAATCATGCTTAAATTCACTCTCACCGTCAGTACGGCGCTTTTGCTTATCGCCACAACTTCTTTTCCGAATGTTTGCCACGCTCTCAGACAATTGGGGCTGCCCTCTCTTTTCGTTTCACAACTTTCATTTCTCTACCGTTATATTTTTGTCCTTATGGAAGAAACTATGCGTATAGTTCGCGCGAGAAATATGCGATCTTACGGAGAACGCGGAAAAGGCATCAGAATATTTGTACGTATAGTAGGAATTCTCTTTATAAGAACCGTAGAGAGAGCGGAACGCGTTTATTTCGCAATGCTTTCACGGGGGTTTCAGGGAGACATGCCTTCGCTCAAACGTTTTCGGATTAAAACCGGCGACGTTATCTTTGCAGTATCCGTTGCGGTATTTCTCTATATCTTCAGGTTCTATCCGGCAACTCAAATGTTGGGTAGATTCATTCAAGGAGTGTTTTCATGAGCCATCATATTGTAGAGTTTAAAAATGTTTCCTTCCGCTACCCCGACGGCACCGAAGCCCTGCGGGACATATCGTTTAGGATTACTCACGGCGAATCGGTAGGTATCATTGGGGCCAACGGAGCAGGCAAATCAACGCTCATGCTGCACATGAACGGCTATCTCATGCCAACTTCGGGAACGGTGAATATCGGCGACCTTTACCTGACCCGTCAGACAAGACAGGAAATCCGCCGTAAGGTCGGCGTTGTCTTTCAAAATCCCGACGACCAGTTATTCATGCCTACTGTTTATGAAGACGTGGCTTTCGGCCCTCTCAATCTGGGCATGGAGGAAGCCGCTGTACGGGAAAGAGTCGAGTATGCGCTGAATCTGGTAAACTGCCTTGAGCTGAAAAATAAACCACCGCATCATCTCTCCAGCGGGCAGAAAAGCGCCGTGGCTATCGCATCGGTTATAGCTGTAGAACCGGATATCCTGGCCATGGATGAACCGGCGTCTAATCTCGATCCCCGATCGAGAAGATTGCTCATCAATCTACTCAAGACATTCGAACATTCAAAAATAATCGCCTCGCATGATCTTGATCTGATTATGGATGTATGCCATCGCTGCATTGTGATTAAAGATGGTATTGTTGTCGCCGACGGCCCGGTTTCCGAAATACTTACTAACAAAAAACTTCTGGAAGAGAATAATCTGGAATTGCCCTTGTCGCTTCAGAGAAACTGATTATTTTATGGCTTACACGCCTTTTAAAAATTTAAGGAATATTATTATTCATTATTGCGTCTCTCTTGCGGGAATACGCGCCCTGTCAACAGCCCCCTATCAGGGCAAATCGTTTCCTCTCGTTGCCATCATAAATCCCGCGTGTTTCACATTCTTGATGGACTTTAATTTCTGAAAGAGCTCTTCAATCTCTTTTGATTTTCCTTTGGTCACAATAATTTCAAAACAATTATGATGATCAAGGTGAATATGCTGCGTCGAAAGGATGCAATCATGATGATCATGCTGAACATCAAGCACTTTAGTGACAAGTTCCCTGGTATGATGATCATAAACCAGCGTAATCGCGCCGGTCACTTCCTTATTTTCCGTCCATTCCTTCTTCACCAGCTCATCGCGGATTAAATCGCGAAGAGCTTCGGAGCGGTTGGTATATTTTCTTTGTTTGATCAGCCTGTCGAATTTTATTAATAGATCTTCTTCCAGCGACACACCGAAACGAACTAAATTAGACATAAAATATTCTCCTTTCACAATAGCATCTTCAATATAAGAAAAGTATTGCGATGACGTCAAGATATTTTTTGATGATTAACAACATTGAGTGTTGACAAAACCGTTTAAATGAATATATATGCCACAAAGTAAATTTGTTGCCTGAGAGGGAGGAAATTTCTGATCTTGAGGGAAGTCTGAAGTCTTTTAATTTTAAGGTTTGATTCTTCCGGGATCAAACCTTTTTTTTTGAGAGGGAACGTGGATAAACGAATTGGAACTATTACGATAATTATTACAAACAGGGCTAGTCAATCGGAAAACGTAAACAAAATCTTGAGTGAATTCGGCGATGCCATCATCGGCCGGATGGGCATTCCCTATTCGCCGGAAGCTCTTCACATCATAGCGCTTATTGTTCACGCATCCACAGATGAAATCGGCGCTCTGACAGGGAAACTTGGAAAATTAGCAGGTGTAGAGGTTAAATCTGCACTAACAAAAGCATAAGGATTATTCAAATGATTAAAGATTTTATTGATGACACAAAAATTGAAAACCTGCTTATAAAAGCAAAAAATCCAGACCCCCAAAGAGTTCGGGAAATTATAGACAAGGCGTTAGAGCTCAAAGGTCTCTCTCCTGAAGAAGTCGCCATACTGCTCCAAACCGAGGACGACGAACTCATTGGCATGATCTGGCAGGCGGCGCATAAGATCAAGGAAGATATTTACGGCAACCGTCTTGTTTTGTTCGCGCCTCTTTATATCGCCAATCACTGCGCCAACAATTGCCTGTATTGCGGATTTCGCCACGATAACAAAGAACTCAACCGTGTGGCTTTGACGATGGAACAAATCTCCAAAGAAGTTCAGGTTCTGGAGCGCGAAGGCCACAAACGCCTGCTGATGCTTTGCGGCGAGCATCCCACCCGCTCTTCTCTTGAATATTTCATGGAGGCCATCAAAACGGCTTATTCCGTCAAAACCGAAAAAGGCGGCGAGATCCGGCGGATTAATGTGGAAATTGCTCCGCTTAACGTAGATGAATATAAAGAATTGAAAAAAACAGGCATCGGCACTGTTGTTTTATTTCAGGAAACTTATCATCACGAGACTTACAAAATAATGCACCCCACCGGACCGAAGAAAGATTTTGCCAACCGGCTGACTGCCATGCACCGAGCGCAGGAAGGCGGCATTAATGATGTGGGCATCGGCGCTCTGTTTGGACTATTTGATTATAAATATGAGGTTCTGGGACTGCTTTTGCATGCCCTGCAATTGGAGAAAGACTGCGGCGTCGGGCCGCATACAATGTCCATCCCCAGGCTGGAACCGGCCTTTAACGCGCCGGCGGCCATCGCCCCGCCGCATCCGGTAAGCGATCACGACTTCAAAAAGCTTGTGGCTATTATAAGAATGGCTGTCCCTTACACTGGCATGATCTTAAGCACCAGGGAAAATCCCGCCTTGCGTTCTGAAGTTTTTGCACTGGGTATTTCCCAAATCAGCGCGGGTTCGCGCACCAATCCCGGCGGTTATCAGGAAGACTCAAGCGAAGCCTTTCGCGCCGCGCAGTTTAATCTGGGCGATACGCGCACACTCGATGAAGTCATTCTCGATATCACACAGCGCGGCCATATACCCAGTTTCTGCACCGCATGCTACCGGCTGGGGCGCACCGGCAAGGATTTTATGGATTTGGCCAAACCGGGACTGATTCAGAAGTTCTGCCAGACCAATGCCGTCTTTTCTTTTAAGGAATATCTGCTTGATTACGCCAGCCCCCAAACCCGAGAGGCTGGTGAAAAGTTGATCCGGAAGATGCTGGCCCAGACATTCAAAACGCAGCGTAAAAAGTCTGTTATGGATAAACTCCAGAACATCGAAGGCGGGAAAAGAGATGTCTATATCTAAATCCAGAGCCATTTTCGAAAATCTGATCGGCAAAGCCGAAAGCGGAAAAGATTTGCACCGCGAAGACATCCTATCGCTGCTGAAACTTCCCGCGGATTTTTCGCCGGATCTTTTTGCGGCTGCCGACCGGGTGAGATATGAAAATGTTGGCGATGAAATTTATCTGCGCGGCATTATTGAATTTTCCAACTACTGCGATCGTAATTGTTTATATTGCGGCCTGCGCAAGGGCAACTCCAATCTCAGCCGTTATCGTATGACCGAAGATGAAATACTAACCACAGCAAAACAAATTAAAAATACAGGCGTTCCCACGGTGGTATTGCAGTCGGGAGAAGATTCTTTTTATTCGCAGGATATCGTCTGCCGCCTGATCAAACGAATTAGAAATGAAACAGATTTGATCATTACTTTATCCATCGGCGAACGTGCTTTAAATGATTATAAAGCATTTCAACAGGCGGGCGCCAATCGCTATCTGCTCAAACATGAAACGGCCTCGCGGGATCTTTATAAATATCTGCGTCCCGGTTGCGAGTGGGAGAACCGCCTTCAATGCCTGCGTTGGCTGAAGAAACTCGGTTTTGAAACCGGCACCGGAAACATGGTGGGATTACCGGGTCAGACACCGGAAATATTAGCCGATGATCTGCTGGTGATGAAATTATTGGATGCTGATATGTTGGGCATCGGCCCGTTTATAGCTCATCCCGACACTCCACTTGACGGAATTGGAAATGACGATCTGGAACTCACCTTGCGCGTTTTAGCGATCGCGCGATTGACCACCCGCAATACCAATATTCCGGCAACAACTGCTCTGGCCACACTTCATCCGCAGGGACGCCTTATGGCGCTGCAGGCCGGAGCTAACGTAGTCATGCCGGATTTTACACCTGATATTTATAAAACCCTCTATGATATTTATCCCGGCAGAAAAGACGTAGGTGATGCCAAGGAGATTATCAGCCTTCTTACGAAAGATTTCCGGAGCATCGGCAGAACATTGCTATATTCAGTTGGCAATCGCCCGATTCAACACAATGATAGGATTATACATTAACTATCGTGCAGATTAGGACTTAAAAAACCATTTTCTTAACTACAAGCCCTTTGATTTTCTTTAGCTTTTTTTCCATTTCAAGAACTTCTGCATCATCCCCGAATGTATCAAGAATCAGAAGGCCCAAGGGCGAACACGATTTATTTGAGACGTCATGAAGCCACAGATGTGTCCTGATGTTGCAGCCGTAATTTGTCAGAATTTCCTGCACATCGGGAACTTTTTCTACGCGATTTGTTACCCCCAATACCCAGAACGATTCTTTTGGACACCTTAATATGTCTCCCTTCAGAATAAAAAATTGGCTAATTTTTTTATTTTAACATGAAATAATAATTCTCTTCAATGATATTTTTTGTTTGACTTAAAATTTAAAGTTTAATATGAGAGGATGAAAAATATTTAGGAGGTTCTTTTTATGTCTGACAATCTTGCGAATCCGGCACCCCTTGGTTTGATGGGTTTCGGAATGACTACTGTTCTTTTAAACATTCACAATGCTGGCCTGTTTGAAATTAGCGCTGTTATTATGGCAATGGGTATTTTCTATGGAGGAATAGCCCAGATTATAGCAGGGTGTATGGAATTTAAAAAAGGCAATACCTTTGGCACCACAGCCTTCACATCCTATGGATCTTTCTGGTTGACGCTTGTATTCCTCATTTATTTCAATGGGAAATTCGGCTTACCCGCAAACCCGGTTGGATTTATGGCTTGCTATCTCTTCATGTGGGGTCTGTTTACATTTTTTATGTGGATCGCCACATGGAAGGCCAACCGTGGGCTTCAGGTGGTCTTTCTGTCACTGACCATATTGTTCTGGATGCTTGCCGCGCGTGATGCGTATGGCTGGACAGGAACCTGGGCGGTTGTGACCGGCTACGAGGGTATCTTCTGTGGCGCTTCCGCTATTTACTGCGCTATGGCTCAAGTGATCAATGAAAACTTTAAAAGAGTTGTCTTACCACTCGGACAGAAATAGCTCCCGTACTCATTGGTTTGATTATACCACATCAGGTGTGGTACTTAATGGTATGAACATGCGGCCCCCTGTGTCGGCTTACTAAAAAAGACCAGGGGACTGCATTTTTTTATCATTAATATTTCACAACATATCCCTCAGGACTGTCGAAAGAAGAAATTATTCTTGAAGCACGCATTCTTGCTGTTGCCGACGTTGTTGAGACCATGTCATCTCATCGCCCATACAAAGCTGCATAAGGAATGGATCGTTCTATAAATTCTAAGGTTGAAAAGTTTCTTTCAATTTCTTGACAAGGGCAAGGTCCGGCCTGTCAAAATAAACCCCGTTATTTTCAGCGGCGTTGGAACTTATTCCACGCAGGAAGACATAATAAACACCGCCGAAATTATTTTCGTAAGAATAATTTTTAACTCTGGTCTGTAAATATTCATCCAGAGCAACCACATAAATCAAATATTGAAGAACGTATGAAGATTTACTCATATAATTTTTCAATAAGTCCGGGGAGTAGTCGGCATAATTTTCGCCTAAATAATTTGATTTCCAGTCAAGCAGATAAAAACGATTTTCATATTCAAACACCATGTCAATAAAACCTTTAAGAAAGCCGCGTAAATCGGAGAAATTCAGACTGCCATATAAATCGCTGTTTTGCCGACCCAGATTTGAAACTTTAGACATCTCAAGAACTTTAATAATTTTTCGCATGGATAAAAACTTTAGCGGAAAATAAAATTCCATTTCTTTCAGATATTTTCCACGCTCAATACGCGCCAGACTGAAATTATCCATATTGCCAAAGTAAGGTGATTTTCCCGGATTCAAATTCAAACGCGCTATTTCCACCACCATGCGGGATATTGCCGGTTCCCATTTTTCATCATAATTGTATTTATGCAGTTTCTCCGAAATGACTGACTTTATTTCACCAGCATCCATTTTATCAAAACGGACTCTCTCCAGTATCTCATGCAGCAGGCTGCCCGCCGTTGCTCCGCGGGGAAAGGAAAACATATCTTCCCGATCCGTTTCTTTATCATTCAATAGATGACCGGGGTATTCTTCTTCGGCTATAGGCAGCATTTCTTCCGGTTGTATTTTTTTTGCGCTTGTCAAATAAGTAAAACTGGCAATTTTCCATGACTGGTCAATATTTCCGTTAAACTGCCTGCCCATCAGGTTTGCCGGGGACTGAGCCGTCCCGAATGAAGGAATGACGGCAGCATCTTCTATTGATGATATTTTTATGTCCTGAGGAGCAAGCAGGGATAAACATTTTAGACGTTCCAGCATTGATTCATTCGTGAGATTGTCATCATCGGGATAATCAACAGCCGCCGAATGAAGCAAATAATAAAGGGCCGAATTTTTAATATTTTTGATATTGCCCCAGACAAAATAGCAACGGTTTTTTGCCCGTGTCAGAGCGACATAAAGCAGCCGGCTTTCTTCCGCCAGAAGCTCCTTTTGCCGCACTGCCAGGTAACCGCTATGTTCGGTGTGATCCAGATCGCACGTCAAGCGCCTGTCGTTTTGTTCATCGTGAAAACAAAACAATTCTGGTTTCTTCGCATCTTGGGCTCCTTCCCAGACAAAAGGACAAAAGACAACAGGATATTCAAGCCCTTTACTTTTATGGATCGTCACCAGCCTTACCGCGTTTTTATCATCTTCCAAACGCAGCTGTTCCCGTTCGCCGACAATACCCTCTCTACTTTTCATTAAATCAAACCAGCGCAATACTTCAGCCATGTTTAATTTTTCTTCCACCTGCGCCAGATGAATTTCTTCCGCCAGATGAAGATAATTGGTCATTTTTCTCACGCCATCATGATAAGCCATTATTCGAGGACGGACATGTTCTTGTTCCAAGAACAAATGAAACATGGTTAAAAAACCGCTCCGGCAGCAATAATCATGATAGGTTCTAAATTTGTTTCGCCATTGTTCTAAAATATTATCATCGCTTATACATATATTAATAGCCGCGGCATTGAGACCTGCTAAAGACGTCGCCAGTGCAGCCAGGAGCAAACCGTCATTTTCATTTTTAACGACCCCCATCAAAAATCTCTTCAATTCCTCCGCCTCGGCGGTTTTAAAAACACTCTTATTGCTCGTCATCGTCGAAGGAATACCGGCATTACTTAATATTTTCTGAAAGTCCGCGGCCTGTGAATTCTTCCGGACTAAAATGGCAATATCGTTCTGGTTAAGTGGTTGATCCCCTATGAAAGCTTTTCCGTCACGACTCAACTTCAGCAATCTTACCACTTCCGCCACAACAGCCTGGATGATTTTTCCCCTGGCATCCGTCAGATTTACAGGAGCGCTTTTCTTTGCGCCTTCATCCGCCGGCAGGAACAACACGCTCATGGAAGCATGACTATCTCCGGTAATATACAGTTTTTTTGTATCCTTCGCCTGCGGCTTTGCCACTTTGATATATTCAATTTCATTATAAATAAACGGATTATTCGAAAACCCAAAGACAGTATTGACAGCGTTTATAAGCCCCTCTTCAGAACGCCAATTATTCATCATGGTGTATTTACACGAGGCCTGCCTTACTGCCTTTAAGTAAGCAAATACATCAGCGCCGCGGAAGCTGTAGATGGCCTGCTTGGGATCACCGATATAAAATACCGGCGCGCTTGTTTCTTTTTTTTCTTTGATAAAGATAGATTCTAAAATTGCGAACTGAATCGGATCGGTATCCTGAAATTCATCGACAAGGACAGCCTTATATTTGCTGCGAAGAACTTCCGCAAGTTTCAGGCCGGCATCACCCTTCAGTGCGCATCTTGCCCCAAACAGCAAATCGTCATAATAAAGGACATTTTTCTGCCGCTTAATTTCCGGCAGTTTATTCCTGAGCTCTTCCAGAAATTCTTTCTTTAAACAAAGCAGATGATTATTTAGTTTTTTATCCAGAGCCGCTGCCTGCCCGACTAAATCATCGCATATTAAGAAAACAGGATGTTGCGGGGGTATTGATCCTTTTTTGGTTTCCTTATTAATTTTTTCGCTGGTTAGTTTCTCCAGAATTGGAGAAAGCGGCAAGGAAGGTTCATCCTCAGAAGCAATAATGTCAGCCTCATATTTAATTTTCTCTATTTGCTTTCCATAAGCGTTCTTTTTTAAGGCTTCATTTCCGAGTAGGGCAACTATTTCTTCCTTTTGATTTTTCCATGTTTTTCGAAATTCGTTAAATATTTTCAGGAAACTTTTGTAATCAGCTTCCAGATCATTAATATTCGGCGGCGCCAAGTCAGGGATTACCAGCAAATCCGGTTTGGCTGCGGCCTCTGTAATCATCTTTAATAATTTTTCCTCATTGAATCCGCGACCCAGAGCGTATTTAATGATCAGGGGATGGTTTTGGTAAAAGTTTCTGCGCCAGTAATCAGCGGCAAATTCTTCTTCAATGTGCTGCTGATTAGAGATGATTTCGGCATCAAACATCATGCCGCTTTCAAAAGCGTTTTCTTTTAAAATGCGGTCGCAGAAACCGTGAATCGTGTGAATTGCAGTTTCATCATAATCCGCCAGGACCCTGGTGAGTTGACGTAGAATTGATTTCCTCCGTTGTTCATCGCAATATTCATCCAATAAACTTTGGAACAATTCATCTGATGCCTCGCCTGTTTGAAACGCCTGCCTTGCTGAATTCAGCATCTTCCGGATGCGGCCTTTAAGTTCCGCCGTTGCCGCGTTCGTGAAAGTAATGACCAGTATCTGCTGCGGTGTTAATTTATTCTCAATAATCAGACGTAAATAAAGCCCCGACAAAGCGTGGGTCTTGCCCGTTCCCGCGCTGGCCTCAATCAGATTCACACCGTTGAGAGGACATTGAGATAAATTAAATGGCAGCATTTTAGCGCTCCTCCCCCTCCCCGGATTCCAACTTTTCCCGGTGCTCGAAAAGCACATTAAAAACACGCACAGCGTTTTTCATAAAGTCTTCATCCAATGGAATGCTCCCCCCAAAACATATTATATTTTCCACCTCATCGGCTTCTCCTGCCCATCCGAAATTATCGCCGAACCACGCCTGGCTGGCTTTTCGCAGGGCTTCCTCATGTGCCACTCCCTTATATAATGCCTCAGCATAAGCAAAGGAAGACTTTGGGAATAATTTCAGCGGCCGTGTTTGTCCTTCAACAAACAAAGCTATTAGATCACCCAGTATTGCCTCGGCGTTTTTGAGTTCTTTAAATTGAAATGCCGCGTCTTCACCGATAACGATTGCCGTGCGCGGATAGTCTTTATCTTTTATGTGGTTTAAAAGAAGATGGTTAATCCACGCTTTCAAATAGTCGCTTGTCTTAATTTTGGCCGGGCGACAGCCCAGGGAATACCTGGAATAAATATCATCAATTTTTCCGGCGATACGATACCCGCCAATAACAACATCTATTTCCAACGGAGCCAATTTTTCATCATTAAAGTAAGAAGAATACTCTCTGATAAAATCATCCGCTTCTTTTTTTTCCAGTTGAAAATAATAATCACCGGCAGCACCCACAGGCATTGAACCCTGCGCCCGTTTAATCTGAAAAATATCACCTGCGGTTGATTCGTTTCGCTGTTCGATTAATTCCTGTTTAATCTGATAAGCCTGTAGATTGTCTATGGCAAAAGGTTCGTAATCACCATCAGATCCCCTATCCTCCGGCAGTTTAAGCAATAATCTTTTTTCCAGATAATATTTTACCGGTTTTTTGTAAAAATTATTTAAGTCGCTAATGGTTATAATTTTATCGGCTAACTCTGAATTTCCGGCAGCCTCCGCGCAGAACCGCGGCTCATCGCCTGGATTATTATTTATCGCCGCAGCGGCATAATTTTCCTGTGAATAAGTAAATAATTTATGATCCCCGCTATTATAATAATCCGGATGAAAAGCGTGCAAATGATGCAATCTGGTTAATGAACCGGCCGCGGAGACACCGCTGTCCGTACAAAACCCCTGATCAATATAATCGGTAAGCTCACTGACTAAAACGGATGGCGGAACAGCCGAATTATCCTGCACATCCCGCCCGACATAACTCATAATGAGATTATTTCGCGCGGACAAGACCGCTTCGAGAAACAAATACCGGTCATCGTTACGGAGCGATTTGTCGCCGATTCGTTTTTTTGATTCCATCAGATCAAATCCCGTTTTTCTATCCGGCCTCGGATAGGCATCGTTATTCATGCCGATAAGGGCAATAACCTTAAACGGGATGCTGCGCATGGGCAGAAGAGCGCAAAAGGTTACCGAACCAGCCAGAAAGTGGGCTGAACCTGAATTTTTATTAATATTCATTTCCAGATAATGCTTAATGACGCTCAGTTCCACGCCTTCATTGCCGTGTAAATATTTTTGCTCGTTCTGAATTTTCAGCAGTGTATTATTCAAGACAAATATATCCTGCTGATCGTCTTCGCTTGCGGCAAAATAATCATTGGCCATATTTTTCAGCACCATTGCCCAATCGCCGGGGTTTCTTCTGGAGCTTAATATTTTCTTGGTTCTTTTCAGTGATTCAAAGAAATCGAGGAATCTGCCGAAAAGTTCGGTTTGTTCTCCTTCGATTTCATCATAAGGAAGCATGCCGTCAAATAATTTTTCATTCTGACCGGCCAAAGCATAACCAAGCATAATTCTGTTAAGCCCCGCGCTCCAGGTGTTCTGATCAAATTCCGGCAGACCAAACTCCTGACGGTGAGCGCCATCAAGACCCCACCTGATATTTGTTTGTTCCACCCAGTAACGAATCAAATTGAGATCATAACTGTTGATGCCGAATTTCGCGCCGATATCCGGATTTTCAAGCAAAGACAATACCTCGGCCGCGGTAAGACGACTCGCGTCGATATTCAACAGAGCAAAAAAATCTTTAAATATGACGCTGTCGGAAGAAAAGCCGCGATCGGCAATGGTATAGGGAATCGCAGGCAGACGTGATTTAAACACTGCTTCAATATAGGGTGTGTAGTCTTCGATTGCGGGAGTCATAACCAGAATATCTTTTGGCAAAAGCCGGTTGTTTTCTTCAAAGAGAGAAAGCAACGTATCGTGCAACGATTCAACTTCCCGCAACGGACTGTGGCAGGAATGAATCTGGATGGAGTGGTCATCTTCGGCAATCCTTCTTTGCGGCAGGCCGTCTTTGCCCCGATCACACAAATAATAAATATCGGATTGAATGGCTGTAAGGACATTTTCGGTTTTCGGTTCAACAAACAAATCTTCGCTTTGGGCCGACAGATTGGCCGTAAGACGGAAAAAATCGCGTCCGGCTGCTCCCAATGAAGCCAGAAGAGCGTTGCCCTCGTCCAGATGAAACAATTCTTCTTCAATATTTACATCTAACGGCGTTGTCTGCCGCATCATCCGGCTTATTTCGCGCTCTGATTTTATATCCGCCCAGAATTCCTGTGAAGGATTCAAATAGAAAAAATTAACTTCTATGTGCCGTGAAAGTTCGTTAAATATTCTCAAATAATAAACCGGCAGATAAGATATACCGAATATCGTTACCCGCTGCGGCAGGATAGAATCGGATAGCGGCGCACTTTTAACCTTTTCTGCAAACAGTTGTTGCAGTCTCGCTTTATGCATTTTGCTCTGATTCGCGTTGATTTCCAACCAGAGTTGCGCCTGCCATTTTTCCTGTTTATTGATCCCTCCCTCTTCCCAGGCCAAAATCATGTCCGGACGGAAAATCAGATATTGGTCATAAAGATTGGCAATCCGCCTGGATAATTGGTAAAGTTTTAATTGATCCGGTTTCTCGCCTAAATAATTACGGACAGCGGTAAAATCTCTGTTACCTTGTATAGAAGGCAGGATTTCCATTATTTTCCAGGC
Organism: Smithella sp.; assembly: GCA_052139735.1. Taxonomy (GTDB): domain Bacteria; phylum Desulfobacterota; class Syntrophia; order Syntrophales; family Smithellaceae; genus Smithella. The sequence goes on along the minus strand of JBKQWB010000038.1, from coordinate 12,191 downwards.
AAGGACATCCTCTTCATAAAACAAATCGGGCTTGTATTGGGGTATAAACGCGCCAAACACTTCTTCAATAAAATTATGAGGAAACGGGAAACGGCAATTGGCGCAAATACCCAGGCTTTGCGCCAATTCCAAAGACAGCCATTTTTCCATGCCTTTACTTTGTACAATGATTGTTTCAGTCGCAAGCGGCGACCGGAGAGGCGATTTTATTTTTTCCGCCAATCGCGCCGCAAGAACGCCTAATCTATTGCTGACAAAAAGCTTCATTCTTAATTATCCGTTTTGTTTTAAAATGTTTAAATTTAATAGCATAATTTTAAAAATATGGTAACAAGCAGAAATAATAATTTTCTTTTGGGCCGATTATGAAATATAGTATTAATTCAACCGCAGATTACCACAAACACGATTTAACTTCGCTGGGATGGGAACTTACTGTCTGCAATGCTCTGGAACCGGTAAACAGCCCCTGCCGCCTTGCGCTTTTGGCCCCCTATTCTTTTGGCCAACACCTTTATAATTTTTTAAAAGAAACAATTCCTATTGATAACATTCGAACCATTCTGGAAATAGGCGGCGGCATGGGTTATTTAATGCGTGATCTTCTTGTCTTAAACCCGCAACTGCGGGCAAAGATGATTGATATTTCTCCATATCTTCTGGCCCAGCAAAAAAAAACGCTACAGTCATTTGATGTTGATTTTGAACTTACCGACATTCTGGATGTTCCGTCAAAAGCCTTATCCGGCTTTGATTTGGTTATCATGAACGAAAATCTGGGCGACCTTCCGACTCTTATAGCCGGGCAGGGAAAGAAAAATGATTCCGCCTCCGATATTGCCTGTTTGCAGGAGAAATTTGAATATTTCAATAATAAATATAATTTGCCGCTGGGATTAAATGAAAATGAACACATCAATATTGGCGCTATAGAGATAGTGGAGAGGCTCTGTTTGTCCGGAATTAAATATATTTATTTAAGCGAACATAGTTGTGAAGCGACTGTTTCCGAAAAGATTAAGCCTTATCTATCCTTTCAATCCTGCGGCATTCCGGAAATGATTTCACTCAAAGGCCATAAAGAATTTACTGTTAAATTTTCTTACCTGAAGAAAATAGCTGAAAGGTTAAATTATAAGACACGACGAGGCGCTTTCGCCGATTTTCTTCCTTTGAATTTTAACGACAAAGTAAAAACCGCTCTAAGACTCATAACGCCGTTTAATGATGAACAGGAAATTATCCGGCAGTTTGTTTATGATCTTTATAAATACGAGTATTTAATTCTAATTAAGGAATAAAATAATGTTAATTTCTTTCTAATCGTTTTGGCCGGGAGTTCGACTGGAGTTCGCATTTGACATAAACCGCAGGAAAGAGTAGGTTACGTTTCGTAACGGATTGCCTCAAATAAAACGTTACCGGAGCAGATAAATAACAGTGACGGCAAAGAGAGTTTAACGCCAGCTGCCGATTCTAATAATAAAAAAATATGTGAGGAATAACATCATGTTTGAGGGTTTATTAAGACCAATGCATCTTTTGGTGATTTTTGGGATAGTTTTGATCATTTTCGGTCCCGGCAAACTTTCTGAACTTGGAAGTTCACTGGGAAAGTCTATTCGTGGTTTTAAGAACGCCATGAAAGAGCCGGCAGATGCCATAAAAAATATTGCGGATGACGTAAAAAGCGATTTTAAGAATATAGATAAGAAGTAATAAATCTATAAGGAAATACGCATATGAAAATTCGCTATAGTTCGTTAGTATTCATTTTAGGGGCATTGCTAATAATAGCCGGTTGTGGTGACAATAAAACCATAAACCGCCTCAATGCCAGTAAATGGTTTGAAACAGGCCGTCAGGCCGGTATCGCTAATCGCTGGAACGAAGCAATAGATGCATTTAATAAAGCCCTTGAACTCAACCCGAAATATACAGCGGCCTATTATAATCGTGGATTTGCTTATAGCAGTCTTAACAACTACAAACAGGCAATTACGGATTACAACAGGGCCATTGAGCTAAACCCAAGGCATGCACTTGCCTATTATAACCGTGGAGCCGCCTATTATTATCTTGGCAGCTATAATCAGGCAATTGCGGATTACAACAAAGCCATTGAACTAAACATGAAAGATGCAATGGTCTATTATAATCGTGGATCTGCCTATTATTCTCTTGGTAAATATGATCTGGCAATTGCGGATTACGACCAAGCTATCCAACTCGATCCAAAATCTCCTGCGGTATATGTTAACAGGGGAGTTGCCTATGATAAACTTGGCAATATTCGGCAATCATTCGACGATTACAAGGCAGCTGCGAGATTAGGCGATAAAAATGCACAGGATTATTTAAGAAACAAAGGTGTTGTCTGGTAAATCATTTTTTCTTTTGCAACGTTCGCAAATAACCCAACCGCAAGCAGTATATATTTTGATCGGCGCCGCTATCAGCGCGACATGCGCGACATGCCTACATGCCGATATGATAAATAAGCGTTTTGCAAAGCCCTTGGGGTTTTTTTCCGGTAAGGAATATTTTAAACGTATTTGCGCTTTCCTTTAGGGGATTGCGCACCCGGTCGTAAACTCCGTCGTCGTTTTCTATTATCCGTTCTTTACCAGCATGGTCGCCGGATCAAGAATCAAACTGTTTTGCATAGAATCCGTCGATTTGCCCTTGAGAGATTTAATATACTCTTTATCACCTTTTGCCGCCAACTCAACGATAACATCGAACAAATCCGCAATGTGCAGAAAAGAAAGAGGCAAGCCGTTTTCCTGCGGCGGCTCATGGCGATGCGTATGGACGGTGAACCAGATGCTCATGAAATACTTCTGCGCCAACTCTTTTAATTGCATAAGCTGTCCGCGGCCCGCGTCATCAAACTTAAACCCGTCAATAATTACCATATGCGGCTTGAAAATATTCTGTTGCAGTAAATCGGTTAAACGCTCTTCCAGCCTTGGAGCGCTGAAACCTTCCACCTTGAAAGTCATGATAAAACGATAAGGCTGAATTTTATCCCAGTACTCGCTAACCTCGGCAATACCTAAATTCGCGGCGATATTATTAAATAACTCCTGATACCAGACATCAACCTTACTCACGGCATCGTTCAGACTTACATGCAGGATGGGCTGTTCGCGTAACATCGCGTTTAGGGCAACCTGAACAAGCAGCGCGGTCTTGCCTACTCCGGCATAAGCCAGAACGGCGCCAAAACCTCCATTGGGTAAAATATCTTCGTTTTCATAACCAAGATCAACAAGCGGATTACGATAAACCATTTCTTTTTTTATCATGATGATATCCTTATACGTTAAATGAATAACATTATTTTCTTTTTTCAGAGCGATAAATCCTGTTAACTAGGCGGCCGATTTTTTATTTTCAGCCGCTTCCAGCGCGATCTTTTCAGCGATAGACTGCGGCACCTGACGGTAAATTGCAAATTCCATGGTGAACTGCGCTTTTCCCTGTGTGGCTGAACGCAGGATGGTTGAAAATCCGAACATTTCCGCCAAAGGCACCTGCGCTTCAATCACGCACATGACATCTTCATCCTGAGAGCCGATAATCATGCCGCGGCGCTGATTCAACAGCCCCATTACCGGACCTTGAAACTCCACCGGAGTTTCCACAACGACCTTCATGATCGGTTCATGAACAACAGGTTTTGCCCTCAGATACGCTTCTTTAAACGCGCCGCGAGCCGCCGCCTGAAAAGCCATGTCCGAAGAATCCACGGCATGCGAAGCGCCGTCATTAATTACTACCTTAACGCCGGTAATCGGAAACTCCAGTTTAGGCCCCTTCGCCATGCTTTGCTTAAATCCTTTTTCGCATGCGGAAATATATTGAGTGGGAATCGCGCCGCCGAATATTTTATTTTCAAAAATAAATTCAGCATCGCTGATCGGCTCAAGATAACCGGCAATGCGGCCGAACTGACCGGCGCCGCCCGTTTGTTTTTTGTGGGTATAATTAAAATCGGCGCGTTGCGTAATTGTTTCGCGGTAAGCGACGCGGGGTTTTCCTGTCGTGACATCAGCGCCGTATTCCCGCCGCATTCTTTCCACATAAATATCAAGATGCAGTTCGCCCATACCTTCAATAATCGTGTCGGTGGTTTCAGCATCAACAAAAGTTTTAAAAGTAGGATCTTCCTTGGAAAATCTATTTAATGCTTTGGCCATAGCCAACTGCGATTTGTTGTCTTTGGGCACGATCGCCAGAGATATAACCGGCTTGGGCACATACATCGAAATCATTGTTAAATTTATTCCCTGAGAAGTGAAAGTATCACCGGAAGAACATTCGATTCCAAATAATGCGCCAATGTATCCGGCTTTCAGGTATTCGACATCTTCCATTTGCTCGGCGTGCATCCGCACAACGCGGCCAACCTTGACTTTTTTGCCGTTGCGGATATTGACAATAATTGAACCTTTCGCCAGCGTTCCCTGATAAACGCGAATATAGGTTAACTGTCCGTATTGGCCATCTTCCAATTTAAAGACCAGAGCGACAATTGGTTTCTCGGGATCACTCTCCAGGACAACTATTTCCTCGTTCTTGTCCATATCCATCGCCACATTTTCCACTTCTGAAGGACATGGCAAAAGATAATTCACGCCGTCAAGCAATGGCTGTATGGCTTTATTTTTATACGCCGAGCCCATATAAACAGGTGTTATTTTTCTTTCCAATGTGCCCTTGCGCAGCGCCGCATACAGTAATTCTGAAGTTACTTCGCGTTCATTGAGAATTGCATCCGTCAACTCATCGGAAAATAACGAGGCGGCGTCAATTAATTCTTCCCTTTTCGCGCTAGCTTCTTCCAGCAGATTTTCCGGAATTTCCGCCTCGCGGACAATCTCACCGTTATCGCCATCAAAATAAAGAGCCTTCATGCCGACCAAGTCAACAACACCTTCGGCTTCATTTTCCAGACCAATGGGAATTTGCATGGCCACGGCATTGTGTCCCAGCTTTGTTCTTAACTGACCAATTACACGGAAAGGATTGGCGCCGCTGCGGTCGCATTTATTAATAAAGGCGATGCACGGAACTTTATATCTTTTCATCTGCCGGTCAACTGTAATGGATTGCGACTGAACGCCTCCCACCGAACATAAAACGAGAATGGCTCCGTCCAGCACGCGGAGCGATCTTTCCACCTCTATGGTAAAATCAACATGTCCCGGAGTGTCTATTATATTTATCTCATGGCCTTTCCATTCACAATATGTGGCCGCCGAAGCTATGGTAATCCCGCGTTCCTTTTCCAGTTCCATGGAATCCATAGTAGCTCCAACGCCATCTTTTCCCTTGACATCATGGATGGCATGAATTCTTTTCGTATAGTAAAGAATTCTCTCAGTAAGCGTGGTTTTCCCGGAATCTATATGGGCGCTTATACCGATGTTGCGAAGTTTCTGATCTTCTATTTTCATTACCTTTTCCCTTTTTAACTGTTTCTAATAAATAAAAAAAACCCCACTGGAAAGAGTCACTGCCAGATAGGGAATCCACCATAAACGATCTTTTGTGATTCATCTTATTACATATTGCCTCGCAATATGTCAAGATAATATTTTATTACAACTTCATTAAAATAATTAAACATTTTCTTAAGAAACTTGTTTCCTGCCTGCAAGTATGTTACCTTCACGCACCTTATTGATTGATTTACAAAGGAGTTTTTAATGCCTGATGAAATAATGCCCCGGCTCTATAGGATAATAATACCCCTGCCCAACAGTCCGCTTAAAGATCTTAACTCATACGTTATCAAATCAGACGACCGGAACCTGATTATCGATACAGGATTTAACCGCGGTGTCTGCTTTGAGGCCATGCAGGAAGGTTTGCATGCTCTTGATATTGATTTATCCAAAACAGATTTCATGCTTACGCATATGCATTCCGACCACACCGGGCTTGTTCCCCGACTGGCTACAGATACCAGCATTGTTTATATCAGCAGAATCGATTCGGCAGTATTCAATGAAAATATTGACTGGCAGGCAATGCTGGATTACGCGTTGCACAGTGGTTTTCAACAGGAGGAACTTGTAAAAGCCATGGAAAGCCATCCCGGTTTAAAATACAGACCGGAGAAAATCCCTGAATTTACCCTCCTTGATGACGGCAATATCATTCAAATCGGCGACTACAACCTTAAATGTCTGCTGACACCCGGACATACCCAAGGGCATATCTGCCTTTATGATGAAGAAAAACAAATACTTTTTTCCGGCGATCATGTCCTCTACGATATAACACCGCATATCGAATCGTGGTCATACGAGGTTAACTCCCTCAAAAACTACCTTAAGAGTCTGGAAATGATCAGGAACTTTCCGGTAAAACTGGTTCTACCCGGACACCGCAATTTCTTTACCAATCTTGCTGCAAGAATAGATGAGTTAAAAATGCATCATGAAATCAGAGTTAAAGAAGTACTTGAGGTTGTAGGCAAAAACACAATGAGCGCTTATGATATAGCCGCGGGAATGACCTGGGATATAGATTGCGAAAACTGGGAGCAATTCCCCATCGCCCAGAAATGGTTTGCTGTCGGCGAAGCTCTCGCGCATCTGCTTTATCTGGAGAGCGAAGGGCGAATCAAAAGAAACACCGGCGGGAAGATTGTAACCTTCTCGGCTCAATAAAACAAAGAATTGCAATCAACATTGTCATTGACGAATCTATTTCGTTTTGCCTCTGAGGTAGTCAATCATCGGCTGTGTAACCAGCGGCACAACATCGCCAATCATATGCGGCATCAGATTGTCCATGACTTTAGGCATCAGCTCCGGCATCTGTTCGAGCATGTAATCGGGCATAGCAATTTGTGCGGCAACCCGCTTAAGCATAACCGGCATGACCTTCGGCATCATCATCGGCAATAATATCGGAAACAAAACGGGAAACATGGGTTTCATTAAAGTCAGCGCGCCCGGAATTTTCCCCATTGCTCTCATCATCGGCCCCATCCCGAAAGGCATGGCGTCAATCAACTGCGGCCACATGGTACCCATTAGATCGGCAAATCCCTGCGGCGTCATAAGCGAAATGAAGGCATCGAAAACACCCCATTGGCTGTGCACATCCGGATTGGGATCGGGGAATTCATAACCCAGGGCATTACCGGCAAAGTGAGCCAGATCGACAATCTCCAGCGGCATATTTTTCTTTTTTGCCGTGACGCGCAATTGAACCTGACAGCACGGACAAAGAGCCAATACTTTTTGCGCGCCGTTTTCGATCGCGTCATCGAGCCTTGTTTTGCCGATTTCCGCGGCAATCGGCGGATCTTTAATCAAGGTTAGAACACTGCCGCAGCAATGCCCTTTTTCCCGGTTATGCTCCATTTCCACAAAATTGACATTGGGAATCGCCTTAATCATATCGCGCGGCGGTTCATACACGCCGGATGCTCTGCCGATGTGGCAGGAGTCATGCCACGTAACGGTAACAGGTTTCATATCATTGGCCGGAAATACGAATTCACCGGATTTGATCTTATCGGCGACAACTTCGGAGTAATGTCTGGCCTTTATATCGTATTCAATGCCCAGTTTCTTTGCCCATTCGGGATAAACAACTCGCCACATCATGTCGCAGGCCGGACATGAAGAAATAACCGTGTCCGCGCCGGTATGCTTTACGACCGCGATATTTTTCTTCATTATATCGGCAAAGAGTTCCCATTTGCCGGCCACAAGCATTGGAGTGCCGCAGCAATTCTCGGGATTCCCGGCGTAAGTAAAATCCACGCCCGCTTTATCCAGTAACCGGACTGTGGCGATTGCAATATCGTGCTCCACGTAGCTTGCCGTGCATCCTGCGAAATAAACCGCAGGCGCTTTTTGGCCGGGGCCATGTTTCTCCTTGAGGTCTTCGGGAAACCAGGCGGACCTGTTTTTGCGGTAACCGGCCCAGATATTTCCTTCGTTACGCAACGCTTCGGCCATCATTTCAAAAGGCGGGAATGTCATTCTTTTTTCCCGATCAATCAGCTTGCCCCGAAGCTTCATCCACGAAGGTTCGATAGGCAGGGCTGCCGAACAGCGCAGATTACAGAGCTCGCAGGTTGTGCAAACCAGAAAGGTATCGACCTGAGCCTGATCCCACTTCGCCCTTCCCTCCAGATACTCCCTTAACCAGTACCACTTGCCACGCGGGCTTTGGCTTTCCCAGCCGCGGCCATAAAACTGATCGCATTCTTCCACGCAATAACCGCACTGCGAACAGCTATAGGCATACCAGACAACATCCGCCGGAATATCACTTAAAGGATAACTTTTTCGTTCGCCGATATTCGTAATGACATAATTACCGAAAGGCCTGATCAGAGGCTCCATAGCGGAACCGATACTCATGGCGCTGTCCAGGACACTGTATCCGATTACTTTTCCAGGATTGAATATTCCTTTATCGTCTATTTGATTCTTAAAAGATTTTAATCTGGCCAAGCGATCTTTGCCCAGTACTTTTGCGGCTTTGGACTTAAAATACAAACCGGTAGAATAGGCGCGTCCGCCATTTCTTTCGGCAATTTTCATTATTGACAAAGAAAGGGCAAACACAAAATTGTAACTGAACTTGCGCTGATCGGCGGGAATAAATCCCAGAATAACAACTTCCGGTTTTCCGTCCTTACCCTTGCGGATAACAGTTCCTTCTTTAACAACCGGCTGCTGGATTTTATTTTCAACTTCCGCCATAAAACGGCCGAGCTTTGATAAAGGTATAACAACTTCAGCCGGTACAAGGCTCGGGCCAAGACGTTTAACGACCATGATTTTGAAACGGTTTTTCCATTCATGTTCCGCAATGCGCTCGCTGAGAATTTCTCCCTGGCAGCGGTGCAGTATCTCCGGCAGCTTTTGCATAATTTGGGATTTATCTTTTTTCCAGAAAGCCAGAGTGGCAATGTAGGCGGCAGGAAGGAGAACCCTTTCTTCTATCGGATGTCCGTTGTGCTCCATCAACGGTGAACGGTTTTTCATTTCTGCCATCCGGGGATTGATGAATACCAAAGACCATAAAGGCAAATCCGCGTTGACAATATCTTCAACAATACGCTGCATGGCGTCAGCTTCCGGACAGCCTATCGCAATAACTTCCAGCTTTTCATCAGGCTGGACTTTCATCGTCAGATCTATAATAAAACCGGTTGTTCCTTCGGCATCGGCAATTAAATCCAGATCGGAACCGCTAAAAACACGAACCGAACCATCGGGCAGAACCACACGGGCGGAAACGACATTTTCTCGAAACCATCCGTATTGATAAGACCCAAAACCGGCACCGCCTTGCGCCAGCCAGCCGCCCACTGTCGAACCCGGATAACTGGACGGATAAAGATTGACGGTGAATCCCTCTTTGGCGAGCGCCGCATCAACTTTCTCCCATACGACGCCGGCCTGGCATGTAACTGTTTGATTCTGCTTGTCGATGGACAGGATGTGACTCATGCGAAAGAAATCAACAACAACGCCTCGCTTAACCGGCAAAACACCGCCATAACCCGAAGACGCTTTCGCCCGCGGCGTAAGGGCAATATTGTTCTGCCGCGCCCAGTTAACGAGATCGACAAGTTCTTCTTCATTCTGCGGCTGAACAACGGCATCCGGGACAGTTTTGCCGATCAGCGGCGAAATCAGGGATGGTATTGCCGCGATATCATGGCTGTATAATACACGTTCCATCTCGTTAAAATTAACGCGATTGCCAAATTTTTTCTCCAAAAATTCTTTATGTGACCCGTTCATTGAATAATTTCCTGTTATGTTACCGTCATAAGGTTGTGTTAACTTTATATACTCAGCATATTTCGACGCACCGTTTTGATTGACGCGGAAGATTTTCTTCCGCGTCAATCAACAAAGTTTAAAAAGTGTACGCGAGTCCCATATCAATGGAGTATTGAGACATTTCCGTATCATAATTGGCAATAGCCTGGCCTGAGGGCGGATATGCCGCATTGGAACCGGTAAGTTTTACTGTCGGTGAATACATGCCGCCAATATTTAGCGTCAGTTTCTTGGTTAAATTAAGTCCGAGACCCGCTGTAAAGTGTTGCTCCGAAACAGCTGGGAACGCGATATTCTCGAACGCCCGTCCGCTATCGAGCGGCATTTTCCCATAGTTATAACCGGCTCGCAAAATCAGCATCGAATTAACTGTATACTGAACTCCGAGCTTGTAAACAAACTGGTCAGACCAATTGAGATTCCATGGCAGGGCCCCGCTTGAATTTTCCGTATATTTGGGTTGGTTTTGCCCATTTGTTTCCGACCAATTTATCCACTCAACATCGAAGCCGATTAAAAGGTCTTTGGTTGGCTTTACACCAAATCCTATAGTGGCTATTTCCGGCTGATCAAATTCTATCTTGTCAACACCGGAACTGGTGTTAAAGTCAAAATCCTGGAAATAACTTTTTGTTTCATAGGAAAGTCCGATCTGAATCATATCGATAGGTTTCACCAGCACGCCGAACGTTGCGCCATAGCCGAAAGAGGATGCATCCATATGAGGCTGTTGGCCAAAACCGCTGGCTGCATTAAACTCCATAGTGGCATACATCACATTAACAACAGCCCCTACAGATATCATATCGTTGATTTTATAAGAGAGACCCGGCGCAAACCGCATCTGTGAGTAGGATGTATAAGTGACACCGCCGTAAAGATTACTTTTGTAATCCACACCCATACCCCCAACTCCATAAGCGCCTATGCCAAATTTGATCTTATCCGTTAATGGAACGATCAATCCAAAAGCCGGAACCGGTGAGGCACCGCGATCAGAATCCATTTTGGCGCCATTATTCATAATTGCCCCGGAAAAAGCGGTGCCAGTTGCCGTATATGAAACAGAAGGTTTAAAATATGACGCGCCAAAATCAATTCTTCCCGGCAAAAAGCTCATACCCGCCGGATTTGTCAAAATCGAGGCGGCGTCCAAAGGAACTCCCACACTGACGCCGCCCATGGAATCCTGCACGGGACCGAAGCCGATCATCCGCATGCCGTTGGTTGCGTAAGCGCTGCTCGTCATCAGTGCTATGGAAACGATACTCATTGAAATAAATGTAACAATTTTTTTCATAACCCCTCCTTCCTCTCTTCTTTCCTTTAAAGTTTTCGATTATTGATATGATGAAACATTGCGGTACAAATGTTTCTAAATACCCCTTTCTATAAATAATTTCGGGCCACATTGAAACTTAAGAGCCACAAAAATTACGATTACAACATTTATTTACGCTTTGCGGCAGCTTTGCGTTTTACAGATTTATTGTTCGATTTATCATTGGATGCGTCAAACAAACCGGAAACAACTTTTCCTCTTTCCTTATGCTGCTCCACCAATACTTCCCGCATTAAATTGCAGGCCTGAATTATTTTGGGATTGGCAATCGAATAAAACAATTGCTGTCCTTCACGACGTGATATAATAACTCCCTTTGATTTCAATACATTCATATGCTGCGTCATGCTAACCTTGCTTAAACCGGTTTCGCGCATAATTTCCTGATTGGATATCTCTTTGCCTTTGAGCAAATTAATAATTTCCAGACGTTTGTCATTGGCAAATATTTTACAAATATCAGCCTGAAGCTTAAATATGCTTTTCATCTTTCCTCCATCAGTCGCCAAAGGATTGATCCCAATAATAGTATTGCAATTAATTTTCCCGCTAGCTTTTAGTTTACTAGTTTATATATTTGTAAACTATATAACTTGTTTTTTTATAGGTGTCAATATAAATTTCATCAGATTTAAATGTGAACGGGAAACTGTAATTTTAATGTATAGGTTTCTTCTTGTATTTCTGAGAATTCAGGATATTAAGGGTTAGGTAAAAACCGTGGAATGGCGAAGTATTCAAGTCTGTAAATGAAAATGATACTAATTGTAAAATACCATAAAAGAACTTTACCTTATAATGAGTATCAAAACAATCGATAACTGCCTGTTAGTCACAGATCGTCAATCTCAACAAAGATTCTAGACTTCAATCATTAATCATTGACTATCACTACTGTCCCAACGTTAGTCGAATAAATTCAGTTGGTTGTTAGTATCTGTATTTTCTTCCATAACATCAACATCTGTAAGCGCTTGTAAAAGCGGTATTTTCTCGAAAAGCGTCACACTGAC
>JBKQWB010000037.1:0-14165 GCA_052139735.1 Smithella sp. | reverse complement strand
ATTGATCACTTTAATATTTATCCCTTCTTCGGAGAGTTTCTTTGCCGCAATCAGCGAAGGATTGACCGCCGAACCAATAGCAATAATAGCCAAATCTGATCCATCGCGAAGTACTTCACCTTTGCCTATTTCCAGAGCTTTTGGTTCATCATCAAGAATGACACCTGTTCCTTTGCCGCGCGGATAACGCAACGATACCGGATGCCCGCAACCGACAGCCGTCTTGAGCATATGCTGCAGTTCATTTTCGTCCTTGGGCGCCATAACAACAATATCAGGAATGGAACGCAAATAAGAATAATCGAGGAGTCCCTGATGGGTGGCGCCATCTTCGCCGACAAGCCCGCCGCGGTCAATGGCAAAAACAACCGGCAGTTTTTGCAGGCAGACATCATATATGATCTGATCGTAAGCCCTTTGCAGAAAAGTCGAATAAATGGCAACAATGGGGACAAAGCCTTCCACCGCCAAACCTGCGGCAAAGGTTACCGCGTGCTGTTCCGCGATACCCACGTCATAAAAGCGCTTGGGAAATTCCCTGCAAAACTTATCAAGCCCCGTGCCATCACACATTGCGGCGGTAATGGCCACAATACGGGAATCGGCCTGCGCCAGTTTAACTAAAGTTCTGCCGAATACTTTCGTATAGGTTGGAATATCAGACTCAGGAGTAGTAGCTTTACCGGTTTCCACGTTAAAAGGAGCTACGCCGTGATAAGTCAGCGGGTTTTCTTCAGCAAACCGGTAGCCCTTGCCTTTTTTTGTGATTACATGAACGAGCACAGGGCCGGACAGTTCTTTGATATTTTCAAAATTTTTAATGAGGTACTTTAATCGGTGTCCCTCCAGCGGGCCCACATAAGTGAATCCCATTTCTTCAAAAAGTGCTCCGGGAATCATAAATGTTTTCAGAGATTCTTCTATCTGCCGGGCAAATTTAACCATCCCTCCGCCAATGCCGGGGATGCTTCCAAGAAAACTTTTAATATCCGCTTTCAATGTGGTTATTGTATGGCCGGTCATCACCCGATTCAGATAGGAAGACATCGCGCCTACATTGGAAGAAATGGACATTTCGTTATCGTTTAAAACGATGATCATGTTTTTTTTACGATCTCCGACCCAGTTCAATCCTTCAAAGGCCATGCCCGTGGTCATGGAAGCATCGCCAATGACAGCGATTATTTTATTGTTATCGCCTTTTAAACAACCAGCTTCGGTAAATCCCGAGGCGGCGGAAATAGAAGTTCCGCTGTGTCCGACATCAAAAACATCATAGATGCTTTCTTCTCTTCGGGGAAATCCGCTGATGCCACTTTGTTTGCGCAAATTGGCAAAAGTATTTTTACGTCCGGTGATGATTTTATGAGCGTAAGCCTGATGACCGACGTCCCAGACAATCTTATCCTGCGGTGTATTAAAAACATAATGGAGAGCCAGTGTTAATTCCACTGTTCCCAGAGAGGCAGCAAGGTGGCCGCCACGGGATGAAACCGTATGAATAATCAAATCTCTTATTTCCCGAGCCAGAGTATTAAGCTGGGCAGTATTAAGTTTACGAATATCCGCGGGGAATTCCACATTTTCCAGAACACTGTAATTCACTGTTTCCTGTTGCTTTACCAAAACAAAATCCTTTCAATCAATATGATTAATATCACGTCTAAATCAAAGATGATATTGAGGCGGCCAGGCCCCATATGACGAGGCGTATTATACATACGTTCTGGGAATCCGATAACGTCGCCAACATAAATAGCACTTTGATTTAGAAGTGGTATAACTCATGATTTTCTTTCCATGACATAGCGCGCAATGACAATGAGTGGCATAGCCCTCTCATCAAAATTGGAGAGACTTGCCACTGCCGCGTCTATATACTTTGCTAATTTTTCTTTCGCCAGTTCCATGCCCAGCAAAGACGGATAGGTAAGTTTGTTATGGGCGGCATCACTACCGGTTTCCTTGCCCATCAACTCACGGTCACCTTCAACATTTAAGATGTCATCGGCTATCTGAAAAGCCAGACCCGCATTTATTCCGTATTCAGCCAGAGATTGAATTTTATCTTTGCCGGCATTGAAAATAATAGCTCCTGATTTTACCGCAGCAACAATTAATGCTCCTGTTTTGCGCCGGTGAATTTCCCGAAGCGTATCTTCGCCGGATTCGGATTTTCCCGAAAGGACATCAAGAGCCTGACCGCCAACCATGCCGCAAATTCCGGCAGCATAGGCAATTTCCTGTATAACCGCCAAACGCCTTTCCGCGGAAAATCCGGATAATCTGACTTTTTCCGCGCGGGATAAAAGAACAAAAGCCTCGGTAAGTAGCGCGTCACCGGCCAGTATTGCCATATCCTCTCCAAAAACTTTGTGACAAGTAGGTTTGCCACGCCGGAAATCATCGTTATCCATTGCCGGCAAGTCATCATGAATAAGGGAGTAAGTATGAATTAATTCCAAAGCGCAGGCAACCGGCATGGCTGAAGCCAGATCGCCGCCAACCGCTTCCGCGGCCGCCAGACAGAGAATTGGCCTGATTCGCTTTCCTCCGTTAAAAACACTGTAGCGAACAGCCTCATATATCTTTGCCGGAATATCATCTGCGGGCAGATAATGTTGCAACGCTTCTTCCACAATTTTCTGTCTGTCCTGTAAATACGCTTTTAAGAATCCATCATCACCTTCCATCGCTTTGGTCTCCCTCAAAACGCTTTACCTGAAGGGAATCTTCTTTCCCCAAAAGCATTTCGACACGCCGCTCCGCTTCCTCTAATTTAGTCGCACAAAAGCGAATGCTCTTTATTCCTTCTTCAAAAGATCTCAAGGCTTCATCTAAAGGCATATCGCCGGATTCCATCTTCCTTACTATGTCTTCGAGTTTTTCCAACGCGTTTTCAAATTTTTCTTTTGCCATAATTACTCCTGAGATATTTTTTCTATTTTAGCGTTAAAATTACCTCTTGCCAACTGGATATTGACATCTTCCCCTATGCTCAGATCAGCCGCTTGCCGGATAATCATGCCGCTTTCCATACTGCGTGTAATGCTGTACCCCCTTTGCAAAACTCCCAGAGGACTCAAAGATTCCAAAACGGCAGAATTCTTCCGGAGCCGCTCTTTGAGCGCAGCCAGGCGGCCTGATAAATTGTTGAATAAATCTTTTTGAATATTTTTTAATAATATTTTTCTTTCACTGATTTTTCTTGCCGGATTCTGGTGCAAAAGCCGCAGTTGAAGTTGTTGAAGTTCATTATTCAGGTTTTGTTTTTCATGATAAAAAGATGACCGAAGTCTTTCTTTAAGGTCATCCAGATTAATTTTCAAATTAATTAAAAACCGGCGCGGATCTTTGAGCCTTTCCTGTAATCCGGCAATCTTATTTCTCCTGTCTTTCTGGCAGCGATAATAACCCGCTATCATCCTTTGTTTAAGAATATTAATTTTCGCTATTAATTCCATCGCTTCCGGCACAATTAATTCCGCTGCGGCAGATGGCGTGGGCGCTCGCATATCCGCCACAAAATCACAAATAGTGAAATCTGTTTCGTGACCAACCGCGGATACTACGGGTATTGACGAACGGAAAATTTCCCGCGCCAAAGCCTCATCATTGAAAGGAGCAATATCCTCCAGGGAACCGCCACCGCGGGCAATGACAATTACATCAACCGCTCCATGAGATTGCAAATTGCGCAGAGCCTGAATTATGTCGGGGGCGGCATCGTTTCCTTGCACCCGCACAGGAGCAATTAATATATCCGCCATGGGAAAACGCCGTTTTGTTATATTTAAAATATCCCGGATCACGGCACCTGTAGGCGAAGTCACCACACCAATTTTTTCAGGCAGAAAAGGAATTGCTTTTTTATGGCGTTCTTCAAATAATCCTTCTGCGAAAAGCTTGGCTTTGAGTTGTTCAAACGCTTTTTGCAAAGCGCCAACACCAAGAGGTTCCACTGATTCAACAACAAGCTGATATTCCCCGCGCGGAAGATAAACGTTGAGGCGCGCCCGGCACAACACATTTAAACCCTCTTCCAGTTCAAAATCAGTCCGCCGTTGATACGTACCGAACTTATGAAAAAAGACCGCCTTAATCTGGCTTTTATCATCCTTCAACGTAAAGTAAATGTGTCCGGATTGCGGCCGCCGCAGATTGGAAACCTCGCCCTCCACCAGAACAAAATCAAATCTCTCCTCCAAGAGAAATTTAATATTATTATTGAGTTGTGAAACTGTAAGAATATCATTCATGAACACAATCCCTCATTGAGCACTACCAGATATTGGAAGGTAAAACAAGATTGAAATTGACGTGTAATGATACTCATTAATACCCGTCAACGAGGTGTCATTGCATTGTTGCTCAATATTATATTGACATACATGCATCGCTTCTTTACAATCTTTTTTCCGAAAAGCAGATTTTTATCAGGTCAAACTCTGAAGAGGTGATAGAGTGCCGTTAGACATAACGCTCGAAAAAATTCCGGTGGTTTTATTGTACAATGTTAATCCGGAATGGACTCAAGATGAAAAAGACGAGGTGATCAGGCTCTCTACACAGCTAAGCGATGCTCTTATAAGCATAGGGCACCCTACATTTCCCGTTCCCATCGCTGATAGCGATATTGCCCGACACCTTCATTCCTTCGATCCTGACAAATATATCATTTTCAACTGGTGTGAAGGGCTTCCGGGTATTGAAAACAGTGAATCGCTTGTGATAAAAAAGCTGGAAACGTTAGGCTATACCTTCACCGGAGCTGATTCCGAAACACTGTCGCTGGCGTATGACAAATATCGCGTAAAAGTCATTTTGGATAAAGCAGGAATTCCAACGCCTGCCTGGCGAATTTGTAATTCCCCCGACATAAAAGACTGGAAAATATTTCCTGCGATTGTCAAACCGCAGAACGAACATTGCTCCGCGGGCATTACGCAAGAATCCGTGGTGATGAATAAAACGGATTTAAAAAACAGAATATCATTTATTCTGGATAAATATTCTCAACCGGCGCTGGTGGAGGATTTTATTGACGGACGCGAGTTCCACGTTTCTGTCTGGGGCAACGATAAATTAACGGTACTGCCCGCGGCGGAAATGGATTTTTCCGATTTCGGCAATATGAAGGACAGACTTTGCACATATGACGCGAAATTTATCCCCGGTTCCCGGCACTACGAAAAAATCGAAACACTGTTGCCCGCCCCTCTCACAAATGACCAAAAAAAGGATTTAGAACACGTTTGCGGCAATGCCTATCGGGCGATCGGATGCAGGGATTACGCCCGCATGGACATTCGTCTTCGGGACAATATCTTTTATGTTCTGGATGTTAATCCCAACGCGGATATCAGCTCGGACGCCAGCATGGCCTGTGCCGCCGAAGCCGATGGCATCAGCTACGCCCAGATGGGAAGCCTTATTGTGCGCATGGCCGCGCAAAGACACCCGATCATGGGGAAACAGCTCTAATAGCAAGTCGCCTATCACCCACATCAGGAAAATGATAAGCAATACCTGCCTTGCCGCTGGCTTAGCCGGATTTTGAAAAGATCACTAAACATATGCCAAGGGTTATCCATTAAATATTCTGTTTTGAACCCTCTGTCTGCGAACAGGGAGTACAGGCTTGCCGCCCATCGCCCAGCTTCACCATCTTTGCCGCCATAGTCATCTCCCCGCAGATGGAAACCACTTCTTCATCAATGGCTCGCCTGAGGTTCATCAATTCTTGAGAGGCTGTCTGACGTGCGCGGGAAAATCTGTTGAGATAAGAGAGATTTTTTTCCGGCAGCTAAACCCTGTGTATGCCCGCAAAAACAGGCATCCAATGAAACTAAAATTAAATACAATCGTCCCGGATTATTCTTTCCATTTGTATGATGTGAGATTGTGAAGTTGCTGTTTGCCGGCAATGTTCATTATGTCCATGGCGGTAAGGATATCTCTTTCAATAAAATATTCACCAAAGGGGCGCTGGAGCTGCCGCTGCCTGCCGATAAGTGCAAAATGCTCGAAATTTGAAATATAACCGATACGAAGTGCGCAGTCGCCGAATTTTTCATTAAAGGTCCGGGCTGTGAGTATCCGCATGACATCCTGGCAGGAAATCAGTCCCCAGGATATGGCTATTTGCCCGATTTGGGGCCGCTGCAACCGTTGCCAGCAAATAGCTTCGATAAGGGTTCGCCATGAAATAAGACCGGAGTAGTACAAAAACTGCCCGAACATAAGGTTTCCCTTCGGGATACTGCCGGTATAGAAATGATCGGATTGATTTTTATTTTTTTTATTGGTGTGTCTTTGTTCGTGAGAGCTTTTTTTCTGTCCGGCCTTGTGATTACGGGTATTTTTGTGTGACGATTTTCCCGGAGATTGATACGAATATTCTTGTTGTGTTTTAAAATCTTTGAAGAGCGGAGTTCTTTCATTTCTTTCATTTTTTGTTTCAACAAACAAAAGAAGTTTTTCATAGGCCTGCCGGACATCTATGAATTCTGTATTTAAATCTTTGGCAAAAGAACCCAGCACTTTGGCCCGGTCGGGGTGTGTTTCAAACGCTCTTTTCCTGTAAGCCGTTTTAATGCCTATGGGCTGAAGATATTCCAGAAAATCATTGGATACTTCTACCTCAGGCCCGAAAATTGTTTCGCATGCCTGAAATAACTCTAATGAAGTAGTTTGTGTTGCTAACATCAGTTCGATTCCTCTAGGGAATAAATTATTCTAAAAATAACAATATGCCGGGGAATTATCAAGGAGAAAATCAAGATCAGTGGATATTAGTTATATCAAATCCATTATTGCATTGCGAGCCTCCTCTAAAGCGGCAGGGTTCCCCGGCGTGTTCGGAGGCAAGTATTAGAGGACGAATAAAAATTTTTCCGTGTCATTTTTGTGAAGGCGGGAATCAGGAAATATCAAATTAAACACAATTCTACAGAATTACATTTATCATATCCCTGAAACTAACTTGGAAGCAGTATAAAGAAAAGCTTTTTTTAGCTATGTTGTTATTCTTGCATCAGATTTTTTAAGCATTGGCAGAAATGCGGTGCGTTTGTTCTCAATGAGTTCAACAACAAAATGGGAACACTGATGAACGCATTGACCGCACCCGATGCACTTCTTTGAGTCGAGCTCCACTTTTTTCTCCACGACTTTAATCGCGGCAGTCGGACAATACTTTTCACACTTTCCGCATCCCCTGCATTTTGAATTATCTGTGATCTTGGCCAGATAATAGCAACTGTAACGCAAAGGAACGGCTCCCATATTATAGGATCGGAATATTCCGCAACAGTCCCAGCAACAGTTGCACAGAGCGCTTTGAGGGAGATTCGCATCATCCTTTTCGTGGAACACCGAATGGATGGCGCCGCAATCTCTTGCCTTCTGGATAATATCAAAAGCTTCTTCCCTGCTGATTTGACGCATATATCCATATTTGAGAGCAGGTTTGATTCTATCGCCGAAACCCATGCATCCTATATCATCCGGCATCTTAAAGCGGCAGGGATCATCAACGTTGGACATAAGCTGCCGGCACATGCATTTTTTAAATTGACCGATGATACTTTTACTTCCATATTCCATAATCATATCATTAATGGAGTTTGTCGGATAAACATTGGAATCCGGCACGACTATTTTCTCATCAATAATAATGGTGGATTTCCCCTTGGTATTTTTTGATTCATGAACCATGCCGACACTCTGATTGGATACAGGCGCGTACCTGCCCATGATATCCATCACTTTCCGAACCGGGAAGTAATTGCGATTCCGTAGCGTATCAAAGAAATGCAAATATCTTTTCGCGAATTCCTTTTCTTCCGGTTTTCCGATTAAGTACGTAACCACGCCTTCGAACCAGCCCACGATAAAAGGATTAAGAGAATATTGTTCTTCACCTGTTTCCGTTTCTTTTATTCCAACAAATGTCTTTTGTAGAAGGGACGCGAACAGGGGATTGAATTTTTCACTATTCATGCCGCTTAATGCGACAACTTGTTCATACGAGTAAGTAGCCGTGTCCATTTTCAAAAGCAGATTGAGTTCTCCCGGCGTAATCATCAAATCAATGGTTTGCAGAATCGGTTCAAATGGCGGCATAAATCTTTTGTTTTTTTTGTTCATCAATATGACGAGTTTTCTGAGATCACTCTTCTTGTTTTGCAGAGATATTTTAATATCTTTTGTCATATGTATCCTGCTTAAGCATCATTTTGATGAGACATTACTTTCCTTTAAAAGGAAGATAGGGAAGTTCCTTTTGCATGTCAATTGTTATTTACACAAAATTTTGAGCCGGTGAAATGTTTTCACTTCCGGAAAGAACACTAATTGCATAGAGAGAAGACGTCCTGATAAATTTACAAAAAGGATTTGGCTGGTACATCCCTTTTTAAAAATCCACTTTTAAAAAGGCTTGACATAATTCTTTTAAGAAGGCAGTAAAAAAAGTCCCGATAATTATCGGCATGGCTCTTTAGACTTGTTCTATGCAGTCGTTATTTTCTAAATATCAACAATAAATTACAAAGGAGAAGTTCCCATGAGCAATACAGTGGTAAAAGACCTCAGAGACGGCGTATTATCATTAACGTTGAACCGTCCTGAAAAAAAGAATGCATTCAATACTGAACAATGGAAAGCTTTTTCCGCGGAGCTTGATGCGGCCCGCGAAAACGATGAAGTTATCGTTGTTGTCGTAACGGGTGCGGGCAAAGATTTTTCTGCAGGCCAGGATTTGAGCGATAGCGGCGCATTCGCTGAACTGCCACCCTATCAAATTTGCGAACGTGCCGTTATCGACTTTGATAAACCGCTGATCGGCGCGGCAAAAGGAGTTGCCGTCGGAGGCGGTGCAACCATGCTATTTCATTGCGACATTCTGTATGTAGGTGAAAGTTTGCGTATGCGTATACCCTTCACCAGCCTGGGTATGTCGCCGGAATTCGCGAGCACTTACATGCTGCAAGCCAATATCGGCGTCCGGCGCGCGGCAGAGCTAATTCTTACCTCTGAATGGATTACTGCCGACAGAGCTCTGGAAACAGGAATTGCGGCCCGCAAGTTCAATGATGACGAGCTTGTGCAAAACGCAATGGCCAAGGCCTCCGAAATTGCCCAGTTGCCGATGGCGTCTCTGCGCGAGGCCAAAAAGTGCCTCAAACTTGCGCATAAGTCCGGTATCGAGGCCGCTCTTAAGGCTGAGCATGAGAGTATGAAACGACAGGCTGGCGGCCCTGAAAATACCGAAGCCATGATGGCCTTCCTGCAAAAACGAAAACCGGATTTTCGCAATCTGAAGAAAACTTAAGTAACAGGGAAGAATAAATATATCTTTCTTGCAGTTGCAATATAAAATCTACCAATGTTATTCAATTCTTTGCCCCTTCCTCTTGTGACCTTCAGGTCTTGAGAGGAAGGTGGGTGAAACCTTTTCGCACGAATCCGGGCATATGTGGGGCGATAATCAAGAATCATAGAAAAATCAATCGAACTGTCTCAGGTTTTTTTAAACATAATCAAATAACTAGCATAACGTCCTGTAAATATGGTAAAATATCATCATTAATATAATGAGTAATCCTTCGGACAAATCCTTAAACAGGAGATTTTATGTATTTAGGTGAAGAACGAAGGCAATATGCACGTTATAGCGCAAGAAGCATGACTGCGAGCATTTCATTTCAGGATGAATCAAGCGGAGAAATTTGCGTCGAAAGTGTTCAGCCCATCGATTTTAATAGTTTTGGTATGGCGATCGAGACAAATCTTGCTTTTGAAATAGAAAGCAAGATTTGTCTTAATATATCCCAGGGCAGGAATCATGCTTCGGATATTATATGCACAGTGCGCAATATGGTGAATCAAGGCAACAAAAACAGGTATGGATTGCAATTCGATTTCACCGCAAATGAGCATATGTGTTCGGAAAAGGTGGAAGAAATATTGTCGAATATTGAAAATATCCTGAAGAAAAAACAGAATTCTCCATCTCGAAACGCCTTTCGCCGGAATAAAGCCATAGACAGATGCCGCCGGATTAAAATCATAGGCAGATAATGAATCTCATGAAATCTTTCCGCGTTATTCCATCTTTTTTACTTACATCCCGTGCATTGTAATTGGGCCGTCTCTTAAGATCATGATAACCTTTAGGTGGTGACAGGGCCCCCGGCGCATGCCGGTTGGCAATCTGGTTTCTGCACTGTTATTTGTGAAAAGATGTAATTACGCCATAATAAATTGCTGTTTATTCCATCCAATGGACAAATTCAGTCAGCTTTGCTCTGTCCCGCTCGAAATTATTTAGAGGAAATGAAGGATCGGGATAGCCCAGAGCGATGCCCACAACAATTTTTTTATCCTCAGGCATTGCAGCTATCTTTCTGATTTCAGCGGAGTAACGCGCGGCCGCGGCCAGCAGACAAGTGCCGAGACCTTTGTCGTACGCCGCCAGACAGATTGTTTGGGCGATTAGGCCAATATCCAGCATCTGGTATTCGACAAGATTATCCCGCGAAATACAGGCAAGAATAAGACAAGGAGCGTCAAAGACAGAAACCATATCCTGATAATATTTATCGCGTGCTTCCTTATCATCCCTTTTTATACCCTGCGCGGACAAAACAACTTTGCCCAACTCTCCATATCTTGCTTTCATGGCATCAGGCCAATTTGTCAGCATTGGCACATCTGATGCGGTTGACGCTCCGGCCAACGTTTGCTTGAGATTCATTTCTTTAAATTTTGCCAGTGTATTACCCGTCAGTATATATAAATCCCAGGGCTGGGTATTCCCCCACGATGGCGACCAGCGCGCTATCTCCAGAATCTCTGTAAGTATATTTTGGGGTACATCCTGCGATTTGAATTTACGAATACTCCTTCTTCCCCTGATTGCAGCAACTAATTCCATGATAACCTCCTTTGCGGAATTATTCCGCTTTTATTGACATTAAAATAAATGCAGCCATTCCCCGATCAGGTTTCGTAACAGGCCAGTATCTCGCCAAAGTAAAGGGTGTGATAATCCTTTTGCTGATAAAGAAACGAATCATAATCTTTGTCAAGATATGCTTCGTTCATGGCGGACTTGTAAACTATTTTACACTCGTAATGATACCCCGGAGTTTTAATAATTGGCGAAACAACTTTCTGTCCGCTGATTATTTCCAGTTTGCACATTTTGATTTTATCCACATTCCGGCCGGATTCGGTGCCGCAAAAAGCAATTTCTTTACTCATCCCGCCTGCCGGCACAGTAACGGTAAAATCCTTCGCTTTCTCAATGATGCCAAAGGTGTGCCTCGTAAGTCGCACCGCCACCATCATGATCGGCTTTTGCCAGATAAATCCGAAAGTGGCCCAACCAATTGTCATGGTGTTGAGCGCGTTCCCCGCTTTTACGGTTAAGAAAGCACCTTTTTTTATTTTCTTGATGGCATCCTCAGCAACATTCATGTAATTTAAATCTTTCATAGCAAACTCCTTATGTTATCCGGATAAATTCTCAATGACTTCTTATGGTAATCCGTCCCCCGATTATATCACAATTATCATTGCGCTTATTACTTCCCGCCCTCATTTGTTATTAAAGATTACAACAAAGTATCACACGCCGGTATTTACACCCTTTCCTTCTCATGCTGTGGCTTTGCGATCCTGAAGATTGGTACGTACAAATTTAATGTGCGTGCGCAATATGTAGAACTGATCGCCGTAAGAGGCCGGTACTTTCATTTTATTGACTTCAGATTCGATTTCATCGATCAATCGTGTCAGCTCCTCGATTTTCTCAGGACCGGGTCGCATCATCGAATCTTGCTCAATCAACAGTAACAGCCGATACCACTTATTGATACGCAGTTTCATGCGCAACCGGAATAAAGCCGGAATGCTTTTTAACCCCGGAATCAATATAATTATTAACGGCACAAATACAACCAGAATCCGGTTGAGGAGACTGGCTAACCAAAAAGGCAGATAGCGGTAAAAAAAACTTTTACCGGATTTATAAAAACGTTTCGCATCATCGCTAATGCGGTATTCATTTTCCAGGAGCGCAGGAAATTCGTCGCGGTTCTGAAACAGAGCTGAACGCCCGTGTATTTTCATGGCTGCGGCCAAAAGCAGATCGGACAGCGCCGGATGCAAATTGTCCCGAGCGATCAGTTCCACCGTGGGGCTGATCAGAACAACATCGTGCGCCGGGATATTTTTACCAAAATCCATGGCGCCCTGAGGAATAGTCAGTTTTTTAAGATAACCGATGCGGCGGATATAAGCGTCGGCCTGTTTGAAACTAACCAGCTTAATCTCCGGTGTCTGAAACAGCTCCCTCATGGTCTGCGTAGAGGCGGAATCAGCCGTTAAGAAAATAGCGTCCGTTTTTCCCGCCAGCAGGGCTGCGGCCGCATTTTCACCTTCCATATTCAGAAACGTCGTAGCGCCGCCAGGCTCGATACCGTTTATCGCGAGCAGCGCCAATGCTAATGAGTGCGCCCCGCTTCCTTCCGGACCGATGGCAATACGCTTTCCACTGAGTTGTGAGAGAATTTCCACGGGCTGCGGCAGGCGATGAAAAATTAAAAGAGGTTGATAGGAAACACTGCCCAGAGAAACCAGATGATTGATATTTTGCCCTTTAGCCAGTCCGGCTTGAACAAAGCCGATATCCACTTTAAAAGCCGGATCCGCAAGCCGTTTCAGATTATCCACGGAACCTGCGGAGGTCAGGATTTTCACTTTCACTCCGTCGTGAGTCAAAATTTCGGCATACTTTTGGGCAACCTTATAGTAAGCGCTGTCTGTTTCGCCACTGGTCATTATTATCGCTTTCGGCGGCGCGGAATGAAAAAACCAGAAACAGGAAAAGATAATGATCAGGCCGACAATGATCATGGTCACAATGGACGCTGTGCGATTCATTCCGAAATTATCCATGAACATCGCCAGAATCTTATTGGTGTATCCGTTATTAAGCGGTTTTGGGGTATTTCCCATTGTTTATTATCTCTTGTAATTTATTGCAGCAGGTTAAAGCAATGGAATTTAAAAATCAATAATTAAAACCGGGCCGTTTTTTGCCATCGGAAACGATTGTAAGCCCACGATATATTTATTTGCCCAGAAGAGTCGGGAGTATTTTTACAAAACTATCGGGGGCGATGCAGAATTCGCCGACAAATGGATAATCGAGGGCAATAATTGTAAAAAGTCCCAAGGCAATCATCGCTGCCAGGGCCGAAGACATAATCAAATGTTCTGTGAAGTTTTCCGTGCCAAAAAGCATGGAAAAAGTTATAGTGATAACGCTTCCAATGAAGAGAACCATATACAGAATCGGATGAATGCCGGTTCCGGCATAGAGAATACGCTGCCTTCTTAGCTCACTGGCCTCATTCAATTTCTTGATGGATTCTGTTAAAAATATTTTCTGCGTTTCGTTTTTCGGTTGAAAACTGCTGTATGACCGGACTATTTTTTCCTGAAGTTCATCTACCATGGAACTTCTTTGACCTTTTTCCATTGTCTTCCATTCATCATTTATAATCGTGTAAACATAATCCGTTAGCTCAGCTTTGAGCAGGGCACGAAATTCGGCAGGAAACGGCATTGTGTTCTGATATAGAGAAGCTATGCAATTAGCTTCACTGTTGGTGATTTCATTGGCTTTGTCAAATTGCTCCCACGTGACGACAACTATAAAGGCAAGAGTAACGGCATAAATGACACCAAGGGTGGCAAAAATAAAACCGGCTATATCGTTATGGTTTTTGCAGCGTTTATAAGGATAAAATTTCCTGATGATGACAAGACCGATGATGGTTGAAAAAACATAGAAAAAAATAATTGAAAAACCAAGTAGAAAAGTCGGTACGTGGATAAGCAGATACTGGACAAAGGGCATAACTCTCTCCTTATAAATTTATTCCGTCCCGTTGATGAGGGGGATAGCATAGAACAGTTAAGTATTCTTAATCATTATATATCTTTTTAATGCTATTTTCCGCATACCCCCAAATATACCCCCAAATTTTGTCTTTCAATACTCAAAATATATCACAGCCAGTGTTTCACTTCAACCGGGAAGAAGATATTCATTCACTGAATCAAAATAAAAAGGTCTGTATTTCCCT
>JBKQWB010000036.1:0-46302 GCA_052139735.1 Smithella sp. | reverse complement strand
ATCGAGAAAGGCGAAGCGAGCGGCATCATCGCATGGCATCCCGACCGCTTGGCCCGCAATTCCCTCGACGGTGGCAGGATCATTTGGCTGGTCGATACCGGAGCAATCAAGGAACTTTTGTTTCCGAGCTTCCGCTTCGATCCGACGCCCCAGGGGAAACTTTCGCTCGCCATCGAATTCGGCATCAGCAAGTATTACGTGGACAAGCTCTCGGAAGACATACGACGCGGTATCCGCCAAAAACTCAAAAACGGCATTTGGCCGCAGTATGCTCCGTTGGGGTATCTCAACGACCACGTCACCAAGACTATTGTCGTTGATCCCGAAAAGTCGCCCCTAGTCCGCAAAGCGTTTGAAATGTACGCCACCGGCCATTACACCTTACGGCAGGTCAAAGCGGCCATGAACGATCTTGGAAATTCCGTTATGGCAAATATGGGAAAAGGTTCCTTTTTTCTGTCTGACGATCATATCCTGCGTTATTACCTTATGGGCGCAAAATAAAGGAGGCTCTATTGCTTCGACAGATATTTTTCCATTTTCTACCCGCTTTTCCAACGTAACTGTTTCCTTTACAGCTTATCTGGTAAAAATCTTCTGGCCTGTTAATCTGGCCTTATTTTATCCCTATGAACATTCTATTCCTTTATGGAAAGTATTAATTTCCTGCTTTATAATTATATCAATTACTCTTGCCGTTCTTTATTACATCCGTAAACTGTCGTTTTTATTCGTTGGCTGGTTCTGGTATCTTGGAACACTCATCCCGGTAATAGGTTTGGTTCAGGTCGGCGCGCAGGCAATGGCCGATCGCTATACTTACCTGCCATCCATCGGCATTGCCATCGGGCTTGCCTGGGGTGTGCCGCTTTTATTCAAGAATGAAGATACGCGCAAAAAGATTTTATTCCCGGCAGGAACAGCCGTCCTGGCAATCCTGACAATTTTAACGTGGCAGCAATGCGGTTACTGGAAAAACAGTATCACGATCTTCAGCCACACTTTAAGCATAACAAAGAATAACAATATGATGCATGACAATTTAGGCACTACCCTGTTTGACCAGGGTAGAATCCAGGAGGCTATAGATCAATATAGCGAATCCATCCGCATAGCGCCGGATGATTTCGATACCTACTTTAACAGAGGGTCTGTCTATGCTAGACTCGGACAATACCAACGCGCTTTAGAAGACTTTAATAAAGCCATCAGCCTGAAACCGACGAAAGATGTCTATCTCTTCTACAACAACAGAGGAGTCGCTTACCTTAGACTCGGCCAGTATCAGCTGGCTATAGATGACTTCAATAAGTCCATCGACCTGAAACCTGACGATGCCGATGCCTACAATAACCGGGCATCTTGTTATTTAATTCAGGGCAACAGAGAGCCAGGCTGTCATGACGCGCAAATAGCGTGTTCACTGGGAAATTGCATAACATTGGGAGTTGCTAAAGGTAAGGGGGACTGCCATTAGACAAGTTCTACATTCTATGTTCAACATTGAATATAGAACATTATAAGGAAACTGATACCGGCTATGTCGAATAAGATAAATGTCAATCCCAAAAAACAGATGTTGATCGTTTATATTATTTTGACATTAATTACACTCGCTGTTTTCTGGCAGGTGAATCAATATGACTTCATTACTTTTGATGATCCCGTTTATATTAGCCAGAATAGTCATATCCAGTCCGGAATCACACCGGACGGATTGCGCTGGGCATTCAGTACAAGATACTATGGCTTATGGAATCCGCTCGTTTGGCTTTCCTTTATGTTCGATTATCAGCTTCATGGCCTAAATGCCGGCGGTTATCATGTAACCAATCTTATTTTGCATATTCTCAGCACATTATTGCTCTTCTGGCTTTTTTGCCGCATGACAGGAGCTATCTGGCAAAGCGCCTTTGTTGCGGCACTCTTTGCGCTTCATCCGTTGCATGTAGAATCAGTTGCCTGGATATCTGAACGTAAAGATGTCTTAAGCGCTTTTTTCTGGATGCTTACTTTATGTCTTTATGTCTATTATACGGAGAAACCGGTCATAAAAAGATATCTGCTGGTTGTGATTTGCTTTGTCCTGGCGCTTATGAGCAAGCCCATGGTTGTCACCTTGCCCCTGATTTTGATTCTTCTGGATTACTGGCCGCTGGGACGCCTTGGTTCGTGGAAAACCACAAACAATCGGACGGACATTATGCCCGTTTACACAAATCAACAAAAACAGAAAACCAAACCCCAAAAAGAAATTTTCAGGGGAAATATATCTCCATCCAATAATCAGAGATTATCTGAAACAGGGATTGCAGCAATCCGCCATGGCGGATTGCTGCTTTGGGAGAAAATACCTTTTTTTGTCTTATCAGCAGTTCTTGTTATCATCATGCTTTATGCTCCAGACAAGCCGTTGGAAAAAGGTCTTTCTCTGGCTTCCCGGCTCGCCAACGCGCCCATTTCTTTTGTGATCTATCTGGGGCAAATGTTCTGGCCGCATGATCTGTCAATTTTTTACCCTTTTGCAGATCAACTTCCGGTCTTGCAGGGATGGGGTTGTGTTTTGCTTATTATCGTTATCAGCGCTGCCGTAATGTTAATGATGAAACAGATGCCGTATCTCTTTGTCGGATGGCTCTGGTATGCAATAACCCTTTTGCCGGTAATTAAGATTATTCAAGTCGGCAATGACGCGATGGCTGACCGCTACACTTACCTGCCTTCTATCGGTATTGCCATTGGGCTTTCCTGGGGTGTACCTCTTTTATTCAAGAACGAAAATACGCGCAAAAGGATTTTATTCCCTGCAGGAACAGCCGTCCTGGCAATCCTGGCAATTTTAACGTGGCAGCAATGCGGCTACTGGAAAAACAGTATCGAACTTTTTAGTCATGCTTTGCAGGTAACAAAAAACAACTATCTGGCGCATAACAATATCGGCTTTGCCCTTTTTACCGAAGGCAGAATGGAGGAGGCTATCGATCATTATAACAAAGCCATCAGCATAAAACAGAATTCTGCCGATAATTACAATAACAGGGGCGTTGCTTACGGTAAACTCGGTCAACATCAACGCGCCATTGAGGACTATAATAGGGCCATCCGACTGAAACCGGATTACGCTGAAGCATATTTCAACATGGGGAATGTTTATAGTGAACAAAGCCAATATCAGCAAGCTATTGAAAACTATAATAAAGCCATCATTTTAAAACCGGATTATCTCCAGGCCTATGGCAACAGGGGAACTACTTATTTAAATCAGGGAAACAGAGAGTCCGGCTGTAGTGATGCGCAGAAAATTTGCGCATGGGGAGACTGCAGATTGTTAGAAATAGCAAAAGGCAAGGGAGACTGCCGTTAATTTTATGGAGGAACTATAATACTGATTACAAATGGCAAATCTCAACTGCAAATCCGTAATAAACGCAATTCTGCTCTAAAATAAGCATTGGAAACAGACCCGACATCTTATGGCAAAATATTGTTGATATTCAAGACCGTATTTCCTATAGTTCCTTCCATGAAAAGCAAGAACTAATCAAACCTTTTCGCTCAAGATATGCGTGAGACTAATGTCAGATAGTGCTCCTTGCAATAAAATGTCCCAACGTGCTTTTGCGCCGGTGTTATTGAAATACAGCAGTAAAGTCATAAATGTATCTGGACAAAGTCTGTAATATAAAATAATAATGAGACGAACTATTTTAAGATATGGCAATAGCATTGAAGGGAATGTCAGGGGTAAGTGACCTGTGAAGACGACGTGAAAAGAATACCCAACATATTTCATTTTGTATTCGGTCTTAAGCCGCAGACAGAACCGTTTCATCTGATGCATTATCTCTGCATCGCCACATGTCTTGAAGTCAACAAACCAGAAACCGTCATGTTTCATTATCATGACCTGCCTTGGGGGCCATGGTGGAATCTTATAGCGCCTCGCCTTGAGCTGCATAAGATAGAGCCTAATGAATTCATATCCAACTATCAATACTCTGATAAGAGGATAGATCAGTGGCGCTATGCTCATCTGGCGGATATTGCGCGTCTCGAAATCATTATCAGACACGGCGGGGTATACGCCGACATTGACACTCTGTTCATCAACAAGCTCCCGGAAAGTTTTTTCCAGGAGAAATTCATCATGGGAAAAGAAAATGTTGACTGGACTGCTCCCGCCGCAAGAATAGCAGGAGGTTCCCTCTGTAATGCATGGTTCATGGGTGAGCCTAATGCGGATTTTGCCAGACTGTGGCTAAAAATGATATATGAAAATTTTGACGGCTCGTGGAGTGGACACTCCACTTTTCTGCCATACAGGTTAAGCAGGGAGTATCCTGAATTGATCCGTGTGGAACCGGAGAGATCTTTCTTTTTCTATGATGGGGCGCCGGAGGGGCTAAGGCAGATTTTTGAGAGACCGTCTACGGATGTTGAAGGGATTTACAGCATGCATTTATGGAGTCATATATGGTGGGACCGTAAAAAAATAGATTCATCCTATTTTCACTCAGGGAGGCTGACGCCTGAATATGTAATGTTTTCAAATTCCGCTTATGCCGGGCTGGCACGAAGATTTTTACCGGAAGCGGGATCATACAGCAGGCAGACTTATGAACTGCAGCGGGCATATGCTTTTATAGAAAATGTGAAGCTCTTCTTTAATAAGTACTGTTATGAAAGAATGCTTAAATTAATATACCATCTTAAAAATGACGGGTACATGCAAACGCTTAAGTTAATATACAATAAACTCTCTGTTAAATGTTGAAGATGATCTTAATTTAATGCCGGCAGAGAAACAGGAAATTTATAATGAGAATACTGGTTGATCCGGAAATATTTTTTGCAGGACGCTGCGGACTGGTCAGATACTATAGTTCAGTATGCAAATCACTTAGCCAAATGGGCTGCACCGTTGACCTCCCGCTTGTTGTTTCAGGCAGTGATTTTATTGACGGGAAACTGCAGGCGTTCAGTAAACTACGGGATATCTGGCCGCCTGTCATTTTCCGCCGGCTGATTGACGCCCTTTCCAAACGCTGGTATTTTTATAAACTGGGCCGGAGCGGATACGATGCAATACTTATTACATCCTCATCCTTTGAGGATGACTTCCTGAAGCATGCGGGAGAAAAGCCGTTTGTTATGATCGTGCATGATACCATGAGCAGCATTTATGACCCGGCAGGCTTTCTGGATATGCGTGGAAGCAGTGCAGATCGCTTGGCTTATCTGGCGCGACGCGCGGCAAAGATCATCTGTGTGTCGGAAAATACCCAAAGAGACCTTTTGAAGCTTTGCGCAATAAACAAAGATAAAATAAAAGTTATTTATTCCGACAATCTGATTGATTGCTATCCGGTTATGCCGAAGGCGCCGTTGCCTGAAAATTACATATTGTTTGTTGGAGAAAGATCGGGAAGGAAAAACTTCCGTTTTTTCGCCAAGGCAATGGCCCCGGTGTTAAAATCCCATAAAGATGTTCGACTGGTATGCACAGGAATGTTTGACAAGTGGGAAAAGGACAATCTGGATAGTTTGTCTATATTGGAGCAATGTATTGATATAGACGCCAATGACGCGGAATTACTTTATCTTTATCAACATGCGCTTTGCATGGTGTACCCGACCTTATATGAAGGATTTGGTCTGCCGGTGCTCGAGGCGATGGTAAACGGTTGTCCTGTCGTGACTGCGGATTCAGGTTCAATCAGGGAAGTGGGCGGAGACGCTGTCGAGTATGTTGATCCCTTTGATGCCTCTTCAATTGCCTTAAAAATTGAACGAATAATAGAACAACCGGCCATAAGAAAACATTTGACTCAACTAGGACTGGCGCGTGCGCATCTGTTCTCCAGGCAGAGGATGATGCAATCATTGATTGACGAAATATCTTCACTTAAAATTGAACATTTTTGATAAGGTGAGGCATTATAAATAATAATGAAAGAAGACCTGAACCTGTATCTTTCTCCCCATTATGACGATGCCATTCTCTCCTGCGGCGGAGTTATCTATGCACAACGTTGTGCTGATGAGAGGGTGGGCGTACTGACCCTGTGTACAAGTTTGCCTGAGCCCGCTCCACAAACCACTCTGGCTTTAAAATACCTTGCCGAATGGAGCAAATCCGGCGATGGCATTGTAAAGCGCAGGGCCGAAAATGCCGATGTTTTGTCCAGATGGGGAGTGATGAATTGGGAGTGCGACACGCCGGATGCCATTTTCCGTACAAACGGCACAACTCCATATTATCAGAACAGAGTCGATCTGTTCTGTGAACCACATATTGACGATGCGGCTTTTTTGCTGCCTGTATGGGAAGAGAGGTTGAAGCAGTTAACGAAAGAAGAGAATAATATCCTCCTGTATGCTCCTCTGGGTGTGGGCGGGCATGTGGATCATGAATTGGCCAGAAGACTGGGGCAGCGCATGGGAGAATCGGGATGGAAAGTTTTGTTCTATGAGGACTATCCTTATGTTGAACTGGAATTAAGTGGAGTAAAGGCAGCACAAGCAAGGTTTGAAAATTATAAGTGGACGTCGCAAACAGTATCCATTGATGTACAGGCTAAAATCGACGCCCTGCGCTCCTATCATACCCAGATCGGGAATGTGTTCGGTTGTGATAATGACATGGTCCGCCGTGTGAAGAACTTTACAGCCGACACCGCCTGCGCCATTAATTCCCGGGAACGGTTACGCGCTGCCCTGGCCCCTTCGGGACTGCGTCTGAGGCTCTGGCGGCTGTTGTTTGACTATCATGCCCATGCCGAACGTATTTGGTCGTGGTCATAAACTTTAAGTCCATCCGGATGCGTATTGGCTGTCGGCAGCCGGTCACCGGGGGCATCGGGCAAGCACGGAGCCGGGAAATTATTTTGGCAAAATTGCATATCTCAAGGAGATAAAATGATCGCGGAAAATCAGAGGCAACGGGAATACTGGAACCAGCGTCTATGCCGGAGCTGGGGCCCGGAAGGAGTAGGCAGCTTTGTTTATGGACGGCAATTCAACCTGTGGCGGTATCGCATACGCGCTAAGGTGTTTCGCAGGCTGGTGAGCCTGATGGGTCTGCAGCCCGACAGGCTTTCTGTGCTGGATGTCGGTTGCGGCACCGGCTTTTATCTCGGGCAGTGGCAGGCGCTTGGAGTCAAATATCTGGCGGGGCTGGATATATCGGATTGGGCTGTAAAACAGCTGGCCCATGTATATCCGGATATTGCATTATACAGAACTGACATAAGTGCGGGGGATTCCATACTGCAGGAAGGGGCATTTGATGTTGTCTCCGCTATGGATGTCTTGATCCATATTGTTGATGATGCCGCGTACCTGAATGCGCTGAAAAACATTCACAATGCGCTCAAAACCGGCGGTTACTTCATTTGTTCGGATAGCTTTTTTCATGGGACTGATAAGCAGTTCGAGGATTACTGGAAGGGCCGTTCGCTGTCCTTTGTGACTTCGGCCATGCACAATTCCGGGTTTGAGATCGTTTCGCGCATGCCAATGTCCGTGCTGATGGCTTCTCCTACGGATACCTATAGGCGCGAGTTGAATGAATGCATCTGGGAAAAGATGATGACCCCTGTGCGGCACAGTGAATTGGCAGGTTTTTTAGCCGGAATGTTACTTTATCCGATCGAGTTGCTCCTTGTCTCCATATTGAAGGAGAGCCCGGCAATTGAGATCATGGTCTGCCAAAAGCGGCTATAAACATTGCCCGAAAAACGGACAGAGGGAAATGGACAATTCCGCCTGCATCAGAGGGAAAATGGCAAACAAAGACTTTACTGAAGAAGAGATCGACATAGTCTATACATGGGTTGATGGAGGAGACCCTCTTTTCATATCCGAAAGAAAGAGGTTTACCGGGCAGTCTGCGTCCTGTGACATCAAAAATGCCTCCCTTGATAACCATTTCCGGGATAATGGCGAGTTGTTATATTCCCTGCGGTCAGTTGAGAGGTTTGCTCCATGGGTTCGCAGAATCCATATTGTGACAAACGGACAGGTCCCCGCATGGTTGAATACGGATTATAAGCGGATATCTCTGGTGACTCATAAACAGATTTTTTCCGATCCGGATCGCTTGCCTGTTTTTAATTCCAATGCTATAGAATCGCAGCTTCACCGAATCCCCGGTCTTTCCAGGCGTTTTTTGTACATGAATGATGATCTTTTCCTGTGCAGACAGATATATCGCTCCAACTACATCAATAGCGGCGCAGGACAAAATTTTTTCTTTGACTCTATACCGCTTCATGAAGACTGCCACTATGGGAGCGTGCACGACCGGGCGTATGCATATACTCAAATGGTCGCGAAGCAACTCCAGCCTAACATTACGAAACGTTGTTTGCCCTCCCACTGTCCGCAGCTCTATGACAAGGAAATTCTTTTTCATCTTGAAGAGCTTTTCCCGGATGCATTCATCGAAACCGCATCCCATCGGTTCAGGGATCCGAAAGACATCGTACTGCGAATTCTGTATTTCATTTATATTCTTGAAACTTCGGAACGAAATAACGGCCATAAACCGATCACGCTCCAAAATAATTCCGATGAGTACATGTTCCTGATGTTGAACAGGCGTGCGCTACCGCCTATCAGATCGCTTACCGCAACCTATCGCCTTCGGCCGCGATTTTTGTGCATCAACGACGATATCGAAGAATCGGGCAAAGGTGGAATGGCAAGTCTCGCCTGCAGGCAGTTTCTTAAATGGCTTTTTCCATGGACATCTGAGTTTGAAAAGGAAAACTCCGGCACCGTTGGAGAAAAAAGGATTCGCTTTTCACTCCATCGTTGGTGATGAGTTTTATCGGAATAGAAGGGGCAAATAATGCATTTTATCAGACTCTGCAAAAACGCGCTGGCAAGCTTTAAGGCACGGGACGAAAAGAAAAAAAAAATTATTGGGGAAATAATGGAAATTCAATATGATAAAAAATTGGATGCTTATTTTAGAAATGGAAGCCTGGATCGATGCATATTTGATCAAATTAAAAACGCCGATGAATATATGTTAAAAAAAGAAACTTTTACTTCATCCGATATAGCTTTGGACATCGGCGGGCATATTGGATTTTTTGCCCGCACCATTCTCAACCTGGGAGCGGGATATGTTTATTTATATGAAATATCATCGCAGAATATTGAATTGTGCAAAAAAAATCTTCAAAAATACTCAAAACAAGTTTCAATCAATCGCATGGCAGTCTGGAACAAAACCGGACAGACTCTTTATTTTGATGAATTTCCCAATTGGGGCAATGATGTTAATATAGGAGGATGTGATGTTTTTTCCGGTGGTAAAATTGCTGTTCAGACAATTTCATTCGATCAAATTATAACTGAAATTACAGGCAATGCTAAAAAACGAATTAAAATATTAAAAATTGATGCTGAAGGTTCGGAATGGCC
Source organism: Smithella sp. (assembly GCA_052139735.1). Lineage (GTDB taxonomy): Bacteria > Desulfobacterota > Syntrophia > Syntrophales > Smithellaceae > Smithella. Next base: position 36,867 of record JBKQWB010000036.1, on the reverse strand, counting down.
CATTCTTTTGCAATCACAAATGCTTGATCAGGTGGACATGATCGTCGGCGAATTACATGAATATGGCGGTCAATATGATAATTTATCTCCCCACTCTTTAGGCCTGCCGGGCTATAAAAAATTTACCCGTTTGGAATTTGAAGATTTAATAATTTCACATAAATTCAAATTAAAAATGAATCGCCATCATCGCTGGGGACATATTCCATTTAAAGCTACACGGTAGATTAATTGCAAATGTCGGGTGATATTACCATCGCATTTTTTCCCTGGTCAGATAGATCAGGTCTTTAAAATTCTGAGACGCATATTTTTTAAGCACAATCGCACCCGCATCTATGAGTTTTGCAGTAAGATATTGCGGATAATACCGCCATGTGCGGGATACCGGTGTATAATTATTCCTCCTGTCAATAATTTCGGCAAAACGCTCCAGTATCGCATTATCAGTCAGATCATAAGGAACACGATCATCATGAAAACAGGGCGCGGATATCATACTGTTGTATAGTTCATCGTTCTGATCGATTTGGATTATTCTCCGGATTGCTTCATCAAAAGTGGCATAATCATGCAGGTTTATAAAACTTTCAGGATTAAACTCGGTCGCAATTTTCGGATTACCCCAATAAATAGGAATGCTCCTTACAAACATAGGGTCAATTATCTTTTCTGTTGTGTATCCGGGGTATGATGCATTCTCGAAAGACATTGTGAATTTATAGTCTTTGATAAAATTAAGTTTGTCCGGCACATGTCCTCCGATATTATTGAGATATCTTCCGCCTGAATCAACCTTCTTGTATTTTGATAATTTTAAAAAAAACTCTTCACATTTTTTGTCTCTCCGGGCGTTGGACACAACCATATTGCAAAACTTGGTCTTCTGAAAGCGAACTTCGTCCGCCCCAGCGCTGCTTAGTTTCCTGTTTGTAATACAACTTAAGTCGCCCAGACCATAAGCGTGCGGACAATGGGCATAAAGCGGTAACCTGTAATTTTTTCCGTCCGGACTGTGTTCATCAAAAGTGAAGGAAAAATCGCACTGATTAAAATCAGGCCTGCGATTTTCTCCAGTCCAGTAAATTTTCAGACACCTGAAGTTAACGTGAAACCGGCCAAAGCCAGTGTAAATCAGAACGTCCGGATTATCGGATAACCGCAGATCATATTTGGCGGATAAAAGATCCCAAAAGTAATTTTTTTCGAGATCAAATCCTTCGTGATGGTCGGCAAACTGAATTTTCAAAATATCTTTCACAAAAGCTCATCCCTGATGGTTTTGATACACGACTTGAATCGATTCATCAATAATCAACCATTTATTATTAATTCATAACATAAAAGAAATCATTTTCATATTTCCGTCTTTTGCCGCGATCAACGGCTTGCCGAATATGTTCGGATCATCTCCAATTACTATCAGAAATTAATTGACTTAAAAGAACATTATTGATTATGTTTAAAGAGCGGATCAGGTAAAATCTTTTCCAGTTATTTGCCATTTGGTGGAACATTTTGTCAACAAACAGAATATTATTGCAAAGGAACCTTTAACATGTCAGGTGTTACAGTGATAATTCCCCTGCTTAACAGGGAAAGGTTTATAGCCGAAGCGATACAGAGCGTGCTTGACCAGCAGTTTGCCGGCACATTGGAAATTATTGTCTCCGACGATGGATCCACCGATAACGGAGTTGATATCGCGAGGAGTTTCGGCTCACCGGTCAAGGTGTTGTTGAAGCCGGAGGGTAATTACCGCAGGGGTGCATCGGGTGCGCGAAACCGCGGCATTGAAGCGGCAACTCAAGCCTATATTTCATTTCTGGATTCCGACGATTATTACCTGCCCGGACATTTAAACAAAATGGTAACTCTGATGGACGCGAATCCCGAAGCGGGATTCACATTTTCACGCTCTAAGGAATTAAGGAACATTCGTGGAAAATGGATTGACTTCCCATGGACCCATTCCAGAGTGACAGCGCGGGATAAAGCCTATCTGTTTTTGTCCAGGAATTATGTCGTCAACACTAATGTGTTTCTTATCAGGACAGAAATCTTTAGGAACATCGGGCATTTCAACCGGAACTTTGCTTATGGTGAAGACTGTGATATGTGGATAAGGATTAGCGAACAATATAAGGGTTTGTTTGCCGATCATTTTGGAGCGGTTTACCGCACGAATCACGGCGTCGGTGAACAACAGTCGTCCGATCCCGCTGCCGGAATCCGAAAGTGCGCGCTGCAAATTTATATTTCAGCGCTGGAACGCTGCCAATCGCGCGGCTTACGGGATGAATACCGTGAGTTCTCACTTATGGTTTATATCGCGCGAATTCAGTTTCGCAGCGAATTCCGGTTATATTATTTTGTCCAACTGATTAAATTGCTGTTTAAAAATCCGAGGTTATTCAGCATAAAAATTTACGATTATTTATCGAAGATCTTTAAAAAAGCAAAAATCGACGCTTTCTTTTTCTTTTGGCAATTACGGAAGCTCCTCTGGGAAAAAAGCGCCTCTATTTTTTTCCGTTAATGTTATCTTTCAATTGTAATGATTACTTTTAAAATAATTGACATATAGACGGAACTTCTCTATATTACCTTTTAAAGAAGCAATATCTTATCCATAATATCTCAGGTGTTGCCAAAGTCGTTCTATGGGATCAAAATGCTGATTATCCTGTTTAAAAAAAGTCTAAACTGCATAAATGGAATTTTTTTTTAAGCCTTAATTTTAAAAAAATACTTTTTTGATTTTGCATGGTTTCCAATTCGATGAAGCGCCATCTCCTGTTCATATCTCCGATAGTTCCTTCTCCCGACGGGCCCGGTTTGGCCATGCGACCATTTTATCAGATAATCAATCTAAGCCGCATTTATTCAATACATCTGCTTGTAGCAGGCACGACATTCGAATGTCCCGTATTCGGCGATAATATCAAAAATTATTGTGATGAAGTTGATTATATCTGCTGCTTTCGCTATTGGGGCTGGAAATACAGCTTATGGTTCCGTTACCGGCTTCTGTCGGACAGGTTTAAGCAGTTGACTGAAGGAACCAGTCCCGGTTTTGCAGTAGATTTGGCCGATAGTAATTATTTAATGCATAATGAGATCCTGAAAATGAAGGCAAAGATGAATTTTGACAGGGTTCATGTGTTCCGGCTTTATTTAACGCCGATAGCCGAAGTTCTAAAAAATCTCGGCCTTGAGTCTTTTTATTCCATTGACATTGATGATATAGAATCAGAAACAAGAAGATCAATCAGCGGATTACATTCCCGAAACAGGGATTTTATTAAAACATCAAAGTTCAATAATGAATCAAAAGTATTTTTTAACATTGAGAGAAAAAGTATACCGGGGTACGATCAAATATTTACATGTTCATGCCGCGACAGAGATATTCTTCAAAACAGATTTCCGGACAAAGTTATTACCGCCCTGCCGAATGTCGTGCCAATTCCAAACAGAGCAAGAAACCATCGGTCTAATAAGACCTTTACCATGCTTTTTGTGGGGAATTTGAATTACTATCCAAATATCGATGCCTTATTATTCTTTGCAGATCAAATAGCCCCGATACTTAGACAAAACTGCAAGTGGCAATGGCATTTGCGCGTTGTCGGAGTTCTCCCGGAAAAAACATGGATAAAAAAACTAAAAAAAATACCCGAGATGGAATTTGTTGGCCGGGTAAAGGATCTTTGCACTGAGTATGATGCGGCCGATGTTGTTGTCGCTCCTATACGCGGCGGAGGCGGAACCAGAATTAAAATACTGGAGGCGTTTGCCCATGGAGTTCCTGTTGTGTCAACATCCAAAGGCGCCGAGGGACTGGATGTTGAAAACGGAGTACATCTGTTTATTGAAGATGATGTCCGGCTCTTTGCCGAGGCATGTATAAGGCTGATGACCGATAGCACACTCGGAGATAAATTATCATGCCGAGCGTTATGCCTTGCAGATTCAAAATATAGTCCGGAAATTATTAACCGTGTCTGGACGGAACAGTTGCAGCGTACTTGCCGGAGCTAGGAACATGAAAAAAATACCCTGTATCTTTCATTTGGCATTCAGACTTCACCCGCAGACGGAGCCGTTCCATTTGACGCACTGCCTGTGCATTGCTTTCTGCATGGTTGTCAATAAAACTGATGTCGTTTCATTTTTTGATTGAAGTGAGTATTATCAGAGGAAAGAGAGTAATATCAAATAATTATTGGCAGTCTCCCTTGCCCTTAGCCGCTTTTAATAGATTGCACTCTCCCAATTCACACGCTTTTTGCGCATCGTTGCAGCCAAGCTTTATGTTTCTCAGATTCAAATAAATAAAAGCCCTGTTGTTGTAAGCATCAACATAATCCGGTTTATATATTATAGCCTTATCATAGTCCTCTAGGGCATGTTGATGTTGACCGAGTTTAATGTAAGCATCTCCCCTGTTGTAGTAGGCTTTGGCATAATCAGGTTTCAGACGTATGGCTTCGTTGTAATCTTCGATGGCACGTTGATACTGACCGAGCTCGCTATAAGAAGCCCCTCTTTTGTTGTAAGCATATGCATAATCCGATTTTAGATGGATTGCCGCATTGAAGTCCTCGATGGCCAATTGATACTGACCAAGTTTAAAATAAGCGCCACCCCTGTTATCGAAGGCATAGATAGAATAAGGATTCATACGAATAGCTTCGTTGCAATTGCTAACAGCTTCTTCGAATTTTCCTTCTTCAAACAAGGCAAGACATAAACCGTTACGCGAAAAATCATTATCCTTTGTTATCTGCAAAGCATGGCTAAAAAGAGTAGCGCTGTTTTTCCAGTAACCACATTGCTGCCATGTTAAAAACAACAGGATAATCAAAACGGCTATGCCTGCCGGAAATAAAATCTTTTTGCGTATCTCTTCGCTCTTAAATAAAGACGGTATTCCCCATGCCAGCATAATGGCAATGCCGATTGAGGGCAGATAAGTATAGCGGTCGGCCATCGCAAACGTGGAGATCTGTATCAGGCCGATTACGGGGACAAGCGTTCCCAAATACCAAAACCAGCCGACGAATAAAAAAACAGTTTTTTGATGTAATAAAAAAACAACAGTAGTAATTATTATAAGGATAACGCCGGAAATTAAAATTTGCCATAGAGGCAAGGAATATTCATAAGGATAAAACACGGACAGATTAACCGGCCAGAATATTTTCCCCAGATAAGCAGCATAAGAAACAATAGCATTGGTGACTCGGTTAAAAAGTGGGATGGTATCTGACGAAATAACAAGCCCCTCCTTATTTTGCATCCAGAACGCAAGGATACTGAAAACGACGGCCAGACAAAGAAAAGGCGCCTTTTCCCATAAAAGAGAACGAATTGTTCCGGAGTGACTCCCAAGCGATGTGGATTTCTTTTTCTCATTAATATAATTGTCTTTGCGCTTTATATTTCTTTTTGCTCTTTGAACAGCCGCTATTGATACTTCAGGCGGAGTGAGAGTCTTTTGCCAACGCCCCAGCGGCCAGTAATCAATAAGAAGAAAAACAAAAGGCAGTGTGACCATCATCGGTTTTGCCATTAAACTCAGTACAAATAATATTAAACAAAGAAAATATTTAGATGCTTTAGACGCTTCGGTATATAAGGTATATGCATAAAGACAGGCCATTCCGAAAAACATGCTCAAGACATCTTTTCGTTCGCCGACCCAGGCTACCGATTCCACTCTTAACGGGTGCAAGGCGAATAAAGCGGCGGCAAAAGCCGAAGGCCAAATGTTATTTGTCGTTTTATTTAAAAAGAGGAACAAAAAGATAACAGCGCCGATGTGCAGGAATAGACTGACAAGATGATGACCGGAGGCGTTTGCGCCGAACAATCTCCAGTCCAGCATATGGGAAATCAAAGTTAGAGGATGCCAGTAGCCGAAATTTGTAGTCGTAGCCACCCATTTAATGCTTTCTGCATCAAAACCCGATTTAACATAATTGTTTTCCGTAATGTATTTTGTATCATCCAGGTTTATAAAATCATTAACCGCTATACGGCTAAAAGCGGCGCAGGAAGCAATAATTAAAAACATGACAATGAGGCAAATGTATTTTTTATTCCCTGAAAGATTGTCTATCTTATTTAGCATAGCCGGAATCAGTTTTCTCCCATCACGCAAGTCAAACCACTCATTAAAACAAACGCAGAAAATTTCATCATATATATCATTATTCTACATAAAATATATAGTTTCGTTTAATCTTACAGATTAAGCTGAAATATTTTGGAGCAATCATCATGGTTTTCTCCAACCAATGAAGCAGCCGCATGGTTGATACTTTATTTCATGCTGCCGCCCACAAAAATTTTCCGGTGCCGGTAATATCCGGAAATCGCGGCTGTGGCACGCAGGGCATTTTTTACATCGTCAAAGACCGGCATACCGGCCTCGGTGAAAAGACGTCGTGTCTCGCGGATGACCTCTTCAATTTCCATGGCATCTTCCTCCTGCTTGAAATTGGGAAGCACAAGCATAACGGGCTTCCCGCCGGCCTCCATCGCTTTGCTGCAGGCTTTAACCAGTTCCTTATGTGGCGTAATGTCTTTGAGGTGTACATTGCCCAGCGATGATTGAATTGATTTATAATGGTACAGAAGCTGGATGAGAATATGTATGTCCACGTTCTCGTCTTTTGCCGCGTAAAGCAGGATATCTTTGATGGCCGCAGGTGCAACAAAAGGGTTGGCGATATCGATCGGATTGGCGGGAGAGGAACCGGGTTTGGGCAGAACATCCATAATTGCCTTTTGAATATCTTCTCTCAGGCGTGGCACTGCAAGTCCAAAAGCTTCCGCTGCATCCGCCGCCGCTATTCCCAACGCGCCGCCTCCACCCGCGACGGAACAACCCAGATATTCGCCTGCCGGCAATAGAGAAAAGGCCAGCGCTACATCAGTCATTTCTTCGAGATTTTCCACCAAAACGGCATTACACTGTCTCAGCGCAGCTTCCCAGATAACTCTCTGTCCTCCGAGCGATGCCGTATGGCTGGCTGCGGCTCTGCTTCCCGAATCGGAGAGACCACCCTTTATCACTATGACAGGTTTCTCTCTGGCCGTTTCCCTCAGGGCGGAAAGAAATTCGCGCCCGTCGCTGACGCCCTCTATGTACATGCAGATCACTTTTGTTTCGGAATCCTGCCGAAGATACTGCAACATTTCCGTCTCCCTGAGATCGCAGCCGTTTCCAAAGCTGACAACCTTGGAAAAGTTTATTCCTCTCCACTTGCCGATGTGAGCAAAATCCACCGAAAGGCCGCCGCTTTGCGAAAGCAGCGCCACACCTCCGGATTTTCTTGACAGATCCGGCCCCGGCAGCATGGTAAGCCCCGATTTCGGACAGTAGATTCCGAAACAGTTCGGACCGATTACCCTGACGCCGTGTTTGGCAATGGCCTGCAACTCCTCCTCCAAGGCAATCCCTTCCGGAGTGCCGGCTTCCCTGAAACCGGATGAAAGTATTTCAACACCCACGGCGCCTTTTTGCCGGCAGGCTTCCACTGCGGAAGGAACCAGATGCGCAGGCACGGCGATAATGGCAAAATCGATGGTATCGGGAATGTCCTCGATAGAAGGGTAGATCGTCATACCCGCAATTGAGCCACCTTTCTTATTGACAGGATACATTTTGCATTTACAGCCGATGGCAATGTGTGAAAGCAGCATACCGCGGCCGAAACCGAATCCTTCGGATGAAACTCCAACGATCGCAATGCTTTGGGGCGAGAACATCTTGTCAATATCCGCAAATCTTTCTGATTCCTTTTGTGTCATCATAATGTGTTCCATATTATGTAAGCTGATAACCTTTTTCTCTAAATAATCTCAGACAAGCATCGGCTACAGTATTGTCATAAAGGATTCCCTTATTTTTTTCGATTTCTTCAAGGGCTGCTTCAATACCCAATGACGCACGATAAGGACGGTGGGAAGCCATAGCCTCCACAACGTCTGCCACGGCTAAGATTCGAGCTTCGACAAGAATTTCATCCCCTTTTAGATTTCTTGGATAACCGGTGCCATTCATTAGTTCATGATGCTGATAGATTATTTCCGCCAGCGGCCAGGGAGATTCCACATCCTTCAACATCTCGTATCCGCTCCTGGGGTGTTCTTTAATTAGAGAAAATTCCAGTCGTGTCAAGTTGGTAGGCTTGGACAATATCTCCGAGGGTATGGATAATTTCCCGATATCATGGATGGAGCCAGCCATGTGGATTCCATCGATTCTATTCTGATCCAATCCCATCTCTATTGCGATAGCCCTGGCAATGTCCGCAGACCGGATTTGATGACCGGCCGTATAGGGATCTCTCATCTCTACAGCGGACACCATGACTTGAATGGTGGTGCCAACAGCTTTTCTGAGGCTTTCAAGAGTGCGTTGAAGCTTCTCCTCGCCTTGCTTACGCTCGGTGATGTCGAGAAGAGAAGCGATACTTTTCTTCGTACCGGGAATCATATCTATACTGAGGACAATATTTTTAATAGCGCCATCTTTATCGACGAATCGGAATTCATATTTTTTGAGGGCTGATTTTGCATCATATCTGCGCAGACGATGCTGCATTAACATTCTTTCCAGATCCTCCTGGACAACAAACTCTTCCCAGTGCTTCCTTCCCTCGATTTCCTTTTTGGAATAACCGGATAATTTCTCAAACTCGGTGTTGACAAGACTTATAGCTGTATCCTCCTCTATAGTTATGATTGCGGTACCAGTATTTTCAAAAATAGTCCGGTACCAGGATTCAGATTGTTTAAGCGCCTCCTGGGCCCGTTTGTGCTCGGTGATATCACGGGCAATGGAAATCATGCCGATAATCCTGCCTTTCTGCGTAACGGGAGATCCACTGAGCTCGCAAAACTTCATACTTCCATCCTTGGCGACAAACCCATAAATCACCGAAGAAATGGATTCTCCTTTTAATATCTGATTTATATTGGTTACAGCCTGCTGAAAATATTCCGGCGTAAGAATGATTTTTCCTATATCAGAAGCAGATCGGCCAATGAAATCTTGTGATTTGTACCCCAATATCCTCTCTACGCTCGGAGATATGCTTGAAATATTGAAATCGGTATCAATCATAAAAATAACATCCGACACATTCTCAAAACTCAGGCGATATTTATTTTCATTTTCCTTCAAAGTCTCTTCCGTCTGCTTGCGCTCCGTAGTGTCTCGAAAGATCCCTCTGAATCCGGTAGGTTTTCCCGATAAATTTTTTATTAGCGATATAGAACCCGCGATATATCTTTTAGATCCGCTTTTGCTTATGATCTGCCAACAGATTTCTTTTATGGGTTCTCCTGTGGTGTAAACTCTATTATAGGCCTGAAAAACTTCTTTTAAATCTTCGTTGGCTGTATACTGCCGGTTGTCCATGCCGATCAATTCATCTTTCGTGTAGCCGGTGGCTCTACATACGGCATCGTTGATAAAAGTAAATTTACCGGTTAAATCGACCTCAAAATAACCTTCTTCTATATTTTCAAGAATGGTTCGATATTTTTCTTCACTTTGACGCAGCATTTCTTGCGTCAGTTTATCCATGTCGGCAGTATGATGAGAGATCGTTTTATTTTTAAGCATTTTCTCTCTCTTTTCTTTCATTTTTCTTTTCCTTAAGATGAATTCGTCTGCGCGATAAAAGATTCCTGTAAAAGTTTTTTTGGTTATTGTGGTTCTGTATAGAAAGTATATGAAGAATAATTTTGTGTCAAAGGGAAAGATAACAAGACCATAAAATGTCAGGCATGGATGTAATTACAGGGCATGAATTGAGTGTATTTCTGTTTAAAATTCAGTATCTTCATCAAGATTGACGCTTACCATTTGAATCATACCAGCAAAACAGAAAATGCGGCAAGCAGAAGCATTCCCCATGAAATGGCATCCATACCTGCCAGGGGGATTAAAATAAGACTGCCGATCAGAGATCCCAGACATCCGCCGATGAGGTCAGCTGAGTATAGCGATGAAATTACTTTTTTTTGGTCTTCAATTTTATGAAGGCTGGCATATGCAAAAATACCGGCGACTAAAAAACCGGTTGCCGCCAAAAGACATGAAATCTGGATCAGACCTGCGGAGATGCTTATCTTTACCATCAATGCCGTATACGCACACAATAAACAAAATCCGGCAAGCAGGCTGATGCCATACTTTCGCAAATTTTTTTGATTGTTGAACTGCCGAATCATTTCTCTATTGATGATCAATGCGCCTAGAGCAAGACCAGCCATAAAACTCATCAGAAGCAGTCCTATATCCTGATAGAGCACCCCGTGTTTTACCTGATAATAAAGAATGAGGATAGCCTCCAGAATCATTCCCAGAAAGCCTGCGATGGCAACCAGGATCGTGCGGCGCAACGCAGGATGGAAGTGTCTCATAAAAAAAAGGATGGGCAAACCAATCCACAACAATAATGATGGCGGCTTAAGAAAACCTTTATCCATAACTGAAAATGGATCAACAAGGGCAACGCGCGGAAAAAACTGCGACAGCCAGATCATGAAAGTGTACTGATAACAAACAGGACGGATGTCGGTGTTAGGCTCGGCCTTTTCTCTTGCGAGCAAATCCCTCATTTCAAAATATCTGTCGTTTGTAAAAAGATATTTGATGTAAGCCGGCGAGATTAATCTTGTCGCTATTTTCAGGTTCTGCAACCGGCGGGACATTATTTCCGGCGTACTCGGCAGTGGAGCATGAGAGGCAGTCACGACGTTCGTTGTTCCCGGAAGAAACAGCACCTCTTGAAAAACGGATTGCAGAGCGCTGTAAATACTCGCGTTGCGGCGGGTCAGCGGCATTGTCCATAGATTTTCAGCCGTGCGAAGCTTAAAGCCGAGAATTCCCCCGGATTTTAGTTTCGCGGAACATAGCTGAAAAAACTCCCGCGTAAAGAATCGGTTTGCCTGTCCCGATGCCGGTTCCGGCATTCCGACCAGGATGAGATCGTATGTGCCGCTTTTTTCAAGATACTGCCGGGGATCGGCAAATATAATATGAACATTCGGTTCTTTTAGTGAAAACCGGATGTCATCAGGAAGATATTGCGTAACCAGTTTCAGCATGACAGGGTTAAGTTCAACATAATCAATTCGCTTTGGCTTGTATTTCTCTATTTCTCTGACAATTCCTTCAATTCCACCGCCCAGAATCAATACGTTTTGTGGATTCGGGTGCTGGAGCGCTGCTAAAAGAGAGAAGTATTCGGCGTCGGTTCCCTCGGTCTCAAAGGCCAAAGCGTCATTTTCAAAAACGGAAATCTGATTGTAGTGCCTTGTTACTGTAATTCTGCCATATGGAGAATCACGATTTGCCAAAAGATTCGGGTGATTCCATGCAGTCATCCGGCGATCCAGAGAGGATGCCTTCCACAGGAGCGCCAGAAAGATACAAATCAGCACAATGGCCACAAAGCGCAGATGCGATGTCCTTAATCCCTTTAAAACAATTAAGGGCGTTATGACACAGATAAGAGCACACACAAACGCTATAGAGCAATTCGAAAGTCCCCACATGAGAAACAGGGTGGAGAATAATCCGCCTGATAATCCGCCCGCACTTTCAAAAGCATAAGCAATGGCCAGCGTCCCGCCTGTTGTCACATAGGCTTTCGCGGTCCACTGGAATAACAGGCCTGAAAGCAATCCCGCGGGGAGGATGGAAATGATTACAACAATTAATTGTTGAAAAAAACTAAGATACGCGCCGGGTATGCCGCTAAAAAGGAGACGGCTGGAACGGATGAACACTATATCCAGCGGAAGGACGATTCCGAAGATGATAAAAAGCGCCGCAATATGGTTTTGCGATGGAGAATTATTTCGGCGTCCGATGACCGCGCCTACAGCAGTCCAGAACAACCATATTCCCATGGCAAGAAGGTAAATTAATTCGATACCGAAGAAAGAAACATTTAATTCCCGAAGCAGGACAATCTGCCCCAGAATTGAAGTAAGCCCGATGGAGAGGAGAAAAATGGTCATTAGGTTATCATCATTGGGATTCGCCAAATACTATAGCCTGAAATGTTGAAAATTCCGCTCCCTTCTTCCAGCATCCGGTTTCCAACCCGGCTTTGAGGCAAAGATTATCCAGCATTTCTTCACGACTCCAACCTTGTTCCGTTGCTACCTGAGGAAGAAAAACGGCGTGATGATCATTTATGCTAAGCAAGACGCCATCCCTTCCGACAACAATATCGGATACGCCGGCTACCTGTTTCATGGGTGTCAGCGCGGATATTTCTATTTCGATGTCTTTTAATTCATCGGCGGTTAACGGGTGAAAGCGCGGGTCATTAAAGGCTGCCTGAATTGCCATGGCGCCGACAACCTTGCACAGGGGTTCATCTGGGATCATCCGGCCTATACATCCGCGAAGTTCTCCTTTTTTCCTGAGTGTCACAAAAGCGCCCCGCGGCTGCCGAAGATTCTCGCTAAAACCTCTTGCCAGCGGAACCGTATCAGTCAACAATAATCGTGATAGGGTTTCTCTTGCAAAAGCAAGCAATGCCTTTTTATCGGATGCGCCAAGCGGCGCGGATACAGCAGCCGGTTTTGTTTGAGCTAATGCGCTGGTATCTTTTCCTCCGCCTTCCGCGGTCAATACAACCGCGCCATATCCTACAACCCGGGAGGATTCACCGATAGAGGTATCCCCCGAATTGGCGTAGCTGATGACCACTCCGCGATTGGCGCCCAGAGATTTGGCTGCTGCCATTGCCGCCATGATGGGAGCCTCTCCGCAAGCGCTCGTATAAAGGTTAGAAATATTTCTATCTCTGTGCGCCTGCATGGTGGCGTTAAATACAGCGGGGTCAAGCCCTGCAACGGCCTCCAAAGTTTCTCTGTCCACAATGTTTGCATCCTGAGCGGACGGATAGTGAGAAAGATCGGAACTCGCGACAATCAATGCTCGCTTGTTTTTTAAAACCTTCGCCAGGGCATTACCGAAGCGAATGCATGTATCCGTATCCTGTGAACCGACAACAATGGGAACAATCTTTGCTTTAGGAAAGATAACCTGGATAAAGGGCACCACGACCTCGACGGAATGTTCAGATTCATGAAGTGATTTATCCAGGATGCAGTCGGACGGATCCGCCTTATTAAGCAAAGAGATAACATCCTTGTCCACCATTGCTATACCGAGCGGCGTTCGAAAACCATCCCCCGGATAAAGCGAAATTTTCTGAAGATCGGAGCTTGTATGTTTTGTTCCCAGAATGACGATCACATCATAGGACTGATTACTGACCTGCCTAAACGCATCGGCGCAAATCTGGCCGGAGAATATATAACCGGCATGGGGAACGATGATGGCAACGGGTTTTTTTACTTTGACGGGAACAGCCTCCTGAAGATATTTTTCGATGGCAAGTTTCAGCCTGTCTGCGGATTCAGGATAGAACTTCCCCGCCACAGCAGGCTCACGAACATCGGAACTCGATCCTTTATTTGCCTGGCATGCCGCGGCAAAAGAGAAACTGATCATAAGCATTGCAAAACTCAATCGTAACATTTTCATTTTCTTTCAACCTCTTATTATGCCCACACACCGGCAATCTTATGTTTGCAGAATTTACAACGGCCGCCATCCAGATTCATCTCTGTAATAAAAAATCCCTGTCGCTTTATCACAGCTTTTTTACAATTCGGACAGTAGGTGTGATTCCCCGGATGGTCCGGCACATTGCCCACATAAGGATAATGCATTCCTTTACTCATGGCCATGTTATAGGCGCTCTCCAGGATGGCAACGGGTGTGGGCGGAAGATTGTTCAATTGATAATCGGGATGAAAGCGGGTGAAGTGAACAGGAACATCGGGACCAATTTCTCCCAATATCCATCCTATCAACTCTTGCAGCATCTTGTCTGAATCATTCAACGTGGGCACAACAAGGTTTACAATTTCCAGATGAACGCGGCTTTTTGCCACCTGTTTAATGCTTCTGAGAACAGGCCGCAGTTGTGCGCCGCATACAGATCGATAAAAATCCTCGCTGTAACCCTTCAGATCGATCTTAATGGCATCAAGCACAGTGCACATTTCCGCAAGAGGCACCTCGTTCATGAATCCGCAGCTTATTAATACGGAACGAATGCCTTGCTTTTTCGCGTCACGCGCGATGTCGGTCAGATATTCCGTGAAAACCGTCGGTTCATTATATGTAAAGGCAATAACAGGCGATTTACTGGTATGTGCGGCATTGACGATCCTGTCAGGCGGCGTAAATGGAACCTTATTATCTTCCGGTGATGCCTGAGAAATTTCCCAGTTTTGACAGAACTTGCACCTAAGCGGGCATCCGGCAGTAGCTAAAGAAAATGCCGCAGATCCCGGCAGAAAATTGTAAAGAGGTTTCTTTTCGATCGGATCAATATGGATGGATATCGGGCGGCCATAGACAAGGCTCTTCAACTCTCCGTTAACATTCATACGTGTCCGGCATTTTCCCCGTTGACCGTTCGTAATAGCGCAACCATTGGCGCAAAGAAGACATCTGGCAATGGTTTCCTCCGGGGGATAGCTATTGTCTTTGATATTGAGTGGCTTCCAGTAACGTGCCTTTGGCGCCAGTCGGATAAGTTCATCAAAATAAGTGTCTCCGAAGGCAAGACCCGAATCGCCGCCAGCAAGAATTCTTTGCAAGGAAGGATCCAACAGAATCATACCGGCGCCGCCAACTGTCGCGGCCAGTTTTGCAAGTGTCGCTAAAAAATCACGTCTTGAAATCATAGTGTCCTTAAGAGATTTCTCCTCGTAGATTAAATATTACACCGTTTTGTTTTCTATAATTATAGGAGATTTGAGTTTGGTAAGTCAATGGGAAAAAGCAGATTTCCTTCCCGCAGAAGCAAAAAGAGAAATTTCAGCATTCTTCCGGAGAAATCTTAATAAAATTGACGACTCTGCCGGGTTGATGAACTCTTGTACACGGTTTTTTAAGCAAGCATCAGGTGACAGGTTTGAAACGGGCTATAGGGGATGAGTTTGTTTAACAGGATTTTCTGTAAGCAAATAATCTTGACATAATAGAATTAATATTCCATTACTTAATCATGGGACGCAAAGCGTATTTCAAACACGAAGAGTTCATTGACGCTGCCATACAGATCATTGCAGAGGAAGGCCTTGGCGCTCTGACAATTGCAGGACTGGCCACCCGGGTCACCGCGCCGATCGGTTCGGTTTATCATCGCTTTCCCTCACGCGACGCGCTTGTTGCTGAACTCTGGTTGAATATCATTGAATCATTTCAAAATGAATTTTTAAAAATTCTTCAGGAAGACGGACTTCGGGCTACACTTTCCTGTCTGCAATGGGCTCGTCTTCATCCCTATGAAGCCCGCGTTATGTTGCTGTATCGTATAGATGACCTCACTACCGGCGAATGGCCGCAGGATTTGCAAAAACGCGCCCGGCGTTTAGAAAAAGATTTGTATGACGGAATAACCGCGTTTACAAAAAAGCAATTCGGGCGTGTTACCAAAGAGAATATCGATCGGGTAATTTTTGCCATCCACGACGCCCCTATCGGAATCATCAGAAGATATCTCCATGAAAATAAAACAATTCCGGAATCCGTCGCTGATCTTATCCGTGAAACCTATGTTGCTGTAATAGAAAAAGCAAAATAATATTTGTATAAATTTTGCTGACTTCTTCTATCAGTTGACCTTTCTAGCCACTTATCTTTTTCAAATCTTGAAATTGGCTCATCTAATATTACGAAACAGCCTCTGTTTATGAAGCAATTGTTTGTTATTTTATGGTGAAAAAAATATTCTTGACATGCATTATTATAGAATGTATATTCTAATATAATAATTCTAATACAGTAATTATTTTTTGAGTACAGCTTTTTCTTCGATAAATAAATTCTATTAAGGAGGCAACGAAATGAAAATCAATAAAGATGTATGGGCATTTATGCAAAAACATTTAGGTTATACCGATGAAGATATGAAGTTATTCCGGCAGAATCCCAGAAATGAAGACGTAATTTCCAAGGCGGGAGACTTGATGAGTAAGACTATTGTCGCTGAGGTGGTGGATGCGAACGGTTGTAACTCCGGTCATAAGGCTGGCGACAAATTTATTTTTGATGGCGCAGGGAATCTCATCACCAAGCTCAACCCCAAGAAAATTTGCTGTTTCGCCTTATGCAATATACCTGGTCTTATCTTTGCCGCCAATGAACTGCTCTATGCAGGCATTGATCCGAACAAGATGCGTTTCAAGCGTACCGGGTGTTTCGATACCGGTGTGAAATGCGGTGGCTGGGGCCACATTGTCATGGAGATCAGGGTGGAAGACCGCAAAAATGTATAATAATAGAAGGTCATTTCGGCTTATAATGGATGCGCATTCGGCAGGCGCTGGCCCATACAAAAAAAGACACTCAAGACTGAAGTTCTTATAGTTTCACCATAAGAACTTATCAAACAAACATTGGAGGAGTCTATGGATTTAATGGAAAAACTTGATAAAAAAGAAATCAGAGAGTTTTTTTCCAAGAATTGGATGACTCATGACGCAATGTGGTTTGCCGGTGTCATGCAGGAATTTGGCGCTGAAAAAGCCAATCAAATAAACAAAGGCGCTGTAAAAGCGATGGCCGGCATTGAAATTAAAAGAATCATGAAATTGATGGGTAAGCCAAAAGGCGCCGTCATTACAACATTTGAAGAACTCAAAGAGATCATCGACTCAACCTATAAACTGATACAGCCTGAATTCATGAAACTGTACTACGGTTTTCCTGAAAAAAATATATTCAGAGGCGGTTTTCACCAATGTTTTGCTCATGACGGCGTCAGTCAGATCGGCCTTATTGATGTATATCAATGCGGTATTGTCATGAGAGTGCAGGGATGGTTCGAAGGTCTTGGCGTAAGATATGAAATGACACCCGCGATTAACGGATGCCTGATGCATCAAAATGGAAAGTGTGAAATCGAGTTTAAATTTTATCTGGATTAGAATATTTAAAACGATTCAAAGGAGGCGCTATGATACAAAAACGAACGCTAAATATTGATTTGCCCATTTCAGTAAAGACATATGACATCGATTTTATGGGTATCGTCAGCAATATCTCTTATATACGCTGGATGGAAGATTTGCGGCTTCAATTTCTTGAAGTACATTATCCTCTGCAAAAACTCATGTCGGAATTGATTGTGCCAGTCCTCTCCCATACGCATTTAGATTACAAGCGACCGATCAGGATGCATGATCAGGTCATTGGCAGTATCTGGATGGAGAAATTCGACTCGTCAGGCTGGATCGCTAATATGGAATTTACAGCTAACGGCAAAATGGCCGCGATGGGTGCCCAGGGCGGAGTATTTATCAATATCGGAACTATGAAACCCGCCAATCCGCCGGGGGGTATGCAAAAAATATATAATGAGGCGCTTAAGCGGTAACAGAAAAACAGGCGAATATGCCCGGTGCGGCGAAATCAGCAGGCACTTCTTCCTAAAATCAATATCTTCCAAATTTTTAACTTTATGCTACAGTATAATCACGAATTGGTAATGCTCAGACATTGAACGGAAAAGGAATATAGTGAACCCTGTTAAAGATATGCAGAGTATATTCTGGGATGCTGTTCTTGAAGTTGATCCGGCAGGTCTAGTTCACTCGCGGGTGAAGAAAGACGGACGGACCCTGGTTATTCACGGCCAGGACACAAACATTTCGGAAGATCTCTCTGGCTATAAACGGATAATCATCCTTGGCATAGGAAAGGCATCGTGCGGCATGGCATCGGCCATGGAGAACATCATTGGGGATGACCTGTCCAATGGATTTGTCATCACAAAATATGGACACAGTCTGAAGCTTCAGAAAATTCAAGTCATGGAAGCAGGCCACCCTGTCCCCGATGAAAACAGTATGGAAGGCGCCCGCATCCTGACACAGATGGCGGGTACGGCTGACGAACACACCCTCATCATTAACCTCATCTCCGGCGGAGGCTCATCCCTGTTCTGCATGCCTGTAGACGGAATCAGCCTTGAAGACAAGAGGCAAACGACCAGAGCTCTGCTTGCTTCCGGTGCGGACATTGATGAAATAAACTGCGTCAGGAAGCATATCTCCAAGGTAAAAGGCGGGGGACTCGCGCAGATCGCCCACCCGGCAAGACTCATCAACCTCATTTTATCAGACGTGATAGGCGACAGAATCGACACCATCGCTTCAGGCATTACTGCTCCTGACCCAACGACATATAATGATGCCCTCCTGATTCTGCAAAAATTCAATATCAAGGATAAGCTGCCAAAGACCGTGATAGATCATCTCCGCCTGGGGGTGCAGGGGAGCATTCCCGAGACGCCCAAAGCAAACAACCCGGTATTCGGAAATACCGTGAATATCATTCTGGGCAACAACACACTTGCCTGCAGCGCGGCTTGCCGATCCGCGCAGACGCTGGGTTATAATGCCTGCATCCTGGGAACGACCCTTGCCGGCGAGGCATCTCAGGCAGGAGCCTGTTTCTCCCTGCTTTCCAAAGAAATTGATACGGGAAAATCAGGCCTGATAAAACCTGCCGCTATCATCACCGGGGGCGAGACTGCCGTAACTATTCGCGGGAAAGGAAAAGGCGGAAGAAACCAGGAGATGGCTCTTGCCTTCGCGATCAATTTGCACCGCATATATCCCGGTTCCCGAAACATCTTCTTTCTTTCCGCGGGCACCGATGGGAGTGACGGGCCCACAGACGCGGCAGGCGCCTTTGTTACGCCGGAGCTCATGGAGAGGATGAAAGATATCTTCGCTAAGGCAAAAGCATGCCTGGAAGGAAACGATTCGTATCATTTCTTCCGGGATACGGGTCATCTTTTTACGACAGGCCCGACATATACTAATGTGTGCGATATCCAGATCCTCATAGTTGTATAAAAAATTGTCTTATCTCAGGAGGCTTTTATGTGTGATACCTTTGGAATCGGTCCGGAACTCACCGGCTCCGATATCAGCATCTTTGGAAAAAACTCCGACCGGGAGGCTGACGAAACCCAACTAGTCCTTTCAGTGCCGTCAATGAACTATCAGGAAAAAGAAGACCTGCAATGCACCTATATTACTATTCCTCAGGCCGGTCCAACATACGCCATGGTCATATCCAAGCCTTTCTGGATATGGGGCGCGGAGATGGGAGTAAATGAAAAAGGCGTGGCTATCGGGAACGAGGCCCTGTTTACCAGGGTCAAACAGGAAAAAATTCCCGGACTCATCGGCATGGATCTTTTACGGCTGGCCCTGGAGAGAGGCGCCAACGCCGAAGAAGCGGCACAAGTTATAATAGAACTCCTGAAAAAATATGGACAGTCAGGACCCTGCGGATATCGCGACAAGAAGTTTGGCTATATGAACTCGTTCATTATCATGGACAGGCATGGCCTGATCAAACTGGAAACAGCGGGTAGGGATTACGCGCTCAAGCGTCACACCGGTCATGCCGTGATTTCAAACGGGATAACCATTACTAAGGACTGGGACTCATCATCGCTTCTAGCTGGCGCTGATTTTAGCGCGTTTAGCGATCCTTTGATTACATTCTTTTCAGGAAGCGCTTATCGGAGGAAATGTAATCAGACTTCCATCCACAAGGCAAAAGACCCTATCAGCATAACAGATGTCTTTGCAATGCTGAGGGATCATTACGGAGACTTGCCGGCAAAGGGATTCAACCGTGATGTATGCATGCATGCGTCTGATCCGTTTATCAGGAAATCGCAAACAACGGGGTCCATGGTGGTTGAATTGCACCCGGATGACAAATTCAGGATATTCGTTACCGGAGGTTCCGCGCCGTGCCTCACTGCATTCAAACCGTTCATACCTGCTGCGCCTTTCAAAGACACCAGCGTTGGCGCCGGATATTACTGGGATCAATCATACTGGTGGATGCATGAAGCCTATCACATCAGCGCAATCTTGCGCTATGAAACCGTCAGACCTCTGGCGCGGGAATACATTCTGGACAAGGAGGCCCAATGGACTGCCCGCCTTCCTGTTTATGAATGGAACAGTGCGGAGAAGTTATTGGTTGAAACTTCACACGGTGCGTTTTTGGATTCACAGCGTTGGGAAAAGGCTATGATTGAGCGGATGAAAGAAATAAAAAGGACTTCCCTGGGCTTATCCTCTTTATTCTGGAAGCATATGGCCCGGCGTTGTGGAGTCCCTCTGGTATGATCCACATTTTTTAAAATTTTACTTTTATACCAGACAATTATTTGATAATATTGAAACATCGTAAGATTCTAACGTAACATATGAAACGCGACACTTCAGAATAGACATGAAATTACAGGCAGATAATGATTTTGGCGAATGGATAAGCATTGCGGGAAACCGATTCTATCCGGCTTATACCATTAGAATGGAAATAAATTAAAAGATGGCTGAACGAAAGCCCAACATGCGGATAATAATATGAAAAGATGTCCTTCTTGCGGTGAATGGAATGACGACACAGCACAACGATGCTGGCAATGCCGTGAAGTGTTTGACGAAATAACGGCTCTGAGGGAAAAAACTCCGGTCGAAACCGCTGTGGAGAAAAAAGGCAAGCCAGGTACTGTAAAATGGCAAACCAGACTTGGCGAAATATGGAAAGAAAATACCGTATCCATTATGGTAACTATTATTTCAATAGCTCTCATCTTCTACGCTATTGTTCAAAAACCGCATGTAGATGAAATTCCCCCCCCCCCCAGAAAGTTGCCGCTCCTGCGGCTAACCCTGTTCTTTCTGCTCCCCCTCCTCAGCCTGCCTTAACATCTGAATCAGAAGCAGCCAGTTCCGCTTATGAATTGTTCAAAAAGGCATTGGAACTTTGCCCCGGCGAAAAATGTACAGACACTCAAAAGGCTATTGAATATCTGGATGATGCAATTAAATTAAAACCGAATTTTGCGGGGGCTTACAACAACAGAGGTAATGCTTATTGCGACCTTGTCCAGTATAAACGGGCTATTGAAGACTACAATGTTGCTATCAATCTGAATCCGGATTTTGCCAATGCCTTTGTTAATAGAGGGAATGCTTATTTGAGTTCGGGTAACAAAGAGCTTGGTTGCAGTGACGTGAAAAAAGCGTGTGATTTGGGACTTTGTCCAGCGCTGGAAGCAGCAAAGAAAAAAGGGGCTTGCCCATGAAGAGTGAAAAGTCCTTCACTATTCACTTATTTGTTTTCTTTATCGTATTCTTCAATAACCTTTTTGCTGAAATCATTTTCTTTCGCGTAGTAAGGTATCACCATGCTTGACACATCAAGAACCAGAGTATAATTTTCTTTTTCAGCTATATTGCGGACAATTTTCATAATTCCAGGCACCATCTTTTGAATCGCATCCTGGTCGCGCCTTTTAATATCTTCTTTTATATCATTGGCCAGCAATTGATAATCGCGCAATTTCTTCTGGTAAGCGGATTCCTTTTCCTTTCGTGAACTTTCATTCATGATCGAACTTTGTTTTTCCAGTTCTTCTTTTATTTTTGTTAATTCTTTTTCTACAGATTTGATTTCCTCATTTTTCTTCTCGACATACTTTTTAAAATCATCCACTTTCTTTTTGCCGGCGTTGCTCGTTTGTATTATTTCATTTACGTTGATAAAGCCGATTTTATCCGCCGCCGAAGAACAGGCACTCCATGCAAAAACCAGTAAGGCAGCCGCAGCTATCAAGTGAATTCTTCTTTTCATGTAGAATCTCCCCTATTGATTTATTTATATTTAAACAAATTTTGAAATTTATTATTCTTCCATGTAAGGTTTTACGAGTGAAACCCATTCTTCTTCAGAACTACATTTATTTCTTTCAACATCACAGAAAGTAATTGTTCCACTATTATGATAAAATGCGTAGTCTCTCAGGTAATTGACATCAAAAAGGAATTTTTCCCTGTAACTTTTATTATATTTTTCAATAATAAAATTTGTGGTAAGCATGATGAAACATTTATTCAGTTTCTTATTATAGTGACTTTCATAAGCAACCGTTCTCTTACCATTGTTTAATATACCGTTGCCATATTCCTTCTGGAAATGCTCCTCACACTTTTTTTTGCATTTTTCACTCAACTCTAATTCTTTTCTTAAGTCTTTCGCTGAAGCATATGAATTTTCTTTTATCGTGTTTAAATCATTACATCCGGCTAATGACATAAATGATATTGTGAAGAAAACAATCCGTATTGACAGAAACAATGTTCTTTTCATTTTGCGTTTACCTTCAAACCATTAATATCAAGGCTTCGCTTTTCCCGGTTTATAGCATAACCGTTTTTCGATTAAAAGTTGTTTATTGATTTACGGTTTAAAGGTTGGAAAACACTTAGGACATGTCTTTGAATATAAGTTTTTTGAAGCAAGATACAGCGCCTGTTAAAATAAAAACCTGTCATTCCCGATCAGGTCGGGAATGACAGGTGAAAAAAGATAAATTGCAGAAGGCAGAGATAATGCCACTTAACCGGTTTTGAGAAGTTCATAAACCGTTTTTAAAGAACTTGATTAAACCTTAATGTCGCCCGTTTTCATTGTTTTTGTCGCCATAAATATATTAATAGGAAATTTACTATATATTTCCTCCAGTTTCTTCAATAGCACCGGATAACCGATCATCTTCGCCAGTGCGAACGGGCCCAAAGGATTGCCGCCGACACTGGTCATAGCCAGATCAATCTCTTTAGGATCATCGCACACACCTTCTTCCAGAAGTCTTGTCGCTTCATTGACCTGAAGAGCTATCATATGATTCAGATCATATTCCCTGGTTGCTTTCGAAAGATCGATAGCGGGACGTCCCTGCGACCAGTCATAAAACCCCTTCCCGCTTTTCTTGCCGAGTTTGTTCGATTTCAGATACGAAAGCATGGCTTCAGAGGGCTTATAATCTCCAGAAAGGACCTCGGCAAAATATTCCAGCCCGTGAACAGCAACATCGAGCCCCGTATAATCTGTCAGTTCGAAGGGAGCCATAGCCATATGCGGTTTGAAGACTGCATCAAATTCTTCAGGGGAAGGATGCCCGGCTTCTAATATCTTGGAGAGTAGCACCAGTGTCGTTTCATTGATGCGATTGTAAATAAACCCTGGAGAATCTTTTTTCACGATAACAGGAATCTTCTTTATTTTTTTCGCGATTGCGTATCCAATCTGGATGGACTCATCGGAGGTTTTCTGGCCTTTAATGACTTCCACAAGTTTCATAAGGATAGCCGGATTAAAAAAGTGGTAGCCGATGACTTTTTCCGGTCGACTTGTGGCTGTGGAAATTTCTGTAATACTCATAGTGGACGTATTGGAGGCCAGGATTGCATGCCCGGGAGAATACTTGTCCAAATCGGCAAAGACTTTCTTTTTAATTTCCATATTTTCCGGAACAGCCTCGATAATAAAATCGGCATTTTGTGACGCCACTTTTATATCAATCGTGGAAGTCAGACGCGCCATAGCGTCATCATAAGCATCAGAAGAAAGTTTCCCTTTTTCTTTGAATTTGCCTAAACTGTTTTTAAGCCCGGTCAGGCCGCGATCAACAAATTTCTGATCAATGTCGTACAGACACACTTTGTATCCGCCGAGAAGGCAGCATGCGGCAATACCATGCCCCATATCGCCCGCTCCTATTACTGTAATATGTTTCACTGCTTCAGCTTCCATTATACTTCTCCTTTTTGTATTAAATTATTCTAATCTAAATAACATTTTATGCTTCTAACAGTTCTTCATTTACTATATACTGCATTTATATACTTTTCATCTACAAATAATAATATAGACTATTGCCTTATGATAATTGTTCATCTGAAGTCGAGCATTTTATTACGATTGACGATTTAAAGTCGACAATTTGCTATATTCGCTTTTTAATCTTCATGCTAACAAGCGCGATTGGATAAATTAGTTTTTCAATAAAATTAAAGTTGTGGTAGCTATAGAGAAAACCAAAAATATCTTGACTGGTTTTTACTTTATTTAAGATAAAAGAATAATCGTGACGATTGACTTTTTCCCAAAGAAACCGAATCACAAAACCGGCTTTCTGCTTTCTATCAAAACGGGCTTTTGCTAATGTCCCATAATCTTTATTCTCTATAATACTTTTTGCGGCTAAACATCCGGAAATAATAGCTTTTCTTATTCCAAAACCGGCAAAATAATCCTGGAGACCGGCAGATTCTCCAACAAACAAAGTATTGTTTCTCCTGAATCGATTTTTTAGAGTAAAGCAACCGACTCCTCCGACCGGTACTGGTTCACTTAAACCAAAGTCAAACATATTTAAGAAAATCTTTTTGGTTTCTTCGAAGCAGTCATTGAGCCTGTTGAAATCTTCAACAACCATAGAACACATACAACCGCAGCCTTTAGTTATCAGCAAATAAGAATAACCTTTGTACGCCGCCTTATTATCCAAAAGAACAATGGCCATATCAGGTAATTTCGTTTTGAATATTATTCCTTTATCAACAGCGAAGATATTTTTTGATAGAGAGCCGGTCGCCACAATATCTGCTTCGTTTTCAGGGATTGAGGATTTGAAATGAAATCTTACACCTTGTTTTAGAGCCTGTTTCTTTAAACCATAATCCAAACTACCATCAAAACAACCTCTTTTAACCAAATAGAAGACGGGTTTACCAAAATCGCGCTTCTGCTTTCTATTACCATCTGTAAAAGTAATTTCTTTTACGGGATTGCAATCAAAATTTATTTCGATCCTAACTTTTTTGAAGATATCTAGAACATCTTCACGACTTGTCCAATTTTCTAATCCTTGGAAATCACCAAAATATTTTTTACCGACATCGTCATTTTTTTCGTAAACTTCAACATTGTATCCTGCTTTTGCAAGGATAATAGCAGCAGATAAACCCGAAGGTCCAGACCCTAGTATTTTGACAGCTTTGCTTTTATTCATTCCATTATCGATAATTTGGGAAAAAATCATTTTTTCTATCAGTATTGCGCAAGAGATCAATTAAAATAAAAATTGTGCCGATTGTGCCATTTGTTGCTGCTATCTGCAAAGCTTCACTGCTTTGCAGTTGTTAAATTTAAGGATCACTGGTTAAAAGAGATTGAAAACACAAGGGATTGCTCTATTAATAATTTAAGATCAGAAATTACTTACGAAACAAAAAAACCGGGATAACAAACATTTTAATTATCTGGTAGCTAACCGTATTGCGTTATCAATGACCTTTTTAAAGGTAATATCCGGGTCATCGGTAATTTGAAAAAGCATGCCGCTGTTATGCAGTGAAATGATACCATGTATCGCGCTAATAATTTGAATGGTTAATAGTTTCGTTTCCACTTTATTTAAGTTCGGCCTCGTTTCCCGATATTCCCTGGTAATTTTGACAGCTAAAAATAACACTTTCAATGAACTGCGGAATTCATCGTTGGATAATGCTTCCTGAGGAGTTCCAATATAATCGCTATGTTGCCGAACGGGCCTGTTGAACATGACATCATAGAGATTGACATTGTTTGTGCCGAATTCAACAAAAGCATAAATCATGTTCTTGTATCTCTCCAGAGGCGTATTTGCTTTTGACACGGCAGAATGGATCTTCTTATACAACATCGCGTAAGCCTTCTTATGTATGGCGATAAGTAGTTCATCCTTATTGGCATAGTAGTTGTATAGATTTGCCGCGGTCATCTTCATCTTGGAACCGATCTTGGCCATAGACAAGTTTTCAAATCCGTTTTTTATAAGGATTTCGAAAGCGCGCGAAAGTATTTGCTCACGTACCGCGTCAACTTCATTAGAACTTCTGGTCATTTTGGGCATTATTAACACCTTTTCTAAAATATTGTATGATATTGATATCATATTTGAATTTAAAAACTTTTTCAACAATATTTTCTTTTTCCCGATAGGATAATATGTGGATCAGCATAATATCCTATCTCAATTACCGGATATTCTCCTTTTGGGCTGATATTAAGGATTATTAAAAGTATAATGTTACGCTTAATCGGAGACTAACGTGTGAAGCGCTATATTAACTAAACAGTGGTACGCCGATGCACAACCATTGATCCGCCTGTGGGATCAGACTAATTTCCTTGTAAGTCTCATTTTTAAAATTTATTTTTTTATGCTAGGCTACAAACAATAATCGCTAAAATCGTAGAAAGTTGTCCCATGAACGATAAATCGCTTCGGGCATTAATTGTTGAAAAATCGGAAGATGATACTCTTCTTTTAGTCCGTACGCTTAAGAAGGGCGGATACAATCCGGTGTATGAAAGAGTGAAAACCTCCGCTGCAATGAAAAAAGCCCTCGACGAGAAGCCGTGGGACATCATCCTTTGCGATTATAAAATGCCATTCTTCAGTGGTCCCTCATCTATTGCCTTATTGAAGGAAGCCAATATAGATATTCCCATTATCATTGTATCAGGAGTCTTTGATGAAACTATGGCCGTAAAATGTATGCGGTTAGGCGCTCAGGATTATATCTTAAAGACCAATTTTTCCCGCCTCTGTCCGGTAATAGCCGGAGAATTAGAAGATGCAGAAGTTGAAAAAAAGCAAATACAAATGGAGGATAAATTTCGCGCCGAGGAGCAGCGGTTCCGGGCTTTTATAGAGCATTCCTCAGATATCATTGTCGTCATGAATCTACAAGGGACTATCACCTATATTAATCCGGCGATAGAAAAAGTTTTAGGTTTCACTATTAAAGAGAGGATTGGCAAAAACGCGCTTGAGAATATTCATCCTCACGACTCACATCGTATTAACGATGCTTTCAAGGCATTTATC
Organism: Smithella sp.; assembly: GCA_052139735.1. Lineage (GTDB taxonomy): Bacteria > Desulfobacterota > Syntrophia > Syntrophales > Smithellaceae > Smithella. Next base: position 9,976 of record JBKQWB010000036.1, on the reverse strand, counting down.
AGTGATAAAGATGCGCCGCCCTGCCAAAATGAAATACGTGTTCGCAGTATCGATGGGATTTGGCACACTTTTGAAAGTGTGTCAAAACATTTAGTAATGGCCAATAACATTATTGATGAGATAATTGTTAATCTCCGCGACATAACCGATCGTAAGCGGTCAGAGGAAGTCCTTGAGGAAAGCAAACAGAGATACCTGGAATTAAGCATCATTGACGACCTCACCCAGTTATACAATTCCAGGCATTTTTACGCTCAGCTCGAAAAAGAAATAGAACGATCGAATCGCTATGAACAGCCGTTGACCATTTTGCTGCTGGATCTTGACGACTTTAAGATGTTCAACGACACATACGGCCATGTTGAGGGGGACTATGTATTATCACGGCTCGGTGAGGTGATCAAACGATGCCTGCGTGAGACTGATTCCGCTTATCGTTATGGCGGTGAGGAATTTACGGTCATTTTGCCTATGACCACAAGCGAAGAGGGCCTTGTGACGGCCCAAAGAATCCAAACGGAATTAAAAAAAGAAGTTTTCTGCCCCGCGGGCCAGAAAGTTCATCTGACAGTGAGTACAGGTCTGTCGCAGTACGAGTTAAAAGAAGAAATGAAAGCGTTTGTTCACCGGGTAGACCAGCTCATGTACGATGCGAAGAAAAACGGGAAAGACAGGATTTGTTCTCAGTCATAACGTTATGAACAGTTCAACTCGCAAACCTTAATTCTTCCCTATTAAAAAAAGCAAGTCCCTTATTAAAACTTTGTGGAAGAAATAATCGACTGTTTCCTTTTCTATATCAAGCATTAACCGTGAAAAAAATTTGAGACTCCGGTTCATGACGAAAACAATTCCGCCCTGCAACAAGCATTGGAAACACACACGATATTATGTCGCTAAATCTTTAATTGACATTAAAGAACTCTCCATTATATATTGTTATAATGATAAGTGTATTTTATCAAAAAAAGAGGAGCAAAAAGGTGTGACAAGACAGACCTTACAGATCAAAGCTGAGCCACTGCGGTTAGCCTTGAAAACAACCATCCGTCATGCCGCGGCAATCAGGAACGAAGGAGAAAGCATCTGGGTTCATGCCAAAAGAAATGGAAGCATCGGATATGGTGAGGGTTGTCCGCGAATCTATGTGGCTGGTGATGAACTTGACGCGAGTCTTTCATGGATAAACGAAAATTTTTCCTATGGCCATGTGAATTTCGAAACACTGGAAGATCTGAAACAATGGTCACAGCAGAATGAAAAAACAATCGATAATTACCCATCGGCATGGTGCGCCATAGAAATGGCCGTGCTTGACCTGCTTTCCCGGGAAAGGGGTTGCACCGTTGAAAAAATGCTGGGACTGAAAGATGGCAAACTTTGCAGCCGCTACACTGCCGTGCTGGGAGATGATAAAAAATGGAAATATACAACCATGGTCGATCAATATCTGATTCGCGGACTCAGGGATTTCAAAATCAAGTTAAGCGGCAATCTGGAACGGGATATAGAAAAGCTCGATTTGCTTGAAACACTATCCGCACAACATCACATTCCCTGCCCGCGTATTCGTCTTGACGCCAACAATTTGTGGAAGGATCGCTGTGACGAAGCCACAGCCTTTATCCAGGCCCTCGGCACCGGCAGAATATTCGCTGTGGAAGAACCTGTGGGAGCGCGGAATGTCGAAGATATCAGCAAGTTCAGCACCGCTACGGGTCTCCCTGTTATTCTGGATGAGAGCATTTGCACCATTGATGATTTGTCACTTTACCGGAATATCGAAGGAAAATTCATAGCCAATATCAAGGTATCGAAGGTAGGCGGTCTTATCAGGGCATTAAGATTGATTGAAAAGCTCAAAAAACTGGGCTGGCCGATCATTATCGGATGCCATGTGGGCGAAACCTCTTTACTCACAAGGGCTGCTCTTGTGGCCTCCGGCGCTGCCGGAGAAAGTCTAATCGCCCATGAAGGGGCATTCGGCGATTATTTGGTGGATCGGGAACCGGCAGAGCCAATGCTGAAATTCGGGCACGATGGTCTGCTGGATTTGCGTTCACCCTACTATCTAAAAACAGTTCAGGGACTAAAGGTCATACCGGTTGAAAACTGGAATGCCGGATTTGGGATACAGTGCCGCATGCCCTGTGACATGGATGACGGCGCACCTGACATCTGCTTTCTGGCAATGCCTGATCGGTATAAGATTCATTACCGGCGCTGGGGCCATACTGAAGGTGACGATGTAGTGCTGATTTTACACGGAGGCATGAGTCATTCAGGCTGGCAGGCGCCGCTGGCGAATCAATTACAATCCATATCGCCGGATATAACCGTTGTTGCAGCCGACCGGCGGGGGTGCGGTTTAAACGAACAGCGGGGCGACCTGAGTTCCATTACGGCAGTTATCGGAGACGTGGTGACGCAAATCGAATCCCTGAAGCGGTCATTCAAGCGGGTACACCTCGCCGGCTGGTGCCAGGGAGCCCAATACGCCGCCATTGCCGAAGCCAGACTGGGAGATGAACTCTCCAGCCTGATTTTGTTGACGCCAGGATTTTTCTGGAATGAACGTTTCCGGTCTGTCTTAAGTGTTACTGAAAAAATCGTGCTGGAGATGATAGCCTCATTCAAAATAAAACCGGAACGTAACCATGCCTGTATCCCTATTCCCCTGGAAGCGACCGATTTTACATTGAATGATGAGTGGCTGGATTTCATTGATAAAGACCCTCTCAAAACCACTCTGGTCACATTAAAATCCGTTAGCATCATGGATGAAATTCAGGAACTGTCCTGGTCAGCCATGCTGCAGAATCGTCTTCCCGTACTTGCGATTATGGCGGAACATGATCGAATTGTGGACAACAATAAAGTCATGCAATTCATCGGGCATTTGTTTTCCGGTGAAAACAGGAACCGGATGGTTTCATTAGCATGCGGCCATGCCATCCAATTTGAAAAGACGGAGGAAGTCGCAACAGAAATTTTAAACTTTATCAGAAGGAACCCATGAAAAAACAAGACCCATTGACCCATTAGAAGCAGCGGCTGTATCGATTTCCTCTTGTAGGAAAACAGCCGGCGATAAATCGGGAACCTTTATCCATGATGGAGAGTTTTAGGATGGATCAAAATATTAAGCCAACATTCAGAGAAATTAAAAATTTAGCTGAACACGACGAAATGACCACTCCCTTGCTTTTCCACAACCAGAACCTAATCCAAAATCTCAAATCCGCCAAGACCATCAAGCAGAAAGAACTGATTAATCTGTGGAATAATCATCACTTTACGGAAGGCACGGTATATGTGCATCTTCATCACCCCCGGTATAAGGAGGATATTCTCGTTCCGGCCCATCAGGACCCTTGCAGCGATGGCGTGATGACCTGCCGCTGGTCCGTGGAAAACCGCCACATTAAGGAAAATGCGACTATCTTAAATATCATGCTCACGGACGGGCTCTCGGTGTTTCTCATTCCCGCCCGAATCAGGGACGCGCAAGAGAATCACTTCACCATTTATCTGCCCGATAAGGGGTATATTGTTGGTCAGCGCCGGGCCAGACGCTATCCTTGCCAGGGCGTCGAGGTTGAAGTGGTGCAGAGCGGTTTTTGGGCTCAAGGCCGTCTTGTGGATTTCAGCTCACTAGCCCTTGGCGTCGCCGTTAGACCGGAAATAAACAGCTCTTTCCGCTGGTTTAATGCCACTTGCCCATCAACCGTCAATCTTTATCGGGATGGGCAGATGATTTTCTCGGCATCCTGTAACTGCATCCGGGAGAAATTTGATCACACAGCACGGTATATTGTCTTTGCCCCGGAAACCAACCAGACGAATCGTTTTCTTAAAAAGAAATTACGCAATCCCCGTGTTCAGATTACTCCTCTGCCGAATATCACCTTTGATCATCCGGCAACAAAAGAAAAAATCCAAATGGATATTCGTGATCTTTCAACCTCAGGCTTTGCCGTTTGTTTATCAGCCAAAGAGGATGTCCTCATATCAGGGATGATCATTCCTAATCTGACCATTAACTATGCCGGAATCTTGAAAATAAAGTGTAAGGCCCAGGTTCTGGGCCGTCGTGAAGATAGAAAAAAAAATCGCTACTATGGTATTGTCATTCTCGATATGGCAATTGCAGATTATAACCGCCTGAGTCATATCATCATGAATACGATAGACCCGAACACTCATATTGCTGTTGAAGTGGATGTAGATCAGTTATGGGAATTTCTTTTTGCAAGCGGGTTCATTTATCCTAAAAAATATGATCTGGTCCAATCTTACAGACAGACCATGAAAGAAACCTATCGGAAACTTTATCATGATAATCCGGAAATCATCGCCCAGATGACCTATCAGCGAAACGGTCGAATCTACGGACATGTTTCTATGATCCGGTCTTACGAACGTACATGGATGGTTCATCACCTTGCCGCAATGCCGCTCAACAATAAACGGGTCGGTCTGCAAATTCTGAAACAGATCATCCGTTATTTTGACGGTCTCTATAGGCTCCCTGCCGTAGGAATGGACTATATGATGTTCTATTTTCGCCCCCAAAACAGTTTTCCTGATCATTTTTTCGGCGGTTTTGCCAGACATCTCAATAATCCGCGCGCCTGTTCCCTCGATCTGTTTTCCTATCTGAATTATCCGACGTCCAGTGTCCGTCAGCCGCTCCCGGAGGGGTGGTCGCTTGAACCGTTTATATCATCTGATGCCGGTGAATTGGATCTTTTTTACCGGAATGTCTCCGGAGGCCTTTTACTGGATATTTTACGTTTGGGCAAAGAGCAGGAAGGCACAGAATCTCTGTCGCACCTGTATGCCCGGCACGGGTTTGTAAGAAATTGTGTAAGTTTCTCGCTGAAACACAAGGGGATATTGAAGGCTGTGCTCATTGCCAACAGATCGGATTCGGGCTTTAGCCTTTCAGACTTCCTCAATGGGATCAAAATTCTGGTCAACGACGGAACCTTGCCATGGGAAGTGCTTTCGCCTGCCATCTCCCAACTGGCCGGCCTTTTTGCGATTGACAAAATACCCATTCTGGTTTATCCGGCAAGTTACTTAGAGGCAAAGGGAGTTCCTTATGAGAAACAATATAATCTATGGATCATGGATGTAAATTATGGAAGAGAGTATGGTGAATATATGATGGCAAGCACCAAAGTGAGGCTGAAATTCTTAATTCGTTTTTTCATTAAGAAGTTTCTGAAAAAATAATGACTGACACTCCTCTTTATAATAGCCGAATTATCAATAGCTACGTCGAGTATTTGAAAAGATACCTTCCTGATATCGATATCGCCCCCCTTTTAAAATATGCGGAGATTGAAACCTATCAGCTCAATGACGAGGGCCACTGGCTTACTCAGAAGCAGAGCGATCGTTTCCACGAAATGATCGTGCAAATGACACAAGATCAGAACATCGCAAGAAAAGTAGGACGTTTTTCCACAACCTCCCGAGCCTCCGGGGCTTTGGGACAGTATTTGCTGGGGTTCATTAATCCGGCGACAGCTTATGACTTACTGGGAAAAATTAACGCGCGCATCAGCCGGGCAACCGTCTTGAAGATAAAACACATCGGAACTAATCAGATTGAGGCGACGACCACAGTGAAACCGGGAGTGATTGAAAAGCCCTATCAGTGCGTTTACCGGATGGGCACACTGGAGTCTCTGGCAAAGCTCTTCACCAATAAATTTGCCACTGTCGAACATCCTGTTTGCATTCACAAGGGCGGCGATTGTTGCCTTTATATCGTCACCTGGGAAAAAACACGCACCTTCTTCTGGAAACGAATTCGAAATTATTATTTTGTTTTAGGTTTTATTCTCTGTGCCATACTCTTGATGATTCTTAATTCCGATAATTGGGATGAGCTGATTTTTTCATATATCACTATAGCCCTGAGCGTAACGCTGTACGTCGAATATCGGGAAAAGAAAGATTCGCTCGCCAATGTTCAAAACCAGGGAGATACCGCTGACCGCCTTCTGGACCAAATCAGTAAACGATATAATGAGGCCCTGCTGATTCAGGAAATCGGCCAGGCCTCCGCCATGATTCTGGAGATCGATAAACTACTTAGATTCATAATGGAATCCCTGAGAAGAAGACTGGATTTCGACAGGGGCATGATCATGCTTGCCAACAAGCAAAAAGACTGCCTTATTTACACGGACAGCTACGGATATAACCCGAAACATGAAGATTACCTGAAGAACATCAAATTTCATCTTAATAACCCCAACTCAAAGGGTGTGGCGGTAATTGCCTTCAAAAAACAAAAACCAATTTTAATCAATGACGTTTCCGAAATTGAGGATAGCATTTCATCGAAGAGTCTTGATTTCGTGCGCGACATGGGCACACAGTCTTTTATCTGCGTTCCCATTGTTTATAAAGGTGAATCCATGGGAATCATGATTGTGGATAATCTGCAATCAAAGAGGCCTCTGAGCCAGACGGACATGAGCCTTTTGATGGGCATTGCTCCGCAGATCGGCGTCAGCATCAATAACGCCGTCGCCTATCAGAAAATAAAAGAGAGCGAGGTGCGATTCAGATCACTCAGCGAGAATGCACCGGATATAATTTATACCTTAGGGATCAAAGGGGAATTTACCTATATCAACCCGGCAATTGAAACAATTTTAGGATATAAATCTGAGGAAATCCTCGGTAAATATTTTGGGGATATTGCCAGAAAAGAAGACGCATTGAGATATGATAAAGCTTTTCAGGAAGTCAGAAACGGGAAGCAAACCATTAAAGAAGATATAGTCATTCTTATTCATAAGGATGGTTCGGAGAGATATTTCAGCATCAGCGGCGCGCCGAGTTTTGATGCAAAAAACAGCTTTATCGGATTGGTTGGCATATTAAAAGACCTGACCGATATCAGAAAATCGGAAATGGAACTCAAGAGGAGCTTTGAGAAACTGGAATCTGTCATGAGCAGTACCATTGACGCTATTTCCATTATCGTTGAATCACGAGACCCCTACACAGCAGGTCACCAAAGGCGGGTGACACAACTGGCCACCGCCATGGCCGGCGACATGGGTTTATCAGACGAAAAAATTGATTTGATTCGTATGGGTAGCCTGATTCACGACATCGGGAAAATATACATACCAGCCGAAATATTGACAAAACCGACACGATTGAACGACATTGAACTTTCCTTGATTAAATCTCATCCGTTGGTGGGTTATAATATATTAAAACAAGTCGACTTTATTCCCGCAATTGTTGACATGGTCTATCAACACCATGAAAAGATTGACGGGTCAGGATATCCATTGGGGATTTCCGGTGATGAAATACTTCTGGAATCACGAATTATCACGGTTGCAGATATGGTTGAAGCCATGGCCAGCCACCGGCCGTATCGGGCTGCGATGGGAACAAAGGCTGCGTTGGAAAAAATCAAACAGCAACGGGGAATTACACTAGACGCAAACGCAGTGGATACCTGCCTGAAACTCTTCGAAGAAAAAGGTTTTAAGTTCAAGGACCATGAAGATGTGTCTGCCCGTATCGATGACATACAGTAGGCTTACTTACCATCTCTTGTTCCCTGCCTTTCTTATCAGATTGGTATATGGAGATGTCTAATGATACAGATGTTTTGATTCAGTTGGTGTTGTCATCATCTTTTTCTTGGGCATCTTACGGTTATTCTTCCATATAAGGTTTTACAATTAAGTCCCATTCTTTTTCTGAATCATAATCCTTTTCCAAGATCCGACAAGTGCTTGGTTTGTTATCATTTTCAAATTGTATAAATGATCCATATTTCCTATTTTCATTCACATCAAAGAATGTTTTCATCCTAATACTTTCAATTTTACCATACACATTCATAAATTCTGTTGAATTAATCAGGATGAAACACGTATGGAATTTTTTATTATAATGATTAGTGTAACTTGATGTCAGTCGCTCTTCTTTCTCCCCATTGATAATTCCGCCGCCATATTCTTTCTTGAAATACTCTTCACTCTTTTTCCCACATTCTTTCTGTAAATCGTCATCTTCTTTTATTTTTTTCTCCGATGGGGATAATTGTTCTTTTATTATGTTGTGATTATTACATCCGACTAAGGATATGAATGATGTTGTGAAGAAAATAATAAGAATGGATAAAAACAATTTTCTTTTCACCTTGAAGCCTCCATTATTAAAAAAATGGCTGAACTAATGAAAATTAACCTAATTTTTTTATGATACTAAATTTCTAATGATTTACAAGATTTAATTTCCTTTTGTTCAATCACTATTACAAAAATTGTGATCAACAGAACAAGGACAGCAGATTTTATTCCTTCTGGGTAGCAATCATGGTTCGAAAATTCGACGGTCGAAACAACAGTCGGTATTGAGTTAGCTTCTAAAGATCGTTGACAGCTAACAGTAACTACCTCACATCCATCCAGTCCAACGCCAGCAGCAGAAAAGCAGTAAAATAGTATCAGATGTAATTGGGTGCTTTAGCTGTATCAGGTAACAAACAGCAGCTTCCGACAGCTTCAAACACCGATAACGCCTGAACTAAAATCAACAAAAAACCCGCTGTTTATAACGGGTTTTTGCACTTCTTTGGATTTTATTGGATTACCTCTTGGGGCGGCGGGAGTCGAATTAATCAGCTATCTATTTTTAATTATTAAGTTATCTTCGTTTCTATTTTTCTGCGTACCCCCAAATATACCCCCAAACAATTCTATAGATGACTATTCCGTTTGATGCCATCATCCAAAGCCGGATTTATCGGCGATTGAATAATACCTTATGACCTTATTACTGCTATAGTGTTCTTAACTACGGCCCCCTTTTTATTTTAGAATGCTGATGGTCTTCAAAAGCCTTTATTTCTGCTTTAGTTCATGAAAAAATTTTATAGCATGTTTTTTATTCATGCCATAAAGTATCTTACTTTTGTAAATATCCCACGGGGACGGATTATCAAGGTCAATGGTCCAAGAGCTGCTAAACCGAACATATCGTTTTGAAATTTTGTCTTGAATAATAATTCGGTGATAAGCTGCTGTAAATTCCCCTACTCTATCCTTAATAACTTTTCCTGTAATTCCCCTTGAATCAATCATAAAAAGCGCGACTTCCTTTAATCCACATTGATTAAATGCTATGTCCTCCGCGACCATAATGTCAGTGAAAACAAAAATATGCCCTTCTTCATTTTCTTTAAGACCAGTTTTCTTGATTTGATCTATGTTATCTTTGGGTGTGACATGGTAATAATATCGATGTTTTCTCACAGCTTCTTCGGTGTTTATGTCATACATAGAGAGGATTCCTTTATTATCTCGGCACTCTTCTTCGTAAATCCAATGGTAAATAAATTAATCATATTATTCTTTCTCACTGAAATATTAGTTAGGAAAACCGGCCAGAACTGTAATTGCTCTGGCCGGTTTCTTTGAGATTAGATTCAGATGTCCAAACCAGATTGTGTTTGGATTGGTATTCCCACTATTTTCTTGAAACTATCCTTCCACTTTATTTGCGGATCATTTTTATAATGAACATGTAGATCCGTAATATAAGATTCAGATAAATCCTCTATCAACTTTTTGGCCTTAATCATTGTTTCCTGATCACGATGACCATTAATCTTTAACCGACTGATTATCATATTTACTTTCCCCAACCATATGGCATCGGTCACATATGGCCGAACTTGCCTAATTAGATCGTCCGCATTGTTGTCGAGTAAGGGTTCACAGGAAACGCTTGTTGCAAATCCCATTCTATGAGCATATTCCAGTGCCTCCAGACGTTCATCAAAAGATGGAGCATTCTGGTCCCAGAACTTCAGTGTAGCATTATCAGTCGATCCTATTGTAAAACGAAATAAAATCTGCTGCTTGTATTCAACAAACCTGGTACATATAGATTTGATGCATTCCAGATGTGGCTTTGACAC
>JBKQWB010000035.1:0-42248 GCA_052139735.1 Smithella sp. | reverse complement strand
TCATCGCACGACCCAGCAGGTGAGCGTTTCGTTTCATATCTGCTTCAAATAATCCAATGTCATGCCTGACCGTAAAATATCCATCAATCGCCAGAATGATTATTATTCCCAAAACAATAATAGACACAAGCTTTGCCGCAAGTTTCATTTAACACCCCGTCAGGTAAACCTGTCCGGATTCCGCTGCGTGCAGGTTTTTCAATTATTATTCATAGCATACATTAGTTCTTTTTTTTAGTTTATTTAAAATCCTGGTAGTGGGTCAGTTTGAAAATAAATTAAATAGTAAGTCTCCCCTAACAGCAAATAATAAATATTCTGACTCATTATACAATAGTGATAATGTAATAACATGGAACATTATTTCTGGCATAAGTTTTATCATAAAGTTTTCCCATTTTTAGGATCATTTAACAATTTTATAAGAGATGTCAGTTAAGAAGGCTGATAATTTCTTCCAAATTCTAAACATGATCTGTAATCCCCACTTCCATTGCCGGAGTTACTCTTAAAGTCTTGTGAACCCGGCAAAAATTATAATACATATTTTCAGTGGATGACATATTAAGTGACATATATATACCATATATATGTGTATATTATTGTTATTACATAGTTAAATAGTGACAAAAGTCTTGACAAAATACTTGACAAATAGATTTTTCGTTGCTATATAATGCAAAAGGAAATGCCAATATTGGTGACAATAAATACTAACCATTTAATCTAACTAATTGTATTTTATTATTATAAAAGTGACAATATTATGGACAACAATCGTGTAAAAAAAGTTATGACATTTAAATCCGGAAATTTCATATTTAGTTCAAAATATGATGAGGTTGGTTTACAAAACATTCTTGTTATGGCGAAAATATTGTATTCAACGATATCCGATTTGCCTATACTTCCGGAATGGTCAACTTATTTGGAGAAGGAATTAATTCGCCGGTCAATTTTTAGTACCGCCGCGATAGAGGGAAGTCCACTTAAAGAGGAAGAAGTCGGCAAAATAATCGATCAGAAAGATAATGAACCAAAAGAAGGGAAAGATAACATAGCAAAGCAAACAATAATAAATCTTGAACAAGTATACAATAGAATCAGGAATATTGAACCATTAAAGACTTCCCCTACGCTTACAGAAGATTTTATTAAACAGATTCATTATACTATTACTGACAAACTTGATTATCATGATAACATTCCCGGCAAATATAGAAATCATATAGTAAAGGTTGGCAACGGTGAGCATGGAGGCATATATACACCACCTAAATGTCTGGCAGATGTCAAACAATTAATGAAAGAATTTGTGGAATGGATAAATTGTAAAGAGGTGATGGAATTAGATAGTCTTATCAGAGCCGCGTTAGCACATTATCATTTAGGATTGATCCATCCATTTGGCAATGGAAATGGACGGACTATAAGGGCAATCGAAGCAATGTTTTTGAGAACTTCGGATATTAAATATGTACCAACTATGTTATCGAATTACTACTATAGGAAAGTTGATGATTATTATTCTGCATTTTCAAGCGCACGAAATAATCCGGATAATGATATAACGGCATTTATTAAATTCATGCTGGATGGCGTAATTGAATCCCTGTTTGAAATTAAAGGAAACATAACTTTTCACATTCGCGTATTAGCAATGCGAGATTATCTTGCTTCTCTACATGATAAACAAAAAGTCATAACCGAACGGCAATATGATCTCTCTTGTATGCTATTAGATGACGCAACAACAAAAATATCCTTAAAAGACCTCTTTGATGTTTCTCCTTTCAATACCTTGTACAGGCATGTAAGCGAAAGAACAGCCAGAAGGGATATATATAAATTATTAAATTTAAAGATATTGTCTCAGACAGAAAATGGCGAATACTATTTAAACACAAAGGTACTGGGATAAACTATTTTTTTTCCAACGTGCTTTAGCAACTCTAAAGTTTTGATTCTTAAAACAATTTTATAGGATTCCTAATCCGGTAATAACCTTAAATTCCGGGGTCAATGATTTGTTAAATTATTCCATCTCCTGCAACTTTTTCTGGGCTATCATCGCTTGATTGGTGTTGGGATAGCTCTGAACTATCTGCTGAAAAACGATTTTTGCCGTCACTTTATCGCCTGACTTATAAAAACATAAACCCTGTTTTAGCAGAGCGTAGGGCGCCTTGTCTGATGTGGGGTATTTTTTTACAACTTTGTCATAATTCAATATCGCCTGGTCACAATTATTTTCGAAATAAAAGCATTCACCGATCCAATAGTTTGCATTGGCAGCATTTTCCGAATCGGGATAGTCCGTAAGATAAGTTTCGAATTCAGAGCGAGCCTTTTTGAAATTTTCTTCTTTGAAGCTATTAAAAGCCGCCGCATACTCCGTATCGCTATCCATTTTCACTTTCGTATCGGTGTTATTTACACTGCCGGAATCAGGAACGGCCATCACTGCCTTATGGTCGCCAATGTCCAGGTATTTTTCGATAAACGATATTCTTTTGTTCATTTTCTCCATGCCGTCCTTGATGTCAGACGTGTCTTTTTGCAAGATATCCATACGGCCTGTTAATGTTTCGAGCGTTTCCCTTATGTCTGTAATATCGGCGCCTTTGTCGGCTTCGCGCTGTTTGATCGCTGCCCTTTCGTCTGTCAGTGACTTTATGTCTGTTGACAAACGCTCGGTCTGTGATTGAAGAGATTTTATTTCATTGTCGATAGTGTCCGTTTTAGTTTCGAGAACATTTGTCTGGTCAGCAAAATCATGTCTGGCATTTTCCAAATCCTGTATAGTTGCACATGCCGACAAAAGCAGAAAATAAATCAACGAAAATGAGTAAATATAATTTTTCAAAGGATTACCTCAATTGATTCTACCGGATCATTATCCAGTCTGAAAACTATGAAATTCAGCGACACGGATAAAAATATTTCATAACATCCTTTTTAATCCACTGTTGCTTTTGCCACTCCTGCCTCTGTAATTAGACAGTAGATTTTGTAAAAATATATAACATGATCGTGATAAATTACAAGAGGGAATAAAGGGGACGGTTCTATTTAAAGGGAGAAGGCCGAGGATTACGAAAGATGAAAAAAAGAAACTAAAAATGAAATAAATAGAACCGTCCCCTTTATGAGAAAAACATTTTTCTGAAAATACATTTATGTTATGAAGCATAAGAAATAGGCACTTTAGGAAAGGGAAAATGGTCGAGGATATCCATGATAAAGCGTTCATTACAATCAACTTTGAAAAATTTCATTGCTTTTTGGAGGCCGTCTCTGAGCAGACGATTGACCATTTTCTTTACTGTTTTCGGCATGATCATAGGTTATGCCGTTTTAATTCTCCTGGCCGTTTCCACTACCAACTCTTTTATTAACCTGGCTGCCAATGTTATCAATCAGCGAATTTCGTCCCTCTCTGTCAACGACAGAAGTAACAGAGGCCGTGAAATTTTTAAACTTCTTGAACAGGTCAAGACGGACCTTGGAAAGTCCACGAAAGACTTTAGGGACATGCTTCCCGAAGTAAAATTTAACCTCTACATTCAGGATGATGGGCGATGGCAACACATGTATCAAGATGCGCAAGGGGTAGTTCAATCACAAAGAATGACTGATCCGGCATTAATCAATGATCTGAAAAAAGTCGATGGGAACAAGATGCTGACTTCATCTCGATTCTTTTGGGGTGTGGAGGACAAGGTCAACATCAAACTCAACATTGTCCAGAAAGCGGATCGCCAGGCCTATATTCTCTCCTTTGATATTTATCGGCAAGGCATACGCACGATCCTTCAGAACAATATTGACAAAAGCTTAATCTTCTTCATTGGCCTGCTTTTGGTTTCGCGGATACTGGGTTATTTTTTCAGCAGCTACTTTGCAGGGCCGATCGAGCAGCTTGCCCAAGAAGCAACGGTCATAGCTTCCGGACAATATGAAAACCGGTTTACAACCGGACGAAAAGACGAAATCGGGACACTGGCTGAGGCATTAAACAACATGGCATCCCGGATTATTGACGGGACACGGGAAAGAGAAAATTTTCTGATTGGAATCCTGATTGCCCTGACTCGATCAATTGATGCCAAGTCACCCTGGACGGCAGGTCATAGCGAAAAGGTTACCAAATATGCAGAGGCCATTGGCCGCAGTCTTAACTTGAATGATGACCAAATGCGTGTCTTGAGTATATCCGCAATTCTTCATGACATTGGCAAGATCGCTGTCCCCGAACAGATTCTCGATAAGCAGGGGGAGCTGAGCGATGAGGAATATGACGTTGTCAAAAAGCACCCGCAAACCGGCGCGGATATCTTAGCTCACATTCCTTCCTATGAAACGATACTTTATGGAGTTCTCCATCATCACGAACGCTGGGATGGAACAGGCTATCCGAATGGTCTCAAGGAAAAGAATATACCTCTTTTTGCAAGAATCATCTGCGTAGCCGATGTTTACGACGCGCTTACAGACGAAAGGCCGTACCGTAAGGCTTGGACAAAGGAACAGGCATTACAGTTTCTCGAAGAGCAGAAGGAAAAGATGTTTGATCCTGAAATAGTTGATGTTTTCAAGAGAATTCCTGTATAAAGGGGACAACCGTGCCCTTTATTCACTAAAAGTTAAAGATAGATTGCCACAGCTTGGAGGTAAAGATGAAGTCAATAATTATAATTTTTCTATTAATTCTTACAACTTTATATGCTTTTGCTAAAGATCCAGATTGTGCAGGAATAGATAGATGGCCAACAAAAATGGCATTCGTTCAATTAAAGAATGCAGGCATTACTGATAATAATAAAGTCGATTTCACTAAAACAAAAACAATAAGACTGGCATCTGAAAAGATAGGCGATAACCTTTATCACCAAATACACCTTATTAAATTTACAGAAAAATCTGGTAAAATCATTGAGATGATAACTATAAATGATGCCTCAAATGAAGAGTGTTCTATGGGAAAAGTAGAAGTGCTTTTGATATCTAAACGTCTTGAAGAAAATAGAAACAGCGCCCAATAAAAAAGAGAGGCCACAGGGGGGACGCCCTTAAAATTGTAAGTTAATGAATAAAGAGGAATTCCTTAGTATTTGAGGTTGTTAATGCGTCAAGCAATGTACCAAAGTATTCGACTTCTTTTCCATGGCAAAAGCCCGTAAATCATTTTTGATATAGTATTTTGATTCATATTTTTTAAAAAGTGTTTCAACATCACAAAGGAATTTACGCCAATTCACTGTTTGTTCATATTCTTTCATGTGGTTTAATTTTCCCACTTTCCAGAATTTTACATACGGGTGTGCCTTTCTAACAACAGCGAGTGCTTGAACAGGATCAATAACTGGCTCAAGACTGACCCAAGTAAAAATACCTTCTTTATGTGCCTGTTTGAGAATTGCTAGACGATCATTTACTGATGATGCATTCGGCTCCCATTCCAGTCGTTGATCATCATTCACAAAACTAAGTGTGATACCAAGATGGGTTTTGGCCTTCTTCATTATTTCCATGTCATCTTGAATTAAATCTACACACCCTTTTGTAAGTATCTGACTTTTTAAGCCATATTTATAAACGATACACAGCGCTTGTCTGGTTAAATGCTCTTTCCGTTCGAGTGGCTGATAAGGATCACTCAAAAAGCTAAACAGAATGCGCCTTGAATCGCCTCGTAATTTCCATGCGTCTTTTTCAAAAAGTGCCATGACTTTTTGGCGAGGCTCGGCTGTTGCGTGCCATTTTTCACTAGTTGTATGCATACAAGCCGGCGCGTAACAATAGCTGCAACCATGTGTGCAACCAAGATAAAGATTACAGGCTAGTTCGGCGTATTCTCGCGCTCGTCCTTTAGGTTCATAGACGACGTTCATTTGTTCTCTCCTGTAAAATGTTGAATTGTTCTTGCATCCGTTTTCTTCCACGCATCTTAATTAATTTCGGATAACATGATTTGGCATTTTACTGTCCTGAGTAAAAAACCAAAGTTTTTTGCATCTCATTCTGTATAAGTATATCATTTTGAAAGGCGAAAAGAAAAATATATTTGCTTTGCTTTATGACACCATTTAACATTTTAGAATCATTGTTTTCGTCCATTAAAAGACATATTTGGCGACAAAACTTCTTTATCGTTAATTCTGGTCTTGCCAGATTCTGATAAAATTTTCTTATCTTTGATTAGATCTCCAATCATGTGCTTGTATTCAGATTCTTTATATTCAGCAAAAACCTTATGCATTGCACATGAAATAAGCTTCTTGCGCGTCATGGATTTCGTCAGGCTATCCACGATTGCATACTGTAAGCGTTGAGGATCATGAATTTCATCTTTCGCACGCATATCGAACAAATATCCATCAATACACTGCTTACCAAGAAACTTATCTCGCGCGTTGCAGATAGCATCATTCATAAGCATAAAAGCATCCTCATGTCGTGAGCCAAAGAGCAAACGATATTTAGGGATGATATGTTCATATTTTTCTTTGATGCTATAGAAACATACCTTATCGAAATATTTTTTCATCAGATCCATGTATGCGACGACGCACTGCTCTTCCTTTTCAGCAAACGAAATATCGCTAGTTACAATATCACGCCAGTAATCGCCACCAGCTATCGCGTCAATATCCTTCAATGTCATGGACTTGTCCAGTTCTTCTTCGTTTTCATATTGTTGATCACATTTCAATGCCGCAAGCCCATTGCGAACCAAGGAGGAAGCATTAAAATTCAGTAGCACCTCTACGCTTGAACCCTTATCAATGTTAGCGTAAATTCCCGCCAAAATTTCAAAACGTAGAGGTTTGATGCCATAAGGATCAATATAAACAAAGACGGTGCTGTTACGTCCTATATTTGCAATTTCATTGGCACTGTCTTCAAAGCGTTCATTTTTTGTATCACAGATATCTTGATAATCTTTCACGGTTGCCTGCAGAAGTTTGAAGTATTTCTTTTTTTCTTCAATCAATATTGCTGAAACGGTTTTTCCCTTATCCGTAACCTGACGAATCGCTTTGGCAATAATTAGCGGTGAACCATCGGTACCATCTTCAAAGCGACCCGGTCCGGCAAAACAATCAAACACAACAACAGATTTCCCCAAGCTGCACACTTTGGTCAGGTATGGCTTTAAGTAATAATCGAGAATCATGTCTTTGTAAGGCGACCAGGGTTTCTTGCTTTGGAAGAAGTCGTCAGAATTCATATTTCCCCTTTTTCCTCGCCCAATATGCATTCCATGATTGCGATTTCATCAGAACCTACATGACCGGTCTTGAAATATAAGTTTCCAGCCGCCATTCAACATTACATAATTTTGGATGATGCTTGGTACGTGATGCGAAGCGAATAATACAACAACTTTAAGATATTGCAAGAATAAAATGAAAAAAGTAAATGGCAGAAAGAATGATTATCAGGTCTTGAAATATAAGTTATTGAGCCAGGTTAAAAGTGAAAGAGAGATTGCTTCGTCCCGATAAATTGGGACTCGCAATGACGACAGAAGGAAAAGAGTAACTGGATTCTCGCCGGAGTTTACCCTCGCGAAGGCGGGGGCGGGAATGACAAAAAAGAGAGATTGCCACGGCATCCGAGGGATGCCTCGCAATGACAGATAATGACGGAATTTCACTGATAAACTAATTGATGATAGCAAGAATCCCCAAACGGCAAGTAAAAAGTTATTGCAATTAATTGTTATTAGAGGTTGTATGAAAAAAGGGATTTTTAAAATATTATTATAAAAGGAGGAGAGGAATTATGCAGAAGAAATATTTGATACTTATATTATTAATTGCAGCTTGCGTTACAATGATAGCCGGATGTTCCGGCCAAAAGTGGACAAAAAGCGACGGATCGGCTTCCACAAAGGTAGTGGAAAGACCTGGTGACCTGCCGGCTTTAGTTGTGGACCAGAGAATAAGCGACTCAGGGTCCGTACAAAAACCTGCCGCGACTTCCATGAAGGGTTCAGATTATAAAAAAGGTAAGGTTTGCAAAGCCGATAAATTCGAGCAGGAAAATCTTGTTCTCGCGGCGTCCATTGAATTTGAATTTGCTAAACATTTTGTAAGAGAAGAATATCGCGACGGTCTTAAAAAAGTGGCCGATTCAATGAAAGAAAACCCCAGGACAAAGGCTATCCTTAAAGGTCATACGGACAATGTCGGTTCAAAAGCCTATAATATGCGTCTGTCCAAAGTTCGCGCCAACAGTGTTAAGCTGTATATGGTAAAACAGTTTGGCATAAAAAGGTGCCGCATTGCCGCTTTCGGTTATGGATTCAGTAAACCTATTGCCGACAATAACACGGAAGAAGGACGCCAGAAAAACCGCAGGGTCGAAATATTTATCAAAGAAGCAAAAGCAAAGTAAATTTATATCGGGTTAATGCTTAAATAAACGAAGGTCTCATAATCGTTAGATCATTATGAGACCTTTTTACTTTATGGCAGTCATCGGAATTGAAAATTACTGGTTGAAAGAGTGTAAAGCCCCGGCAGGACAAACCCGCCGAGGCTAAAGGTTACCCTATGAAGAACCAAACAGGGATTAGCCGTTGATAGCGCATCATGGCCTGTCAATAGACCAGATAACCCATTCCATATCCATTCTGCACAACACCGTAAATCGTTTTATCGGGTGACGCAGAAACGTTTCCCGATAATGTGCTGGCGTTATTATAGATTGCAACACTGGTTGCCGAATCTGTCCACATATAGAGCCTATCCTGGTTATCCACCATGACATTCATGAGAAGAGCGAAGGCGATTCTGGCAGTGCTGTCGGTATCCGGGGTATACGTGCCACTGAGCGTGGCTGCATTGTTGAAGATAAATAGATTATATCCACCAACCGATGCACTCCTGGTGCCAACATATAATTTGTTTGTACCAGCATCTACCCATACGGTATCGGTGCTAATGCCCGTCAATGTAATGGTTCTGTTTTGAGTAGCGCCGGTGGTTAGCGTACTGGCGTTGTCATAGACATACACATCAGTACCTACATTCGCCGCATAGAGGCGGTCATTTTGCATATCGATAAATAAAACCTGTGAATCCACAGTCAAGACGGCATCCGCTGTTATTGTACCATTTTTGGTGCTGGCATTATTGATGATATAGACAGATCCGGAACCTGCAACATAAAGGCGATCATGGCTATAGTCGAGAGCAATGCCGCTTATTCCTGATGAACCTGAGATGGTGATGGTCCTGTCTGGTGCGATGTTGCCGGTTGCAGTTTTTACATTATTATAGACAATAATATTGTTAGTGTCTATATCGCTTACATATACCATATTAAGATATCTATCCACAGCAAGTGAATCAAGGTCCGGATAGGGCAGGTTTACATTGGAGCCGGTAATAATACGGGGGGTGGCGGTTGCTCCATTGGCAAGGCTATTGATATCATCCGTTATCCTGATCGATCCGGTTCGGGGAGGGCCATCTGTCTCTCCCCAATTGCTTGAAAAAAACATGATTCTGTTTTCTACTACTATCACTGTATAATTTTGTGTCGAAGTATCTGCCGCAGTTACTGTATAAGTTACCGGACTGGTAAAATCTTGTGCCACTCCCGATGCCGGATTGATGATTACTCCAGTGTAAGTGATTGTAGGCACCAGAGTCGTCAAATCTGTGCCAACAGGCACAGTTACAGTTATGACATGAGCAACTTCATCAATCGTAGTTGCTGTCGAAGTTGGGAAAGTAAATGCCGTAATTGCTTTGGCTGATGGTAATGTGTAACTACTACTGCAACCGGCAATAACCATAATCAACACAACAAACAAGAACACATTCAACTTTTTCATGTGAAGATCTCCTTTCGAAATTAATGTGTCAATGAATTTGATAATATATTTTTTGCGATAGTTAAGTTATAGGCAGTCCAACCTTGCATGTCAAGGGAAAATATTATGGCTTAAATGATGGTTATTATGGATTGAAATCCAGCATATACGTAGAGCGTGACTCTTTGTGGATTTCAGAAAATTAGAAATAAAAAACAGATTATTGATTTTTTGAAAGTGACAAAACGACAGAATTGCAGGTTTCACAAACAAATGATCTGGAATAAACTTAGGACAACAATTACTATTTAAAACAGATCATTAACAGCGATCTGAATTCTATTACCTCAATCTGGTCATAGGCAGGGCAGGAATAGCTACGCTTGCAGGAAATAGCCGGCAGATGTTCTTGAGCGCGGTCCTTGCATTTCACACGGGCAAAGCAGTTGTATAGATAGCGTTGCATTACTTGCTCAACATTGTGCCATATAGGATGAGGGATAACCATAAAATATCACCGCCCGGCCCAGTGATGGATAGGCCAATTCTTGATAGATCCAGGTATAATGGCTGCCGCCGGCATCGCTCGCCATCTTCCGCAATTCCGCCTCGTTATAAAAGCGGGCAAGACTGACAAGACTATCCCATATGAAGCAGATGCCAATGAGCGGGACAACATAGGAAAAAAATGCTTTCAAAAATCGATCCTGCCCGGCACGGACAGGGTTTTGCCAATAGCTGCGAAAAAGGCCGGGAATGAGCCCCCAGGAATCATGCAGTCGGCGTGATGATGATTCCATAATGAAAATGGCGCGTTGCTTCTGAATGGCGTCGGCCAGAATTTTGCCGGCCAGCGGCGGCGGAAAATGATGAAAGGTGTTGATAATCGTTAGCAGCGGCTGGTTGAATTGCCTGGGAATCGCTGTGGCATCCAGAGATTCGGCGATAATTTGCAGTTGCCCGGGATGACGACTGACCGTTTTGCGCAGCTGGGGCAGATTGGGTAAGATATCCGAGAGGATAAATCTTGGAGCGGCTAAGCCCTGGCGGCGTAGTTCTTCAATAAGCAACGCCGCGGGTTCGCCAGAGCCACTCCCGAGATCCAGAACTTCATCGGCGCCAACCAACTGGCAAAGAGCATGAAAAACCGGGGCGACAGGTTGAAAAACATGGCTGGTGCGTAATCCCATCCCCAGGATTTCAACGATTGATTCACGAATCCAGCAGGGCACATTGGCCCGTTCACAAAATTCAAATAATTGTATTCTGGGTAGCATAAATATTAAATCTTTCCGATTTGATAAGACATTGCTTATTCGTTTTTTAACTATAGGAATTTCGGTCTGGAATGTAAATTAAATATTGATTAATAGAAACGTCCCATTTTTTACAAGTTGTAAGGTTGAATGAATGTCACGACCGATTTTTTGAGGACTACAGTCAACTATCAATAGAAAACTCAATTCGTATCTGCTTCCATGCCATTGTTATTCCGGCTCTTCCATCATGTGTTTATAGAAAAACTTTTCTTTCTGTTTGTTCACCGCTTAACGTCCTGCCGCAATACTCACATTTTACAGCGTCATACTTTATATCTCTTGAACAGTAGTGACATTTCTTCATATCAGTGGCTCCTGTATCTATCGTCTTTATATGTTCAGGAATAGAAACTTCTTTCTTTATATTAATCTCCTGAAGTTTAGACCATTCCTCTTCCGGGATAAAAATGTCCTCCTCAGGCGGCATCTCTTTTTTATTAATCTCCTGAAGCTTAGACCATTCCTCTTCCGGGATAACAGCATCTGCTCCTAATGCTATCTCATATTTATTAATCTCTTGAAACTTAGACCCTTCCTCTTCCGGAATAAAAGCGTCATCTTTCTGTATTCGCCCATCCAGTTTCTGGATCGTTTCATCGGGTATACCTACAAACTCCACACCCGCCTCATAACACGAATTCCCAGTGATGAATTTACTCCATTTAACTTTTCCTATGGTGGTCTTCTTTTGTTGCAAATTACTTAATGTGATATCTATCTTGATGATGGTACCGACAGGTAAAGGAATATTGCCCTGAATTTTAGCGCCATATATCGAAATATCTTTGCTGCTATAGAGGATTTCTTCTTTAGAAAGATTTTCCTCTCCAGAGATGATATTTATGGTGAACTCGTTTTCCTCCTGAAGTCGTGGTGTCTTCCTTCGTTCTTCCATAACGATTCAATCCTCCTTTATTTACTTAAAGGATGCCCGTTTTTGTTCAACCTTCACTTCAAACCCTGCTTGTTCATATTATAAGAAACTCAGTCTTGTATGTCAATGAAATATCGGAGAAATATCGGCCGCAAAAATGTGAGATATAGATTTTATTCGTCGGATGTTGATTGTGTTTATAACGGATTGAAATGTTGCATTTATGTCAAGGTTGACTATTTGCAGGAGGAAGAAAGTCATAATAATAATGACGCGTAGCGATCGGCTGTATTGACCGGTTATGAATTCATTTTTAATCTCGATCTACAGTAAGTACATTTCTTCTGCTTCTCTGAGCAGGTTATCACGGAATTTGGGATGGGCCAGGCTGATGACAGCCAGGGCACGTTCGCGTGTCGATTTGCCTTTCAGGTTGACAACTCCAAATTCCGTAACCAGATAATGGACATCCATCCGCGGTGTGGTAACCATGGTTCCCTGTTTGAGACGCGGAACGACACGTGATATAGTCTCGTTATTCGCCGAAGCATAGAAAGCAAGAATGGACTTGCCTCCCCTGGAGTTGAATGCGCCCCGAACAAAATCCATTTGTCCGCCGGTTCCGCTGAATTGTGACTCTCGGAGAAACTCGGCATTGCACTGCCCCTGAAGATCCACCTCCAGGATGGAATTAATGGAAATCATCCGTTCGTTTTTAGCCACAATGGCCGGATCATTTGTATAGGAGACCGGATAGCTCTCCAGGCTGGGATTGTCGTTCATGAATTCATATGTAGCCCTGGTGCCCCGGGCACAGGTAAAAACGTGTTTGCGCGGATGCAGTGTCTTTTTGTTCCCTGTAGCGATTCCCTTCTCGATCAAATCCACCATGCCGGAGCTAAAAAGCTCTGTGTGAATACCGAGATTCTTGTGATTAGCGAGATAACGGGTAACGGCATTGGGAATATTGCCAACACCCAACTGCAGGGTTGCTCCATTAGGGATCATTTCGGAGATTATCCGGCCTATCCTATCGTCTTCCGGCCTGGCTTTTTCCGTTGGTCCTTCCAGCAGGGGAATATGATTTTCCACAATGGCGTCCACTTCCGAAATATGGAGAAGGGAGTCGCCGAAAACGCGGGGCATGTTCTCGTTAACCTCTACAATCAATTTTCTGCTGTGTCGGGCAACTGTAGAGATAAAATCGTTGGCTGTCCCAAAGCTGAAATAACCCGCTCTGTCCATTGGAGAAACGGTCGTTATAGCGAGATCGATCTTTAGGTTTTCACACATCAATCTTGGAACCTGATGAAAATAATTGGGAACATAATAATGGAGTCCAACCTTGATAAAACGGCGATCCCCACCGCTGGCGAACCATGAATATGCCTGGATGCAGTCGGCCAGTTCCACATCAAGCACAGTTTTCGCCGCGTATGTTTGGGGAGAGAGAGAATGGATATTAATGTTCTTCAATGTGCCTTCGCGAGCCCGATCCGCAATAGCCGCCAGCAGGGCAGGGGGTTCGGCAATCGCCATGCCATGAACGATGGTGGCGCCGTTTCTAAGGCTTCGTATGGCTTTACGGGCCGTGGTCAGTTTTGATCTGTATAAAATATCAGAGACACTCATCAATACCCTCCGAAAATTTATTTAGTAATTACCCTTAGCTTTTGCCACATCCATAATGACTGACTTCACAATAAACGGTTTGCCGTTAATCTTAACTTAGCTGCCTTAAAAAATTGTACCATATGTTAAATGAGAGTTCAGTAATTTATTTTTGAATAAGTAAATAAAGAGGACGGTTGACCCCTTTATTTACTTGATCTGTTGTATTATATATCCCCTCAAATCAGTATAGATTGAAGGTGCTTTTTGTTGTATGAGAAAGATTATTATATGCAATATGACCAATCCTCTAAACTTATTAATTTGAATAATTTGTCATGGATTAATGTGCTATAAATTGATAGATTAAAAAAATGACAAAAGCTAAATTGGAATGCCCAAGTAAAAAATATTTTGAAAGAATTAAAGAATCTATAAATATCATGAATTACACAGAGTGCGGTCTTTGTGGCGCTATACTAATTGATGTGAAAGACCTAGAGTCCATTCTTGATTCTTTAATATCTAAATATGAGAAAAATGATGAATATTTTAGTGATCTTTGTTCAGATATTTTGAGTGCGATTACGATGGCCGAATTTTATGACGAAGATGATGAGGAACCTAGCAATTATTTAGATGAAATTATTATTTTTCACGATGTAAATTGCGATTGTTTTGGTAAAGAAAAAATTAAAGAAGAAATAGTTGTTAATTAATAATCGCTATAGCAAACACATAATCTGTTTCTTCCATGCCCTTCAAGGTAGTAAAAATTTAAGAAAAGATATGGGAGAAAAAATAACGATTCGTGTCAAATGTCTATCTTTTAGTGAATCATAACATCTTTAATTATTTAAATTTTATTCTTGCATTGTAACCAAGATTTTGTATTATAATTTCAAAATCCGAAAATAGACTATTAAAATGCTAAAACAATACTTAAAGAGTTTACAAACAACTATCAATCAGGGCGATGCAAGGGAAGAAAGCTATTATAAACATCTTGAGAATTTAATCCTCGAATTTGCACAAACAAATAATGTTAAGAAAGTAAGCATAACAGTTCTGCCGAAAAAGACCGAAGCGGGAAATCCCGATTTCCGCGTCTGGGACGGTAAAAATCACATAACCGGCTATATTGAAGCAAAAGACCCATCTATTACCAATCTCGATACGATACAGGAAACAGAACAACTGGAAAGATACCGAAATACTTTTCCTAATGTCATTCTCACCAATTTTTATGAATTTAGATTATATCGTGATGGAGAGTTAATCAAAACGGCATCCATTGCCCGACCGGTCATTGCCAAAAAACTATCAGTTGCGCCGCCGCTGGAGAATGAAGACAAGTTCACTGATTTATTCAATACATTTTTTTCGTTCGCTCTTCCGCAGGTAAGATCGGCAAAAACGCTGGCTTTAGAGCTTGCCAAAAGAACAAAATTTTTGCGTGACGAAATTGTCAGGATTGAACTTGCGGAAGAAGGAAGACAGGGCAAAAAATCGATTTTAGGGTTCTACGATGCTTTCAAAAAATATTTAATCGGAACGCTTACAGAACAGACATTTGCCGATTTATATTCTCAAACAATCACCTATGGGCTTTTTGCGGCTAGAACCCGTGCGGATAATTCATTCAACCGTGAACTGGCTTTTAAATATATTCCGAAAACCATCGGCATTTTAAGAGATGTATTTCATTTTATCTCTTTGGGAGAACCACCTAAACAGTTAGAAGTTATTGTTGATGACATTGCCGAAGTGCTCAACGTTACCGACGTAAATAAAATACTCCGTGATTATTACCGCGAGGGCAAAGGTAAAGATCCGATCCTTCACTTCTACGAAACATTTCTTACAGCTTACGATCCGTCCATTCGGGAGAAGCGCGGCGTTTATTACACGCCTGAATCAGTCGTCGGATACATTGTGCGTTCTATTCATCAGATTCTAAAGACTCACTTTAATCTTTCTGATGGTCTGGCTAGCCAACAAGTTACGTTGCTTGATCCGGCTGGCGGTACGTTGACGTTTCCGGCGGAAGCATTGAAACTTGCCGTGCAGGAGTATACGGATAAATACGGTGCAGGCGGTAAAACCAAATTTATTAGAAACCAAATTCTGCCTAATTTTTACGCCTTTGAACTCATGATGGCGCCTTACGCCATCGGCCATCTCAAAATGAGTTTTATGTTTGAAGAATTGGGCTATCGCCTGAAAGATGATGAACGCTTCAATCTGTATCTCACCAACACATTGGAGATGGAAGATTTGGCGCAAGTTGATATTCCAGGATTGAGTTCATTAAGTGAAGAAAGTCATTTGGCTGGTAAAGTTAAAAAAGATCAACCAGTTTTAGTAATATGCGGTAACCCGCCATACAGCGGTCAATCAGCTAATCAAAATGCATGGACTGAAAAATTGTTAAAAGAGGATATTGATGGCGCTCAAAGTTATTATCAGGTTGACGGCGAACCGCTGGGTGAGAAGAATCCCAAATGGCTGCAAGATGATTATGTCAAATTCCTGCGTTTCGCGCAGTGGAAAATTCAAAAGGCGGGATACGGCATTGTCGGCATGATTACCAATCACAGCTATCTGGATAATCCTACTTTTAGAGGTATGCGCCAGAGCCTGATGCATACGTTCAATGAAATCTACATCCTTGATCTGCACGGCAACAGTCTAAAAAAAGAAACAACACCCGAAGGCGGCAAAGACGAAAATGTGTTTGATATTCGGCAGGGTGTGGCTATTGCAGTGTTTGTAAAACAAAAAATAAAAAAGGATGCAAGGTCTTCCATAACGACCTGTATGGTCTGCGCGAAGTCAAATACGATTGGCTGGACAACAATAACTTTCAAACAAATAATTATCAGCCCATCCGGCCTGAAAGCCCCTATTACTTTCTGGTGAAATGGGATACGGATAAAATCAAAAAGTATTTAAACTGGAAAACGGTAAATGAGATATTTCCGATGAACAGTGTTGGTATAGTAACTTCAAGAGATGAGTTTGTAATCGACTTCGATAAAAATGCACTAAAGAATCGCATTGCGCAACTTGAAAGCAAAACTCAAAATGATGAAATTATTGCTCAGGCCTATGATTTGAAAGACAAGCCTAATTGGAAGCTTTCGACTGCGCGTAACCAGATTCAAAAATTAGATAATCATGAAAGCTTTATAAATCCAATTCAATATCGACCTTTCGACAATAGATATATTTTCTATCACGAATCATTGGTGGAGAGAACAAGGCATGATGTAATGCAGCATATGCTGCAATCTAACTTAGCTTTACTTACATGCAGACAAATATCATCCGATATATGGCAACACTCTCTTATTTCTTCCTGGATGATAGATGATTCTTTAATTTCAAATAGGACCAAAGAGCGAACATATATTTATCCGTTATATTTATACAAAGAAAAAGAATCTAAAAAATCACATTTTAAAATGTTAATGCTTTTTGAACCGGAAGCGGTTTATGATAGTGAAAACCGAATACCCAATATTGATAAAGATGTTTATGAAAAGCTCAACAAAACATTTAAAAAGAAACTTACGCCAGAAGAAATTCTCTATTACATCTATGCCGTGTTTTACAGCAATATCTACCGCGAAAAGTATGCCGAGTTTTTAAAGATAGATTTTCCGCGTGTGCCTTTTGCTGCCGATTATAAAGTTTTCAGCAAAATGTCCGATATTGGAAAGCAATTAACCGATTTGCATCTCATGAAGAGCGATGTACTCAATAAGCCCATTGTCAAATATCAGGGCAAGGGCGACAACGACCGGATTGAGAAAATAATTTATTCCGAAGAAGAACGTAAAATTTATATCAATAAAGAAAAGTATTTCGACAATGTTTCGCCCGAGTTGTGGAATTATCAAATCGGCGGTTATCAGGTTCTGCAAAAATATCTCAAATATAGAAAAGACCGGAATATGGACGACCCGCGATATTATTGCCGGATTGTAACGGCAATTGATAAAACAATCTCACTGCAAAATCAAATTGATGAAATTTATGATGAGGTTGAAAAAAGATTAATCGAAGATTAATCTTGGAAAACTGGTTGACAGATTCATCATTTGTTTTTTCCCCTGCATGCCTTTATCCACCTCCGTCGCTTCGCGACACCTCCGCCTGCAAACGATATGCAAGGGGTTTGCCCGCTTTCGTAGTTCGGGCCTTTAGCCCGCCAATCCGGCGCAGCTAAAGGTACGCAGTACATGATTCTTTATCCACTTCCGCCTGCAGAGGATATTAATTGTAGGGCGCGTTTCCCCAAACGCGCCGCTCGGATCGTTCAGGGAACGATCCCTACATTATGACAGGGAGGGATTGCCACGAAAACTGTCGTAAACTTGCAATGACACTAAAGGGTGACAACAATGCTGCTTCAACACCCGACTATTTTGTAGTTGCATTGTTTTTCTAAATTTGTATTATTCTCTCACGTTATAAAAGAATAAAGAAGAATAAAGGGGACCGTCCCCTTTATTTTAAACGGAGGCGGGATTGAATACTGAAAATCAGGAAAATCAGGACACCGGCAAAGAAAAGACCGGCGAAGAAAAGACCGGCAAAGAAAAGAAAAGCCAGTTTAAACTTCTGGCCTCAAGGAGATTCGCGCCTTTTTTCTGGACGCAGTTCCTCGGCGCTTACAATGACAATGTGTTCAAGAATACCCTTGTGCTTTTCATTGCCTATAAAATGGGCAGCCAGATGGCGGCAAAATCGGACATTCTCATTAATCTCGCGGCAGGTCTTTTTATCCTGCCGTTTTTTTTCATTTCGGCAACGGCGGGACAGATCGCCGACAAATACGAAAAATCCATGCTGATGAGATACATCAAAGTTGCCGAGATTATAATAGCTGTTATGGCCGCCTTCGCCTTTTATTATAAAAATGTTACCGGCCTCATGTTTCTTCTTTTCCTTCTGGGATGCCAGGCCGCCTTTTTCGGGCCTGTCAAGTACAGCATCATTCCCCAGCATCTCAAAAACAGTGAGGTCGTGGGAGGCAATGCCATGGTGGAGGGCGGCACTTTTCTTGCCATCCTCATCGGAACCATCTCCGGCGGATTCATTACACAGATGAATAACGGAAAGTTCTGGGCCGGTCTAATTCTTATAACCGTTGCCGTGACGGGATGGCTCACAAGCCGGATGATCCCCTATGCCGCGCCCGACTCGCCGGGATTGAAGCTCGATATTAATCCCGTAACCCAGACCTGGCAGACCATGAATATAGCCATGGAGAAGCAATCGGTATTCCTGTCGATACTCGGAATCTCGTGGTTTTGGGCGTTGGGCCTCGCATACTTAAGCCAGTTGCCGAATTACACGAGAAATATTCTGCACGGCTCTGAACAGGTGGTCACGCTTTTGCTGACCATGTTTTCCATCGGTATTGGCGTGGGGTCGCTTCTGTGCGAGCGTCTGTCGGGGAAAAAAGTGGAGCTCGGCCTTGTGCCGCTTGGCTCGCTCGGGCTGAGTATCTTCGGCTTTGACCTCGTGTTCGCGCATTTGTCGCTGCCGGCCGGTCAGGCGCTGCCGGTTGGTCAGCAGCTGATGGGCTTATCGGCATTCCTTGGCATACTCGGAAGCCATAGGGTTCTGATGGATCTGATGATGATCGGCATTTTCGGGGGCTTGTACATCGTCCCCCTGTATTCGATGATCCAGATCCGTACAAGGCCCGAGATCAGGGCGCGGGTGATTGCGGCCAACAACATCATGAACGCTCTTTTAATGGTCGCGTCGTCTCTGGTGGCTGCCCTGATGATCGGTTTATTTAAGCTGTCCATTCCGCAGTTCTTTTTGGTCCTCGTAATCCTGAACCTCATCGTGGCCTGTTACATCTACTCTATGGTGCCGGAGTTCGTTATACGGTTTATGATGTGGGTACTCTCAAAGATCATGTACCGGGTGAAGAGATACAACCTCGACGTCGTTCCTGAAGAAGGAGCTGTTGTTCTTATATGCAACCATGTTACTTTTGTTGACACGCTTTTCATCGCGGGATCGATACAGAGAAACATTCGTTTTGTCATGGACCGCGCGTTCTTTAAAATCCCTGTATTGAACTATATTTTCAGGAAGGGGCGCGTCATTCTGATTGCCTCGAAAAAGGAGTATCCCGATGTGTATGAAAAGGCCTTTGAGGAAATTTCCCTGGCGCTTAGAAATGGCGAGCCTGTTTGTATATTCCCTGAAGGAAAGCTAACGCTTGACGGTAATATGGATATATTTAAATCCGGCATAGAAAAGATTCTGGCAAGGGATCCCGTTACAATCATACCGCTTGCGCTGCGGGGTTTGTGGGGCAGCTTTTTCAGCCGGAAAAAAGGGTCTGCGCTATCGCGCTGGACAAGAGGCTTTCGCTCAAGGGTGGAAGTCATTGCCGGTGATCCGGTGGCGCCTGAAGGGGTAACCGCCGAATACCTGCATGATTTGGTATCCTCGCTCCGGGGCGATAAGGCGTAGATAAAAATTATTGTAACCTGTCATAAAAAGGGCAGGGCAGATGCTGGTATTCGTAGTGCGTACCTTTAGGTGCGCGGGTTGGCGGGTCTAAAGACAAGGCCTACGAAAGATTAAGGGAAACAGAACGGTTTCAAGAACACGAGATTGCCACGGCTCCCAAGGGTCGCCTCGCAATGACAGCGTACTCCTGTTGTCATTACGAGCCGCATCTCATGCGGCGTGGTAATCTCATGTCTTGCTGGATTACCACGGCTCCCAAGGGTCGCAATGACAGCGTACTCCTGTTGTCATTACGGGCCGCATCTCATGCGGCGTGGTAATCTCATGTCTTACCGGATTGCCACGGCTCCCAAGGGTCGCCACCATGACAAGCCTTAGGTTATAATGTACACACTCTTTTGGTGTGTCGTCTAATTCCGGGGAAGATCAATCCGTAATAAATAAAATTCAAGTCAAACGAGAAATACCAAAAAAGACTTCTTGACAGATAATGGCTATTTGGCTATATTGCCAAATAGTACAATTGGGGGAATCAAAATGAAAAGAATGGTAAAACCTCAGCATGAAGCACGTGCGAAAATCATTAAGGCTATGGCGCATCCGAGCAGGCTGTTTATTATCGAAGAACTTAACAGGAAAGAGCGCTGCGCTGGTAAACTGACCGAGATGATCGGGGCGGATGCTTCAACCGTTTCCAAACACTTGAGTGTTTTAAAAAATGCCGGTTTGGTATTCGACGAGAAACGGGGGAATTCTATTTTCTATCGTCTGCGCTGTCCCTGTATCATGGACTTTTTTGGTTGTTTGGAAGACGTGTTATCGGCCAACGCCAAAGAACACGCAAATATCCTGAAGTGCTGTAAAAAATAAAAGGAGTTCCGGGATGAAAATAGCAATATTGGGTATGGGGTGCGCTACCTGCAACAAACTTGAAGATACGGTTCGCCTAGCCTGGCCATTATGGAGACGGGCATGATGATTGCAGGATTTATTAAAGGCGATTTATGAAAAAGAGAGTTTTGTTTTTATGCACAGCTAATTCGTGCCGCTCTCAAATGGCGGAAGGCATCTTCAATTATTTCTCACGAGATAAGATTGCAGCTTTTTCCGCAGGCACAGAGCCATCTCATGTCAACACTCTCGCCATTGCAGTGATGAAAGAAATCGACATTGACATTTCCAGCCGCCGCTCTAAAAATCTTTCGGAATTCGATGGACAAACATTTGATTACGTCATCACACTTTGCGGAGACGCAAATGAAACCTGCCCGCTCTACATCGGCGGCACAAAGAAAATACACATCGGTTTTGACGACCCGGCGAAAGCCAACGGGACAAAAGAAGAAGTATTGTTTGAATTTCGCCGCGTGCGTGATGAAATTAAAGAAAAACTGACTGCCTTTTTTCAGGCAGAGAAAATAATTAATTGAAGGAGAATTTATGTCAGAACATGTCGCTGATAAATTGTCTTTTCTGGATAGATTTTTAACTTTATGGATTTTCGCGGCTATGATTTTGGGCGTAGGACTCGGTTATTTTATTCCCGGAGTTGAGAGCTTCATTAATTCATTTCAGGTGGGCACAACGAATATCCCCATTGCCGCGGGGCTTATTTTGATGATGTATCCTCCCTTTGCCAAGGTAAAATATGAAGATTTGCCGCTGGTTTTCAGTAACGGAAAGGTTCTTGGCCTCTCGCTTGTGCAAAACTGGCTGATCGGGCCGGTATTAATGTTCATCCTGGCCATTGTGTTCTTGCCGGATAAGCCCCAATACATGGTGGGTCTGATCATGATTGGTCTGGCAAGATGTATCGCCATGGTCATCGTCTGGAATGAACTGGCCAGAGGCAATACGGAATATGCCGCGGGTCTTGTTGCCTTTAACAGCATTTTTCAGGTTCTTTTTTACAGCGCTTTTGCCTGGTTTTTTATTACAGTTCTGCCTCCTTTTTTTGGATTTTCCGGCAGCGTGGTTCATGTAAGCATTCAACAAATTGCCAAAAGTGTTTTCATCTATCTGGGCATTCCCTGTATTGCAGGAGCATTGACCAGACTAATCGGCGTGAAACTCATCGGAAAAGAGCGGTATCATTCCCGCTTTGTTCCGCTGATCAGTCCGCTCACGCTGATCGCGCTTCTTTTTACTATCGTGGTTATGTTCAGCCTGAAGGGCAACCTGATTGTTACACTGCCGCTTGATGTCATTAGGATCGCTATTCCGCTGCTCATCTATTTTGTCGTTATGTTTCTTATGTCGTTCTACATGGGGAAGAAACTGGGGGCGGATTACTCCAAAACAACCACGCTGGCTTTTACCGCGGCAAGCAATAATTTTGAGCTGGCGATTGCCGTGGCAATCTCCGTTTTCGGCATTAATTCCGGAGCCGCTTTTGCGGCTGTCATCGGGCCTTTGGTGGAAGTGCCTGTGATGATCGGTCTGGTCACGGTTGCCTTAAAATTTCAAAGTAAATATTTTACCGGTGATAGTGCCGGCAAGAGAACATAAATAACATCAAGCTCAGGGAGGCGGAAAAATGGATCGGCAATCACCCTTTTTTCTTGCAAGGTCTAAGATCGTGCAATCTCCTAATGAACACGCTGTTTGCGCGTCGCGGCAGCCGGGCTCTTTTTGTCCCTGATTTAAATAAACGGCTGCCCGGTTATAGTAGGATAAGGCATAATCAGGGTTTAGCCGGACGGCTTCATTCAAGTCCTCCAACGCGAGTTGCGGCTTGCCGAGTTTAATATAAGCGCTTCCCCTGTTGTTGCGGGCTTCGGCGGAATCGGGATTCAGAGCAATAGCTTTATTTAAATCCTCTATGGTCAGTTGATACTTGCCCAGTTTCGAGTACGCGGTTCCCCTGTTGTTATAGGCGATGTAATAATCAGGCCTTATGCGGATTGTCTCGCTGCAATGATCGATAGCTTCCTGGATTTTTCCTTCTTCATTCAGGGCATCACATAAATTGCTGTGCGCCAGATAGTTGTCTTTAGTTACCTGCAGGGAGTGGTTAAAGAGAGTGACACTGTCGCTCCAGTAGCCGCATTGCCGCCATGATAATATTGCCAGAATTGCAATGATAGCAATGCCCGCCGGTAATAAAATCTTTTTGCGCAACTGCGCGCTTTTAAATAAAAGCGGAACGCCCCAGGCCAGCATAATGGCAATGCCGATAGAGGGCAGGTAATGGTAGCGATCGGCCATCGCGTATGGCGTTATTAACGAGAGCTGAATAATTCCGATAACCGGCCCAAGGGTTATGACGAACCACAGCCATCCGACAAACAGATACGGCAGACGTTTTGCCATTACGATAACGGCAGCGCTGATAACGATAATCCCAAGTGTGGTTCCTAAAACCTGCCCCAGAGGAAGCTGATCTGAAAAAGGATAAAAAACAGTCAGATCATACGGCCAGAGGGTTTTTTCCAGATATGAAGCAAAAGCAACAGGGGTGTTTGCCAGCCGGGAAATCAGGGGAAAGGCTTTTAATGATGTTTTGGGTTGGCTTGGATTATAAAGTGTGATGATAGAAAAGACTGCCGATAAGATGAAAAAAGGTAATTTTTCCCAAAGCTGCCATACAGGAATTATTCCCGCAATTTTTGTTTCCGGTAATTTACGCGCTTGAGTTGGGGGTATGTTTTTCTTTAAAGCTTCCTGTTTTACTTTGTTCTTCTTTTTTTCTTTATTTGAGGCAATGGAAATATTTTCCGGCTCTTTTGTTACTATTTTTCGCGACTCAAGACGGTTAAGCGGCCAGTAATCAAGAAGTAGCAAAATAAAGGGCAAGGTTACAACCATGGGCTTGCTCATAAGCGCCAGGACGAAGGAAAACACAACAGGCAGATATCTTTTTATAACCGGTTTTTCCGTGTAATAGACATACAGGCACAGGGTCAACATCCAGAAAAACGCGCTTAAGACATCTTTACGTTCAGATATCCAGGCAACCGATTCCACATGAAATGGGTGAAGCGCGAAGAGCGCCGCGACAAAGGCGCTTTGCCAGATAGCTCCCGTCATGCGGCAAAAAAGCCAGAAGAGCAAAAGCGTACTAAATATATGCAGGATAAGATTGGTCACATGATAGCCGCCGGCATTCAAACCGTGAAGCTGATAATCGAACATAAAGGAAAGCCAAACGAGCGGATTCCATAAGTCGGCGTATCTTGTAGTGAAAGCCCAGAGAAATCCGTTTGTGATTCCGGACTGGATATTACTGTACTGGGTGACATAACCTATATCATCGAAATTGATGAAGCTGTATTGATGCACCTGCCGAAAAACCGCAAGCGTGGCCAACGTTAAAACGACATAGATGATCAGTATCTGTCTTTTGGAACTAATATTTATTTTATTAAACATATAATACTTATATCATATTAAGTATTAAGGGTGAAGGGTGAAAGGTGAAAAGTGAAGCACTTTTGTCAACCGCAATGACAGCATACTCCTGTTGTCATTACGAGCCGCATCTCATGCGGCGTGGTAATCTCATGTCTTACGGGATTGGCTCACAATGGCATCAGGGAAGGGGCGGGGGTACAAGATGAAAAAATATTGACTTTCATCGGCAGTGGGAACATAACATTCTTCAAACATAAAGAAAGGAAACAAAAATTAATGAATGTACTGTATTTAATGATTGGTAGTTTATGTGTGTTTGCCCTGGCTTATCGTTATTATGCCGCATTCATCGCCACAAAAGTTCTGATGCTTGACGACAGGAACATCGCGCCGTCCGTCTCCTGCAATGACGGCCAGAATTACGTTCCGACCAACAAATGGGTTGTATTCGGACATCATTTCGCGGCAATTGCCGGCGCGGGACCGCTGATCGGGCCTGTTCTGGCCGCGCAATACGGATGGGGGCCGGGATTTTTCTGGATACTGCTCGGGTCCGTTTTTGGCGGTTGCGTCCATGATATGATCATCCTTTTTGCTTCTTACCGCCATAAGGGACAATCTTTGTCCGTCATCGCTGAAAAAGATGTCAGCAAAATCACCGGAGGCGTAACGGCTGTCGTGATTCTGTTCATCATTATCGTCACCCTGGCAGGCCTTGCCGTTGCCGTTGTCAACTCCCTTTTCCAGAACCCCTGGGGATTATTTTCCATAGTCATGACCATCCCCATCGCCATGATTATCGGCATTTACATGTTCAAGATCAGGCCGGGCGCTATTCTTTCCGGTTCAATCGCGGGAATCATTCTGGTATGTTCAGCGGTTTTCATGGGCCCGTACGTTGCCGATTCGGGCATCGCCGGCTTTTTCACCTTATCTAAAAATCAGATGTCGATACTCCTGCCTATTTACGGTTTCTGTGCCGCCGCTATCCCCGTATGGCTGCTTCTGGCCCCGCGGGATTATCTGAGCACGTTTATGAAGATCGGCGTTATCATTGCTCTGGCTGTCGGCCTCTTTTTCGTTAACCCCGTTATCAAGATGCCCTTTACAACTGTCTATACAGCCGGAGGAGGCCCCATCATCCCCGGCCCGTGGTGGCCTTATGTATTTATTACCATTGCCTGCGGCGCCATTTCCGGATTCCATGCCCTGATCGGTTCCGGCACGACGCCGAAAATGATCGAACATGAAACGGAAATAAAGGCGATCGGCTTCGGCGCGATGCTCACGGAGGGCTTCGTGGCTTTAATGGCGCTTCTGGCTGCCGTAACTCTGGTCCCGCAGGATTATTTTGCCATCAATACCTCTGCCGCGGTATTTGCTAAACTCAATATGAATGTTGTCGATCTTCCTACCCTCAACCAGCTTGTAGGCCTCGATGTCGCTCACCGTCCCGGCGGCGCCATCTCGCTTGCCGTGGGTATGGCGCACGTTTTCGCCGGCATCAGCGAGGGACTCCGTCATACCATGAAGTACTGGTTCCAGTTTATCATCATGTTTGAAGCCCTGTTCATTCTGACAACCATTGACGCGGGCACCCGTGTGGCGCGGTACATTCTTCAGGATATTCTCGGTTATGTGTATAAGCCGATGGGAAGGAAGGACTGGATTCCGGGCGCCGTCCTGACCAGCGCCATGGTCTCTTTTGCCTGGGGCTATATGCTCTATACAGGTGATATTTCTTCCATCTGGCCCATGTTCGGAACCACCAACCAGACCTTGTCGGGACTTGCGCTGGCCATCGGCACGACTATTATATTGAGAATCGGGCAAAAGAAAATATACGCGCTGATTACTTTCATCCCCTGTGTGCTGATTACCGTAACGACGTTTGCCGCCGCTATCATGAATGTCCGGACGTATCTGTCCAAAGGCCAGATGCTGAATGTCTGTCTCAGTGTCGCGATTACTGTTCTGGTGGTTATCATTATCGCGGATAATGTCCGGGTTTGGTTTAAGCTTTTACAAACAGATAAGCCGATAGGCCTCAACGACGGGCGGGATCAGGTCTTCTGCCCGGTTATACCCGCGGATGCGCCTCCCGACGCGAGGCCCTGATACCGCCACCAGCGATTTTGCAGCACACAAGACGCAGATTGATGCGTTTGTGGTATTGAAGCCACAATGGTTGTCCCCCTTTGGAGGGGGTGTCGCAAAGCGACGGGGGAGGATAAAGATATGATGTGGCGCGTTGCTTCTGCCGCGCTTTAGCGGGTCTAAAGATAAGGCCTACAAAAGCAATAAAAAAATATTAACCTGTAGCTGATCTTTGAATTCGAAAAAGCCTACTCAATAATCAAAATAATTAAGTGTTATGTCCCCCGAATTCGTCCCGAATTCAAAAGACTTGGGTGAAGCGAAGCCTTTAATGCTTTACCATCAATGGGATTACAATTGCCGCAACGATGCCGACAACCGCAAATATTATTCCAATCAGACAAACTATTCCTGTAAATTTCCAAAATGATTTCTGATAGGAAAGTGCGGATTCCAATTCAGATTCCATTTTATCGCACAGGAAATGGCCTAGCGCCGAAGAGTATTTAAAGAGGTATACTGATGGAATGATATAAAAGATCGAAAAAAATATATAAAATAGCCCCACGAGGGGCGGAATTTTAGCTCCTTGTGCCTGCGGTAATAAATCGCCTGCTAAAAATACAAATATCCCAAAAAGTATTACGAATCCGGACGCAATAAAACCCATAATAGATAAAAATTTGGTCCACATCTTTGTAGGACGCATAGAGTTAATCATTTTATCGGTTACTCTTACATCTGAAGACACAACTTGTTGTCCGTCCATGAACGTACCCCCTTTATTTTTTATTTAAAGCTTTGATTCGTTTCCCCTTTCGCTTTTTTCGGCTAACTTTGTTGGCAGCGTCGCAGGCATCCTCGACGTATGTGTTAGCTGCACTAACCGGTAAGGAAATAAATTGTTTTTTGTTGTGCTCCTTTTCAGTCGCACTACCGGAGCATATACGACTGCGGTACCTGCTCCTTGCCGCCTCGTTATCCGAAAAAATCAAAAGGGTATAATTTCAAATTCAATCACGCCATCATTTAATAGAAAGCGATGTTTTGCGGAAAGACAATCCGGGTAATATCATGAACTATTGAATTAGCTACACCTGGAGCCGGTTGTTCCACCTGGCTATTTATAAAGACAATTATTGTGGCGTCCGCTTGCGGCAGGTAATACGCGGCTGTGTTATAACCGGGGATGCCTCCCGTGTAGCCGTACCAACCTCCCGTGCAGCCTATGCCAAGACCGAACTTCATGTTCGGTTTACCCGTATCAACGCAGGTTAATCGTTGGGCCTGGATTGATGCACTATTCGTGCTTCCCGTCACATACGCTTTGACCCATTTTTTCATGTCGTCCATGTCCGATATCATAACTCCGGCAGCCCAGGACAAAGACGGAGGCAATAAGAAAGTCTGGTCTTCCCATTTATCGTGTACCAGGGTATAACCGTGGCTGAAAGGTTCGGGCATACCGGGATCGTCAGTCGGGAAACTCGTGTTATTCAGAGTATAAGGAATGAGCAGCCGGTTTCTTATCTCATCCTGGACTTTATTTCCCGTGACTGCCTCTATAATTAATCCAAGGAGCAGATAATTCGTATTGCTGTAACCCCACTTCTTGCCCGGAGTGAAATCCGGCGGGTTCTTGATGGCTATCGCAATGAATTGCTGCGGCGTGAATTTTTTATCCGGACTAATATCCATATTCTCCAATTGCGGGGCATGGTATGCCTCGAAAAGGCCGCTTGTCATATTGCAGAGTTCCCGGACCGTAATATTCTGAGCATTGGGAACATTTATCCCCAGATGAAATTTGCTCAACTTATCATCGAGACTTATTTTCCCCTCATCCACTAATTGCAGCAGGACCGTAACGACAAAGGCTTTTGTATTACTGCCAACACGAAATTTGTCTTTAACATTCATCTTTTCCCGTTTAGAAAGATCAGCATAACCGAAGCCCTTGACAAAAGTCCCTTTGCCTGGCGCCCATATACCGACAACAGCTCCCGGTACAGGGTCTGTACCGCCGAATGAAGCGAGTTTGGCGTTAACC
The DNA here is from genome assembly GCA_052139735.1 of Smithella sp. GTDB lineage: Bacteria > Desulfobacterota > Syntrophia > Syntrophales > Smithellaceae > Smithella. The sequence goes on along the minus strand of JBKQWB010000035.1, from coordinate 13,605 downwards.
GCGGCCTCTATGCTATGTTGAGTTTCACTGTTGAAGGAATTACTATGATTATTGCTGCTACAGGCTGCCAATAATAGAATAAGTAGAACAACCGAATAATATAAGACCCGTCTTTTCATTTTTTGTTTTCTCCTGCAGATTTTTTGATTTTTTATTAATTCCCGCTGGAGCAATCATGCTGATTGCTCCGAAATATTTAGGTTCAATCTGCAAGATTGAACCAGCCGGAGATGGGCATCAAGAGCACGGCTCTGCCAATTATGTCTGTATGCCGTTGTCGATCTTTATAACTAACATTTGTTTAAGATAATATGATCGTTTTTCCACCTTTCTTGAAACGAAAATCACATTTCTCGTCACCCTTGGCGAGGGTCATCGTTCGACTCATTCCCCAGCCTAACAGCTCGCTAGCAATCTTGTCCGTAGCACACATATACGGTGCCAATTCTAACGCGTTTTGTGCGCTGAGAAACTTACAGATAGCACACTCGGTGTAGTCAACGCCATAATCAAAGTCTTGGCCATTTCCTTTTACATAGGTCATAACAAAACTTTCAGGATACTTGCGCTTCTGAGATTCTGTCGCAAGCTTTTTAGTGCGTCCTAAAAACCATCGGGAAAACCAAAGATAACCAATCATGTGGCATATAAGTCTCGGAATAGCTTTCCATTCCGCTTCGTTCATCTCATAGATCAATTGTCCAGCCTCCTCAACGCTTAGGCCCATCTTTCGTAAAACTCGATAAATTGCCAGATACCTACTCGTTGGCAGAAGGAAAATAAGAAAAGGACTCCTATTACCAATAAATGGAATCTGATGGATAAGAGCCTCATATTCACGGCGCGACTCCCTTATCAGGGCATTGCCTTGCTCCTCACCGAAGCGAGAAATAAGCACTCGTTTACTACGAGCAATCGATTTATCAAAGGACTTCAACAGCTGGTGCTTACGTGAGATGTAATTATCGTTTCTCATTCTGTTTTCTCAAAAGGCGAGCAAAATAAAAAATTGTGGAGCCGAACAATATTTCTATGTACCCTTACTATTACTTCAAACACTGCATAATTATTTTGTAACACTCTTAATGTAATGGTGCAATGAAAAAATCTTTTATGAGCGTTGCAACTCCTCATCATATTTCTTTTGCAAACCCTCCGGCGGATTAGCGGGTTGGGCTAATCTTTCATTATTCCTTTAGGCAATGATTTTGTATTCTGGTACAATTTCAACATTGTTCTTTATCATCTGCCAAACAGGACAGACTGATTGCTCAGCAAGTTGAATTGCCTTTTGAATGTCTGCATCCTTTGTGTCTTTTGAATTCAGGATGAATTCTATAAAGATTTTTTCAAATTTTATTGGTGGCTGTTCTCTCCTTACGCCTTTTGCATTCACTTCTAATCCAGATACTGTCTTCCCCATTTTTCTCAATAGATAAACAATGGCTGTGGCACTACAACCGCTAAGGCTCATAAGTAGCAATTCAAGTCCGTTATAACCCAGCCCGTCTCCTAGTGGAGGTTTATAATCGAACGTGATAGGTTGGTCAGGATTGGCATTTGACACTCCGGTAAATTGAACCTTCTGGTTTATCAATCGAACGGTTACTTCCTCTTGCAGTTCAGACATAATGGCGCTCCTTTAACATTACTATTAATCATTGTCTCATGCCCAACGAGAAGATCATCGGCTTGCGGCCCGCGGTTCCTGTGGTTTTTAATAGCACCGACTCATTTATTGCTATTTATTTCAAACGTTGGCACGGAAATAGGGCACAGCGCCCTATTTCTACCCCATGCTTTCTGTTCATTGTCGTGAACCCGCGATGACAAAAAAACGGGCCTGAAGGCCCGGACTACGAAAGAAAACTACCCTTTTGTCATTGCGACTCTCAGTCGTCGTGGCAATCTATCTTTCTTATTGGGCGTTGTTGTCCCTATTTCCAAAGCTGAGTCAGAGCAGCCCGAAGGATGGAGGGCTACGATCGGCTCAAGCGGTTGGTTAGACACATTTCACAATATTTTCTCCAAATTCTGAAATTCTTCCGTCGCATGCTTTTTAATTGCTGCAATCTTTTTCCCCGGCATTATGAAAAATGTTATGAAATAATCTACAATTTTCTCCAGTCCGAAGAAGTTAAAACCTATTCTTAGCTCATGAATAACTTTAGTATCTTCATTAAAAGGTAAAAATGATAATTGGAGATAGATAGGAAAAGGGATTGTTGCTTTCATTAAAAATAAATTCGGTTTATCTAATTTAATAATTTTCCATTTAAAACTAACTTTATATTCATCAATCATTTCTTCAAACCAGAATTTATCGCCTTCTTTTAATATGGCAGGCCTCTTAATTTTACCTACGTGTGCCGTTGAGTCCCATTGTCTGTATTTCTCTGGTGTTAAATACATGATCCAATCAAATATTTGTGATGGACCAACTTTATTAACTAATATTTCCGTAGTAATAATTAACATCTATTCGCCTATGTCTAACATTGTTCATATGCATCGGTTCTAATACTGCAAGCGCCAACGATTACTGGTTGTGGTTGCAACCTGGATCTTATGTTAAAAAAATACAAGGGCAAGTCTCAACTTTGTCATGGTATATTTAGTCCGCTAAAACATAAATACCTAAAGGAGGCTTGCCATCGAAACGAATCCCGAACGTGACCGGATAGAACCGGCCCTATTAATTATTTTGTTTCGCTTTTGCTTCCTCTTCTTCCCGTAAAATCTTGCGCAGGATTTTACCGACTGCGGATTTGGGAATCGAATCGCGAAATTCAACCAGTTTAGGCACCTTGTAAGGCGCCAGTTTTTCCTTGCAGAAACTGATAATTTCATCTGCCGTACATATTTCTCCGGATTTCAAAACGACAAATGCTTTGACCGTCTCGCCGCGGTATTTGTCGTTGACACCTATAGCCACGGCTTCGGCGACCTTGGGATGCTGGAAGAGGACTTCATCAATATCACGCGGATAGATGTTGAATCCGCCGGCAATAATCATGTCCTTCTTGCGATCGACGATGAAGATATAACCGTCTTCATCCCTGGTGGCAATGTCTCCTGTATAGAGCCAGCCGTCTTTGAGCTGTCCGGCGGTCTCATTAGGATTGTTCCAGTAACCCTGCATGATCAACGGTCCCTTCATGATGATTTCACCCGGCTGACCGTCGGGAACATCCGTTTTCCCGGTTTCGACATCCACCAGCCGCACATCGTTATCCGGAAAGGGAATACCGATACTGCCCGCTTTCTTCAGCCCCAGAACAGGGTTGGATATACCCAGCGAGGTGGACTCGGAAAGACCATAGCCTTCGCTGAAATAAATTCCCATGTCTTTGACCTGTTCGATAAGTTCCACGGGCATTGGCCCCCCTCCCGAGTTTAATAGGCGTATTTTTTTGCCCAGGTTCAATTCCGCTGATTTGGGATGATTGATCAGAGCGGTAATCAGTGTCGGAACTGTCGGGAAAAAGGTAATCTGCTCGAATTTAGCAAGGAGATCCATCATCTCGTCTATATTAAAGCGGGGAACCTGGATTTGTGTCGCGCAACTAAGCATACCCCAGTTCATTACGACAATGTTGCCGTAAACATGGAAGTAAGGCAATATGGCCATTACATTACGTTTTTCATAGGGCGTATAAATAATTGTTGAATTTCCCCACAGCGAGGCCTCCATTGCACCCGCTACAATATTGGCGTGGGTGAGAACGGCGCCTTTGGGGATTCCGGTTGTGCCGCCGGTAAATTGAATCATGGCGGGATCTTCCGGATTAACCGGGATCTTCAAACGTTTGGGATTAGGATACTTGGCGAGGAGTTCCGAAAAGTGATGCCAGCCCTCTAACAAATTAAGACTTTTGAAGGTGCTTACGGGAAATCCTTTGATATAGTCTGTAATTGCTGTGACGATCACTCTGGGAATATTAACTTGTTTACATAATGCGTTAATGGCCGGAAGAGCCATGTCAAAGGTGACCAGAGACGTCAGTCCGGAAGTATTGGACATCAGTTTCAGTTCGTCGGGAGTATATAAAGGATTGAGGTTGACGACTATTCCCCCGATGGACAGGATTGCGTAATAAGCAATCAGATACTGAGGGCAATTGGGCAGGTGTAGTCCCACCCTGTCTCCCTTTTGGATTCTGAGGCCGGCCAGAGCATTGGCAAAACGCCTGGATTCCTGCCGCAGCTCATAAAAAGTCATCTCACTGCCGAAAAAAATCAGGGCAGCCTTGTCCGGATAATTTCCGGCGGGAATATCCAGCAACTCATGAACAACCAGCCTTGGATAACGGATAGTTGTTGGTACGTTGTAATCATAGTGACGATGCCAAGGTTTCTCTGTCATTGTTCTGCCTCCTAAATAAATGCTTTACAATATTGACTATCTACCCATGCTAACGTACATGAAGTCACCCCGTTTGTGGCCGCCGGGGCGACCTCAACCTGTTTTTCAAGCTGCTTTTTTCGCAGCCAGAGAGCCCAATATCTTCATAATACCCTCCTTGATTTTCTGATAAGAACTTGTTTGCGTATTAGAGAGTGTAGGTAATTCGTAATTGTATGTCAATAAGATATTGGGAAGATATTGGGAATTCAAACCTGATTCAGACCAGCAACACGAGCGAAGCTATCCCCCAGAAGCTTTTCCCTGATTTTTTTATCAGGGAACATCTTCTCAATCCTGCGTTTGATAAAGCCATAGTCGTATTCATGATCAGATCCATGGAACCCATAAGGGCCGTCTGTGCCGAAGAAAAGCCGGTCCGCACCGATAATATCCACAACCTTTCGGGTTGCTTTCTCGCTTGTATAGCTCGTCTGCGAAAGATCCAAATAAACATTTTTAAGATTTTTGATCTTCTCCCAGGTGTCCGAATAATCGGGAAAACCTGCATGAGCCAGAATGAGCTTGAGGTCTGGCACTTTTTGTAGCAAGGCTTCGAAATTACCTTCTTCACCGAAGCCCAGATGAACAAGAAGAGGCTTGCCGGTCCTGGTCAACCTCTCGGCAACGGGCGCTAGTTCCACAGGTTTGAAGTGATGCCAGAATGGGTGTGCCTTGACGCCGATGAATCCATCCATATCTTTATACTTCTCAAACTCCGCCACCTGATCTTTCTTGCCTTTGGGATTCACGAATATCCAGCCGAGGAACTTATCCGGATGCTTTTTAACCGTATTGAACACCTTCTCATTATCCGGGTCGGATTCAATGGGGTAGGGCTTTCCCAGAATCTTAACTTCGCCGCGGTCGGTAAAATTTGAGAGTAGGGCCTTTCCCATGCCCCTCGAAAGGGAATGTTCCAATATAAACTGCAATAGATTAATGAGGAACATTGGCGGCTCTTTGAAGGGTTCTATCATGCTGCCCATGATTGCTACCTTGTCGACTCCGGATTTTTGCATCTCGCTTATAAGACGATCTACCGAAAATATCCTCTCTTCCAAGTGATAGTGGCAATCAATGATCATAACCTTCTCCTCTCAAAATATTATATTTTGATGTCCGATAGGAACTTTCTAATCTATGGAATAAACTATAAGGATATTGGCCTTGTATGTCAATGAAATATCGATCGCAAAAAGTGAGTTGCGGCGCTGATATTTGCCGGGCATGAAAAGTATTCATCATTATTAATGAATCATTATTAATGAATTGACATACCGATATATTTATCTTATATTTTTACTATCTTTTAAAACATATTTTACAGGAGAATCTCATTATAAAAAAACAATTTTAAAATAATTTTCGGGCAATAAAATTGCTGACGCGAAAGGAGGCAAAGATGAGAACCAAGGATCAATATATTGAAGGTCTGAGGAAGATGAAAAGAAATCTTTACTTTAACGGCGGCAAGATTGACCGGGATGACGAAGAACAACTCCCCTCCTTAAATGTCATGGGCTTTACTTTCGATGCTCCGCATATTCCCGAACTCAAAGCTCTATGCACTGTAAAATCACATCTTACAGGAGAAACCATCAATCGCTTCTGTCACATTCATCAGAGCCCGCAGGATTTGCATAACAAACAGGATATGACGCGTACTTTGTGCCGAACCGGCAGGATGTGCATTCAGCGCTGCATGGGAACAGATGCGATTAATGCGGTCAACGCGGCAAGTTTTGAGGCGGATAAGCAGAACAACGGCAGTACGCAATATCACAAAAATTTCCTCCAGTGGCTTACAAATTTCCAGAAAAACGATCTGGTCAGTTCCTGCGCTCAGACCGATATGAAAGGAGAGCGTCTCAAGAGACCGGGCGAACAGACCGATCCCGATATGTATCTGAGAGTAGTGGAAAAAAAGAGTGACGGTATTGTGGTCAGAGGCTGCAAACTGCATATTTCCGAAGCTTCTATTTCCGATGAAATTATCGTTGTTCCGACTAGAATTCTGGGGCCGGATGAACAACAATATGCTGTGTCGTTTGCTGTGCCGGCGGATTACGACGGCGTAAAACAGGTTGTTCACATTCACAAATTACGCAAAAGAACTCATTTCAAAACAGGAAATCCCGAAATAGGATATACGGACTCCTATGTTATTTTTGATGATGTGTTTGTTCCGTGGGAGAGGGTGTTTCTTTGCGGCGAGTATATTCACGGAGGCGCACTGGCCATGCTTTTCGCTCTTTTCCATCGCCACAGTTACTCGGGCTGCAAACCGGCCATTGGCGATATGTTACTGGGGCTTGCGTCTCTTGCGGCTAAGCATAACGGAATATCAAAGGCTACTCATGTCAGGGAAACACTCTCCAAAATTATTATGATTACCGAGTTGGGTTACGCGGCCGGATTTACCGCATCGGCAAAAAGTAAGCCTGAAATATATGTTCCGGGAATAGGCCAGATGCCTTATGGTCCAGGCTCTTATATTCCTAATTCCATTTATGCCAATGTGGGAAGATGTCTCACAGGCGAGGCTGTCTTCAATGAACAGGAAATGCTGTGCAACATAGCAGGCGGTTTGCCTTCAACATTTCCCTATGAAGCGGATCTGGCCAATCCTGAATTGAAACCACTGCTGGAAAAATACCTGAAACGCAACCCCAAAATTCCTATAGCCGATCAATTGAAATTCTGGCTGCTTTTTGCGGAAGTTACCTGTTCATCAAATACCGGATTCATGACTTATGGATCTTATCACGGCGGCGGATCGCCCATTATGGAACAAATCGCCATCACCATGCAGTATGATATAAAATTACGTGAGCATATGGTTAACGCCGCGGCCGGCATAGAAAAGCTGGACGTAAGCCGTATTACAAAAATTTAAATCTTTTTAATTTTGAGTTACAATTCGGGGGACAGTATATTTAATTATTGACATACCGGTCTGTTTCATATATGAATTATAATTAAGTATACTGTCCCCCGAATTACCATGCTTTCACCTTTCCATAATAACACCGGAGAGGATTTTTCTGTCCGCCAAATAAACAGTAGCAGCAGTCAATGCATTTGGAATTATCCTGTTTGCCTTCTTTGAATTTTTTCACGATATCAGGTTCAATAATAAAAGGCCTGCTCATGGAAACGTAGTCAGCTTTCTTTTGGCTGATGATAGAATTGATATCATTTATATTTCTTATTCCTCCGACAACAATAACAGGACTATCAATTTCACGTTTTATTTTTTCCGCGACATCAACGTTGTAATTATAAATCGGGTCATATCTTTTTGCAAAAAGAGGAATTATTTTTCTCATCACATTCTTAACGATTTCAGATTTTATATTTATGGGAAACGAGTAAGCCATTATCGCGTCAGAAGGTACTTCTTTTGTTCTGATCGTGTTCAGCCCATCGTTCGCTCCGCACGATACTTCCAGCGCGTCAATCCCCGCTTTCTGAAACATGGCTGCGATGCGTAATCCTTCATCAATGCCGATTCCGTTTTTTAAATAATCGTACGCGCTAAACTTGGCCAGTATCGGATAATTGCCGACACGCTCTCTTGCGCCTTTCATGATCTCCGAGATGATCCTGAACCTGTTTTCGGTTGAGCCTCCCCATCTGTCTTTTCTTCTGTTAAGCCCGCCTGATAAAAATTCAGAAAGAAGATATCCGTGAGCCGCATGAATTTGAACTCCCGCAAAACCGGCTTTTTTCGCTCTTTCAATTGCTTTGATGAAACTATCGATTATTTCGATGATGTCTTCTTCTGAAAGAACCTGTGAAAATTTGTTTACCGCAACATAAAAATTTTTCGATGGTGCAAGGTTAAACCCGCCGGATGCAGTTTTATCCATTTGTCCGCCACCGTGAGCTAGCTGGGCTATGACCGGAACTCCATATTCTCTGAGCAGGGCATTCATTTGCTTATAATCATCAATAACGTCATCGCTGTCCATCATACACATGTGTAAATGAGACCGTCCCTTTCGATGAACGCCGATCAGCCCTGTTATTATCGCGCCAACCTCGCCTTTGGCCAGCTTTAAATACGTATCAGAAAGCTTTCGGGTGGGCCTTCCTTCATTATCGGAAAGGCCTTCATATGTTGCAGAACGGAATATTTTATTTTTAAGTTCGATGCCGGCGATTGAGCTTTTTATAAAGATGTCTTTCATTTTATTCACTCTCTTATCCGGTCGTAATTTTCGTTATACTTTCTTAATGCCTGCTTTTATATCTCTTCAGGAATTCTGATACAAAACTACTCCATTACGGCCGTTCTGATAAGGGAATAGTTGCTATGACCTGACTAAACAGATTAAAATTTGATGCCCTTAATAAAATCTATATATTGTGTTGCCGTTTCCTGCGGTTTTTCCATCATGGGAACATGGCCGCAATTTTTTATGATTACAGTTTCGTGATTTATTAGTCCCTTTTCAAAAACCGGTACGCTGGAAACATCAATGACTTTATCCTGATCGCCCCAAAGGATTAAAGTTGGTGCTTTTATCTTCGGCAGGTCTTTTTCGAGAGAGTACAAATCAGGAGCGAATTCTTTGCGTTCTTTTTCATAAAACTGGCGATTGGCTAAAGCTGTTTTGATCATTACTTTTTTAATCGGATAAGGTAACGTTGGTTCTTTGAAACAAACAAGCGCCACCCAGCGTGGCACATCGTTGATGTCTTTTAATAAAAGCGGATTTTCGCCTTTTTCTGCCATTTTAAATACTAAACTTTTTTCCGGGGACATAACCCCTGCGGCGTCAAAAAGTCCCACGCTGATGATTTCATCAGGATAGCGCACGGCATAAGTTCCTGCAAATAAACCACCCATGGAATTACCAGCGATATGGAATTTTTTCAACCCAAGCGCCTGTATGAATTTATGCAAACGCGATATTTGATTGGATAAGTCGTAGGAGTCCTTCTCGATCATCGAGCTTTCTCCATAGCCAGGAATATCAGGGATCACCACATGGTAATCCTTGGTTAAATAGGGGGCTAGCATTATCCAGTTGTCTTTGCTTCCGGTATAACCATGTAATAATAAAATGGTAGGTCCCTTGCCCCCCTCCAGATAAACAATGTTATGGTCATCAATCTTGATTTCTTTTTTGGTTACACCGGCCTTCCATCTGGCTGCATCCATCATATAACCGGCTACTTTTTCCGGGAAAGCATAATAACAGGCCGCTAACGCGACGATAAGAACTAATACAGCAATTAAAAATTTTTTCATTTTTCCCTCCTCATACTTTCGGTTTCATATCAGCAGCTTTTTTAGTTATGTCAAAATCTATTCGCAGGCAATAGGGTCTTGCAATATCAGTTTCTTTCTGCATTCCTCAGCACCTTACTAACCGTTGTATTATGAATCCCCAAATATTCTCCACTGCTACAAAAAAATAATATTTCAAGACCCCATATTTATCGGCTCCAGCGACGGGTTGTGCGAATATTTTAAGATGCTTTATTCCAATGCATAGAAAGTACACGACCGGAAGCAGCGCAATCTCGCAAATAGAGATTTATCAGCGTTTGATAAGGAACGCCTGCTGTTTTAGCGAGATTCTTGAAGTAATCTACGGTACTATCATCTAATCTTATAGTTATTTGCTTCTTGAGCATACTTGCATAAGGATTTTTTTTTGCTTTTGAAAAATCATATTCTTTTCTCATAATTACCACCTGCTCCAGTATTGTCTTTGCTCCATGCGCGTTGCCTTCCGTGCTGAAATAATTCTTACGATTTGGTCTTCTTTACGATAAGTATGGGAAATGACGAGTAGCCGAAGCTTGGAACTCATGCCGAGAATAATATAACGATCTTCTTCTAATGAATGATCGGGATCATCAAGCAACAAACCATTTTCATCAGAGAATGCCGTTTGCACCTCAAGAAAAGAAATACCATGCTTTCTTTGATTCAGTTTATATTTCTTTTCATCCCATTCAAATCGTAACTCTTTCATGGTTACAGTGTAAATACATTGTAGTGTATTGTCAATAATTATTTAGTTCAACTGCTATAAGATTGAAAGTATCACAGCCTTAATAATTGAAAAAATAGTTAATGATTATCATTTAAAATCTTGCATCTTTGTTGAGGCGAAAATAGGGGATGGAAATAGAGAACAACTGCGCCCTATTTTAACTTACAACCAGTTATCAATAAAAACGCAGAAGAGTCCCAATGACTTTTTTTAGATCGTTTTGGATGTCGGCAAGATCTTAATGAAGAACTGGTGAGTTGTTACTTCTGAATTTCCAGAAGATGCGAAAGTCTCACCTGACTCATGCCGCAATTTTTCAGGATTGCCAGGGGAGGCAACGCCCTCTGATGATAATATCTTGTTCTGGATTACGTTGAGCAAAGAGACAGGAAGAACTGGTTGAAACCTGGCATGTCCTTAAAAATCTTGACTTGTAGAAAGATCTTTGCTATACATGTCTATCAAAGGAGAATAACTATGCTGGCAATCCGATTACCCAAAGGAATAGAAGAACGATTAGATGCACTGGCGAAAGCAACTGGTCGCACTAAGACATTTTATGCTCGAGAAGCGATTCTTGAATACCTTGATGATTTAGAAGATATCTATTTGGCGGAAAAGCGTTATGGAGCTTTGCGTTCAGGAAGGGTTAAGTCCGTGTCGCTGAAGAATGTGATGAAACAATATGACATGGAAGATTGAGATCGTTCCAAGTGTAATAAAGGAACTTAGCAAACTCGACCAACAAGTTGCTAAACGCATCTTAAAGTTTTTGCATAAAAGAATTGCTTCGCTTAAAGACCCGCGAAGTATTGGCAGTGCCCTTAAGGGTTCCAGGTTTGGGGAATTTTGGCGATACCGTGTAGGCGATTATCGTATCATAACTAAAATCGAAGATAATATTTTGTTGATTATCGTTTTGCGGGTTGGCCACCGAAAGCAGATATATAATTAAGTTACTATAAAGCAAAGATAGGGTCAGGTCTTGAAATATCAGTTTCTTTCTGCATTCTTCAGCACATTACTAACCATTATATAATGAATCCCCCAATATTCTCTACTGCGACAAAAAACTTACATTTCAAGACCTGACCCTATGTTTTTAACAGCTTTTTTGATGGTCTTATTCCTCAACTGGTTCAATGACTCGCGCGGTTTCATTACCACACGTCTTACAAATACCTGTTAATACGAGAGACTGACCTGACATGTTTCCTTCACGAAGCCGCATGGAAATGACTTTTTGGCATTGAGTACACCACACATTGTCCAGGATGTCTTTTCTCGTCCCTGCGGGTATTTGTTCCCATCGCTTCTTTGCCTGTTGCGTAAACTTTGGTAACGGTATCGTTTCTGCTTCCTTAGTGAAATGCCGTCTGAAGAGTTCTTCAGCCTTGAGAAATCCTTCCTCGGTCAGTCCAACCGATTTTGTCTTACCTGCTGGATTTGATATGTACCCTTTTTCATGAAGTCTGCTCAGTGTGTCCCAATCAAAGCCCTTCCAAGCTCTTGCTCCCAGTCCTTCATGTCTTTCATGGACTACCAAGTAAAGTAATGCAAGGGTGTATTCGTCTATCTTGTCTTTATCGATGTTCATTTGTTCTCCTATATCAAACAATTATATACGAGCTTTATTCTTTTAGATATTTTAAATATCAATATATCATATGTTTATTTTTCAAAAAAGAAAAACAATGAATTTCACTTGAATGAAAGTATATTCGCTACAATCGAGGGACGCTCACTTACAGGAAAAAAGTGATTGTCGAGTTCCTAATGCCCCTTTCTTTATTTGAGGAATATAAAATATAGGACATAGAACCACGAGAGAAGCCCGTGAATGATTGCCCAGAACACTGAATGATTGGCGGTGTAACTGATCGTTATTGCCAGCGCTGTTCCGAAAGTAATTCCTGAAGTTACTATATAGCCTCGCATTGAAGTCTCCTTTATGAATTCCCATCTGCCGATTGGTAATTCTCCACAGCGACATTATTTTTATTTGGTTTGCCATGTACCCTTTTCGTCATTAAAACGTTCCCATGTACCGCTGCCGGATAAATGTCCGCCTTCAACACTTAACTGGCCGATGAAATCGATTTCTTCGCCAACTTTGGCGCGGAGTTCTCCTTTGGAGTTCACGGTTCCGGTTAGAGCGCCTGCTCTGACGAATCCGGAGAAGGTGCCTGTTACAATGCCATTGGCATCGATTGTTGCCGAGAACGTTCCTTCAACCCGTACAGTTGCTTTGCCGCTCCACTCTCCGGAAAGAGTTCCCTGATATTTTGCCGTATTATTATCTTTAGAATTGGCTGTATTCTGCGCGTCCGCTGCATAGAGATTGCTGAATAATAAAAATAATATGATGACAAATTTAATAAGATGCGTGATTGTCGTTAAACTGAATTTCTTTTCGGTGATCTCTTTGTTCATATGCGCCTCCATTTTAGTTTTTATTAATAACATTTACTGGCTGTAACCATAAAATTACACTTTTAAAAACTGCGGAATACAGGAAGCAAGAAATAGCTTTCCGATTTCCGAACCGGCAGAATTGTTTGTTACTAGTTGCTCTTTTTATGGGAGTAAGAGATTTTTTTTGAGCCACCTTCACATGAGCCAATTATTTTTTGATCTTTAACCTGATCTTTCGGTAAAACCTCAAGCGTATACCCCTGCACACCCTTTGCCTTTAGCTTTGCTTCAATTTCTGCCTTCAGTTCATCACACGATTTGATTTCGGCAAAAGCTGATGTGCAGCAAAATACCGTCCCCAATACTAGAGAAAGAATAATTCGTTTCATGCCATACCTCCTTTTTTGTGGGTTGAACAATTAACATACCTGGTTAATTGTTTCCGATTATTTATGTAGTCTTAACCTATTTAAGACAGCATGAAAAGTGAAAAGTGTATAATTAAATCAAACATAATACAGTTAATGATTATCATTTGAAATCTAGTATTTTCTTAGAGATTGACGATGTGTGGATTACAGGAAGAAAAGTGCACCTGCCAATTCACAGTATTTGGCAGTCGTCATAATTGATGATTACCGTTTGAAGAACTAAACCGCTTCGCGGTAGCCATTCCATCGCCTTTTTTCCAGAGACACATAATAAACCAAGCCCTATAAATTCAGCAAGGATTTATTTTAGCGCTTGTTGATCAAGCAAAATCTTCGT
>JBKQWB010000034.1:0-12105 GCA_052139735.1 Smithella sp. | reverse complement strand
AGCAATAGAGCCTCCTTTATTTTGCGCCCATAAGGTAATAACGCAGGATATGATCGTCAGACAGAAAAAAGGAACCTTTTCCCATATTTGCCATAACGGAATTATTCCTGCAATTTTGCTTTCCGGTAATTTCCGGTCATTGGCCGGGGAAAAATTTATCTTCAGAGATTCTTTTTTAAATTTTGTTTTCTTTTTTCCTTTACTTTGAGAAACAGGAATAGTGTCTGCTGCGCTTGTTGCGATTTTCCGTGAACAAAGGCGTCCCAGCGGCCAATAATCCAGAAGAATCAGTAAAAATGGCAGGGTAACCAGCATTGGTTTGGACATCAGGGACAGAGCAAATAATGTCAGGCATAGAAAATATTGTGAGAGCTTGGATTTTTCGACGTATATGGCATAAGCATAGAAGCAGGCCATTCCAAAAAACATGCTTAATACATCTTTTCGTTCTGCTGCCCAGGCCACCGATTCGACGCGCAGGGGATGGAGGGCAAAAAGAGCGGCGGTAAAAGCAGAAGGCCAGATACTATTTGTTGTTTTATAAAAAAAAAGGAACAAAAAAATAACAGCGCCAATATGAAGAAGCAGACTGACAAGGTGATGGCCGGATGCGTTTGCTCCGAAAAGGTTCCAGTCCAGCATATGGGAAATCATAGTCAATGGATGCCAGTTTCCGTCAACTATCGCTGTAAACGCCCATTTGATACTTTCGGAATTAAATCCTGATTGAATATAATTATTTCCGGTAATGTATGAGATATCATCAAAATTGATAAAGTCATTCCCTGCTATTCGGCCAAAAGCAACGCAGGAAGCGGCAATTAAAAATATAACTATAAGGCGGGAATAGTTCTTAGAATCGTGCAATTCAAACTCCTGATAAAACTAATACCAAAAAATTGAGTTCCTTATATCATAATACTATAGAAAATATCACCAAAGAATGCTGATAAAAATAATGTATTTTCGTTGAGGCTGACGTTTTGCAAAAGAGTTTCTGATTGATTTTTGTGCTAATCAAAAGGGTTATGAAATGGACATGCTTCTACCAGTGCGGCTGGTTGCCAATCCGATATCCCATGACTTCGGCTGTGTCGCTAAAAACTACGAAAGCATCGGGATCTATTTTATTAATCAATTTCTTCATAGTTGCCAGATCGCGAAAGGCAATCACCGTATAGATAATATCCTCGGGTTTACCCGAATATCCTCCCTGCCCTTTGATTACAGTAACCCCTCGGTTCAATTCCTTAAGTATCTTGATGATCATGTCTCCATGCGACTTAGAGATAATCATCACCGATTTTCGCTGGCTCAATCCTGTAACGACAAGATCGAGAATGTGGGAAGAAACGTACATATAGATGAGTGTGTATAGGGCAATTTCTAAAGAAAAGAGCATTGCAGACGCGGCCAGAACAATACTATTGAAGGCCAGTACAGTATATCCCAGGCGAATCGAAAATCGGGTCTGAACCATGACGGAGATGATATCCGTTCCGCCGGAGGAACCAGCAGAGCGGAGAATAATGCCGACTCCCACACCCATAATGATTCCTGCCAGCAGGGAACACAGAAGCGGATCCTTGACTTGTATGGGGATAACAATCCACTCCACGGCGGCAGAAAAGACGGCAGTGCCAATAATGCTGTAAATAAAAAACCGGCGGCTTACGTATTTCCATCCCAAGGCGAACAGTGGAACATTGAAAAGTAAATAAAGGACGCTCACAGGAAGATACGGTATTATGTAATGAAAGATCAGAGCAATTCCGGTTACGCCGCTGCTGACAAATTTCCGGGGAATGAGGATTCCATTTACAGCCAGGGCGCAAATGCAGCTTCCAGCAGTGATGAGAATAAGATTCCAGAGAAACTGCCTTATGTTTTCACCTACCGCCGACCGCAAGAATGACATTATTCTTCTCATGCTTTCTGACAAATTCGCTTAATTACTTTAAAGTAGATGAAGAATGGCCTCCCGCCGGATTTGATGAAGAAGAATTGCCTTCTGATGAATCTGATGAAGAAGAATCGCTTTCCTTCTTACAGGCATCAACGCATTCCTGATATACCGCGGTACAACGTCTTGAATCTGCGGTCATATTTATACAGACGTCCCCTTTGTCTTTGCAACTGCTAAGGCATTCGTTTAAGCTTTTTCCTTGTGTATCCGATGCGATAGAGATGCCGGAGAAAGAGAAAAATAATAAATACGAAATCATGACAGAACACGAAATAATGGAAAATATTCTCAACTGTTTCATAAGACTACCTCCTTCAATTTACAGACATGTTTCTTAGATTATAAAATTACACATCTTCTATTAATTAGAATATAGCATAAAAATGCTAAAAAGGAAAAATAAGAATTACAAGAAATAACCATTGATTAACGGTGGTCTTAATACAAAAATAGGGAACAATATTATTTAGTATTTGCTCGCTTGTGAATTCAAGATCGCCGAATCAATAGCATCGCTGGTTGCCGGTAATAAATACATAACGGACAGATGAAAGGGAAGGGGACGGCGATTACAAAAGATCTTGTCTGACAGGTGTTCAAAAGATTATTCAAGAAAGGGTGAAATATGTTTTGTAAATAATCTGATTCGTTTATTCAGATGTCGGTTTGTTGAATTTCGCAAAAATCCAATACGGCACACCGACAGGATTAAGGTTTGTATAATCTTTTATCGACAAAATGTAATCCCCAAGTATTTTTATTGATTCGCCGGACGTATCCACGAATTCCACGCCCGCCTCATAAGATTTACCCTCAATGAGGGCTTTGTTCCATATTACTTTTCCAAAAACGGTTATGTGTTCTTTTGAATTCTTTAATGTTAAATCTATTTTAAGATAGGTATCGACGGGCAAAAGAACATTGCCTTGAATTCTTGTGCCGGATATAGAAATATCCTCGCTGTGATTATAAATGATTTTTTCTTGAGGGAAATTCTCTATTTCGGAGAGGATAGTTATAGTTATATCGTTCTGTTCTCTTAGCCGTTCCGGTTCTCTTACAGTCTTCTTCGACTGTCTGGCTTTCTTTTGTTTTCCATCCTTTGGCTGTTTCGCGTTTACTTTCTCATCCATTAACCTGCCTCCCGAACGTACTCCATTTTAAGTTAGAATGCTGTCATGTTATTTGTTACGGGACGGATTTGACTTGACATACAGTGATCCATCTCGTCTTGTCCCGCATAATTCAATCTTTTTTATCTTCCATTTTTTTGACTTCTACCGCCTCGTCAGGTTTCTTCACCGGCTCTTCCATTTTTTTAGTCTGGGCCACCTCGTCAGGTTTCTTCACCGGCTCTTCCATTTTTTTAGTCTGGGCCACCTCATCAGGTTTCTTCTCTGGTTCTTCCATCGCTTTTTTGAAACCTCTGATCGCCTTACCGATGCTTCCGCCTAATTCGGGAAGCTTTCCGGGCCCGAAGATAATCAGGACGATAATCAAAATGATGATAAGATGCATCGGTTGAAAAATTCCTTCAAACATTGATTCACCTCCTGAAGCTCTTTTTTATTTATTATAACATATAACCACTAAGAATTACACTAAATTAAATTTCTTCATAGATGTTTAATTATTGCTGTTTGAGATATTGTGGTGAGGAGTCTTAATTTGAAAAACAGGGCTTTCGGGAATAAGTTAATCTGTCCCGGCCTATCCCTGAATTCGCAAGCGAACAAACACCTTAGCTTGCCGCAAGGTTTGCGGGCGAATATTGAATTTGGCAGTGAGCGCATTCCCCGTAGATTGCTGTGGGGGGAAGCGAGCGAATACCCCAATGGTATCACTCCTTTGGTTCACACATTATTTTTAAAAGAAAAACGGCAAATGATTTACCAGACAATCCCTCTCTTTGTTAAAAGATCCTGCGCTTCTTTAAGGCCAAGTCTGGCCGCTGTTACCCAATCCGAAGCGGCCTGATTGTTATCGCCGTGCGCACTATAGGCAATTCCTCTGCTAAGATAGGCAAGCGCAAATTTCGGGTTTAGCTCAATGGCTTTGTTATAATCAGCAATGGCCTGATTGAAGTTGCCCAGTTGAGAATAGGCATTTGCCCTGTTCATATAAGCATGCTCATCCTTCGGGTTGAACTCAATGACCTTGTTGAAATCCGCAATGGCCTGATTGAAGTTGCCCAGTTTAGCATAGGCATCTCCACGGCTGAAGCGGGCTTCAACCTGATTCGGATTTGACTCAATGACCTTGTTGAAATCCGCAATCGCCTGATTATATTTGTCGATATAATAATAAGCGCGTCCACGGTTTATATAGATTTCTGTGTCTTGCCGGTTAAGTTCAATGGATTTATTGTAATCTTCGATTGCCTGATTGTAATAGCCAAGATAATAATACACATGTCCACGATTAACATAGGCCTCCGCAACTTTCGGGTCGAGCTCTATTGCTTTATTCAATGCAAATAGCGCTTTATCCGGGCTATTATCAATACTGGCCAGACGGCCGATTTCAAGCCACTCGGCAGCATCGAAACCATCCATGGTTTTATTATGCGCACAGCCAGCTATCGTCAGTAATGCCGCTAAAATGAATAACAGCGATTTACAGCGGATTTTCATATTCGTTACCCTTTTCCAATCTGTCATTAGCCGTCGGCATTGACAACCGGACTTTGTTTCCGTTATAGATTTATCACAACGGCTTTTTGATTTAAAGGTGTTTATTGATTTGCTCGCTTACGAATCCAGGCACCAGCCGGGATAAGTTATCTTGATAAATATTTTACTTAACAAACACTGACCGGTTAAATCCGTTCCCGCACATTTTAATCTTTACTAATAAAGCTGTTTTTTATATACAAAATAAATTATATCAAATATAGCTAATATTTCATTATTATTCCTTATCATTATTCAGTCAGGTTTTATGTGTAGCAGCGGCAGGCCCAGATGGCGGCGTCTTGTTTCGCCTTTAAGCTGAGTTTGTTCGCGGGACGTGGGTTCACCCCGGCGGCCTTTGCCCAGTTTGTCAATCGGATGAGAACTGCCCAGATGCAAAGTGTGCTTGCCGAATTTCCGTCCCAGTTCATCCGCGGCATTGTAGATATCTCTTATTTTTTCCGCCTGCACGGGATTATCAAAAAGAGAATATTGAACGAGGTCATCCTGCTTCAGATCAAGAAGAACAACCCCGGTAGCCCGGTAAACATCCCGCGGGCAATAGCAGGAATCAAAAAGATCATGAAGGATGCCTGAAAATTCAAGCGGTGAAGCGCAGGGACGCGAGAGTTTTGCCTCATTGCCGACTGTGCCGAAATCATTTTTCTTGAGAAAAACAGCAATTTTATTCGGCGCTAACGAATAGCGTCTGGCCTTGATACACGCGGATTCCACATTACGCATAAGATGAGCAAACAGGTATTCGGCGTTGGAAGTCGGCGGCGCGAATGTTTTCGTTTTGCTGATCGAGGCGTAAGAGCTTTTTTCTTCCGCAGTCACGGGATAGACCGATTCTCCGCGCAGTTCCTGCCAGATTTCCACTCCGGGCTTGGTAAATTTTTCTCTCATTTTCTTTTCCGGTAACTGTGCGAACTCCAACGCGTAGCGGATGCCCATCTTGGCCAGATAGTTGGTTGTGGCATTGCCGATGCCCCAGATTTTCTCCACGGGAAGATCGCCCAGATACCCGGCAATATCCCTTCCTTTTATTATTGTCACTCCGGATGGTTTCTGATGTTTGGAAGCGACTTTGGCCAGCACTTTGGTGATGCTCAATCCCGCGGAAACAGTTATGCCCAATTCTCTTTCGATTTCTTTTTTATCCTTAAGATAATTTCTTCATAAGATGAACGCAGGGCGCGGCGCATGCCGGTAATATCGGCAAAAGCCTCATCAATGGAATATTCTTCCACATCGGGTGTAAAGCGCCGCATGATGCCAAACATTCGCCGTGAAAACAAGCTATAGGTTTCGTAATCGGAAGGAAGGATAATTAATCCCGGACATATCCTCCGCGCTTCGTGAAGGGGCACGCCGCGCTTGACACCTGATTTTTTGGCCGGATAGCTGGCGCAGGCGACAATGCCGCGTTCGCCTCCCGTAATCAGCGCTTTCCCTCTGAGTTCGGGATGGATGGCTTCTTCGCAGGAAGTGAAAAAAGCGTCGCCGTCAATGTGGGCAATAGCCCGCGGCCAGAGATGAATACTGAATAATTGATCGCTCATAGAATGCTCTGATAAACAAGAAGTTATAATAGGTAAACGACAGCGCTATTTATGATATTTTCGAACCACCGCCGTAATCACTCCGGCAATTCGTAATTCTTCTTGCGGCGTGATCGGCGGATACTTGGGGTTGGCCGCTTCCAGTGTTATCTTTTTCCCTTTTTTACGAAAATACTTCATGGTCCAGTTGCCATCCACTTCCGCAAGAATTATATCCCCGTTTTTGGGTTCTCTGTCTCGGTCCACAATAACCAGATCTTTTTCTTTTATTCCTTCGCCGATCATGGAATCACCGGTGACGGAAAGAACAAATGATGATGCCGGATGACCTATAAGATATTCATCAAAAGAAATGGTATCCCGCAGTTCTTCCTCCGCTGGAGAGGGGAACCCTGCCGCCACATGACCCACAAGGGGAAGATTGAAAGACAAACGCGCCGGTTTAAGAAAACCTTTGGAGTCCTTTTCCAAAGCGCCTTTATCCAGCAGTTTCTTTATCCAGTACTCGGCGGCGCTTTTGGCTTTGACGCCCAAAAGAGGAAGCATTTCCGAATAAGTGGGCATTCGTCTGTGTTCCCGGAAAAATGAGGCAAATTTTTGCTCCACGGCGTTAATGTTTATTCTTTTCTTCATGGTCGCTATATATAGGACGATTGTCCTATTGTCAAGATTAATTTAGTTCTTTTAAAAATTCCGTAATTATTCAGAGGTTTGCCTGAAAATCTGCTATAATCAACATAATGAAAAATAAAAGTTACATTCGTAATAATTTATAATTTCAGGATAAAGAGATGTGCGGAAGATTCGTACTGATAAGCGATTTGAAGAATATCCGGAAGAATTTCAATATCCGGAATATATCATGCCAGTACCAGCCGAGCTGGAATATCATGCCGAATCAATTAATACCCGCAATAATCAATCATAACGGAGAAAATCAATTAGTCTGTTTCAGATGGGGACTGATTCCATCGTGGTCGAAAGATCCTTCGATTGCCAATAAGTTGATTAATGCCCGCGCGGAAACAGTGGATAAAAAACCAAGTTTTCGGGACGCTTTTAAAAAAAGGCGCTGCCTTATCGTTGCTGACGGATTTTATGAGTGGAAGAAAGAAGGCAAAAGAAAAGAGCCGCTATATTATTATCTGAAGTCAGGCCGGCCTTTCGGGTTTGCGGGTCTTTATGAAACATGGATATCTCCGGACAAAAAAGAAATCAATACTTGCGTAATCATTACGACCGGCGCCAACGAATTGATCGCGTCTGTTCATGACCGCATGCCGGTAATTGTTTCCGTGGAACAGGAGCAAACATGGCTTGGCAATCAGATTGAAGACAAAGCCATGTTACTTTCAGTCCTGAATCCATACCCTCATGATAAGATGGATTATAAAGTTGGGATTGGACCGAAGTTTAACGAAAGTAAATGATTAATTCATGTATTTTTTTCGCTTCCGCATTGCCAGCACTCTGAAAACTGTTTTTCGTTGCTTTCACCGCACTTTTTGCATTTCCAATCGTCCCCGACAGAATCAGTACTCATCCCTTGGAGTTCAAAATCTATTAATATTTGCACTGTCTTTTCATAATCGTCATCGTTAATAATCCAGACCGATGGGCAAGTCTCGGGAGTAATCGGAACCTCTCCGCGAACACTCCACAAAAACTCGCCTTGAACGATCGCCTGAATTTTTTCGCCCTCTAAAATTCCCTTAAACAGATTAGCGTCTATAGGATTTTTTGCTATATATATTTTCTTCATTCCTTACAGCCTTTATTCAGCCCGACGATTAACGGATTTGTTGCCCAAATGGATATCGGGGCAACACTCTGATTAATAAAGGAAGCTCGTTTTTCCTGGTGATTCTGATATCAAGTAGCATGACCGTTTTATCTTTTGAAATTTACCGTCTTCGACTTGTAATCCGGTTGAGGCAGGTCAAAGCATGCTTCCATGGTGGCTGCGTATCTGGTTTGCAGCGGCTGCTCCTCCAGTTCCAAATCTTTGAGCGCTTTGCCGGATGGTGTGTCGGATAAATTAAGCAGAAGCTTTTCCGCCTTCAGACCGGCATTAAATAGCACCTTCATGTTTTTCTGGATGTTGAAAGTGGCCCGGAAGTTTGTTCGGGATTTCTTAAGATCGTTGTCAAGCTTGCTGTAGAGAAAGCCTTCGACATCCATCGGGGTAGGATTGCCGTCACGCGGCACGCGAAGTTCGAAGTATTTTTCACCGCTTTCCTCCATGGCAACCGTGACGCAATCAGGACCATCGTCAAAAATATCTATCTCCTGCGTAACCTTGGGCAAACCCCAAATCTTGTGGCCGCGTAGCATGTTTTCTTTTGAGGTGACAGGCATGGAAAACACATAATAGCCGAAACCGGGATAGGAACTCATCAGGATTGGCAGCACCGGCAGGTTAATTGGAGAATCCACCAGCACCGGGATGGTCATGGCTATTTCGTTGTAAGGAAACACGCCCAATACCTGGCGGTAAATGTAACAGGCAAATGCCACCACCGCGCGTCCCCTCGGAAATCTTACCGGTTTGATGGCTGGGTGAAGCATCATTTTGACAACCTTCTCATAGTTGCAAAGGAATATAGCCTGTGCACAGGTGACATCTCCGTAAAAAGTGGGGAACAGATAATCCTTCGCGATTTTGTCTGTAAGCCGAATGGGGCTTGGCGCGTGCCGGAGCCCGAAGCGCTTGTAGAAATTGCTAGTGAACGAACCCTTATTATCCAGAATCTTTTCATCAAAATTTTGTGTGGTTTTCATTGTTCCTCCTCTTTTTACAGATCAAACCGACCGGCTATTTTTTTGTAATCTAACATAAAACGCTGGAATAGAGAAACAAGACTTTTAAGAAAGTTCTCAATAAAAAGCTGCATTCAAATTCTAAAACAACCGGCATTGCTGCCTCCACGTGCAAACAAATGAAATCAGGGGCAGTTAAAATTTATTGATTACCAATGGACATGCAACAGTCGCTTTTCGAACTGTTTATTTCTTGTCAGTTGTTGTCTATATATAGTATCTTCTGCTATGTAGGTGTCCAAATTATCAGGGTAGGAAATGCATAACGATGCCACGAAGGCGTGCCATTATTGCCCCGGTGGTTGCCCCCCGGTGGTTGCCCCCTGTGATTGCCACAGATGAAGAGCCGTTAATTCAGATAATTCAGAATCACAAACGCCTGAAAGTTTGCCGAACGAATGTCCTCTGTGTCCTTCAGCAGTTCAAGGAATCTGAAATCATGTGTTGCATAATTTAAATTATTTTTTTTCTTTTAGCAGCTCATCTATTTTTTTGCTGATGTTCTGCTCTTGTTCATCCATTTTTTTACTGAGGCTGCTTAGTTGGATTTGCATCCCCAGCACGATCAACATCAGAAATACAACAACCACGCCAGTAACGTTAATAGCACTAAGTTCCATAGTACACTCCTTAAGTTAAGTTAGAAAATTGCCGTTTTTCAAAAATGACCATTTGTAATATAGCATTAAACGACAGAATGGTGAAATAATAATTTCAGGAAAAAACCAAACAAAATTCCGGTTATCAATATTTCAAAATACACAAACCGCCGGAATGGTTGTCTGTATCTGCCAGTTCTCAATCTCATGCGATAAATAAAATCAAAGATCACTGTTTGAAACGTATTAACAAATAATTGAAGCTCTCCCAAGGCTTGCCGCGGAGAATCTTCAATTCTTAAGGAATATTATAATTATATATTCGCTCACTCATTCTGTAGCACGCTACAGGAATGCGTTCGCTGCCTCAATTCTGTATTCGCTTGCTAACTCCGCAGCAAGCGAAGGTGTTTGCTCGCTTGCGAATTCGCCTGCAGCCTGATTTCCGGCGATCGGTTGGAATGTTTGATTATTATGCCTGTTCTTTTTTTACCGGAATGCGCTCGGAGCAGGGAACGCCGCTCTGGCATAATCCACACCCCGCATACTTGCCGATGAATCCCGGCCCATGGGCGCCCTCGATCCATGGTTTTTGCTTTTCAAACAAAACCGCGAAGCACTTGAGTTTATCATGCCCTTTTTCGCTGATTGCGCCGCCGGGACAACGGAGGATACATTGCCCGCACTTTCCCGTGGCATAAAAAAGACAATTTGCCTGATGATTTGCATATGGCCTTGCCGATGGTTTTAGTTTCAGATTAGTGACCACGCTCGCGCAGCGCATGGCCAGGCCTTTGGCGGTAATGAAGCCGTCATTGAGGCTGAAGGTTCCTAAGCCTGCCGCGTAAGCCGCGTGCCGCTGCGACCAG
Source organism: Smithella sp. (assembly GCA_052139735.1). Classification (GTDB taxonomy): domain Bacteria; phylum Desulfobacterota; class Syntrophia; order Syntrophales; family Smithellaceae; genus Smithella. The sequence goes on along the minus strand of JBKQWB010000034.1, from coordinate 1,614 downwards.
TTGGAGGCAAATCCGTCAGGCAATAACAGAATTTTAAAGAAAGGCGATAACTCGGGCGCCAAAGCTATAGCGCCCATTGTTTCCAGAATCGATACCAGATACAACGATAACTCGTTGATAAAATCCTGGCCCTTCCAGCGCGTGTGATTCCAGCGAAGAGATGGTCCGTCTTTCTGCCGGGCATTAATCTTAGTGGTTTCTCCGTTTATCGGAAAAACAAAAGAAATAACGCTGAGGTTCTCCATGCTCGGCGCATCCGGTTTTATATTTTCGCCAATGTGAAGTTTAAGGATTTCGCGCGGAAGGAAATGACTTTCGTGAACAACTTTTTTATATTCAACAAACAGCGGATCATCGCCATCGGCAAATCCCACCAGAGGCTTTTCGAATATCGGCGCTCCTCCGAAGGAATCCAGACGGTTCGCGGGACTGATGTGCACATACTCTTTGATGGCCTGTTCGATAAAACGATTCGGATCTGTATCAAACAACTTTTGTGTCCGTTTACTAATGCTGAAAGTCTTCATGAGCTCAATGCCTCCCACTAAATATAGAACTAAAAATAAAAACCTCCGGAAGATACAATAACCTTCTGGAGGATAAATATTCGCAAATTCTGAGAAATCATTTTGACGGCGACCTCAAAAGTTGAGGATTAGGTTTATGAGTTAATAGAAAAACAATTTGTGATTACAAATACTTCTCATGGATGGAACTGTCAAAAGAAAAAATGACGCCTCGAATCGGCCATACTTCCCGGCCGATATGATCATTATTTACAGGCATGATTATTCACTCTTAGAATGGCCTTTAGGTACGATCAGGCGGGCGTATTTTTTTGCAAGCGTGATGAATGGAGCATGCCAGTCACGGCCTGATCCATCGAGCGCGGTCATTTCCGCGTTTGTGATAATAAGAAATTCCTGATCGCGGCGGTTAAGGTAGTCGAAGAGCTCGTTACGATAAGCCTCCTGAGGCAGCGTAATATCACCCTCCACCCGGCAGTCACCTGTTTCCACCAGAACCCTCTCATGCCGCACATTTGGCATCAGTTACCCCTGCAATTGAATAGTTGGCATACCTTTGATCAATAGAGCAAAGGCGGTTATCGTTTTGATCAGACATTGCGTTCACCTGTGTAAATTATAGGAAGTCCGGCCTTGCATGTCAAGGGAATCTTATAACAGGGAATCTTGTGACATGAAAGGAAATGACCGGTTGATGAGGAAATTAGTAAGAGAGCTCAAATATCGTTACTTTGCCTGGTCATATAAAAACCGGCTTACGCTTAAGAATTAATGATTACCATTTGTAGGGATGTTTTTCCATCTTACATAAGGTGGAATCCTTTGTGCCTGAATAATCTCAGGCAGGCATCGACAACAACATTATCGTAAAGGATTCCCTTGTTTTTCTCGATCTCTTCAAGAGCCGCTTCAATGCCCAGTGAGGCGCGATAGGGACGGTGGGAAGCCATAGCCTCCACTACGTCCGCCACGGCAATAATGCGGGCTTCCATGATAATTTCATCGCCCTTCAGATTTCTCGGATAGCCGGTGCCATTCATTCGCTCGTGATGCTGGTAGACAATTTCCGCCAGCGGCCAGGGGGATT
>JBKQWB010000033.1:0-8250 GCA_052139735.1 Smithella sp. | reverse complement strand
AAGCCATATCGGAGATGACAGCGGACGATATCTTTGCCGTCATCGAAGAAAACGGCAAAGACGGCGTTGATTTCATCACTGTCCACTGCGGCGTAACCCGACTCAGCGTTGCCGCTCTCAAATCGCAGAAAAGAATCCTGGGAATTGTCAGCCGCGGCGGTTCCATGACAGCAAACTGGATGGATTGCAATAAAAAAGAAAATCCTCTTTACGAGGAATATGGCCGGCTTCTGGAAATAGCCCATCGATACGATATGGTATTGAGCCTCGGCGACGGGCTGAGGCCGGGAGCGATAGACGACGCCACGGATCAGGCGCAGTTGCAGGAATTGATCATTCTGGGCGCACTGGCCACACGCGCCCGCGCCGCCGGAGTGCAGGTGATGATCGAAGGCCCCGGTCATGTGCCGCTTACGGAAATCGTTACCAACATCAAGCTCCAGAAAGAAATCTGCAATAACGCTCCTTTTTATGTTCTGGGGCCTCTGCCCACCGATATCGCGCCGGGTTATGACCACATCACGTCCGCCATCGGCGGAGCGATTGCCGGAGCCGCCGGAGCGGATTTCCTTTGCTACGTCACGCCCGCGGAGCATTTGCGCCTGCCAACGCTTAACGATGTCCGCGACGGAGTTATCGCCGCGCGTATCGCCGCGCATATCGCCGATATCGCCAAGGGTGTGAAGGGCGCCCGTGAAAGAGACAGGAAAATGTCGCAGTGCCGGAATAATTTCGACTGGCAGGGACAGATGGATTTATCCATTGATCCGCAAAAAACGGTTTCTCTTCTGGAAAAAAGCAAGAGCGCCAAGGATGAAGGCTGCACCATGTGCGGGGAACTCTGTGCCATTAAATTAGGCAAGAAAAAATCGTAGGAGGAAGAATCCTTGCCTGACAATTACAATCGCAAGCATGCTGAGGAAATTGTCCATCGGTTAAAACAGTCAGGTTATGAAGCGTATCTTGTCGGCGGCTGTGTGCGGGATTTCATTCTCGGCAAGGTATCAGGTGATTATGACATTGTCACTTCGGCGCTTCCCGATCAGGTGATGGCGCTTTTTTCCAATACCATATCCATCGGCGCAAAGTTCGGCGTTATCGCCGTCATTGTGCAGGGCTGTCCTTACGAAGTTGCCACCTTCCGTAGCGATGATGTTTATGAAGACGGCAGGCATCCATCCCAGGTTCATTTCTCTTCCGCTAAGGAAGATGTGTTCAGACGCGATTTCACCATCAACGGGCTTTTAATGGACCCGGAAACCGGTGAGATAACCGATTATGTAAACGGACGAATGGATATCGAAAAGAAAATAATCCGCACGATCAATGATCCCGACAGCCGCTTCAATGAAGATTTTCTGCGAATGTTGAGGGCGATCCGTTTCGCCGCCAATCTCGGTTTTGTCATAGAAACTCAAACATTGAAAGCCATCGAAAGAAACGCCGCCAAAATAAACCGGATCAGCGCTGAACGGGTGCGTGAAGAGTTGAGTAAAATTCTCACTTGCGGCGGTGCCCGCACTGGTTTTGAATTAATGATTCAGACAGGAATTTTGAAAGAGGTATTGCCCGAAATAGATAGATTGAAGGGCGTGGAACAGCCGCCGCAGTTTCATCCTGAAGGCGACGTATGGCAGCATACTTTAAAAATGCTGGAGCTGCTGCCTAAAGACGGAGAAACGGATAAAAACCTTTGTCTCGGGTGGGGAACGCTCCTGCATGATGTGGGCAAAGCCGTTACCCGCAGTGAAGACGAAAAAGGAGTGCATTTTTACGGGCATGTTAAGAAAGGAGAAGAAATCGCCGATGATATCATGCAAAGGCTGAAATTTTCCCGCGCTCAGAGAGAAACGGTGCTCAATCTTATCCGCCAGCATATGGTTTTCATGAATGTTCAGAAGATGCGTCCGGGACGCCTTAAACGATTCCTGCGCATGCCTGACTTTGATTTGCATATGGAATTGCACCGCCTTGATTGTATTTCCAGTCACGGCATGCAGGACAATTATGAATTCTGCCGCGATCAACTCCAGAGTCTGACCCAGGATGATCTGCATCCGCCGCGATTACTCACCGGCGATGATTTGATTTCTCTTGGATTTGCCAGGGGAAAAATTATCGGAGAAATCCTGCGCGCACTGGAAGACGAACAACTGGAAGGAAGAATTACAACATCGGAAGACGCCAGAGATTTCGTTGGGACTAACTGGAAGATAGAGTAATGAGAGATTACCTTTTAAAAATCTTTTTACTTTTAATTATCCTTCTTACGGTATCATGCTTTTATTCCCACCGCACTTCACGTTCGTCATCAACGTCGCATGTTTATAACAATCAGCCGTCGGTGTCAGCCGAGCCAAAACCGGCGCCGGAACAACCGCCACAGGTTTTACGCAAACCGCCATTGGAGCTGATGAAATACACGATTCAGGCCGGCGCGTTCAGGGAAGTGGAAAATGCAGTGCGTTTGACGGAAGTACTGAAGGATCGCGGACTGGATGCCACATATTTCCTGGCTTCCGATAAGTTCTTCAAGGTTCGATTCGGCAATTTCGCCACAAAAGAAACGGCCCGGCAAAAAGCCGAGAGCCTCAAAGATGCAAAGGTCATCAAAGAATTTTACATTGTCCAGCCGGAAGAATACAGCATAGCTGTATCCCGGACGAAAAAAAACGGCACCGAGTATTTAAGAGACTCTCTTGTGAAGACCGCGAAAGATTTTATCGGGGTCCCTTACCTCTGGGGCGGCCAATCCGTTGATGACGGATTTGACTGCAGCGGACTTACAATGACCGTTTATCAATTAAACGGAATGAATCTTCCGCGCCACTCAATGAGGCAATTCGACGCGGGAACATCAATAAGCAAAGATGAGTTACGAAAAGGCGACCTGGTATTTTTTGCCAAGAAAGGAACAAGCCGTGTTTCGCACGTGGGAATTTATATAGGAAACGACAAATTCATTCACGCTTCATCGCAGGGGAAAAAGATTCGTATTGATTGTCTGTCCACCGATTATTTCTCAAAACAATTTGTGGGCGCAAGGACATATCTATAATTAAATCCAGCTTGCCATAAATTATATTTTCACTGTTTTTTAAAAAAAATGGAAAATATTGTTTTATTTTTTCCTTTTTCTTCTTTTTTTATGGGTGAAACTGTTTTTTCAAATAAACAAATTCAGGCTCTGTTCATTTACAAGTTTATCATCATCACTTTACAGTATTTATTTTTTGATTGTCTGGAAACGCTGGAATGACGCGGCTTACAGCATTTTAAAAAAATATAAAAAATATCTGTCGTATTGTTTTCTTTCACGTGATGGATTTTAAATTCATGTGCTGTAAAAAACAAATAAAAATAATTGCTATTATTTTGCACTTTTTGTTGACGTGACAAGAAAAATAAAGTAAAATTAAGCTATAAGAAGTTATGTGCAGTATTTTAGATAAACAATTTTGATAAAGGAGGCTTCACCCAATGGCAACAGCAAAGAAAAAAGTAGTAAAGAAAGCAGCGGCAAAGAAAGTAGTTAAAAAGGCGGCTCCCAAAAAGAAAGTGGCAGCAAAGAAAGTTGTAAAGAAAGCCGTAGCAAAAAAGAAAGTGGCGGCAAAAAAGAAATAAAAAGATATTCTTAAATTGTTTGAGCTTTAATGAGTTAAATTTGAAGGAGACGCAGTAATATTTTTTAGCAGGGATTATTTTTTTGAGAGTAACTGTCGCTTTCTCCGATATCGGATATTGAATTGCTAATCTCTATATCAGAAAAACATATTTCTTTGCCGTGTCTCGAAAACTGAAGAACACCTGGCGGTAGCTGTTTCATATAACGGTTACCGCCATTTTTTGTGCGCCTCGGCAACAACACTTCTGCCGCATCTTTCGCCGTTGCTTTTTGAAAAGAATTGTGTTTAGACCATCAAAAGAAATGAACGTTTTTCAGGGGCAAATCAGTTATTAAACTGATATTTATTATATATTTCACAGATAAAGGCGGATTAAGCTCATGCTGGATTTAAAAAAATTATATTTTACCGCGCAGGGGAATGGTGACGGTAATGGCACTCCCCGCAATATCATTGACGGCATTGATTTCAATTTCGAAAAAGGAAAATTTTATGTTATAACCGGCCCGAACGGCAGCGGAAAAACCACTCTGGCCAAGCTGATCATGGGAATCAACCCGATATCCAGTGGCTCTATATTTTTCGAGGGCAAAGACATATCCGGTCTTTCCATTACGGACCGTGCCAAAGCAGGCATCGCCTATAGTTTTCAGCAGCCAGCGCGTTTCAAGGGAATCACTTTCCGGGATTTGCTCTCTATCGTCACCGGAACTGACGATGAAAATAAGTTTCTGGAAATGGTCGGCCGCGTGGGCATCTGTCCGCTGTCTTTTCTGGACAAAGAAATTGATGCGACACTTTCGGGAGGAGAAATTAAAAAAATCGAACTGGCAACGACTATTGCCGCCAATCCGAAACTGGCCATTTACGATGAGCCGGACACAGGCATTGATTTATGGACAATCGGTCCAATGGTCAGCCTTCTGAAAAAAGAACTTACCGAAAAGACAACGACGATTGTCGTCAGCCACAACAAAGCTTTTCTGGATGTGGCGGATGTAATCATCATAATCGATAAGGGACGAATTGCTTATACCGGAGATTTGAAAAAAGCCTTGCCGCTGTTAACCGATTTGAGTATTTGCGCTTATCATCACAAATGCGAGGGAGATCAGGATGCTGGATGCCTTAGATAAAAAATTATTAAAAACAGTCGCCGATCTGGAAGTATTGCCCAAAGGCGCCTTCAATATCAGGAAAAACGGCAAGCTTCTTCAAAGGCAGGTATCGGCCAATATCAATATTGAAACCAATGCCGAAGGAACCGGCATTATTGTAACCATTAAACCGGGCACAAAAAACGAATCGGTTCACATTCCCGTTATCTTAAGCCAGGCTGGTCTTTTTGATGTCGTTTACAATTCGTTTATTATCGGCGAAGGCGCGGAAGTGACGATCGTTGCGGGCTGCGGCATTCATTGCGGATCGTCCGAGCCTGAAGGCCATGCCGGCATCCACGATTTTCAAGTGGAGAAAAAGGCAAAGGTAACCTACGTGGAAAAGCATTTCGCCATGGGTGAAGGCAGGGGCCGTCGCACTCTCAATCCGACGACAAAAGTATTTCTGGATGAAGGAGCAACAGCGGAGATGGAATTGACTCAAATCAGCGGCGTTGATGAAGCCGACCGTTTAAACGAGGCGACTCTCGGCCACGGCAGTCTTTTACTGATTACGGAAAGAGTTCTGACTGAAGGCGAGCAGAGGGCGGTATCGGCCAATAACATAATCCTTCAGGGTTCCGGAAGCAGAGCCAATATGATCTCCCGTTCGGTCATGAAAGGCAATTCCAAACAGATTTTTCACGCTTCGATGGAAGCCAGGAACAAGTGCTTCGGGCATATTGAATGCGACGCCATTATTATGGATAACGGCACCAATGAAACCATGCCCGCGCTCAAAGCGCTCCATCCCGATGCCGAACTCACACATGAAGCGTCGATCGGAAAAATCGCCAACGACCAGTTGACAAAACTAATGAGTCTCGGACTTACTTACGATGAAGCGGTGAACAGGATTATTCAGGGATTCCTGAAATAGAATTACAAATCCACTAAAATAGGCGGATAAAGATGAAGACAGATAACAAAGTTGAATTCAGAAATTTACTTGTAACGGGCGGATGCGGATTTATCGGCAGTAATTTTATCCGTTATTTAATCAACAATAAGGATTTCTCCGGCAGAATAATTAATGCGGATAAATTAACTTACGCGGGCAATCCGGAAAACCTGGCTGATATAGCCACAGACCATGCGTCGAGATATATTTTCCAAAAGGTCGATATTTGCGACGCCGCTAAACTTGAAGATGTGTTTTCGCGATATAATGTTGACGCCGTCTGCCACTTTGCCGCTGAGTCGCACGTTGACCGTTCCATAAAAACTCCCGGTGATTTTATCCAGACAAACATTGTCGGAACTTTCAATCTTCTGGAGTGCGCCAAAGCCCGCGGGGATAGATTCAAGCTGTTTCATCATGTCAGCACAGATGAGGTTTACGGGAGTCTCGGAGCCGAAGGCCTTTTTTGCGAAGATATGCCGTATCGTCCCAACAGTCCATATTCCGCATCCAAGGCGGCTTCCGACCATCTGGTACGCGCTTATTACAAAACGTTTGCCCTGCCCTCAACGATTTCAAACTGTTCTAATAATTATGGTCCCTATCAGTTTCCGGAAAAACTCATTCCGCTTATTGTTCTTAATGCCCTTGAAGGAAAGCAGCTTCCGGTTTATGGCGACGGCAAAAACATCCGCGATTGGCTTTATGTCGAAGACCACTGCGAAGCCATCTGGGCCATTATGACATCAGGGAAACACGGAGAAACGTACAACGTCGGCGGCAGCGCGGAAATGGAAAATATTTCCATCGTGCGAATGATCTGCGATATTCTCGATGAAATCAAACCAGCGGTTGATGGAAAGCCGCGTCGTGCGCTGATTACTTTCGTCCAGGACCGTCCCGGCCACGACCGCCGTTATGCCATTGATTTTTCAAAAATAAATAAAGAACTGAATTGGTCTCCAAAGGAATCTTTTGATTCCGGAATGCAAAAAACCGTCAGATGGTATTTGAACCAGAAAAAATGGGTGGAAAACATCAAAACCGGCGCCTACCAGAAATGGATTGAAGAACAATACGGTGCATAGCATTATTAAAATAACCCTTACATAGAGTCTATTTTTTTCCCGGATATGCGATATTTTAACAGGTAATGATTACTTTAAAATAATTGACATACAAACGCAATTCCCCTATATTTTTTCTGTAAGAAAGCAATGTCTTGTCAGAGCGTCGCTTCAGGTCGTAACCGGGTTAGTTGCTTCAGGGCGGAAATCCTTATACATTGAACTTTTGAGATCAACAAGAAAGTGAAAAAGGAGGATCATCATGGATTCTGAATTCAAAGAAAGATTTTTACAAAATTGGACCACATATTTCCCCGGCGCCGAATTACCCATTGGGTTTTATTATTCCGGTTCGGCGGAATCAAAATTTATGGCAAAAGAACCTAAAGGACATCGTTGCATGATTGGAGATTTAGCGAAAGTCCGGAAAGGAGAAACCCTGTACTTTAATGCCGATACAATTGGTTGCAATGGCGGCAAACGTTACTGTGGCTTTAAGAGCGAATTAACACCCGCTTTTGAATATTTTCTATCCCATGGCATTCCCGGTAAACTGGAGGGAGAACGATATAAGAAATCTCCGGAAATGGTTAAAGAACTCATGAAACACCAGACGCCATCGCAAGCGCCCGAAGATTATATTATCTTCAAAAGATGGGACCGCATGGAAGATGAAGATAAGCCTTTGGTGGTCATTTTCCTTGCCCCTCCCCATGTTCTTTCCGGCCTTTTTACGCTTGCCAATTTTGATGAATTGCGACCCAATGGCGTCATTGCTCCTTTTGGCGCCGGATGCGCATCTATCGTTGATTATCCCTATAAAGAACTTAAATCTTCTGAGAATCATGCCGTATTAGGCATGTTTGATGTTTCAGCGCGACCCTGTGTGCCTTCCTCAACACTTAGCTTTGCCGTCCCCTGGCCCAAGTTTGTCCGTATGGTTGATAACATGAAAGAGAGCTTCCTCATAACCAAGTCGTGGGATAAAATAAAAGCGAGAATGCTAAGAGATAAGGAATAATGTTTGTACACTCATTGACTTTAACAATCAGCTTCCTGATATTGAAGAGCAAGGGTGTTGCAATGCCCGTATGATGATGTGCATTAAAGTTCCACTATTTCAATGTGAGGTAATAAAATACGCGTCTTCAGGGTATTAAACGAAGTTAATCGGACAATAGATGCAAAAACTTTTTAAGTTTTTTCTTATTATCAATAAAATTCGGTTTGTTGAAAAAATTGAAGCTCTCCATGATAAGCTACGGAAATAAGCTACGGAGAATCTTCGGTTCTGAAAGAACAATATTATTTAATATTCACTCGTTTACTCCATGGCACGCTATGGGGATTGCTCTTGCTGCCAAACTCAACCTTACGAATAAGCGTCAATCCAAAGTTGAGTTAGCAAACGAAGAGATTCGGATTAGAGGCGTTGATTCAATTTTGGATTGACGCTTGAAGAACTAAGCCGCGTGTTGTGAGCTATGGCGTTTCAATTG
>JBKQWB010000032.1:0-6764 GCA_052139735.1 Smithella sp. | reverse complement strand
TTGGTCCGTAAAATCAGCAAATATCTATCGAACCAGCGTGCTTAACAAGACGTTGTATAGCCAGCCGGTTATGCAGAGCGTTGATAAATCATGTCAAACGCAAATCAATAAAAAATTATCACATCATGCTTGTTTGTTGTTAGGTGAACAGCAGCATAGTCCATGTAACATTTTTCATAATAAATATTTATTGATTAACGATTATAAGGTGCAACTGCGGAGTTAACGGTTGCCGGTCGATCAGACTTGTGAAAAAGCTTCCCTCAAACAAATTTTCAAATGTGATTAAAATATAACATTTTAAATGGAGGGTAACAATATAGACAAGACAAATTAGCCAACTTTCGATAGTTATTTCCCTCTTGACTTTACATGCCAGTAAGGGCATTCTTCAAATACACAAGCGCACATTTCTTTATTATATAAGTAAACTTATCAGCCTGACTTCTAACCTTAACGTTGTCGTTTTAGTTGCTTTGAGCAGATGTCAATGAACTATTAAACAAGGAAGTCTTAAGTCAAACTTATAAAAACAAAAAGTCAATGCCATCAACATGATTTAAGTATCAAGTCAAAAAAAGGAGGGTTACTATGAAAAAGTTTTATCTTGTACTCATGGCTGCACTGTTTATCACGATACCATTTCAGGTATTTGCGCAGAGCACAACATGGAAAATGGACAAAGCACACACCTCGGTAAAGTTTGAAGTAGAACACCTTACTATTTCATTTGTGTTTGGGCAGTTCATGGATTTTGATGGGAGCGCTGTTTCGGACAAAAGTGATTTTACTGATGCAAAAGTTGATTTTACTGTTGAGACGAAGTCGATAAACACGAATGTTGAAATGCGTGACAAAGACTTGAGATCCCCTCGATTTCTTGACGCGGATAAGTATCCCCAGATGAAATTCAAAAGTAAAGCCGTCAGGAAACTCAGTAAGAGCAAATATATTCTTACAGGTTACCTCACAATCAAGGATGTCACAAAGTTGGTAAACTTCGACGTAACATATAAAGGCACAGTCATCGATCCTATGGGAAATACAAGAACCGGTTGCCGGGCGACTCTTGTGATTAACCGTTTCGACTATAACGTCAATTACAAAGAAAAATTCGGTAAAAATGCCTGGGCCGTAGCGCCAGAGGTAAAAATTATCATTGATACAGAATTTATAAAAAACAAGTCATCATAAGGGGTCACAGGCAAAAGTTAAGATTAGCGGCGATAAATCGATAGGGTTCGGATTTTAGCGCAGAGGGCAGGGGTTTGCGAATTCCACGGCGGTATATTTTGTGGTGACGATCAGCAAGACTTGTTTGGAGAATAAAATGGAAACCATACAACTATATTTCAAGGCAGAGCGAGCGGAGAGTTTGGTTTTTATAGCCATTGGTATAATTGCATTAGCTGCGGGTATGTATTTCCTTTTTTCTTTTAAACAACCGTTTTATACGGGAATTGCCTGGCCATTAATCATTATTGCGGTTATTCAAATATTTGTTGGCGGCGCAGTATTTATTCGCTCTCCAAAAGATATCTCCCGCGTAGAAACAATGTACTCAACGAACCATCACGCCCTTACAACGCAGGAAATTCCGAGAATGGAAACGGTGATGAAAAACTTCGTAGTTTACCGCTTCGTAGAAATTGCGGTGGCCGCCGTTGGAATAATTTTAATCTTAACGCAATTTTTTGGAAGCAGAGGTCTGGGAATCGGAACGGGATTGTTCATCCAAGCGTTGTTGATGCTTGCAGCCGATTATTTTGATATGAAGCGTGGACAACAATATTTAGTATGGCTTCAGGAATTAGTGAAAAATATTCATTAAGTTGTCGATATCGGGGCCATTCAAGATTTGTCGTAGTTAATAGTACGAAGCTCTTTGCAGGGGTGAAGGGGAAAACGTCTAACACTAAATAAACTTCAACGCGGGTTTTTGCGGGCCAGTGATTTTTTGTTAGTCTCAACAAAAGGAGGTAAGTTCCAATGACTATAGTTGCAAATGCAGTGGTCGTCCTGATTGCTCTTCTTCATGTCTATTTTCTTGTTCTGGAAATGTTTCTCTGGGATAAGCCATTCGGTTTAAAAGTATTTGGGCAATCGAAAGAAAAGGCGGAGGCCACCAAAGTTCTTGCCGCAAATCAGGGTTTGTATAACGGATTTTTGGCAGCCGGATTGTTGTTGGGTGTCGTACTGGGGGATTCCGGTACCTATTTCAAGCTGTTCTTTTTATCTTGCGTGATTGTTGCCGGTGTTTATGGGGCATTCACTGCCAGCCGCAAAATTCTATTCATCCAAGCTCTGCCGGCTTTTATAGGTTTAATTTTAGTAATTTTATCTTAGTGGTTGAGCGGCGTTCGTGCACAAACATAAACCAGTTAATCATGAGGAGAAGAGCATGAAAACTAAGACTATCGTATTCATACATGGAATGTATATGAACTCGTTGTGTTGGGAACATTGGGTTACTCGCTGTCAAGCTAAAGGTTACACATGTCTTGCCCCGGATTGGCCCGGCCGAGATCAACCGGTTGAGACGCTTCGTAAAAATCATCCCGACCCGCAACTGGGCAAACTTACGTTGAGCAGAGTTCTTGAACACTTCACAGATATCATCAGGAAGCTCGATGAAAAGCCTGTCATTATTGGTCACTCAATGGGCGGGCTGGCCGTCCAATTATTGCTTCAAAAAGATTTGGCCTCTGCTGGCGTTGCCATTGATTCCGCGCCGCCTATGGGAGTATTTACCACCAAGTGGTCATTTCTCAAATCCAATTGGCCGCATATTACGCCTTTCGTTTCCCAAAATAGTCCCATCGAAATGACGTTTGAACGATTCGGGTACACATTCGTCAATGCATCTCCATTGGAAGAACAACGAGCTGCTTACGAGAGATATGTTGTGCCTGAATCCCGCCGTATTCCACGCAATTCACTGACGGAAAGAGTTGATTTCAAGAAACCGCATCCGCCGTTGTTGCTGATTGCCGGTTCGGCTGACAACATCATTCCCGCTTCGCTTATCAAATCAAATTATGCCAAATATAAGCGATCTGCTTCAGTTACCGGTTCAGTTACCGGCTTCAAGGAGTTTTCAGGACGGACTCATTTTATCATCGGGCAAAAGGGCTGGGAGGAAATAGCAGACTACATCCTTGCATGGCTCAACGATAATGGAGTATAATAACTATTGGCATAATCAAAAGCCGCCCGGCAGTGGCATGCAGGAGTATGTAAATATCAGGACTGTTATTCACGCTCATTATAAAGAAAGGATTTGAAGATGAATAAAACTATTGAAGTCATGAAAAATCATCGTTGTATTCGCAGTTATCTTGATAAAGAAGTACCTGATGCAATTATCGACGAACTGGTGGCAGTAGCACAGGCTTGCCCGAACTCCATCAATGGACAGCAGATCAGTCTCGTAATTGTTCGGGACAAACAAAAAAAGAAACAGATTGCTGAAATCGCCGGAGGGCAGGCCTGGATTGCTCAAGCCCCACTCTTTATCCTGATTGTTGCCGATTTTTATAAGTCAAAGCTGGCTTCAGAAAAAGTCGGCAAACCGCTTGTCATTCCAGAGAGTGTTGAAGCGACAATTGCCGTCTGTATTGATGCCGGAATTTGCCTGCAGAGTATCATTGCGGCGGCGGAATCACTCGATCTGGGAATCGTACCTATCGGCGGTATTCGCAACAATCCGGCCGCGATGATTTCGCTGTTGAATCTTCCTGAATATACTTTCCCGTTAAATGGCCTGACGGTTGGTTATCCGGCAGACCGATCCAACAAGAAGCCGCGAATGCCCGTAGCAGCTTTCAGGCATGATGAAATCTATGAAACAACAAAACTACCCAGGTTGATAGATGAGTATGATGTGTTGATGGAGCCTTATCTGAAAAGCGTGGGTCGTGAAAACGAGGTTAACTGGAGCAATCAAACAATGAATTTTTATTCGTTCGTTTATTTCCCGACTGTTTACCCGATAATGAAGCTTCAAGGCTTTACAAACGACAAATAAAAAAATGCTGTGTATGATAGTGTTTAAAAAGATCAGGTTACAACCGTAATCGTTAACCAGGAGATAATTCATGAAGAAGACCGCTTTGGCAGCTATTGCTGTTATATTAGTTTTTACATTGGCTAAATTCAGTTTTGCGGCAAGTGATTTTGAAATAAAAGGAACTGTTACCAAAATCAATGGGAATCAGATTACGATCAAAGATAATCAAGGCAAAGAAGTATCCATACCAGGCAACCCTAATAGTATCAGGGTTGGCGATAAAATTCTTGTTAATGTATCTATACGTCCGCAGGAGAGTGCCAGGAAGCTGACGGCAGATGAGAAAGATTATTTAACAAAACAATGCCTGATTGATTCTGCTGACCTTGCTATTATTCCAGAGCTTGATAATGATCATCAGGTTCTCATTTTGAATGCGGTTACTGATCGGAATTGCAGCAAGCTTGCTTCATTTAAGGCTTCGCGGGAATATTACAGGAAGCTTAGACCCGACGCTGCAATACCATTAGCGCCAGTCGGATGGTCCCTTAGCTGGATAACAGACAAAGAATATCAACACTATCTGGATATACTTAATAATGCGCCATGGTGAATGAATTTAGGAAGGGATCTAGTCTGCCTTTGACCATTAAATATGCTTGACTCATGCCCAATAGTCAACGGCAGTCAACGGCAGTCAGTGGCAGACCCTTTTGTCTTTAGGCGTGATTCTAGTGATTCTCGGATTCTATTGACGTCATTTGGCCCGGATATGAAAAGAGATACATGATTTCTTTTCAACTTTTTTTATATTAGACTTGCTATGAAACCACGACAAAAAATCTGCCGGGATAAACCTGACTGCAATCTAAAAGGTTTATTTGAGGTACTTGGCGCATCCACGAAACTCGGACTGACATCATTTGGCGACCGGATATATTTAGTGACCGAAGCACTCAAGTACTTCCTGTAAATGAGTATTCGGTAATCTTGATGGTTATCCACCCTTTCAAATCATAATCAATGAAACATCTTCTTGACTTATTTATGAGTTAGGCGAAAACAGCTAATGCGATGCGAAGGCATGACGCGTATACAAAAGCGCGGCCTCGACCCGATTTTTGATTTCGGCCTTCACAAAGATGTTGCGCAGATGGGTTTTGACGGTCTTGGGGCTTATGAAAAGCTTATCGGCAATCTCTTCATTGGTCAGGCTATGGCTGATCAGTTCCATAATCTCCATCTCTCGATGGGAAAGCATATCCAGTTTTGTTGAATTCAATTCGTTGAGAGATTTAAGCAGCTCTTTTTTCTTCATAAATTCTTTGATGAATTCATCGAAAACCGGAGTAATCATATTAGCTTCGAGCCAGATATCTCCCATAGCCACCGTGCGAATGCATCTAATAAGTTGCTCGTCATCCAGTGCGAATCGGAAAAATCCCCGCACACCACCCTGCATCATTGCCATAACGTTTTCCTCGTTGAAGCGTATACCGATGATGATGGTCTTCACGGTAGGCGTCTTATCAATATAATAGAGAATTTTTTCCAAATCCAAGGCCGCCACATCTCGCAAAATGGCCTGCTCAAAGAGTAAAATATCCGGTGGTTGCTTGACCATTTGCTCCATGAAGGCAACGACCTTTTCCGCCTCGCTTTTGAAATCTTTGATGATGACGGCGCTGAAGAGGTCGATATCGTTCTCATTGTGCAGGCGATTTATAAGTTTTTGCAAATAATTTTCATCATGAATGACTACGGCCAGCTTGATCATCTTCCACCTTCTGGTAATATTAACATTGATGGTCCGTCATCGATAAAACCGGTTCTGGAGAAAACGCTACAGCTTAAAACAGATTGTCTTATATACGCATAAAGGAGTAGTCGTAAAATGTCAACTATTAATTGTTTGAAGAATCGTAAATCTATAAGGCGCCTTTTAGTCTGCTAATGTCTCCTATGCTAACTTTTCTCTGAAAATAGAAGTCTAATGCATTGATGTTATTCAACTTACAATAAAAGGTGTCAACAAGGCTATTTTCAGCCTCCTTTGTGACACAATGCTGTCATGCAGGTTTCAAACTGTTATCATTAATTCCCGGTGATGAGACCCAGTGTGACATTGTGAAGTCAATAACGGAGACAAAGTGAAGTCAATAACGGAGACAAAGCTTAATTGAATACTGAATATTTCGGAAAATGTTTCTTTAGCAGATGATTTTTAGATGGCTATCCCGGCACGCCGGGACTTTCCTTAAATGACATTCTTTAAAGTGTGTAAGAGGCACGGGCGATTTCCCCGTGCCTCTTTTTTCACATTCATGACGACTGAATAAACGCCGTCTTATCCACTGTATCCACTACCACTATTAATGGGTGGAAATGAGAACCTGACCGTTTACTGTAGTGGAAACATTGCTGATATAAGCTGTTCCCATGGTCATGGTCAGAGTAGGTACTGTAAGTGATTTCTCCGCGCCTACTTTAACGATCATCTGAACGCCGCCTATGCCAATGGCCATATTGGTTAAGCCAAGAGCGATACCGCCGGGGATACCAGTGTTTGACAGCGTGGTGGTGTTGTTAACACCAACATCAATTGTTAATAGACCATTAACAGTTATGTTACCGGTCGTGGAAACAACGGCGCCGACAAAACCGCCCTGATCAAATGCGAAACCAGCAATCGGTGAACCGGTGATGCTGCTGATGTTGCTCTGGCCCCAGGACATCGTGGCGTTGATGCCGCTTA
>JBKQWB010000031.1:0-29174 GCA_052139735.1 Smithella sp. | reverse complement strand
GGCCGCCGTATCCACCGAAATGCCGACGTCCGCGGCATGAAGGGCTGAAGCATCATTAATTCCGTCCCCCATATATCCTACCACATGCCCCGCCTTCCTCAATGCCAGAATAATTCGTTCTTTCTGGTTGGGTTCTATTTCCGCGAAAATATCCGTTTCCACCACCTTCCGTAAGAGAGCCGCATCACTTATTTCATGTATTTCACTTCCGGAAAGAACTTTAGCCTCAGGCATCCCGATATCATGGCTCACTTTGGCGGCGACAAGGCGGTTATCCCCCGTAACGATTTTCAGAGAAACACCAAGCTGTTTGAGACTGCCGATTGTTTCAGCAATTCCTTTTTTGGGCGGATCAAAGAAAAGAAGAAACCCCAGAAATATCATGTCGCACTCAAGATCTTTATTAATAACGGATTCCACACCCATATCCTTGTAAGCCAGACCGAGCAGGCGAAACCCCTGAGAGCTGAGCGTCTCGAATCTCTGCTGGATCTGCTGCATAACCGAGGCCACGGCCACATGATCTCCCCTGGGAGTTTCAGCCAATGAACAAACGGAAAGGATATTGGGAATTGTTCCTTTAGTCACCATCAAATGTCTGCTGTCTTTTTCAACCAGAATACTCAACCGCTTACGAATAAAATCGTAAGGCACTTCATCCGCTTTTTTGTATCCGGAGATATCCTGCTGTTTGTAAGACAGAATTGCTTCGTCAAGAGGATTGGAAAATCCCTGTTCAAAAAAAGCGTTCAGATACGCATGAAAGAATATTCTGTCACTTGGATTACCCTCGAGATCTAATGCCGAATTCATCGTTACTTTGCCTTCGGTCAGGGTTCCTGTCTTATCCGAGCACAGCACATCCATGCTCCCGAAATTCTCAATAGCAGCCAGTCGCTTAACAATGACTTTTTGCGCGGCCATCTTTTTTGCGCCATGGGCCAGGTTAATACTGATAATGGCCGGCAGCAGTTGCGGCGTCAGCCCCACGGCCAGTGCCAGCGAAAAAAGAAACGATTCCAAAACCGGTTTGTGGAAAAAAACATTGATCGCAAATACTACGACAACCAATGCCAGGGTAACTTCGAGCAGGAAATATCCGAACTGCTGGATGCCGCGTTCAAACTCAGTTTCCTGAGGCCTTAACTTAAGCCTTTCGGATATTTTTCCGAATTCCGCCTGCTGTCCTGTGAAAACGACAACGGCCTTGCCTGTGCCGCTGATGACATGAGTTCCCATAAAGACGCAATTGGTGCGTCCGCCAAGCGGCGTTTCTTCCGGTAATAATCCGGCCGCCTTCTCGACAGGGTAAGTTTCGCCGGTCAGAGTTGCTTCATCAACAAAGAAATCCTTTGATTCGATAATCAGACTATCAGCCGGAATGGCATCTCCGGCATTCAATATGATAATATCTCCCGGTACAACATCTTCAAGAACAATGTCTACCGTTTTCCCGTCACGAAAAACGGCCGTTTTGATACTGACCATAGCCAGTAATTTGTTGACAGCGTCAACGGCGCCGCGTTCCTGCCAAAATCCCAAAAGGCCGCTTATCAAAACGATAAAAAGAATAATAACAGCATCTATGGGGTCTTGAAGGAAAAAAGACAACCCTGCGGCAAAAACAAGCGTCAGGATAATAGGACTCTTGAACTGATTAATCAGCAGGGACAGCGTATCTGATCGTTTGGGAGGCTTCAGGAGATTAGCGCCATAGCTCATCAGACGCTGTTTTGCCTCCGGGCTGCTTAATCCTTCCGGCCTTGTGCCAAGCCCGGTCAGCAAGTCTCTTTGAGTGACGCTCCAGTATGCGGGTGGTTGTTTAATCATATCATCCTGCGGTAATGCTTTATATCAATCGCTTAAGTCTGTTTATACCTGAGATTAGTATTTAACAAAGATAGGTAATTTCCCTTCGTAAGTCAATTATTTTCTCCAGCGAAATGTTGCGTCGATATGCGATGATAGAGCGCACGGGTAATGTATTTTTTAAGCACAATGAGATTGAGATGCTTCACATCGTTACCAAAACAAGCCTTAACAAAGTTATGACCATTATTTTTTAGAATCATGTTTATTTGTTGCATTATCCGGCGGATTTAATTAAAATCTATTATGACATTGCGTAAAGCCTATGATTGGAGAGCACAGTGGACCCTAAAAACAGATACGATATAAAATACCTGTTTGAACCTCAAAGCATTGCCGTTATCGGCGCTTCGCAGGACAAAAAGAAGATCGGCTACGCCATATTTAACAATATAATTTCCGGCGGATATAAGGGAAAAGTATTCCCCATAAGTCCTAAGGGCGGCGATATTGACGGACATAAAGTATTTACTGATGTTCTGGAAATCCCGGACGATATTGATTGCGCGTCAATTGTGATTCCGTCGGGTCTTGTAAAGAACGCGGTAAAAAGCTGCGCTCAAAAGAAAGTCAAATTCATTCAGATAATAACTTCCGGATTTTCAGAGATTGGAAACGTCCGGGAAGAAAACGAGATTGCTGAAATTGCCAAGGCAGCGGGAACGCGCATCGTGGGCCCGAATATGTTCGGTCTCTACTCGTCGGCTGCGTCGCTAAACTCCACTTTCTCCGCTGCCAGAATAAATCCTGGCCATGTTGCCATACTTACGCAAAGCGGCGCGCTGGGAATCGCGATGATCGCAAAAAGCTCCATTGCCAGCATGGGACTTTCCACCATCATCTCGATCGGCAACAAATGCGATGTTGACGAGGCCGACCTTCTTGATTATCTCATCCATAATGACAATACGAAAGTTATATTTATATATATCGAAGGCGTAAAGAAGGGGGAGCGGCTGATTGAAACCCTGAAAGCCGCCACCGGTAAAAAGCCTGTTATCGTCATAAAATCGGGAAAATCGAAAAGAGGAGCACAGGCCGCCGCTTCGCACACAGGATCACTGGCGGGCTCTGATGAAATATTCGACGCTATCATGAAACAATGCGGGGTGCTTCGGGCCGAATGTCTTGAGGACGCGTTCAACTGGTGCGAATTCATGATTTCCACCACTGCCCCCAAAAACTACAACAGCGTGATAGTGACGAACGGAGGAGGGGTCGGGGTTATGGCTACCGACGCGTGCGAAAAGTACGGAGTTCCATTATATGATAATCAATCCGGGTTAAAGAACCTGTATGATGCTGTTACACCTTCGTTCGGATCAACAAAAAATCCTATCGATCTTACAGGAGCGGCCGACGCGGCGGATTACACGCGCGCCCTATCAATCGCAGCCGAGTCCGGAGAAATGGGTTCCACAATCGGGCTTTACTGCGAAACAGCGATTATGGATTCCAGTAATCTCTCTCAGATGATAACCGATACTTACACGATACATAAGAAAAACGGCAAATCAATCAGCTATGCTCTGATTGGCGGTGCGCAGGTTGAAGGCGCTATAGAGTCTCTGAGAACCGCCAGCATTCCTGTTTTTAACGATGTGGAGCAGGCCGTGTCGTGCATCGGAGCATTCTATAGATACTACAAATATATCGATGAAGTATCTTATAAATTTGATGAATACGAAATAGACGTAATGGCGATCAATAAGATTATAGACGGAGCATTAAAGGACGGGAGAACCTTTCTTCTGGCAAACGAGGGAGCGGCTGTAATGCGGATTGCGGGCATTACAATTCCGCAAAGCAGAATCGCACATAGTATAAACGAGGCGGTGAAGTTCGCCGAAGAGATCGGATACCCCGTCGTGATGAAGGTTGTGTCGAAAGATATTTTACATAAGAGCGATGCGGGCGGGGTTTTACTGGACATTGATAACAAAAAGGAAGTTGTTGATGGCTATGAAGTGATCATGCATAAATGCAGGGAGTATAAACCCAACGCTGTTATTGAGGGCATTGAAGTCACGGAGATGGCAAAGAAGGGCGTTGAGCTTATTGTCGGCGCCAGGAGAGATCCGTCATTCGGCCCGGTCGTCATGTGCGGGCTCGGAGGCATTTATGTGGAAGTGATGAAGGATATATCGTTTAGGGCTATTCCCATAAGCCGCGGCACCGCGCTTTCCATGCTCGAAGAAATCAGATCTTATCCGTTGCTTCTCGGCGCGAGAGGAGAAAATCGGAAGGATATCGAGGCTGTTATAGATATAATCATTAAAATAAGTTCCATTATTAAAAAATGTGAAAGAATTACCGATATAGAAATAAATCCTGTAGTTGTGTATGATATTAAAAACGGCCTCAAGGCTTTAGACGCGAGGATTTTGATTAGCAAACCGAAGGAGAATATACAATGAAAAAAATAGTTGTTTCTTCAATCAGAAGCAATGCCGGCAAAACAAGCATCATCGCGGGAATAATCTCTTCGCTCAAAGATAAGAAATTTGCTTACGCCAAGCCGTTGGGTGACAGATTGATCTATCGCAGAAAACGAAGCTGGGATTACGACGCGAGTTTAATGGTCAGTCTTCTTGAGCGCAAAGGCGAATTGGAAAGCCACTATGAGAAGATTACGCTAGGCTTTGACCATTCCAAACTGAGATATATGTACGATCAGGAAGGTATAAAGACAGCCCTTTCCGATATCGTAACAAATATCGGAGGCAAAAACGATGTGCTCCTTATTGAAGGCGGAAAAGACTTTTCGTGCGGAGCGTACCTCAATCTTGATCCGGTATCCATTGCAAAATATATTGACGGCACACTCGTAATTGTCGTGAGCGGCGACAACGATTCCATTATTGATGATATCAAATTCATTGAAAAATATATGAAAATAATAGATGCCGATTTCGGCGGCGTTATCATCAACAAGGTGACTGATGTTGAAGCATTTGAGAATTTCTTTGCACCGAGCATCAAGGAAATGGGCATTAATATTATCGGCGTTATCCCTTATGAAGCGCAATTAACGTACTTTACGCTTGATTTTCTGGCGGAAAAGCTCTTAGCCAGAGTGCTTACCGGTGAAGAACACCTTAAACAAGTCGTTAAGAGTATAATCATCGGCGCACCGTCTGATACCTGCCCGGATCATGATCTGCTTTTTACCAAACAGTGCGTAAGCAGGGAAAATCAATTGATGATAACCGGCGGCGAAAGGAGCGACATGATACTTGCAGCTCTGGAACGGGACACCATCGGTATTATACTCACCAACGATATCGTTCCCCATCAGCATATCATTTCCAGAGCCAAAGAGAAAGGCATCCCTATCCTTCTTGTAAACATGGACACGTTCTTAACCGCCAAGACTATCGACGACATGGAAGCTCTGCTCAAAAAAGACGATACGGAGAAAATTAAGCTTTTATCTGGGTTGATTGAAAGATATACGCGTATAAAAGACTTCTTGGCATAGATACCTGGGGCAACCCTGCGAGATAAATCTAATCAGGAATACCCGATTGCTCTTCTATTTCTTAGAATGCGAGCTTAGTATGCGTGCCGTCAAATCCCTTCTCCATCATGCTTCGCTATTTTATTCTTTAACCAGCGTCCATGTTTTATCGGGATTGTACAATTTCATCTTCTGAGCTGTTTTTACCGTCTCCGGTCCGAGGTTCTTTTCGTAGACCTTTCCCTGTTGATTGACAATAAAAGTCATTACCCCCGATTTGCCCCAGTTCGAGGGAAATGCCACCAAAGCAAATCCTCCAACCATGTTGCCATTTATGATGTAATTATAGCTGCCCCCCGGCACTTTCTTTCCCTGTCCTGTCAGTATCTTGAAATAGTAGCCATGAAAAGGCGATTGTTCGGATTCCTTGAAAGCAGCCCTATTCTTCTTGTAGCCCTCATGCCACGCCTGTGCCACAAGCTCACCAAGGGGACTCCTTTCCTGGCCCGGCCTGGATCTCCAGAAAAGTCCATTCCTCTTACCGGGATCGCTCCGTAGTTTCTGCGCATACGCAAATATGCCGTCGCCATCCCAGTCATTAAGCACATACTCGCGCTGCGCCTTGACGTAGACACGGCAGACCAGAATGGCCGTAAGTTCATCTTCCCCGATGCGGCGGTTCAGGGTCTCTTCTTTACCCGCTTCGGTATCAAAGAACCATTTATCATTATATTTTACTATGGGAACGGGAAACGGCCAATTCTCTTTGCCGATGTGAAGGATCACTTTCGAATCATTTTCTCGTACAAGCTCGCTTTTCTCATCGAGGTGTCTTGCAAATTCAACAAATTCGACAGCATCCTGCACCGCATCGCCCGAACGAAGATCTTTTCCATATGGCCCGAATATCTGATCCAGCATAATCTTGTCATTTGCCTTAACAGCTTCAGTAAGCGCTTTTACGGCATCTTCGGGGGATAAGAACAGTTTCTGTGACGGTGCGGCGACTGCCGGCATATTCCAGGTAAAAATTAACATCACTATTACAAAAAGCGCAGCCATTAAAATCATTTTACGCAATGAATGAAATACTGAATTTTGCTGAATTGTCTTTATCATATTTTCCTTCCTTTCCTTACTCATTTATTCCGAGTTATCAGAAAATATAGTCTGTATTACCGGTGCGATTTATCTCCGGCATTTCCCCTGGCCGCAGGAGCATTGCCTCCAGAGCCACCTCCCCTTTCAGGTGCGCTTCTCTGTGGGGCAGGGGGAGTAAAGGAAGAACGCACACTTTCGCTGCTCTGGCGACTGGCCTGGCCGCGGAGACTCTGTCCCACGGCTTCACTTGCTCCCCTATAACCGCCAAAGGTGACCGATGGTGTTCTGGGAGACAGGACAACTCCGCGGGCAGTACCGGTTTGCTGAGTTTGCCTGTTGACACTGGGAGCCTGTTGTTCCGGCCGTTGATTGACATTCGGGATCGTTATGACCTGTTGTTTCCTGATATTCTGAGGAGGCGTCGCCAATTTTGAAGAACCGAAAACCTTTGACGAAGACGTGGCCGGCGCTTCTTTTACAAACCTCCCTCTGATTTCGGCCATCCGCGACTTCATGCCCGCGCCAGTACTGACACCGGGGTTCGCCACCCGGAAGCTTTCAGGATTGCCGTGCGACGTATCGTGCTTCCAATTACTGTTTATATAAGGTTTGTTTTTGCTAATATATTCATTTTTCATATGGACAAAAGGTCTTGCGCGATTTACCCAACCGGGGCGGTTCCAGCCATGATAAATAATATGGTGGTGACTCCAGTCAAAGTCCATGGTCAACCAATCTCCGATTATCAGACCGGGACCAAAAGTAATGAAAGGCGCTTCGTCAGGGTCCGCTCCCTGGGCATAGACAACTGAAGGATCATAAGACGGAACGTCGATATACTGTGGCTGGGCAGGAATGATCTCAATATAATATCCCACAATTATTATAGTCTGCCAATTGTTACTTTCCAGATTGCCGGCGTTTCTGGCCTTCCACCTGAGCCTCTGGATGGACGCGGTAACATCTTCCGGCTGATTAAGAAAAGCATCTCCCATATCGGCGGTCCAATCCCCATACTCAGTCATCATCTTCAGAATATCCGGATAATGGGCAATTGCCTTGACGGAGTCGTCCCAGTTTTGCATATCAATTTCTGAGGTTGCCCCGCCGCTTATTTGCCAGTCATACGCGTCGGCAATTTCCTGCGGATAGGTAGAAGCCGGCAGTATCTGAGCCAACAGAGGGTCAGGATAGAGGGCAATCGACGCGAAGAGGTTATCAAGTTCCTGATTAGTAAATAGTGGCGGGGATGCGGTGTATTGGTCATCCGCCCGGACATTAATTGACCCAAGAGTCAAAAGGAGAATAACAAAAATAAGCAGACAATTTTTTATGCCGTTCCTAACCATAGTAAAAACTCCTTCCTTCTTTTGCCTGGAGATTTCTCGTATATATCAATTGCTCCTGGAAACAATTATGTTAAATTACAGAACATCCGGGAACAAAACACAGACAGTATCCTGTTTGTTCATACGTCTTTATGCCAAGTTGCAGTCAAAGGATCAGCTTCGGCAAGCAGGAGACTTCGGCAGGCGTATTACTGATACGTCTCAGGACGCCAATGACGCTGCCAACAAAGTTAGCCAAAGGCTGCGCGGCTTGGTATTAGTTTTTATGGCGCTGATAATCCGCCATCCACGGGAAAAATACCGCCGGTAATGTAATTGGAAGCCCTGGATGCCAAAAAGACAGCCAGTCCCTTTATATCGTCTTCTTCGCCGTACATTTTGAGTGGAATTGCGCCAACAGTCAAATCAAGGATTGGTTTCATTTCCGGCCTGAATAAATGAGCCATCATATCGGTCTTGAAAAATCCAGGCGCTATACAGTTTACATAAATCTTGTACCTGGCTAATTTAACAGCGAGCGTTTTGGTTAAACCCTCCACTGCGAACTTGGAAGGATTATAGGCCACGGCCGGATGCTCTTCTTCATTGGAACCGCGCGAACCGTAGATCGAAGAAACATTGATCATCTTGCCTCCGCCTTTTTCCTTCATGATCCTGGCAACCAACTGAGATAAAATCCAGACACCCTTGACATTGACGTCGAATACCTTTTCCCATTTATCCAGCGGGAAATCCAGCGTGGGCGCGCCCCAGGTAAATCCGGCATTGTTGACTAATATATCAATCGTGCCGAATTTATCCATAGTAGTCTTAACCAGATTTTCAATATCTTCCTTCCTGGCCAAATCGCACTTAACCGCCAGAGCCTTGACACCCAACTTTTCAAGTTCCTGCACTTCTTTTTCCAGGTTCTCCAGCTTGCGTGAAGCAATCACCACATTACAACCGGCTTCAGCCAGACCGTTAGCCATAAATTTACCAATGCCTCTTCCGCCGCCTGTAACGACGGCAATCTTGCCTTTTAAATCAAACAAATCCTTTATATTCATTTTAAACTCCTTATGAAATGTAGTTATATCAATTCTGAATCAAAACGCTATTTTGTTGGCATCCTTGTCAGCTCCTCGAACACTTATACCATGCGCATCGTCGCCCGGAGCCTCGCTTAGGCAATATCATCTTTAATTTAGAAATGGTATTAATAATTAGTTGCCGCATAAGTTTCAAACTTCGGAAGGCCTGTTTCTCTGCATCTGTCGTTTTTTAGAATGAATAAGAACTTCTTTTTCCATGGCAAATATATGAAGAGTAATTTTATGACTCAAAATAATATTTATCAAAACAGATGAGGGAATTTGCTAATGATAATGGTATTCCCTGAACTTTAAGGGATGATCCTATTCATCCTCACGACCAGCCGGAACAACCAGGCGGATATGACGCCTTGCAAGCATTAGAACGGGGGTGCTCCAATCACGTCCGGATCCGTCAAGAGCGTTCAATTCAGCATTCGCGAGAATGAGAAACTCTTGATCCTGACGATTCAGATAGTCGGAAAGATGGCTGCGATAACCCTCCAGAGGCAACGTTATATCACCCTCTACCCTGTAGCGGTCAGTCTCAACCACAACTCTTTGATGTCTCACTTCTACGGCGGGCATCAGAGGCGCCACCCCGGAAGAATTGCAAGTCCGTTTTTAATCAATGAAAAAAAGACCGCTTGTTTGATAACATATTGGTTATTCATGATTAAAGTATAAAAAATTAGGACTTATATGTCAATGAAATATTTATTGCTGAAATATTTATTACAACATTATGGCATTCTGTACTGTTAATTGATAAAAACCGGTATCTCATCGTCTATGATATTACTATCAACCCGGATATTTCCCCGGAGGATCACTCCCCCGGGGTTTGAAGCTAACTACTAATAATAATTTGCTTGGTCTTAGAAAGAAAGAGTAAGTTTGTTGATGAAGATGAAATCATCGGTAACTTTGGCGCCGCCTTCATAAGCAGTATTCAGACCCTTGAAATAATCACCGGTGAAGAAATAACCTGCGCCCAGCATATAGGACAGGTTGTTGGTGATTTTGTAAGTGCCGGTAACATCAATTTCCGTACCATAGGTCTTGCCGGGAAAAGTGGCGACTGTGGTTGGACCTGTTGCAACAAATCCGTTCTGATCAGCCTCTGCGTAAGAAATTGAAGCCATGATATCCAATTGAGGAGTGGGTTTTACACCGCCTCTTAACTGACCGAACCACGCATTCATCATTTCGCCGTCAATCGGGTTGACATATGCGGAGCCGGGTCCATAGTTGGCGCTGTGACCGTTTATGCCACCTGCCCAGTAGCCCAAGGTTTGAGTGTTGAACATAATCAAGCAGGGATTCCAATCCACACCGCCGCTAAATGGAGAAACTCCGCCTTCGAGTTTGCTGCCAAAGTCACTGGGATTTTGGCCCTGAACGTAAGCAACAGAACCGCCGGCATAGAACATGCCGAAGTCGGCTGTGGCATCAACAAATGCGGAAAGCGAACTTATGTTAACGGTATTACCACCGGCAAAGCCGGGACCGCCTTCAGCTTTCATAGCGTCACCAAACCAATACAGAGCTTCCGCCTGCAAAGCAACAGGACCAATCTTAGCCTTAACATAAGGGTCAATCACGTAAACATTTTGCAGGTAACCGTAAGGAAATGGTGTAGTGGTAGCCCTCTCTGTCGCGTTACGGGACCAGAGGAAGAGAAAACCTGCCTCGCCGCCCTTGAAGTTATAAATACTTCCTATGCGGTAAGAATTTGAGTCTGCATCGGTAAGGTATCCATTGTTATAGATAGTCGAACTATAGGAGCCGGAGGTAACAGCACTATAGCTTTGAGATACTTCTTTGGCATAATTAAACCCAAATAAAAATGGTCCAACCGGAACCATATACAATATCTGGCCTGCGGGAGCTCCAGAGCCTCTATCTGCAAAAACTGTTCCCCATACGTAATCCTCCTGGTAACCAACCCTGAAGAGGCCGACTGGTGAAGTGTAATCGATATAGGCCAGTCTGAAGGCGATGTTTTCAGTTTCCGCTCTTGTTCCTGCAGACTCGTCAAACATATAGTTCTGATTCGCTCCCCAGGTATTGGACCTTGCGCCGCCCCAGATTCTTTCCATCGCGTCAAACTGTGTTACCAGTTTCAGGGAGGGAGATACGATAAAATCCGTGCCTACGCGCAGTCTCTGGTAAAAGAACGCCGTGCTGGGATTCTGAGATCCTGTGCTTCCGGCCCAATTCTGAAAACCATCATCTACTGCAATTTTATTTAAATACAATCCGCCGACATAATATTCGGCGCCAACTTTAACGTCAACCGCGAAGGCTGACGCACTGAAGGCCATGATCAACCCCAGTGACAGCAAAACCAACAAAAATCTCTTCATTTTTTCCTCCTCATCATTCATAAGGTTAGAAATAATCACGTCTTTTTCTCATCATGAGCATTGAGCAAAAAAGACAACACTTCACCGCCTCCGTAAATCGGCAATTTCCCCAATCCTGATTGCACGATGCACGGTATAAAAACTTTTCTGATCTGGTCAGACCAGATTAGATTAGATTACTTTCTTCAATGGCTTTTACTCGACCCTCCTGTATTTCTTTTTCTTGCAGTACTCATTTCTTTGATAACCCCACACAGATTTCCCCGTGGGACTTCACCTGCCAATCACATACCGGTGCGGATCAACTTCCTCTCTGAGTATCTTCAACTCGATTTCCGTCGGCGGCTGGGTCTCGGTGATCTTGGGCGCTTTGAGTAACTCGAATCCGCAATTGTCCTGAACATCCTTGACCGAATAGCCGGGATTGATGGAGATAATGCGCATCCTCTTGCTCTCCGGTTCAAAATCCATCACAGCCATGTTGGTGAAAACCTTGTAAGGCCCGGTTCCCGGGGGAAGTCCCGCCTCGTTCCTGCTGTTGCCGCCCTGAAGCCATCCGGGCGTGGTAATGAACTCGCACTTTTCCACAAAACGTCTTGCATCCTGAACGGTCAGAACCATCATCTTCCAGCAGAAGCTGCCAAAATCGTTGGCCCCGCCGCTTCCCGGAAAACGAACTTTGGGCTTTGCGTGGGTTCCTCCAATATACGTAGAATTCAGGTTGCCGTACATGTCGATCTGTGCGCCCCCAAGAAAGGTATAATCGACATATCCCCGTGAACAGGTTTCCATGATAGCGCCCATGGTGGAAACCATCACAGCCTTGTAGCTGGCTCGCGAATCACCGACGGAAATAGGCATCTCAGGCAGTTGCGGACTGACGCTTCCCGCTTCAAACATGATGGCCAGGTTCGGTGAGTTCAGTTTCTGCGCCAGCATGGCCGCCGCACAGGGCGCGCCGGTGCCCACGGCTAAGGTCGAACCGTCTTCCAACTCTCTTGAGGCAACACAGATCATCAGTTCCATTGGATTGTAATTCGTCGTCATTAGTCAGCCTCCTTGTGCAGCAGATGTTCAATTGTTCTGAGTTTAAGCAGTTTCTCCATACCGCCGTTCAGGTTGATGTATTCATGATGATTCTTGCAGTCGTAAATGTTTCTCTTGAGAAATTCCTTGAAGACTTCAGGGTCTTCTTCGGCCTTCAGCCATTCCCGCAGGTGTTCTTCATCGGAGAAGTATTCGTAGACCATGTTGCCCGGATAGTTCCCATAAGGCACTTCACACACGGCGTCTACCAGGAAGTAGGGAATGGTGGTCTCGGACGGGTCTCTGCGTATCTCTTCATTGGAGATCAATCGCTCGCAGGTAATGATCGTCCGTTTGGCGGCACGGGCAAGGTCGTTGTCCGATTTGAGAATGCCACGGATTCTGCTGTTCCCGTAGACATCCGATTCATGAACGTGGATGATGGCCACGTCAGGATAGAGCGCCGGCTGCAGAGCAAGCTTCTTGCCGGTGTACGGGCACTCAATAATCTTGCTTCCGCTGTATTCAAAGGTGTCGGTGCCCAAAAGATTGCGCGTGGGAATGAAGGGAACACCCATGGCGGCTGCCCTTAATCTCGCCGAAAGGCAGTAGTTGGTCCACTCGGTCACCTTAACCTTGCCGGTCTGCATATATCTTCTGGCGCAGGGAGAAAGTCCCCGTGCTTCCAGGCCAACAATGTAGGCGGCGTCCACCCGGTCAAAAACTTCTCCTGCGCTTAAGATCTCGAATTCATGGGTGGTGGTGTGGCCGGCAAGCCCCATGTGTTTCCGGCCCTGTCTGAGAATTTCATGGCACGCGGCAATTGGCGATCTGTTCCCGCCAAATCCGCCCATCGCCAGGTAGTCTCCGTCATGAACAAATGTCTCAATGGCTTTTGCTAGTGTCATGGACTTGTTGATCATCTTTCTTGATTTTTTCTGAAAAAATGCTCGTGCATGGTCTGGGTCGGGATCGGTAAACAACTCTCCTTTGCCTTCCATAATGACATTCATTGTTATGGGCTCCTCTTCATTAATCATCGCTTGTGCTTTCATTGCTGGTTCTTCCTTAAATATTGTTTTATATTTTCCTGTATAAAGTTCTATAGCGTGAGCAGATCGATTCCGCCGGTAACCGGGATCACTGCTCCGGTAATGTATGAAGCCGCATCGGAGACCAGGAAAGCCACCACCTGGGCAACCTCTTCCGGTTGGCCCATCCGCTTTAGGGCGGTCCGCTTCGCAATGCGCTCAGTCATACGTTCATCGTAAAGTTGCACGGCTTCGGTGGCGATGAAACCCGGGCAGATCGCATTAACCGTGATACCGTGCCGGCCGGCCTCGATGGCCAGCGACTTGCTGAAACCGATCAGCCCGGCTTTGGTAGCACCGTAGGACGGCTGCATATGAGCTCCCATAAGGCCAGCCACGGATGAAATGTTGATGATGCGGCCCCATTTTTTCTTCACCATGCCCGGCCACACTGCCTTGCTGCAGTTGTAAGCGCCTGTGAGATTAACCTTCAAATCGCGTTCCCAACGCTCAAGCTTTTGCTCGTCAAATTTTCCCAGATTATCCATGACTGCGGCATTGTTTATCAGAATATCGATTGTCCCCAGCTCAGCTTCTATGGCCTGCACTACCCTTTTGATCTCTTCATGGACAGTCACATCGAGCTTCATGGCGACGCTTTTTGACCCCATTGCCTGAATCTCCTGAACTGTTTGCAATGTTTTGATTTCACCGGACTGTGAAAAATGTCCGGCCAGTATACTGTATTCACTCAACGCCCTGGCATCATATTCGGCGTCTTCAATCAGAAGATCCGTTACCGCAACAGCCGCACCAGCCTGCCCCAGCGCCAGAGCAATGGCTCTTCCCAAGCCGCGGGAAGATCCTGTCACCAGAGCTACTTTCCCTTCAAGATTCATCAATATCGACATATCATTTTCTCTCAGTGGAATACTGCCCCGCCGCATACATTTATGGCCTGACCGGTGATGCCCTTAGCGTCATCGGAGGCCAGAAACACGGCCATGACGGCGATCTCCTGCACTTCAAGGAACCGGTTCTGAAGACACTTCGATTTCGCCATCGCGATCACCTGATCCTTGGAAATATTGTATTGAGCGGCGACCTGCTCAAGTGCCCCTCCCGGTCCGAGAACAAGATCAGTAGCTACAATCCCGGGACATATTGCATTGACCGTAATCTTTGGGTATCCGGCCATAGCCACCTCATGGGCCACGGTTCTGGTCATGCCCACCAGCGCATGCTTGGCCGCGGTGTAGGAGCTGTTCTGAGGGCTGGCCTGCTTGGCCTGAATGGAGGCCATGGTAATGATCCTTCCCCATCCCTGCTCCATTATCTTGGGGAGAAAGGCCTTGGTGCAGTTGTAGTTGCCGAAGAGATGCACCTCGATGGTCCTTCGCCAGTCGCGATCATCTGCCTCCCAGATGTTGGCGCGGTGGCCCTCGACGCCGGCATTGTTCACGAGGATATGGATTTTTCCGAATGCGTCCATGGTTTTCTCAACACCCTTGTTCACATCCACAGGATTGGTTACATCCATGACCGTTGTGATCGCCTTGCCTCCGTGCTTGATAATCTCATCGGCGACAGTTTTAGCGGACGCGGCATTGATATCGGCAACGACTACATCCGCGCCCTCGTCTGCGAAAGTCATACAGATGGCGCGCCCGATGCCACTCCCGCCGCCCGTAACAACCGCGACTTTATCTTTCAATCGCATACAATCCCTCCTTATATTTCATTGCAATCTTTGCAATTCCTCGTTGATTATTATTGTTTGTAGTAAACACCGGTCCCTCAAACATACGCCTGCCACATTTTTACATTCTTTTCGAAGAACTCCAGTTCATGACCAGGGAAATATTGAGCATCAATTTGATTAATAAAATGCAGTGCCTCCGCATACATTGATGGCCTGACCCGTTATGCCCCTGGCCGCGTCGGAAGCAAGATAAACAACCATGTCTGCGATTTCGTCCGGTTCAATAAGTCGTTTTAGCAAAGATACCTGGGGAAGTTGTTTAGTAAGAACGATTTCTCTTGTCGTGCCTGTAATCCTGGCAACTTCATCCAGAAGCCCACCTTTCTCGGTCACCATCTCAGTATTGCCCACGCCCGGACAAATTGCGTTGACGGTGATTTCAGTCAGACCCAGAAGGCTAAGCTCCATAGCCAGTGTTCTGGTTATACCGACGATGCCGTGCTTGGAGGCGCAATAAGCAGAACTTGTCGGGCTACCGTTTTTACCGGAAACTGAAGATAAATTTATGACGCGCCCTTTGCCGTTTTTAATGATTAAAGGCAATACCGCTTTGGTCATATTATATGTTCCAATTAAATTGACTTCGATGGTTTTTCGCCAGTCGTTATCATCCGCCTCCCAAAGAAAAGACCGTTTTGGTAAAATACCGGCGTTATTAACCAGGATATCGATGCGGCCAAAAGTCTCTATGGCTGTGTTGACCATATTTTTTATCTGTTCGGGAGAAGTAATATCTGCAATGAGTCCTATTGCCTTTTGACCCATTTGTTTAATTTCAGATGCTGTGCCTTCAATATCCTTCCCCATATCAACGGCAATAATCGTTGCGCCTTCCCTGGCAAGCGCCAACGCAATCGCCTTGCCGAAGCCTCTCTGCGCACCAGTAATCACCGCTACCTTATCTTTTAGTTTCATGAATTATTATCCTCCTTATGTCCTTATCTTTTAGTTTCATGAATTATTGTCCTCCTTATGTCCTCCTATTTTTTATCATCTCCTCTTTGGCGTCTCCCCCTATCTTCAGGGGGAGACGTGAAACTACGGAAGGAGATTTGAGGTTGTGTCACTCATAGTATACTGGAGCAAGTTCATATTTCCCTGGCAGACTGTGGTCGTGGAAGCTGACTATTTCAAGGTCGGGTTCGGCTTTGGCCAGATTGTGAAGCGTTTTAAGTGTTTCAAAGGCCAGGGGTTTTTCGTGAACGAGTTTTTGCATTAACCATGACTTGGGTGCCGGACCTTCCAGGTTTTCCGGGAAATAGACGGAATCGCCGGGAAATAGGAACCTTCTTCCTGATGGCAGGTTGACAAATACTCCCGTTAACCCGTTAGAGTGACCCGGGAGATCAACTAAAATAAAACTGCCATCTCCAAACAAATCCAGCGAAGCGGGAAACCCGAGATATGATTTACCTGGAACCGTCAAAAATAAATCGATATCCAGTTTGGGGTTAACATCATATTGTTCACGAACGTAGGCATGCTTATGCGAATCCGCTGCAGTTGCCGCTTCCCACTCTTTCTTGTTTACAAAGTATTTGGCATTAGGGAAGTCGCGCATGCCGCCAGCGTGATCAAAGTGAAGATGAGACAAGATGCCGTATTTGACCGCTGAAGGGTCTAAACCCTTGGCCTGCAGCTGATATATTAAGGGATCACGGCCCGCATCGAAAACCGTTTTCATGACACTACGGTTGAACCATGCACTGGCCTTATATTTGGGGCCCTTTAACTCTTGCTCAATCCTGGTACCCATGCCAGTATCCAATAGAATTAAATCTCCGTTATGCTCAATTACAGCATTAAGAATGGGAAATCGAACACGTTTCCAAGGCTGTCCTTTGACAAAAAGCCCCTTAGGGATCGATGAAAAAGCGGTTGCGAAGAAGTACACTTTCATAATAGTTAACCCCCTTAAAATTTAGTGATTTAGCGATATTAACGATAAGCCTAAGGAAATTTTAAGGCAAATCAAATGCGTTGCCATAGTTGCGCCTTCCCTGGCAAGCGTCAACGCACTCGTCTTCCCAAACCCTCTCTGAGCACCCGTAACCACCGCTACCTTATCTTTTAGTTTCATAAATTATGTCCTTATGTCCTTATGTCCTTCTATTTTTTATCATCTCCTCTTTGGCGTCTCCCCCTATCTTCAGGGGGAGACGTGAGACTATGGAGGGAAATTTGAGAAGGGATCTACATGGAAAGAATGTTCTCCAAAGTATGGTTTCATAACTTGTAACGACCAACCTCCCTCAGCACAGATCTACAGGCACACTCATCATTTCGAACGCTTACCTCGGTGTGCGTCCCTGCAAAGGCCGCCAGTTCTTTTCCATCATGCCCAGTTCTTTTTTCCACCACGGCCGATCAAGCGCCGGCATGGGAGCCCGAAGCATGCCCTCAGGCAGGAGGGATTCATGTTTCTGCCAAAGACCTAACCGATACTCATCCATTGTAAATTCCCGCCCAAGGCTCGGGTTTTGAGGACAGGCCGGGCTCATACCTGCAAGATTGCGTGTGAGACAGGTGTTGCACCGAGTACAGCGCACAATTTCTTTGGCCTTCCCTGCGGCAAGCTTGTTGACATATTCAGGATCACAGAAGAGCTGTCTACCCATCGCCTGGATATCGTATTTACCCTCAGCTATATTATTTTCCACCTTGACCGGGTCATGTTGCGAGGATACAATAACCGGAATCTTCAAGGCGGCTTTAAAGGCCTTGCCGTGCTCGGGGATGTGCTTGGAACGATCCATGTCGGTGATAAGATGCCCGCCTTCTTCGTACCCGGCGCCATCCGACAGGCTGATATAATCCACACCGGCCGCCTCAAGATCCTTGGCTACATCAATCATTTCCTCCTCGGTGAGCCCCCCCTTCATATGCTCTTCGGCGCTGATCCGGCACCCGACAGCAATTCCGGGGCAGGCATAACGGATCTGTTCGGCAACCTCCAGAAGGAATCGCTTGCGGTTGCGCCACTCGCCGCCATACATATCCGTGCGCTTGTTGGAAAGCGGAGAGATGAACTGATGCTCGAGATATCCGTGAGGCCCGTGGATCTCTATGACATCGAAGCCCGCGATCACTGCCAGTTGGCAGCTCTGCGCAAACTCCTTCTGTTCCGAGTGAATCTCCTCAATGGTCATCTCCCTTGTCATTTGTCCTGTGAGAAACGATCTGGGATGTTCTGCAATTTTGAAACCATCCGCCGTATGATTCGGTAATTTATCAAGAGTCATCTCATACGGCAATCCTGCCGTCGGCGCCGGCGCCAGTTTATGATGATCGTTTGAATGCCCCTGTCTTCCGAACCCGATCGTCATCTGGGCAGACGCCTTTCCTCCAAAATAATGAATCCGATCTGTAAGATATTCCAACCCCAGCACATGTCCCGTGTGGAAAAGGTGAAGGTTTCTGCCCCATACAAATTCGGACGCAAGTTTGGTGCCCATAATCGCGCCTGTAGTAACAAGAGCCGTGCCTCCTTTTGCCCTTGCAGCAAAATATGCCAGCATCGGTTCCGTTACTTCACCGTTTACCCCCGACAAAGTCTCGTTCATCGGGGCCAATGCGATCCGGTTCTTCAACTCCACCGGGCCTATTTTAATTGGCTTGAAAATATTTTCGAACTGCTTCTTTCCTTCTGTTGACATAACAATACTCCCCCTTTTTATTTTTTGGTGCATCATTACTGCTCTCAAGCGGACTCACATCCACAGCAAAATATCAAGGAACGCTAAACAAGCCGGCTTTTTATGAAACACTTTTCTTGATCATTTTTTTTTAAATCTTCTCTTCGTCGTATCGATGCCCAGCAGCCGCCCGAGATTGCCGCCAAATATCTTGGCCCTGTCCTCGTCGGTAATGGGCAGATAGCCATAGCCATCCTGCATATCTTCCGGTATCTGGAAATTATTGAGTCCTTCGACGGCAGTTTTGATTTGAACGCCAAAACCGGCATAATCACTTCCCCAGATGACCTTGTCGGGTCCGACCCAGCGGAGCGCCTCTCCAATTATCTTCGCAAATTTACGGGGCGCGGTTACGGCCCAGGGAATCAATAGACTTAAACAGACGTAGACATTGGGATGCCCCATGGCTACCATATTGAGATCATCACAGTAGGGATAACCCATATGGAAGGCAATCAGCTTCAATCCGGGAAAATCACGGGCAACATCGTCGAGCTGTATAGGCAAGGCATATTTGCTCTTTCCCGGCGGCACCCAGCAGAATCCTGTATGAATGTCCAGAACAATACCCAGTTCCTGGGCCTTTTCATAAAACGGCCATATTTCAGGATCGTTCATGTAGGTATCTTCCGGCGGATAGAATTTAAAGATCTTCGCGCCTTTCTCCTTGACCCAGTATTCCATCTCCCAGATTGTGTTCTTGACGCCTTTATGTTTTATAGGGGAGACATTCGGCTGATACATAAACCGATCAGGATTGCTCTCCACAACCTTGGCCATCTCGCCGTTAGACATCCACCGGCTGGTGTAACCCGTCGTATCCATCATGGCCTCCGGTAAGAGACAGGCAATGTCCACGCCGTATTTATCCATGGCCCGCAGCAGGCTTTCCGGGTCGGCGTTTTTTTGAATTTCCCACTCCTCAAACCCTTCATACAATGGCGCTAAAAGCTTGGCCGGTGCACCAAAAAGCAAGGGCCTTTTGATATTCTCAATAGCTTTCCACCACATTTGCACACCGGGAAAATGATTGATGTGAGACATGTCTCCTATAAGATGCGGCTCCGGATCGATTTTGAAATAGTTGTCCAACTCTTTTTTAGCCATAACTCCCTCCTGATTTTGAATT
Organism: Smithella sp.; assembly: GCA_052139735.1. Taxonomy (GTDB): domain Bacteria; phylum Desulfobacterota; class Syntrophia; order Syntrophales; family Smithellaceae; genus Smithella. The sequence goes on along the minus strand of JBKQWB010000031.1, from coordinate 9,310 downwards.
AATCTTCTTTAACTGATCATTCTATCTTTGCCTTCCCAGAACTTCTTTTTGACATCTTTCTTGATGATCTTACCGACAACGGTTTTGGGAATATCGGTCCAAAAGGCGACAGCCTTGGGACACTTGTATCCTGCCAGGCTCTTCTTGCAATGCTCAATGATCTCCTGCTCTGTCGCCTGCTTGCCGGGTTGAAGCACTACAACAGCCTGAACCACTTCACCCCATTTGGCATCAGGCGCTGAAACGACGGTGCATTCCCGAACCGCCGGGTGCTGGTAGATGACATCTTCTGTTTCCTTGGGATAAACGTTTTCGCCGCCGGAAATAATCATGTCTGCCTTACGATCGGTCATGAAGAGGTAGCCATCTTCATCCATGTAGCCCATGTCGCCGGTATGATACCAGCCGCCCTTCAATACTTCTGCGGTAAGTTTGGGATTCTTCCAGTAACCCAGCATGATATGCTCGCCTTTTGCGCAGATCTCGCCAGACTCTCCGGGTCTCAGGGTCTGATCATTCTCATCCACAATTTTAACCCGTGAGCATAATGCAGGTTTTCCGGCGCTGGAGAGGTACTTCGATTCAGGTCCGTCCAGATGATGATCATAAGGGGCCAATCCGGATATAGCTGCGCCGGCAGTTTCCGTTGCTCCATATCCCTGGTAAAATTTATTCCCGAATTTGCGAATGCACTTTTTTAAGACTTCCACCGGGAAGGGACTGCCGGCATAGGTCAGTAGCCGCAGGCTGGACAGATCGTACTTGTGCGTGTTGGGGTAGTCCACCAGCCAGCCGTAGATCGTGGGAACCAAATTCATGTGCGTGCACTTCTCATCCAAGATGAGCTGCAGGATCTTGTCGAGTTTCGGATACCGATTGATGCACACTTTGCCTCCGGTCAGCAGGATCGCCAGGATCGGCCACCAGGACACATGAAAGATGGGCAACACAAAACAGGTGGAATCATCATCCCTGAATCCAAACGCGAGCGCAGCCGATATACCGGACAACATCGCGCTTCTATGCGACATCATCACTCCCTTGGGAAGTCCTGTGGTCCCGCCTGTATACATGAGGATAGCCAGGTCGTTTTCCGAAACAATATTCTTATCGACATCAGGTTCCGTCGCATCTGATTGTTCCAGCAACTTTTCGTAATCGAGGAATCCGGGCAAAGGATTATCCAGTGTGACCCACGTCTTGATTTTCTGAAAGCGATCTTTCAATTGTTTAACTTTCTCTTCATACCCATCGCCTGCGACAAAGAAAGTCGTTTCACTATCTTTGACGATGAAGACAATCTCGTCATCAGCAAGCCGTACATTGATCGGTGTGACACGCATACCGATCTTGGCCGCGGCGAAATAGACTTCCAGGTATTTGGAGCAGTTCTCCGCCATGACGGCGATGCCGTCACCCTTTTTGTATCCTGATTCGATAAGATAATTAGCAAAGCGATTGATTCGCTCATTGAATTGTTTATAAGTATAGCGTTTCCCCTCAAAAACTACGGCAATGTTATCCGGCCATATAATAGCGCCGCAGCGTGGAATATCTCCTAAAGTGTACATTTAACTTTTCTCCTCATTTTGAATAGAATTCTCAGCTGACCATCCTGTCCTTGCCCTCCCAGAATTTGGCCTTGATGTCCTTCTTGATGATCTTGCCGACTATGGTCTTGGGGATGGAATCCCAGAAAGCCACGCCCTTGGGGCACTTGTATCCCGCCAGGCTCTTCTTGCAATGCTCAATGATCTCCTCTTCCGTAGCCTTGGCCCCGGGCTTGAGGACGACCACAGCCTGCACGACCTCGCCCCATTTGTCATTTGGGGCCGACACGACGGAACACTCGAACACCGCGGGGTGCTGATAGATCACATTTTCCACCTCCGCCGGATAGACATTCTCCCCGCCGGAAATGATCATGTCCGCTTTGCGGTCCGTGATGTACAGGTAACCATCATCATCCAGGTAGCCTACGTCGCTGGTGTGGTACCATCCGTCATTTATGACCATGGCCGTCAGCTCCGGGTTCTTCCAGTAACCGAGCATGATATTCTTCCCCTTGATGCATATCTCGCCCTTTTTGCCAGGCCCGAGCGTGACATCGTCGTCGTTCACGATCTTGATGCGTCCAAAGTTGGTTTCTTTTCCCGCGCTGTGGAGGTATTTTGATTTTTCACCTTCGAGATGATGATCGCTTTCTTCCAGCCAGGTGATCGGCGCCACCTCGGTTGCCCCGTAAACCTGCTTGAACTTGTTCCCGAATTTTCGAATGCACTTCTTGAGCACCTCGACCGGCATTGGGCTTCCCGCATAGGTCAGTAGCCGCAGGCTGGACAGATCGTACTTGTCCGTGTTGGGGTAGTCCACCAGCCAGCCGTAGATCGTGGGAACCAAATTCATGTGCGTGCACTTCTCATCCTGAATCAGCTGCAAAATCTTTTCAAGATTCGGCAGGCGGTTGATGCAGGCCTTGCCTCCCGCCGTCAGGATGCCCAGAATGGGCCAGAAGGAAACATGGAAGATCGGCAGGACGTAGCACGTGGCGTCTTCAGGTGTAAAATGCAATGAAAGAACACTGGACATTGCCAGGATCGCACACTGCCGGTGACTTATCATGACACCTTTAGGAAGCCCCGTGGTCCCTCCCGTGTACATGAGGATCGCCATGTCGGTCTCCTGGACATTGAAAGCTTCGGGGTCGGGTTCCGCTTCGGAGGATTTCTGCAGGAGATTCTCGTATCCGGCAAACCCATCGATGGGATTATCCATGGTTATCCAGGTCCTTATGTTAATAAAGGTACCTTTTAATTTTTTAATACGGTCCTCGTAGGCATCGCCGACAACAAATATTTTTGCCTCGCTGTCGTTTACAACATAAGCAAGCTCGTCATCGCCGAGCCTCACGTTGAGTGGTGTGACACTCATACTGATTTTTGCCGCCGCAAAATACGCCTCCATGTACTTCGAGCAATTATCGGCAATGATGCAGAGCCGGTCGCCCTTCTTGCATCCAAGCTTGAGAAGGGCATTCGCGAACCGGTTGATCCGGTTGTTGAATTCCCGGTATGTCAGCCTCGTGCCTTCATATACCATCGCGATGTTGTCGGGATAGCTGGTTGCCCCGCAGCGCGGAATGTCTCCTAATGTGTACATAGGTTTTCCCTTTTCATATATGGTTTTCCCGTTATGCCCATGATTTGGGCAATCCTTGAAACTGCATCAGCATATTCCGGCTCATTTCGTTCGAAATAGGAGAAAACTGGATCTGGTAGGCATCCCGGGCGAACATCGACACGGAATACTCATTGCAGATTCCATAGCCGCCATAGATTTCCGTACCGTAAATCCCCGCGTGCCGCGCCCCTTCCGCAGCCACCAGCTTCGCCATGGTTGCTTCCAGATGGTAAGGCTTGCCGTTATCCTGAAGCCAGGCGGCCTTGTAGGTCAGGTTACGGGAGTTTTCCAGGTTGATATACATGTCCGCCAGATAATTCTGGATAATCTGAAAACGGCCGATGGGTCCGCCAAAAGCGTTGCGCTCCTGGACATATTTGAAACAGCGCTCATAGATAGCGGCGATGATGCCCACGCCCATCATGGCCACGCCGATGCGCTCCGGATTCAGCACGGTCATGATTTCCATGTAAGCGTTTCCACGAGCCCCAAGCATATTTTCCTTGGGCACCTCCACGTTGTCGTAGAAGATCTCGACGCTCTCGCAGTGGTGGCAGCTGATCTTGCCGATCTTGCGGATGGTGATACCCGGCGACTCTCGGGGCACCATGATGGTGGTCCAGGACATACTCCTCTTCGCGTCCTTCTCGGTCTTGCATATCGTGATCAATGAATCCGCCACATGGGCGCCGGTGATGAAGATTTTCTGTCCGTTGATCACCCAGCGGTCGCCCTTGTCTTCGGCTGTCGTTTTCAACGCGCCCAAGATATCCGTGCCTCCGCCAGGTTCAGTTAAAGCCATGCACGTCTTAAACTTGCCTTCGGCAATGAGCGGCAGATATTTTTCTTTCTGCTCCTTTGTGCCCAGCTCTCCGATGAACCGGGTGCCGAACCCCGCTGTGACGCCGACAGCCAGAGCAACTGACATCGATGATTTGCAGATCTGCTCAAACATGATCATGTTGTCAATCGATCCAAGCCCTTGTCCTCCGTATTCGATCGGAATGTTTGTGGAGAAGTAGCCCAGGTCCACAAATTTCTGCCAGAGGTCATCCGGCGGGAAATCAACGTTTTCATCCATCCACCGCACATATTCATCTGTAAGCTCCTTTTCGCAGAACTTCTTGAACGTCTGCTGAATCAGAAGCTGGTCTTCATTAAAACTGAAATCCATGTGTTCCTCCTCTATTTTTTTACATCCGAATCGATATTTGCTTTCTTCTGTTGCGCTACCATGTCCTCGGGTCTCTTCCTGAATTGTTCCATAACCGCCTGGATGTCCGGCGCATAGGTCAACCACTGGATGGCATTGCGTTCCAGCGCCAGGGCAGCATCCAGGCTGCCGCACTCCAGCGAGCGTCCCATGACTTCCTTTGCCATCCGCAGAGCGATAACCTTTTTCGAGCTGATATTCACTACGACTTCGCCGAACTTTGCTTCAAACTCATCGTCCTTAAACACGCGGGTCAGGAAGCCCATTTCGTACATGTCGCGCGCCAGAAAATCTTTGCGTCCGCTGTAGATGATTTCCCTTGCCCGATAAATCGGCATGGACCGGGCAATGCGCACGGTGCCGCCCCAGCCGGGCAGGATTCCCATATTGATCTCCGTCGTCCCGAACTTGGCCGACTCCCTGGCATAAATCAGATCGCACATCAGGGCGAGTTCCAGACCTCCGGCGAGGCAATGGCCGGTTACCTTGGCAATAACCACTTTTTCACAAAGCTCAATGGCCTTGCCGATGCCATAACCGTCATGAGCAAGCCAGTTGAGGGATTCCTGATGCTCCGCGAGCGACGGAAAGATGCTCAAGTCGCCGCCTGTGCAAAAAGCCTTCCCATTTCCGCCCAGGACAACTACCGCGACCTCGGGAATATCTCTGACCTTCCGAAAAGCATCGAGCAGTTCGGCGGCCATCTCCCGGTTGATGGCGTTATATTTGTCCGGCCTGTTTAAAGTAATGTAACAAACAGTTCCCTTGATTTCATAAGTGATGGTTGTATATTCTGACATAGATCATCTCCTTTACTTTTTGCCGGCAGGATGGAAGTAGGGCAGAAAATATCCGTTACGTTCATGAAATAGGACTTCTACGTCCATGTCGAAATGTATATCCTCCGGTTTACAATCCACGATCCGGGTCATCATTCTTATCCCCTCTTCAAGATCAACATAGGCAATCGTATAGGGAAGCTCATCCATAAACTTGGGCTCAACCATGCTGTAGGCTGTAGAGAAGGTATAGATCTTCGCCTTGCCGCTCGCCGCGATCCAATCCAGATTACCTGACCAGCATTCCGGACAGAATTTCCTCGGATAGAATATTTTTGATTTACAGTCCTTGCAGACCTGAATAAGCAGTTTGCCCTGTTTGGTTCCTTCCCAAAATTTTTCCGACCACGGTTGTGTCTCCGGAATGGGTTTTGTCATATCGAATTCCATCATTTAATCTCCTTTCCCCAGATGGTGCTGATTTGGTTGAATCCCGATCCGCCGGCGGCGTTCTGATAGACATACTTACAGTTTTTCACCTGACGCTCACCGGCCTTGCCCATGAGTTGTCTGGCTGTCTCAACATAGGTGGCCGCGCTCACGCCCGATCCTGTATGGCCTCGGCCCGGCGCATCGCCGATGGTCGACCAGGGAATATCGCCGCCAAAGGACATCCGGCCGTCAAGGAAATATTGTCCACCCTGACCGGGAGGCGCTACTTCGAGGCATTCCGCTATAAACGGATGAGCCATAGGGTAGGCCACATAGCAGTTCCATAAACTCACATCTTTCTTGGTGATGCCGGCCTGTGCCATAGCCTCCTTGGCCGTGACGCGGAACCCCTCTTCAACCTTCTTGAAATCACGCATGACGCAGGTCCCGCTGAAATAACGCACGGAATCACCCAATTTGAAGGCCGCAGGCCGTTTCATCTTCTTGACATCTTCGGCGGAGACGATCACCATGGCGCAACCGCCGTCACCCAGCACGTTGCTCTGCCTCTTGCGCAGCGGCGTATTGAGCAGATCGGAAGCCATTACCTTTTCCACCGACGGAACATCCTTCTGGTAGAAAATGGAATTGGGATCCCGGGATGCCCAGCTGCGCAGCGCCGTGACCACTGAGGCCATCTGCGCCTCTGTCCAACCGGAATCATGCATCCAGCGATTGGCCATCAGGCCCATGATGATGTTATAGGTGGTTCCAAAGGGGTATTCCCACTGCAGATCGATCCCCGCCTTGGCAAAGAAATTGATCTGCTCGATCAACGGAATCGTGGAATGGAGGGTGACATGCTGCACGATTACAGCCTTGGCAACGCCGGTCGTTATCCACTCTTCGGCCAGCCGTATGGCGTTAGAGGTGGAAGCTCCGCCGGCATTGACACTGACTGCATCCTTACATCCTTTAAGTCCAAGTTCTTCGGGTAGTTTGCCGAACGAAAGCTCGGCGGCGATGGTCGGCTGGGCCTGCGGCGTAACACTGATCACGCCTTCGATGTCATTCTTGTGAAGACCCGAATCCCTGACCGCCTCCATGCACGTATCATAGATGATATCCCATTGTGTTCGTTCCGGCATATTGCGCGTCGGGACCTCGCCAATACCAATAATTGCGATTTTGTGCTTGCTCATACTGAACGCATCCCCCTTTTGTTAGACTGTTCATTTTATACTTTACAATACCATACAGTTCTGTATTGGTATGTTAATAAATAACGCATTTTTACTTTATGTCAAGTAATTTTTTATGAATGTAAGAAATATTTTTAAAGTACTTGATTAATTTCTATATTTTATTTATTAAAAAGACTGTCAAAGAAAGGAAATCATTTTGAAAAGAATCCAGATACTGCATCGACTTCCGAGACACATGAAAATCTCCGAACTTAGCGAGTATTCAAAAACGCCTTCAGCAACCATACGATACTACATCAAAGAAGGCCTTCTTCCGGAACCAATCCGTACCAGCATGACTATGGCATACTATACACATGAGCATATTAATGGCCTCCGGAATATCGACGTGTTGAAGAAAAAAGGATTGTCTCTTATGGCAATCAAAGAGAAGATAAACGCGGATGCACCTGGAGCTTCTCATAAAAAGGAAAAGCCAACTGATATTGTTTATAATAGTAAAAGGGATGAAATCGTGAAGGTGTCCGTCAGCCTATTCCGTAAAAAGGGATACGACGCGACCAGCATAGATGAGATCATAAAAGAAGCAGGTATTGGAAAGGGAACTTTTTATCAGCATTTTAAAAACAAAGAATTACTTTTCTTCGAATGTACTGATAACGTATTTTACGACATTGGTATGGAAATTCCTCAAATTAGTAAAGAAAAAGATGTTATGCAGCGCCTTTGGAAACGGGCGTACTTTTTTGTACGTTCTCACCAACACATAACTAACATGCTCAACCTTGTTAGGGGCGCTTCTATCAAGGAAAATTCAAATTTTAAAGAAAAGCTTGATGCTGTGACTAAGAACCTCATCTTACCAATTCAAAATGAACTTGAAATAGCCATTTCAGAAAAAAGGATAAGATTGAAAGACAGCCTGTTGATGGCACATCTGCTTATGGGAGCTGGGGAATATACAATTTATTATTATATAGACCATAAGGTAAACATTGATGATCTCGTAATTAAAGCGTGGGACGCTGCTTTCCATGGCGCCTATCCTGCTGTAGAAAAGGCGTCCAATATAATCGCTAAAGATAAAGTGCCGGAATATAAGAATTCAACTTATGCCAAGCAGTATTATGTGCCTGCTGAAAGAAAAGAGAAGATCATATCAGACGGTGTCAAACTTTTCTTTCAAGCTGAAAGAAAAGAGAAGATTATATCAGCCGGTGTCAAACTTTTCTTTCAAAAGGGATATACAGATACCACCATAGCCGACATTGCAAATGAAACACATTTAAGTAAAGAAATTTTCTATATCTATTTTAAAAATAAGGATGAGCTGTTTATAGAATGCGCAAATAAGATATTTCATGACATGTACAATCATGTCTGGCAGAATATTAAAGAAGAACCGGACATAATTAAGCGTCTATGGAAAAGAATTTATGCCTTCTTTGATTCTTATCCACAATGGGTTGTCATGATGAATCTTGTCAGGGGTTTGTCAGTGAGTGAAAACCTCGTTCTTAAGAAAAAACTGTTTCAGCTGTTGCGGCAGATGATTAATCCTATTATCCGTGAATTCGAGCAACTCCGGCAAGAGGGACGCTTTCGGAAAGATTTGGACAGTGAAGTTGCCGGATATGTCTTTATGGGAATAGTCGAGTTTGGAGCTTACTTAATAAATAAAAAAATATATCCTAGAAAGAAGGTTACTGAATATATCGACAAAATTTTACAACATGGCGTTTTGGGTTAATTACGATTGTAGACAGGTATTAAAGATTATCGCTTCAAATAGTTAACAAACAGCTATCGGAAGTTCTAGCTGAATTCAGTATATAATTCGGAACCAACCTGCTGCGGCGTTACAAACTGAATGGATAAGTGCAATTTTATCGCGCCAACGCGCTCCACAGGAAACCGCCTATCGGGCTTAAACCCTTAAAATGGTTCTTTAAAATATTGAGCATCTTTAGCAGATGATTTTTGGACGGCTCTCTTGGCACGCCGGGACTTTCCTCAATGATATGCTTCAAATTGTGTAAGAGGCACGGGCAATTTCCCCGTGCCTCTTTTTGCACATTAATAACGACTGAATAAACGCCGTTTTACCCACTACTACTATTAATGGGTAGAAATGAGAACCTGACCATTTACCGTAGTGGTAACATTGCTGATATAAGCTGTTCCTAATGTCGCGGCCCCTAAAAGAGGATTCAGTGATTTTTCTGCGCCTACTTTAATAATCATCTGCACGCCGCCTACGCCAATGGCCATATTGGTCAAGCCAATTGCGATACCGCTGGGGATACCGGTCGTTGACAGCGTGGTGGTATTGTTAACACCAACATCAATTGTTAATAGACCATTAACAGTTATATTACCGGTCGTGGAAACAACGGCGCCGACAAAACCGCCCTGATCAAATGCGAAACCAGCAATCGGTGAACCGGTGATGCTGCTGATGTTGCTCTGGCCCCAGGACATCGTGGCGTTGATGCCGCTTA
>JBKQWB010000030.1:0-29817 GCA_052139735.1 Smithella sp. | reverse complement strand
AATTATCCAGCGTCACTAAACTCTTCGCAGGGGGTGGCGGATTGTACCGGAATCAGGTGGCGACTTCCTCCGGATTTGGGTGGCGGATTGCAGCGGAATTGGGTGGCGACTTCAAACGGAATAGTCAATCATTTCGCCGGTATTCTTTTTTGCCGAATATAAATGCACTACTTGATTAGTGGAGATTCCGCTGAAGAAATTTCCTGCCGCCTACTGAAAACTGCCGAGAGATTAAATAATATACCCTGCCGGCATCAGTCAATATGTTGTAATTTAAATAGATAGACGCTAAAGTTCTAAATTTGCTTTAAGTATTTATTAGTCGATTTTATCCCCTTTTAGATAGGGTGTCGCACAGGTGACGGGGGAGGGTAGAGGCATGTACTCTATACGTGGTTGAACAGAAAAAAATATACTACCAGCAAACACATTAACTTTAGCGTTCATGTACCCCCATTTCGCACATTTTGTTCCATGGTCTTGCGTCATAAGGATTTTCATTCGTACAAGTATCACCCATTACTATTGCAAAAGTCTTTTCAACCGTGTCGTTCGGCCAAACTCGACCGGAGCAAAAGATTCCACTACTAGCTACCTTGTTATTGAAAACAATGTTTGTGAGTGTGACTTCAGCACAAGCAGTTCCCGGTGTCCAACCAGTGTTTGTGAATAAGCATGAACCTTGTCCAAGTCCATTAACTTGACAATTCGATTGGATTTTTTGACCAGGTCCGGTTGGAATCACAAACCAAGTAATGAAAAATACTGCTATTATTACTACTACAGTGATCGACAAAATCATTTTCATTTTATCCACATCTTCCTTATTTACTCAATTTTTTACACAATTAAATCCTTAGTAACCTATGAATCAAATCCAATTTTGTCATAAAATGTTTTCCCTTTGGAGGAAATAGGGGAGGAAATACGGGTCAGCAGCGCCTTATTTTCTGATAATCTTAAATTGCCTCATTAATTGCATTATAATTAAGAGTCTTTTAATACATATGTGAAATAAATGTCTTTATCGCCCGATGCAAGACTCCTGACCTGTCTCGCAACAGATTTCTTTCCAAACATTTTTATAGCCTGCTGAAAGTAACCCATAAGGAGTTGCTCTAAGTCATAATGTTTGATTGTAATCCCGGTGATTTTTAAATGAACGGTATTGTTTTCGAACAGTGCGATAGCCGTACCTTCGTCAAAATACATAGTCCAGATCTTGGGAAGCACCGTCTCAACGAATTGCTTTGTATCCTTTATGAACATAAATGATCTATATGTGCCATCCGGTGACAGGACGCCTTTAGCGCCTGCCTTCCCAAACTTTACATACAGCGTTTTGTCGTTGTTAAAAAATTCCTTGCACATTTCATCAAAAAAAACGATTAATTTTTCTACCGGCATAGGAGTAATGGACATAATAACAGAACTGAAGTATTTGTCCTTCGCTGATAGCTTGGCCATAAAGGCTTTCCATGGTTCCTCACCAAGAGCTGCGATCATATTATTTTTTGTTGTAACATAAGTAATACCTTTTGTGTTCATCTCTAAATCTCCCTTCCATAGTCTTGCTATCATCAAGGCTTTAAAAATTTCATTGTCTATTGCATATTGTAACCTTAGCATAAAATTATAAATATGGAAAATAAAGACTTCAGGAAGTTTTTCACAAGTCTGATAGACCGAATAGAATTAGGGTCAAATAGAATTAGGGACATCCATACTAGAGCACTGCAAAGGGAGTATGAGATAAAAGATATTTAACGATTATGGTTCATCTTTTTTCATATTACTCGTATTTACCAATTGACTTTGTATCTCAATTGTGATACAAGTTCATCACGAAAGATTTAAATAAAAGGGGGTGAAATTATGGCAAAAGAAGCAATGATCCATGCCCGGACAGAAATAGAATTAAAAAAAGAAGTGGAAAAAATTTTTGCAGCATTGGGGCTTTCGACAACTGCCGCACTAAATCTTTTTTTCCATCAGGTAAAGATGAGACGAGGTCTTCCTTTCCCTGTGGAAATTCCTAATGAAGCAACTCTGAAAACGTTTAGGGATAGCGATTCCGGCAAAGGGCTTGTGAAAAGTAAATCCGCCAAAGCCATATTTCGTAAATTGGGTATCTAATGCTTATTCCAGTATATACAACCCGCTTTGAGAAAGATTTAAAAGGAATGCGGAAACGCGGGTGTGATGTATCTAAAATTAAAGCTACAATTATTTTACTGATAAACGAAAAACCACTGGATGCGAGAATGAAAGACCATCTGCTCCGGGGTAATTTTAAAGACCGTCGTGAATGCCACTTAGAACCGGATTGGCTTTTAATTTATCGGCTTGACGAAAACAAGATAGTTTTCGAACGTACCGGAACACATGCTGATTTGTTTCGATAACTGTCAATAATTTAATGTAATGTTCCTGGAAACCTTTAGGACTTTATAGAAAGGATACAAATATAAAAATCCGGCGAAATCCGGGGACGATACTGGTTTTTATCCTACCCCGGATTTTCGTTGCAATAATTAACATGGTGGGCCATACCAGTCTTGCATCAGATTGTAAGGAATCATTTCCGGTTTCTTAAATTGCCTTCTTACATCCTCCGGGTGTTCGCCCATGATTTGAATGTCGTCTATTTTATTCGGTGTCATTCCGGCTTTAAATGCCCATTTGAATGTATCGATTTCATTTGTTTCAAATCCCATCACATTGGCGGCAACCATATCCGTTGCCAAAGCATTGGTACCGGAGGCAAATAGGGGACGGCAAATAGGGGACAGCGCCCTATTTCCGAGTGTCTCGCCAACCATGGCGCGAAATATTCCATGAAAATGAAACTTGGAAAAACAGGCGACTTCAGCGAGTTTCGTCAAATTCAAATCTTCATCGTAATGATTTTGGATATAATCGATTGTACGATTCAGACGGGATCGATATTCATTCTTCAATAATTTATCTGCAGACTCACTCATCAATGCCTTCTGTTAAACCAATAAAATAATTCTGTTTTCGCGATAGTGGAAAGATACGAAGAAAGGTGTTGTATGTCAATATAATAATTATTACTAATTGAAAGAAAGCATATTTGCTGAGGTTGAAGTTTTGTGGATAAGAGGAAGGAAGAAACAAAAATCCGCCGGATCGGCAGAATTGTTTGGTGCACTTACAAAAAAACAGATTTATGAAGCCTGAAAAATGAAGATTCAAATTGTAATCATGTTTTTTCTATCTCATGGAAGCCGATAACTTTTCTCCATTCTAACAAAACATTATACTTGCACATTCATGTACAAAAATATACATATTACAATATATTTAATCCACATAAGCATTCTTAGGAGGTCTCTATATGAACACAAAAGGAATATTTTATACTGTAACAAAGGCTTCTATGGTCGCGGCTTTTGGTGAAGAACGCTGGAATTCCTTTATGACCAAGATGGCAGAGAAGGACAACTATTTCAGCAAAATGATTATGTCCATTACTCTTGTTCCGATGGATAAATTCATCTTTTTTCTTGACGAGATGTGTAAGGAATTTTTCAACAACGACAGAATGCAGTACGTGACGTTTGGGACGGTATCCGCTCAATATGCCCTGTCGCCGGAAGGCCCGTACAAATCTTATATGCTCACAAAGGATATAAAACAGTTCATCGAGTTAGTCCTGCCTAAACTCTGGTCAACCTATTTTGACGAAGGTGAATGTATCACAAAGTTCGAGAACAATATTGCTCATCTCAAAATCACCGGAATTCAAATAAAAAATTTGTACTTCGAGTACCTTGCTATGGGTTACTTTCAGAAGGCCCTTAAAATGTTCGGGAAGAAAAGTGTTGCAAAAAAGATCAGGAGTCTTGCATCGGGCGATAATGATGTTTATTTCCAGTTTGAACTAAAGGATTCTTGACCACAAAATGCAGGTCACTATTTTGTTTATTGCGAAATTGAAATCTAACATATTCATTGAGATTGACGCTTATTCGAAATGTTCATTCGGATCGGATTGAAACCGACAAGTCTGTGCGCACTGGTATAGGGTCATGACCGCCGTGTGTCGGGCTTCAGAAACAGACGGCATGTTGGTTTCCATGTCGGCTTCAGCGATCCGGGAATTTGAATTCCTTGTAATTGGCTGTGCCGAACAAAGAAACGGACCGGTATTTTGCGGTAGCAAAATTAATTTTTCTCAGGCCAATCTTGCGAATGTCGTAATTGTCGTAGGTGCGGAAATAGTAAACCCGGTTCTTAATATCACCCACCACCGCATAGGAAGTGAACTGGGGATTTTCACTAACCCACCGCCAATAGAGAACTCCCTGGGGAAGATCAACCGTATTAATCATTGACCATGCGCGATTCACGGCGTCAATATCGGTCGGCACCTTCGCTTGGGTGACATTCAATGCAGCCATTCGGCAAAACTTCCCCATCGACGAAAGGTCAAAGGCTTCAAAGGTATCCTCGTTGAATGGCTTTCCCGCATATTTCGACCAATTCTTCAGTTGCTCTTCATACCTTGGGTCATTGGTCATCGCGCCGACCTTGTTTTCATGGATTACGGCTTTACCATCTATGAACTCCACGACCACCGACCGGCCGCTTGCGTCCGTGATGGCGAAGTGTAACGTCAGGGTGAGCCCTGCTTTGAGACCGGCAAAATCGGCGGTGGTATAGAAAGCATTCGTTTTGATGAAAGCGACCGCTTCATCCACCGTCCTGGTGTTTCCGAGCACATAGTTAATCAGCTCTGCAATGTGATAGGCTCCCGGCTTCTTTTCCGCGTATTTGCTCTCGTCCAGCCACAGGGCGCTGCAGGCCAGCCCATGTTCATTCATCCCATCGCTAAACGCCAGACCGGCGTGACTTATTCCCACAAATCCGTACTTCGTTGTGAATGATCCCAGGTGATAATTTCTCGGCACTAAGGTTATCTCCCCTTGCAAGTCCCCCGGCCATTCCATCGTTCGACCAATAAACGAATTGCCCCGGTCGTTGCGGAAATCAAACCAGGTGCATGCTGAAACTTCGGTAATAAGTCCTGCAATGAGGATGATACAAATCATCGCAATTTTTGCGCCTGCAGATTGGAGATTCGTCTTCATGGTATGTTCCTCCACAAATGGTGTTGTTAAAATCCGGTCTTCCGGTCATGGAAAAAGTCCACAAGGGGCCAAAGTCCACAAGGCGTCTGCCGTTAACCTTTGATGATTTGCTTTCGCATTTCACGTTTAAAACGAAGGCCTTATCTTCAGACCCCCAAAACAAGCGAGCCTGAAGGCTCGCACTACGAAAACTTAAAACTATTCACAATTCACTTAAGCAAACTCGATATCTGAGGGGTCCCAAGCAGTCAGGTCAGCGGTTGACTTTTTACTTCCTCATCTTATTTTTTTTATCGCGTATCATATTAGTATCATACTCATTGTCTTTTCTCAACAGTCAACGGCAGATCTGGCCCCATTCCGACCGACCGCATTCCGACCCAAATTGTGTTATTCTTCTATCTGAACCACAATATCTTGTATGAATATTTCTTGACCCGTCCATTTTCCTGTGTTACAAAATTATAAATAGTTTTTGGAGTCTTCCAAAATGGTAATTGATTTGCTTCCCAAATATATTCGCTCCAACTATGAAGTCCATGAATGGAAACATGCTTGCGCCGTTCTAAGCAGTGATTTCCCTAATGAGTGGAAAGACATCATAGACGTTTTAACTTCTTTTAAACTCAAAAACAGCCACATTGTTGTTGGAGGTAAAAACAAATCATTAGTCGCCTCCGCCATAGATAGTGATTTTTCCAATCGCGGGTGGGAAGAAAAAGGATTTGATACAAAAGTTGTTGTTGATAATATACCCCACGAAAGCCCAACGCATAAGGTTGATTGTTTTAAAAACAGGGTAGCGCTTGAAATTGAATGGAATAATAAAGACCCTTTCTTTGATAGGGATTTAAACAATTTCCGTTTACTTTTTGATTTAAGGGTTATCAGTGTTGGAATTATCATTACTCGGTGCGATGAATTGCAGGATATATTTGACGACCTTGGGCGCGGGAAATCTTATGGGAACTCCACTACTCACATGAGCAAATTATTGCCAAGAATCGAGGGCGGCAGCGGTGGCGGTTGCCCGGTTTTAGTTTTTGGAATTACAAAAAAACTTTATAGAGAGGACGAATAATGAAAACAGCAGCCGAAGATTTGCTCTCTTGTGATTTTAGGCAATTTGGAACAATTCTGGCCGATCCGCCATGGCGGTTTTCTAACAGGACAGGGAAAATGGCGCCGGAGCATAAAAGGCTATGCCGGTATGAAACTTTATCGTTTGAAGAAATTTATGAATTGCCGGTTTCAAAATTAGCATTACCTCAAAGCCATTTATATTTATGGGTGCCGAACGCTCTTTTGGCGCAGGGTTTAGAAACTATGAAGCGTTGGGGTTTTACTTATAAAACAAACATCATTTGGCATAAAATAAGAAAAGACGGCGGCCCGGACGGTCGCGGTGTAGGTTTTTATTTCAGGAATGTAACGGAAATAGTTTTATTCGGCATCCGGGGATCGTTAAGAACATTACAGCCCGGTAGAACACAGGTTAATTTTATGGCTACCAGAAAAAGGGAACACAGCCGGAAGCCTGATGAGCTATATGATATAATTGAAGCATGCAGTCCCGGACCATACCTTGAATTGTTTGCCCGACAGAAAATACAAAATTGGACAGTTTGGGGTAACGAAACAGAGAAAAGAATAAGTCATCAATTGCGGTTGGTAGTATCAAATTAAAAAAGACAAGAGGCCACCCATTCCTGACCGAGGTGTCAGGTAATCTTTATTTCCCTTTTTTACCTGTAATCCGTTCAATTTTTAATTTTAGAATTATTATTTTATGATATGATTCATCATTCGGAATATTTCTTTTTAATATTGATTCAGGTTCAGATTCTAAATGATGGAGTATGACATTCAATCCATTTTTCTTTTCTTCGATATTTTCAATAATGAACATCTTCCCGAATATGAGTAACGAGGAGTAGTGTTGCTCGCATTTTCCATCGACATAGCCGTTATTCTCAATAATTGTCGCACAAACAATTGAATTGTTTTTAATAAAATCAATTTTCTTTCCCTCCTTTGCGCAATGAAAATACAGAACGTTATTCTTTTCGTCGTATCCATGACTTAAAGTTACAAGATAAGGTTCATTTTCTTTAGCCATTCCAATCGTCGAAAATTTCGCGTTTTTAATAATTTTTAGAATTTCAGTTTGATCACTGATGTTTCTATCCTCTCGTCTCATATGATATGTACTCATATCGTAATGTCCCCTTTCTTCATAGTTTGCTTTATTTGTTTATGCGTAACATTGTTTATAGGGATCTATCTCACGCGGGCCCGCACGATCGAGTGCATGCCTTCGTCGAGGCGCACGAGTTGAACATCTGTAAATCCGGCTGACAGAAGATCTTCCTGAATCTCGGCCAAGCTATAGCATTTACCTCCTTCGGTGCCGGATAGCATGTTAACAGCAAACAGTGCTCCGGCTATAGGCGCCGTGCCCGAAGACTCCATAACGACGTCACGAATGTAGATCCAGCCATTAGGCGCCAGCGAAGAGGCAACGCGGCGGTATAGCGCGCGGTTCTGTTCCGGAGAATTCTGATGAATAATCGCGCTTACCCAGGCAAGATCGGCGCCCTTGGGCAAGTCATCGGTATAAAAGTCCCCGGCACGCATTTCAACCCGGTTGGCCTTCGGTGATGCGGAAAAGCGTTCACGAGCCATTGGAATCACATGCGGAAGATCAAAGATGATGGCGCGTGATTTCGGTTCTGCTTTCAACCAGGCCAGGGTCCACGATCCCGATGCACCGCCTATATCCAATACACAATGTATACCGCCGGGGTGGATTTCCTGAATCAACTTGTCGGCTATAACACGTGACACCACGTTCATCGCTTCTATGAACGACGCCTGGTCCGCGTCATCTCCATTAATACTTGACCCCGGATAGTCCGGCTTTCCCGTCTTGACTGTCCACGGTAATCGCGACCAGCGGCGCAGGCAGTTCGCCTGATGACGTATCATGGCTATAACGCTCTGTTCAGATGCCTCGCTCAGAAACGGAACAAGCGCGGGAGTTATCGAGTAATGTTCATCTTTTTTGACGATTATTTTTACAGCCGCAAGCGCGTCGAGCAGAATAGTTACCGCCCGCAGGTCGCAACCGGAAGCGTCGGCAACTTCAGCGGCAGTTTGGGGCGCCAAAGCGAGTTTCTCAAAGAGATCCAGGTCAGCCGCTGCAGCCAGTATGCAGGGAACCTGATAGCCCCGCATCAATTCTAAAAGCTGTTCGCCGTTATGTATATCCATGGGTTGAATCCTCCTATTGAATGGATAGGCATTGTTTTTTCACCTTGGAAGTATATTGGGAAGTATATGAGGTGTGTTCTGAGGTGTCAATATTGAATATCAGCTTACAAAAAAATACTTGACATATAATAGGAAATTTTTTAAAGTTCGCGCAACAAAGCAATAACTCATCAATTTTAATAATAGTTCTGTACTGCTGATGTTCAATTCTTGAAACTGTGGGTAAATCTACACTAAATGAATTGTAGGGTACGACTTGAATTTAAAATACTTCTTCTCCATTTCACAATAGAAAACAGATCTTCATTGTAGTTTTTTCCGTTTAATATTTTTTAGCAGTCTTCACTGCTTGTCTATTATTTAGGAGAGATACAATGCCATCTTTCAACCTGTCTGATCGTATTCTCACAGCCCTAAAGAATATAGTTATTTAAGAAGCGATAATCATCATCGCTATGGCATAAGTGTAATTAATAAAAGCAAGAGATTGTGGTTATTAGAAGATAAGAAAGATGCGCCGCGTTGATCCAATAATATAAATAATATAGGTCAAGGAGGGAATCTATGAACAACGCAAACTTCAACGATAATTCGGGGCATAGCCCGAATTGGGCTGAAAAATTGACCGCAGTGACAGCAATAGCGGCCGTGATCATCGCAATTAGTGGTGGCGTTATTGCATATTATCAAATAAGAGAGGTTATTCACACTCGAGAAGCTCAAAACTACTTGGAGCTCCGAAAAATGTTTTTCGATATTGACAAATCTCTAGACACCTTAGACCGAAGCAAGATATATAAACCAGAAGATAAGAGTAAGGCTTGGGATAGTCTGAAGCGGTATTGGTATTTCTCTCAGACAGAATGGATGCTTGAAACACAAATTGACCCGTCAGAAAAAAGAACATGGAAAGTCAATACTCTGCCAATGATTATCAAATCCTTAGACGAACCGATGTTTCGTGAATCATTTTTGGATATGACGATAAAGCGGTTCAAGTATTACCCTAAGGGGGAAAAATTTTACTGCGAAATCGCATCTGAATATTTAAAACACAATTCCAAACCATTCTTAAATTACGATAAAAAAGATGAATTACCAACATGTTTGGACTATGATAAAACCTTAACCTGCAATAATATCCGGTAACCTCTTTAAAGACAAATTATAAAGTATGGAATGAATTGTTATTTATTTCATCGTCCTTATTCGATTTGGAGTCATTTATACTCCATTTAGCGAGCCAGTGCTTCAATTTCAGCCTGGCAGTCACGCGTTGGTTTTAGTCCGTTAGCACGCACTGTTGCAAGCTCAGTTTTGGCGGCCTCAATATCGGCGCGAAATATTGGATCAGCATGTAACCGAGCAATAACAGATGCTCCCATTAAACGTCCCTCAATTACATCACTCTGCCAATGCACGTTGCATATTATACGGCTATCTCCAAAAGCTAGGCCGCGAGCAAGTATTGCATCACTTTGGTCGGGAGAAATTTCAGTAAGAAGAAGAGCCCATGCCCATCCTATGGCCGCATGGCCAGAAGGGTAAGAACCATTTTTCTCCAAAAAATCTTTTTCCTCTTTATTTGGTGTGCATATGGGTTGATTGTTTATCTGAAAAGGACGAAGACGATGATACTTTTCTTTAGCCCGATTTGTGGAATCACCAGCATCTGTCTTAACGACATTCAATAAGTTTAAGAGATGCGGTGTGTCTTGTTGGTTGATTGGCGCGTTTAATGAGCAGGAGAATGTTTCTGCCGCCTGCGGAAAATTCAAGTTTGCATCATTTCTAGCCAGTTGCCAACGTGGCGTGTTACGCAAAACAAAGCTTTTCTTGCTCACTTCTTTATCAAATGCAAAAGCCTTCGATTTGAAGGTGGGAGGAGGAGGAAGAAGAGCGGCACTGTCAGGCAATTCCTCTTTTAAAAGATAGCCTGGTGGCCAATTTCCCAATATAAAGTCGGTCCTATCTGATTGATCAAAACCTGCACAACCAGTAATAATCGAAACGCAAATTGTAATAAGTAAAATCCTGCGTAATAACTCTTTACCCATTTTGCTCATCATTTGAAAGGTCTCCTTTCAGGTAACTTACCCCGAATACTTATACTACAAGTTAAGTTAGAATTCTGCCTTTTTTTGATAATTAACAATTGTAGCCTAACATAAAATTTATATTTTGGAAAATAAGGAATACAGAGGAAGAAAGGAATAAAAATTCGATTCATCACCTTAGATTTTTATTTGTTAAATTTCGTAAATATCCCAAATGGCACACCGACCGGATTAAGTTTTCTAAAATTTCGATTTCCGAAATGAATGTTTTAAAGAAAAATGTTTTTGAGCGCATAGTTTATAACGAATCTTCCTTGTTGTAACGAAGTGAGAAGCAGGGCAAGTAACCCTCGCTGGCTGCACCCATCGCTTCTTGGAAAGTACGAGGCCACTCACGACATATTAAAGGCTTGTGACCGGAAATTTGCAATCTGCAACCGCGTCCATCCATTAGAAAAACGCAACCGCGCGGCCCTTTCTGTGTTCGATACATGATTGTTTCAGTCTCATCAGTATTTGGCTCCGAGAAATCAGACGCTATGGCTGTACCGGCAGAAATCAGGAGATCCCTCTCGTGCGCGAATACATCGACACCATGTTGGCAACACGAATCTCCACAGGGAAATGAAACACAGTCCCATTGATTCAACCCCTTTTCTTCTGCTTCGTTCTTCATCTTTTGCCGCCTAATAATAAATGTATAAACTTTGCTTTTTCCGATAATTTCAATATTATATAACACTAATCATTATTTTTAAAAGATAAAAATACACAGCTTCATTGATAACGGATTGAAGTCTAGTGTCTTGGTTGAGGTTACAGGTTTGTTTGTTACAGAAAGAAATAAAAATTCGATTCATCACCTTAGATATTTATTAAATTTCGTAAAAATCCCAAACGGCACACCGACCGGATTAAGTTTTCTAAAATTTTGTTTCCACGAGATGTAATCCTGAAATTTCCGGATCGTTTCGCCGGGTGTATCGACGAATTCCACACCCGCATCATAACTCTCATTTTCAATGATAGTTTTGCTCCATTTTACTATTCCAAAAACTGTTATTATTTCGTTCAAACCCTTTAATGTTAAATCTATCTGGAGGAAGGTATTGACGGGCAAAAGAACATTACCCTGAATTTTAATACCGGATAAAGAAATATCCTTGCTATAATTATAGGGAATATTTTTTTTAGGAAGCATCTCTTTTCCGTAGCCGATTATAGTTGTAACGATCTCATCCGTCTCCTTCAGTCGTTCATTTTTCCTTTTTTCCTCCACATTCAATGCTTCCGGACTATTTTCTTTGTTTCTCTTAATGAGTTTCTCTCTACTGGATATGTACATAAATACATTCCTCTTTTTTTACCCTTAATTTTCTGATTGCTCCGAAATATTCAGGTTCAATCTGCAAGATTGAACCAGCCGGAGGAATTGCCTTTGTTAGCAATGCCTTATCACATCATTGTAGAATCCTGTAAGTCCGAACTTTTGCGATACATGTGCCGTAGCACACAAAACAGATTTATATGCTTCAATGACAAGTTGCATATGCATATCTATTTGTGATTGAGATGGCACGCCGGAAATGTTGAAACTCAGATTTGGATAAGAGCCCCCAAACATTTGCATAATATGTGCGTATCCGGCATGGACATACCCGGAAAAAGTTTTGTACACGTTAGTTTGGCTCTTTTTTAACTGCTCATGCTGGGTACTACTAGTAATCGAACGGATCATTGCATTGTGTATTTTCTTACTTAAAACAGAATGTTCTTCAGAGGTAAGATGCCCATCAATAGTCTTTGAAAAGAATTCCTTCAAGAATTGTTTTACATGATTGGACTGTTCAGGGTACTTTTCAAGGAGGAAATAAACTTCCGCGACACAATCCCCTACACAACGATAGATTGCACCCATATCAACAAAAAGCCCCCTGTCGCAGAGTATTCTCAATGCATGAATTCCTTGTCCAGCTCTTACCAGTTTAAGCACTGTGACAACTTCAATGCTTTGAGTTGTATATTCGAAAGCATGCTTTGATTCGATCCAATTAGGGTCACCAATTGATTCGATTCTAAGCCTCTCGATAAAATTCGACATGAGGTCAAGATCCATAAGATTCCAATACCGCTAAAAAAAATAAGCCGGAACGTAGCGATCGGCTGGATTGACTTGGGCATCAGGCCGTTTCCGTACGACTTACTGTGAATGACATCAAGTGCCCCTTAGTGAAAGTAGCCCTTATATGTATTCCTACATCCCACCGCCGCAAATTTTCAGGATTGCTAGGTGGATACCCATTCTTGCAACTTCGTTCAACTATTTGTTTAAGTTCTGCATCTGTAAGCGTATGAACGTATTCAAAGACGTGCTCTAAACTGTTCGAGGTTTCTTTATATGGTTTGCCCATTATGTGCCTGTATTTTGCTTCATCCATACCTAACCTGATTTCCGCATTTGAAAGTCCCCGAATCTTTATCTCCTCACTGATTGGACATTTAGCATCATTTGGCTTTGGCACACGAAGCACAAACCCCCAATCAACTTCCCCATGAAAAAATACTACTACTGCTTTTTTGTCAGGCGTTCTGTAGCAAATACGCGCGTCATAATTTCCAGCATCGCCAGACTCTGTGATTGAACTCACCCCGAATGTTTTCTGCAGCACCTTCAAAGCGGGTAAATCTGATAAATTTACACCAGCGATATGCGTGAAACGTTCAGCGTCTTGTGGCGCTGCAATAGCTAGTGCCGGTACCATAAGGAGCAATGTAAGTAGTCTGTACATTATTTATTCCCAACAATATTTATACAGTCTGTATAAATCAGCTTTATATTTATTTTATAAAACAAGGTGAAGATTTAAACATTACTTATTATAACATAAAATGACAAAATATAAAACTGAGGAAGCTAGTTCTCATTTCACTTAAACTGAAGGATAAACAATTCGATCTTGCATGTTCTTGAGGCCGCAATCAATAATCAGCAATGTTAATCGGGAAGACTTAAATTGGAACAAAATATTAAATTTATTCCGGAACGAAGCGCCAATTTTTACTTTGATTCTTTGCGCAGATTATATTTGCTCATTTTGAGTTGTAAGCCCTTGCGGCTCATGCCCATACTCTTGGCTGCCTTCGTGACATTATCGCCGGATTCCTCAAGGTACTTGATAATCATCTGACGCTCCACATTTTCCATGTGGCTGCGCAGGAAATCTTTAAAAGGCTTTTTGTCTTCATCACCAGAGGTTGCCATGGAGCCCTCCATACTGATGATAAATTCCGCCGGTATGTCGCTTAATGTGAGTTTGTTGCTTTTGGCCAACAGCATCATTCGCTCGATCAGGTTTTCCAGCTCCCGGATATTGCCCGGCCATTCATAGCGCAAAAGCATTTCTTTTACTTCGCTGTCAACAGTTATCGCGAGATCCAGCTTTTTGTTAAATTTATCTACAAAATAATCAACAAGGGGCCCAATGTCTTCTTTTCTTTCCCTCAGAGGTGGTACGACAATGGGCAACACATTGAGGCGGTAATATAAATCCTCGCGAAAATTTCCCGAGCGCACCTCCTGCAATAAATTTTTATTGGTGGCTGTAATGATCCGCACATCCACCTTTATGGTTCGCAGTCCGCCGACTCTTTCGAATTCATGTTCCTGAATAACACGCAAGAGTTTTACCTGTATTTCCCGCGGAATTTCTCCGATCTCATCCAGAAACAGAGTTCCCTTGTGGGCTATTTCCAGTTTTCCCGGTTTGGTTATTGTTGCTCCGGTAAAGGCGCCCTTTTCGTGGCCGAACAGTTCGCTTTCGATCAGAGTAGGGGAGATGGCGGCGCAATTGATTTTAATCAAAGGATTATTCCGGCGCGGCGAGTTGTAATGAATCGCGTTTGCCACCAGCTCTTTACCGGTGCCGGTTTCTCCGGTAATAAAGATCGTGGTTGTTGTTGGAGCGACTCTTTTAATCGCATCGAATATTTCCAGTGTGGATTTGCTGGTGCCGATGATTCCTGTTGGTTCTATTTCGTCCGGCGGTAAAAACAATTTATTCTCATTTAAAGTTCGGGTTTTAATCGCTTTGGAAATAACATTTTTAAGGTCATCCAGTTCAAAAGGTTTGGTAATGTAATCAAGGGCGCCTTTTTTGAGAGCTTCCACCGCTGTGGCGACAGAGCCGTGCGCCGTAATGATAATTACCGGCACCTCCGGATACTGTTTATTGATGCAGTTGAGTAATCCCATGCCGTCGAGATTGGGCATTTTTAAATCTGTAACAACGACATCAATTTTACCGGCTTTTAATATTTGCAGCGCTTCCAAACCATCGGTTGCGGAAGCAACGCCGTAGCCTTCTTTTTTCAGCATGGCCGAGAGTACCAGCCGGATATTGAATTCGTCATCAACGATCAGAATTTTATTCATGGCTTATAATTATTATGGGTTGAATATTAAATCAAGCAGGATTGTATATTAAATTCATGGGCGCGTATTAAGCCGGATAAAAAAGACACTTCCCTGCCCGGGAATCGATTTTGCCCAGAGCAGCCCTCCATGTTCTGTGATTATCTTATGGCAAATCGCCAGACCCAAACCCACCCCCCTTTCTTTCGTAGTGAAAAAAGGCTTAAAAATCTCCTTTTCAATTTCTTTGCCTATGCCATGGCCCGTGTCGCGGATTTCTATATTGACAGCATTGCCGGCACCGGTTTCAATCACAGAGGTGCGCAAAGTCAGAACGCCATCTCCCTGCATCGCTTCAATGGCATTAAGAGCGATATTTAAAATCACCTGCAGCAACTGCTGTTCATCCACTTCGACACCCGGCAGACTGTCGAATAATTCCTGAACAATGGATATTTTTTCGGCCAGTTCATTGGCGGCAATGATGGACACGGCTTTGCGGATCAATATATTGATATTTTGTAATTTAAGCTTAAGGGTATAGGGACGCGCATAATCAAGAAACTGACTGACAACAGCATTGAGTCTGTTTACTTCCTCAATAATTACATCGAACAACTTCTGCTGTTCTTCCGTAACGGCGTCGGTTTTCAGATACTGGGCGGCGCCCTTGATAGAAGCCAGCGGGTTGCGAATTTCATGCGCGAAAACCGGCGCCATTTGCGCCAGCATCACGGATTTTTCTCTCTCCAGCTTTTTGTCAAACACATAAAGCGACGTAAAGACATTCTGGCTTTCCGGATAGAACCGGGTATACACTTTTTGCAAAATTATTTTAATAGGCGTGACAGAGATGACGATCAGGAAAGAAGCCATCATCACGCTGGTGAAAGAAGGTAAAGAAGTATTTTTGGAAAAGCCGATAACAAAATAAAAAATAATTATTCCGCAGATCGTACTGATGCAAATGACCAGTGCGCGGGCGAAAAAATCGTGCAGCTCGTTAAGCTGCGGATAGGCAATAATCAGCAGAATGAAATAAAGCAGTGAAGATAAAACAAATCCGGTGATCGGCGGAAAATTAAAACCGGTATATTTAAGAAGATCAATGCCGCACAGGATTGCGGCAATGGGACAGGCAAAAAGCAGGTAGCGCAGGCGTTTTTTTTCCACACTGAGCGGCAGCTTTTTTTCATAGCGCAAAATTGCGACATAGCAGATTCCCAGTGCGGCAACGGTGTAGGCCAGAACGGATGCATGAAAATACCGCCATTGACCCAAAGGGGAAGACATAAAGAATGCTAACAGAAAGCTCATGATAACGGCAAATAAGACGAGGCCCCGTCTCAGCATGGATCGATTATGGGTAAGATGGCGGAAAAACCGGAAAGCAAAGGGCGCGATAGCCAGGATTCCGATATATTCAACATTTGTCCAGAAGTCCGGGGAAAAGTAATTATGGAGAAAAACACCCGTCTGGGATACGAATATGGCTAAACACAAACCGATAAACGATGCTTTTGGTTTGTCTTTCCTGTCGGTAATCAATAAAGAGACGGCAATAATAAAACTTGTTGCCGCCAGTGTTAATGCGTCCATCATTGTTTAATATGTTGTAGTAGATAAAAAAGCCAGTAGAAATAATACCGGTGTAAAACCCTCGACCGCACAGCGCTTTGCCGGATAATCATTAACTGCGAAACATATTACGCAGTGTAAATTGGTTTACGCAAAAAATCCATTTTCCCAGAATAGTTTATTCGCCGCACTTCGAAAAATATATAGATTAATCAAATCATTATGACTTTCATAAAAAGATCGGCTCTATGGCATAGAATCTGCTATTCCCTCAAGGCAGTCTATAAAATAAAAGCACAGAAGCGCATTGGAAGAGCGCGTTGAAAGTGGACTTTACCATGCAAAGAAAAAATGGCGAAGTTGTTTGTGTGGGGAAATTAGCAGGAATGGGAGTGGATGAATGAAGAAGAGGGTGGTCGTAACAGGAATGGGAGTAGCCGCTCCCAATGCGCACGGTCTGGATAATTTCGAACAGGCGTTAAGAGAAGGACGTTCCGGCATTCGTTTTATACCTGAATTGGAAGAACTTAAGTTCGGCTGTCAAATTGCGGGAGCGCCGGAAAATTTTGATGATATCCGTAAAAGATATTTTGATCATGAAAAGCTGATGTCAATTAATGATAATATTGGTTACGCGTCGGTTTGCGCGGTGGATGCGTGGATCGATGCGGGTTTGGGCACGCCTGATAGTAATGATAACACTGTCGATTGGGATACGGGTGTTATTGCCGGTTCGGGCATCGGCGGTATGGACACTATCGCTCAAACTGTCGTGCCGATGATTAATGAAGGCCGGGTAAGACGAATGGGCAGCAGTGTTGTCGAGCAAGTGATGAGCAGCGGTTCCAGCGCCAGAATTTCCGGTTTACTGGGCGCAGGCAATCAGGTTACATCGAATTCAGCGGCATGCAGCACCGGCAACGAAGCAATCATAGATGCTCTCTGGAGAATAAGAATGGGATTAGCCAAACGCATGGTGGCTGGAGGTTCCGAAGGGGCGACGCCTTACATCTGGGGAGGCTTTGACGCCATGCGCGTGCTTTGCCGCAAATTCAACGACAATCCCGCGGCGGGTTCCCGTCCGATGAGCGCCACGGCTTGCGGTTTTGTGCCCGGTTCCGGCGGTGCGATGCTTGTTCTGGAAGAGTTGGAAACTGCGCAGGCCAGAGGAGCCAGGATCTACGCGGAAATCATAGGCGGCTATGTTAATTGCGGAGGCCAGCGTATGGGCGGTTCCATGACTGCGCCCAATCCTGAAGGAGTAAAAAGATGCATCCGCGGCGCGGTGGCCGACGCGGGCATTAATCCGGCTGAAGTTGACGCCGTTAACGGACATCTGACGGCGACATATGCCGACCCTATTGAAGTAAGTAATTGGGCGGAGGCCCTCGAACGCATGCCCCGGAACTTCCCTTACATTCAGTCTACAAAATCGTTAATCGGTCATTGTCTCGGCGCTGCCGGCGCCATTGAAAGCGTGGCCGTTGTTTTGCAGCTTTACAAAGGGTTTCTGCATCCGTCGGTTAATTGTGAGGATGTGCATCCGGATATCGAGAAGTTCGCTCATAAGATTTCGCGCAAATGTCTGGAATTTCCGGAGTTGAAAATCTTTGCCAAGGCCGGTTTTGGTTTCGGCGACGTCAACAGCTGCATCGTATTTAAAAAGTGGGAAAATAATTAACATATTATAAGGAGAGTATTTCCGTGGATGACAAGAAAATTTTTGAAGAAATGATCAGCATTTTAAAAACCTATGCCAAGAATCAGGATCTTTTGGACAAGGCGACAATGGATACCCATATCTTAAATGATCTCAAAGTAAGTTCAGCCCGTTTGGTCGATGTAGTCATTAGATGTGAGGATGTTTACGGTATCACTATTGATGATGATGAAGCTGATAAAATTCGCACCATCGGCGATGCCGTCAGAATTATCAAACAAAAACTCGGGTAAAAATTATGGATGCAAGATCCAGGTTTTTTCTGCAGTTGCAGAATGTTTTAGGAAGAGCGGCTATTTTCCTGATTGCGCCTTTGTGCTTTTTCATTGTGCGTATTCTGTTTTACCGGATCAGGAATTTACGGGAAATCCGTCGTCAGTGCGCCGAGGAATTCGCAGGACACAAAGGGCCGTGGATTATATGCGCCAATCATTTAACTATGATTGACTCCTTCATTCTGATCTATGCTTCATTCAGCTTCGTGCGGCATATTACGCATTATAAGCGGTTGCCCTGGAATTTGCCGGAAAAAACAAATTTTCAAAGCACCATCTTTCTGGCGGTTTTTTGCTACCTGTCCCGGTGCATTCCCGTCCATCGCGGCGGGTCCCGTGAGAAAATGAAACAGGTACTCGATGCGTGCATCTATCTTTTACGCAACGGACAATCGATCATGATATTTCCTGAAGGGGGAAGATCGCGCACCGGTCGCGTGGATAAAGAAAATTTTTCATACGGCGTCGGGCGGTTCATTCAAAATGTGGAAAACTGCAAAGTCATGTGCTTTTATCTGCGTGGCGATCGGCAGCGCAGCTACAGTCTGACTCCTGCCTGGGGGGATAAGTTTTACGTGCAAATGGATGTTTTTAAACCGGCCCCTGCCGTTTCGGAGGGACTTCGCGCCCAACGTGAGTATGCCGCGCAGATAATTAATCGGCTGGCTGAGATGGAGGATAATTATTTTGCCGCATATGAGGGGCGATATCGTGGATTTAAAGGATTCAGAGAACATGAAAAAAAGTATGAATTCGCGATTTCTGAAGAAAATTCTCACAGATGAGGAGATTGAAATTGTTAATTTAGCCCGGATTTCCTATTTAAGAAGGAAATGCTTCACCATGGCCGGTTGTTGAAATAGATCAGGAAAGCGAATATTAATATAATCACTACAAAAGCCACAGCCATCGCTTTCTCAAATATATCATCCCATTCTGCTTTGCTTAATTCTTTTCCTCGCCTTACACGAGAAACAACCCCACCAATTACAAAAAATGGTATGGCTATTAACAATGTAAGAAATTTAAAACCATTGCCGGTCAAGTATCTTCTCCTTAACTATAGGGGAAATAGGGGGGGAAATAGGGGACAGCGTGAACCTACCCCAGTTTTTACAAAGTCAATAATTAAATAGGGCGCTGTCCCCTATTTCTATTATGTATCTATCCTTTATTTCAATTTGTATTGAATTATTTTCATTGGAGGATTGTCATGAAAATCTAAAGCACTATGAAAATCGAAATCCCACTGATAGACATCTTTGAACCAATCAATTGTATCCGTTTGAATTTGGCTATCGAGTGACCTGGATTTGATTTCGTCCAGCTTTAGCTTTTTAGCCAAATAACCATAATAATAATATGAAAATGGCTTGGGCTTTCCCTTATATTTTGTTTGAATATGCTTAAATAGACGATTGTATAATTCAGGATAGTAGTTAATACGTATTCGATCATCGCTGATCTTTAAATACAACACCATTTCATCAAAAAAATGTTCACATTCCTGACCATATTTTTTATTCCTTTTCTTTATTGCTTCGTCAGTGTTATCATTTTCAAAATAGAAGCACTGTGGCAGGGTAGACTTATCAAATCCTAGTTTAATGTTTTCAGCATCATTTATTACCCATACCGGCGGATTTCTTCTTTTAGAAGGGAATGGTATTTTATCGGCTGGGGAAGCAATATAAAAAACCATTGGTGACATTATAAAATCAAGCAGACGCACCTTATTTTTATCATATTTAAATAAGTACATATTTGCAATGTGACCATTACAATCGCCGTCTATTAAAAGGTAATCTTTGTAAACAGTGTATGATAATCCCTCATAACAGCCACCAGCACCTTGATCATCGTCGACAAAAAAGAACTGATTCTTTCCTAATAAAAAACCGATACGTCCAATATTGAATCCTTCTTTGTTGTAGCTGAATAATCCCACTCTTATGTGGGTGCCAGGCAGTAAAAAAGATTTGTAATCTTTCTCCACCGGTACATAATGTGAACCAACTTTATTCAATACAAATCCTTCAGGTGTAGTTACCCTGACTTTTTTGATTTTATTTTCAGCATGAGAAAAAGGAACGATTAATAAAGATATACATAAAATTACAAATATTTTGAGTAAAGTAGGGACGTTCATTCTATTCATTTGTATAATTCCGTTAAGGGAGAAATCCGGAAATCCGGCATATTTTACTGCGTCTGTTAGTTCTTTTCGCGGCGTTAAACTTGGTAGCTAACTTACAGCTCAATTCGTGAAAACAGATAACTTCCAATCAACAAAAATAATAAGGTAACTCCACTTAAAACCGAAAGGTCTAAAGGCAGCCCGAAATGATAATTATTAGTCAGTAAGCCTCTTAGCGCATCTACCCCATAGGAAAGCGGATTGATCATTGTTATTCCCGCTACAATTTTTGGTAATCCCTGTAACGGGAAAAGCGCCCCGGAAAGAAAAAATAAAGGCATGATCAGAAAATTCATGATCAATTGAAATCCTTGAAAATCTTCCAGCATAGAAGCAACAGCAGTGCCTAAAGCAGTAAAAAGAAGCGCAATCAAAATCATGACCATCAACGCTGCCGGTAACGCCGAAATATTTGATGGCCGAAAACCGACTGCCAGAGAAATTAAAAACACAACCATTCCCTGCATAGTGGCAACCGTTGCGCCTCCCAATGTTCTCCCGATCATAATAATAATCCGCGATACCGGGGCGACCATAATCTCCTTCAAAAATCCGAATTGTCTGTCCCAAATGATTTCTATGCCGGAGAACATCGACGTAAATAAAATACTCATTGCAATAATTCCAGGCGCCAGAAATTCAATATAACTGCCCTCTCCGGCCTTTTGATAGATCGGACCGATACCATAACCCAAAGCCAGTAAAAAAAGTAATGGTTGGCCCAATGATCCGATAATTCTTGATTTGGAGCGTAAATATCTTTTAAGCTGCCTTAACCATAATATGTAAATTACCATAACCGTAAATTATCCCTTATTTTTTCCACAATCTTCTTGCCATCCTCATACGATCCGTGCCGTTAGCCTCTTCTTCACGAATAGCATGTCCGGTTAAGGTCAAAAAAGCATCTTCCAGCGAATTGGTATGGGTTTGTTTTCTTAATTCATCGACTGAACCACTGGCTATGATTCTGCCCTGATCGATAATGGCTATTTTCTGGGCTACTCTTTCTGCTTCTTCCATATAGTGTGTGGTAAAAAAGACAGTGATGCCTTCTGTCTTGTTTAAATGATCAACATAACGCCAAATATAGTTTCTTGTTTGAGGATCAAGTCCCAAAGTAGGTTCATCCAAAAATAATATTTTGGGGTGGTGCAGGAACCCTCGGGCAATTTCCATTCTTCTTTTCATGCCTCCGGAAAAATATTTAACCAGATCGTTTTTTCGTTCCCAAAGGTCGACATATTTTAAAAGCTGCTCTATTCTTTCACGCCGCAACTCTTTCGGCACTTTGTAGAAAACGCCGTGAAACTCCATATTCTCATAAGCAGTGAGTTCTTCATCGAGGCTTGGATCCTGAAATACAATCCCAAAACTCTTCCTGACGGCGGATTGATTTGAGATATCGTTTCCATCCAACCTGATGTGTCCGCCGGTAGGATGCAGCAGAGTGGTCATCATTTTTATTGTAGTGCTTTTCCCCGCGCCGTTTGGCCCTAAAAAGGCAAAGATTTCTCCCTGCCTTACTGAAAAAGAAATATTATCAACGGCGGTAAAACCATCGAACTTTTTAGTGAGATTATTCACTTCAATGATGAGTTTTTTCTCATCCATTCTGCAACAACCTAATCTTTTCCAGAAATAGGGGACAGCGCCCTATTTTTTACAAAGTCAATAATTAAATAGGGCGCTGTCCCCCATTTAATCGTTTCTTTGATGTCATACACAGAGAAATTATTTCTACTTCCTTCTATCTGTCTGTGGTTTGGCGGAAGCCGGGAAAAAGTTTCCACCACGCTCGATATTATCACCCAATTGTTTATTGAATTCCTCATAACCCTTTTTATACATTGCGACCATTTCTTCCATGTTTTTCATAAAATCAAAGGAGATCCCGTCGTTCTGGTATGAAAAAAGATCGAATATCTTCCTGGTCATGTCCTGAAACATGAACATTGCATTATTGTATTCGGAGAACGATTCCGCCTTGTCATATGCTTCATCAAGGGCTTTCTTTAAATCGTCAAATCCTTTCTTATATAAAATTGTCCACTGATCAATTACCTTTTTACCTTCATCGCTCATTCCAGGGACATGGTCGATGTAAGCCTTCAAGAACTTTTCCGCCTGTTCCTGAAACACGGACATTGCTAAAAAGCAGTTATCAAAGGATGTCTTTTGCAAAGCAAGCATTTGTTTCACTATTTCCTTGTTTTCCATAGTAAGCTCCTTTCTTTGAAATAAAATTTTATGAAATAAAAACCCCTTTATTTCCTTTAAAGTGATGCCTCAACATTACAAGGTTATCTGCGAATTTTCTTCTGTTTTTATTTTAAGGATTACTGGTTGCACTGTAGCATAAAATTGCAGTTTTGAAAAATAAGAATTTTAGGCAGTGAAAAATAAAAAAACAGATTTCCGAACCACGGAGCGCTTCTAAGCCAAGTCTGGTTGTGCCAGAGGCATATCTACTTGATGCATATCTGCCTGATGCATATCTTCCTGGGGCACAAGATAGGATATTCCGAAGCTTGTTTTTTCTGCGGGATTGGTTTCTCTATCTTGTGCAATCTGATAGCCTTTCTCACTAAATAATCTCAGGCAGGCATCGGCTACAATATCGTCATAAAGAATTCCTTTATTTTTCTCAATCTCTTCAAGGGCTGCCTCAATACTCAAGCTGGGACGATACGGCCTGTGGGAGGCCATGGCCTCCACGACGTCGGCAACAGTCAGAATCCGTGCTTCCAGGAGAATATTATCTCCTTTGAGGCCCTTGGGATAGCCGGAACCATCCATCCGTTCATGATGCTGAAGAACAACATCGGCCACCGGCCATGGGAATTCGATGTCTTTCAGGATATCATACCCTAACTGAGAGTGTATTCTAATGAAATTGATTTCCAGTTCAGACAGTTTTGTCGGCTTGTTGAGTATCTCCGAGGGTATGGCTATCTTGCCCAGATCATGAAGGGTGGCAGCCGTGCGGATCCCATCGATCTGATCGGCGGGAAGGTTCATTTCTATGGCGATAGAACGGGCCAGGGTGGCGACTCTGCGCTGATGTCCCGCCGTGTAGGGATCCCTCGCTTCAACGGACATCGCCATGGCCTGAACGGTGGCTCCCAAAGCCTTTCTCATCCGCTCGATTGGCTTTTTGCGTTCAGTAATATCAGTAATTATGCCTTCATAATATATGATCTTTCCCTTGCCGTCACGGACCGCCTGCATGGTCAGGGATACCCAAATAATGCTGCGATCCTTCTTGTAAAGTTGAAATTCATACCCCTTTACGAAGCCATGCTCTTCAATGAGCTCTGTAACTTTCGCACTATCTTCAGGATCCACATAGTGTTGACGGACAATGTCTTTTATATTATTTATTCCCCCTTCAGGGGATTCGTATCCAAATACATTCGCCATGGCCTGATTGGCCATGATGACTTTTCTTCTATCCGGCGTTAGCCGGAAGATACCTTCCTGGGCGTTCTCAAAGATACTCCGGTATCTTTCCTCGCTTTGCCTCAGTCTCTCTTCCGCCTGCTTGTGTTCCGTAATATCACGGGCTACCGACTGGAACTCGATAATTTTCCCTTCGCGATCATATATCGCCCTGTCCGTAATCTCCAGCCAATGAATATCATTATTCTTATGAACCTGACATTCTCTTGTGAATCCCGGGCTTCCCATATTGCCCTGACTTTCCATATTAGAAGAGGAGATGCGTTTATAAAACGCCTCGTACTCCTCCGGGATGAGAGAATTGATATTGAGCCCCGCGACCTTATCTTTCTGCATACCAAAATACCGGCAGCAGGCATTATTGGAAAAGGTTATTTTTCCATCCGGCAAATAACGGCAGATCAATTCTGTCTGATCTTCGACGACAGCCCGGTATCGCGCTTCATTGGTTTCATCTTTGAATATTTCCAATTCCTCGAGTTTTTCCAGCATACCGTTTATGTCGTGTGACAGATTTGATAATTCATCACTTCCGTCAGCGGATACGCGCTGTGAAAAATTACCTGCCGAGGCTACTTGTTTAACATCCCTGCTGAGCTTGACCAGCCGGTGCAATACAAACTTTTCCATGAGGAGAATAGCAACAATAGCAAAAATCACTCCGATAATAAAAAGGGATACAATAAGGTGGTGAATGGTAAATAGACTCTGTTTATAAACGGTCCTCGGCTGATCCACACGCAGTATCAGCACGGGCTTTCCGAAAATATCCTTGAATAAGGCATATCCCGCTATAATATTATTGTTGAGTTGTTTTACAATAATCGGCGTCTCTTCCGACAGGGATACACCGGCTTTGCTGATGTCGAGAGGCATCTGTTGGTCTCCGATTTTGTATAGGACAAGGGAAAGTTTCGTGATCTCGGCAAATTGTCTGATTTTAAAGTTATCGAGACTGCGGGCCATGATCAGTGTGCCGCGGACAGGACCCTTCCTTTCGCTTGTCAGTATCGGCCAGGATGAAATGATCATGGGACCGTCGGGAAAGAGCATAATTCCCGATATGCTTTTTTCTAAATTGGAGTGATTGGTAAGAAGTCTGTTCTCTGCCAAATCTTTCTGCAAAGCCTTTGGAAAAGGAACCTCGCCTCCGTTTTTTAAATCAAAGCTTTTACCGAAAACAATCTTTCCGGAATTATTAACAAAAAGAATATAGTTTACCCGAAGTTTGGTAAAGCCTGAATCTCTGAGATTTTCCGTGATATAGGCTTTGTCGCCGTTCTGTATATAGGAGTATGTTTCATCCCAAATGGCA
This sequence comes from Smithella sp., assembly GCA_052139735.1. Lineage (GTDB taxonomy): Bacteria > Desulfobacterota > Syntrophia > Syntrophales > Smithellaceae > Smithella. Next base: position 4,412 of record JBKQWB010000030.1, on the reverse strand, counting down.
AAGTCGTGGACCGTATTATTTAGCGTGGTTATCTCGTTTTCGATAACATTTTGTGTCCTTTCAACATCTCTGCAAATTTCATTATTTTCGATGTCGGTGAATCCTGCCTCGGTTATTCTTAAAGAGATCATGTATAAACACAAGATCAGGCAGATGAAGGCTATAGTGAAAAAGAAAAACGTTTTTTTACGCAGGTTCATTATGATGATCTTTCAATAGTGAATTTGCTATTTAAGAGGAACAAAGCCCTGAGCTTTAACGATTCTCTGTCCTTCCGTGCTAAGAAGAAATCCGATAAATTCTCTGGCAATCCCGACCGGCTGTCCGTCTGTGAACATGAAAAGAGGCCTCGCAATAGGATATTGCCCTGATTTAGCGGTCTGTGTTGTAACTTCGATACCGTTGACTTTAATGCCCTTGACCGTTTTGTTTAGATATCCGACACCAATGTATCCAATCGCGAACTTATTTTTGGAGACCGCCAAAACGACTGTAGCGTTTGATTCCTGAATTTCGGCTCGCGGCGTTACTGTGGTCTTATGAAGAATCTTCTCTTCCCATGTATCATAAGTGCCGGAGTTGATATCTCTTGATATGATAACAATGCCCTTATTTAAGCCGCCTACGTTTTTCCAATTCGTTATCTTTCCCTGATAAATGAGGTTTAATTGTTCTATCGTTAAATTCTTAACCGGATTATCCGGATGGACTATTGGAACAATCGCATCAATGGCTATAGGATGGGGCATAAAATGAACACCCTTTTCCCGCGCCAGAATTTCCTCTTCTTTTTTTATATTGCGCGATGAATCTGCAATGTCGGTTGTCTTGTTAATCAATTCTTGAATGCCGTCGCCTGAGCCTATGCCGGAAACAGTGATACTCGCGCCGGGATGATCCTTCATATAAATCTGAGCTGCCGCCTGGGCAATGGGTAAAACAGTCGTCGATCCCTTTACAACAAGGACATCATCTGCAATGACAGCGGATGAACAGAAAAGAAAAAAACCAATAAGACTTATACTAACCATCATAATAGTCTTGGGCATAATTATGTAACCTCGATTTATAGTGTAACCAGTTTTATGCAAATGCATGAAATGGCCTTTTACAAACCATTTTGCGGTATTTATATAGCAGTCGCGGGTTTCAGTTTGGTTACATATTCGTGAATATTTTGTAAAAACATTTTAAGGGAAGAAATTACAGGAACATTAAACATGTATGCCGGAGTTTCAATCCGGAGTTTCACCGGAGTTTTAATAGAGACGATGATCATTGATTTCTAATGAAAGGACGTATCTCTGTCATAAGTGCTTCCTGCTATAGCATCAGCTATAGCAGGAAGCACTAAACAAAAATCCGATGTTCGATTATTCGTTCTATGGTTTCATTCTATGGAAGTCGAATATCCATATATATCAAATCCTGAATGATATTTGGGCTAATCAGCTTTATGCAATTATATCAAAGAGGATAAATGAGACTATTTCCCTGCCGTCATTTCTTCCCGGTCTCCCCGGCAACTTTCTTGTTCAATATACTTTCGATTTTTTGAATATCAGCGCCGTTAACTGCTGTACCGTCGATTATAAAAAACGGCGTAGCCGAAACTTCCATCTTTGCTCCTTCAGACTTGTGCAAATTGATCAAATTGTCAACTTCGGCATTCGTGCAGGTTTCGTACTTCTGGCCATCGATTTTACCTTGCATCACTTCTTCAAACGCCTTGGCCCTATCCTTTTGACAAAGGATATAGCGTACCTTATTGGGGGCATCGGGATGCATCGGCATGGGGGTGAAAAAAGTATATTTGGTCACATCAGTGCGCGATTCGAAGAACTTGGCTGCATTGCGGCAAAAAGGGCAATCAGGATCCGTGAATTCTATCACGATATGTTTTCCGTTACCGGTTTTAACTGCCTTGTCCAATGCAAGGTCTTTGGCTTTAAGCGCTAATTTTTTATCAAACCGAGCCGATATTTCCTGCATCCGGTCAGCGGTGAGATTCTTTTTTGTTTTATCGAACATCTGTCCGGAAATGATAATTCTTTCCTTAGGAGCAAAATATAAGATTCTTCTTCCTTCTGTAACTTCATAAATTCCTTTGACCGGTGATTCCTTAACGGAATCAAAAGCAATATCGGGAAATGACTCCTTCAGTTTTTTCTCAATATCAGACCCTGCATTTGCGGCGATCGCGCACCACAGTATCATGGCCAATATCATCATGCTCAACATTATTCTTTTCATATAACTCTCCTTTTTTAGCGGCTATAAAATTAATTACCGTTTGCACTGTAACATAAAATAGAAAAAATTAGAAATGAGGAATACAGGCAGTTATCCATAGTCTTGACACTGATGTAAGATCAATTTCTATTTATGGCAGTTAAATTGAGAGGCTGGCGTAGCCGGTCCCCACGAATGTGAGGTTATGCTAATCATATATGCCCGTTCAACTCATACCTGACATAACTTTGCCTGGATTATTCGCAGCCGCCGTGCCGGCGCAGAAATTCCACCACGTCCACGTGGCCGTTACTCGCCGCATAATACAGGGGTGTTTTATCAAAGTAGTCCGGGGCATTTAAATTCCCAGGATAGCTGGTCAGCAACAATTCCACGACTTCCCTTTGGCCGGCAGCCGCTGCGTAATGCAGGGGTGTCCTGCTATAGAAGTCCAGGGTTCCTACAGACGCTCCCCTGGCCAGCAGTAAATCCACTAAAGCCTTATGACCTTTCTCAGACGCTTTTATTAAAGGCGTTTCACCATAAGTATTTTTCGCGTTGACATAAGCGCCCTTGTTCAAAAGTTCACTCACAATGTTAAAATCGCCATCCCTGGACGCTACTATCAGTTTTTCGTTCATAAAACCTTTTGACCTTCCCAAAAGTTTTTTTAAAGACCCCTCATGCCCAGCTTTTTTTTAACATATCATTGTCATATTTCAATTACGATTAAGTGAAAATTTTGTGATTTTCGAGGCTCCTCAAAATTAACAAAATATTCATTTGCCTCTAATCAAGAGGAAATGCAGCGACTTTTTAACGGTCTGTCTGCTGATAGAAGATTGATTTTAAAGATTGCTATTCACCCGATATTTTATAAAAGAATATTGGTCATGTTCCTTATTAAAATAAGGGACTTGCTTTTTTATATAGAAGCATAAATTAATAATTTGGGAAACAAGGATTACAGGGGAAAGGTGGAATTTTCTGCTGATTAAGTGGAATTTTATGATAATCTTTGCAAAATCTATTTGGGCAACAGGCCGGCAAGACCTGACCCCGTCATTTTCAGTTATCAATAAAAATTCAGAAAAGTCATGCCGTGACAAATTTTATTTCTACCCGCGTCCCGGTTACTTCGGCAATCTTTTCAAGGGTCTTGAGTGTAAACCCCTCATACTCACCGCTTTCGAGCCGAGAGATAGCCTGCTGGCTGGTGCCCATGAGCTTTGCTAATTGCAACTGCGACAACTTTTTCTTCTCGCGTAACTTTGCAATCTTCATCGCCAGCATAAGCGCTTGCCGCTCTTCTTTATAGTGAGCTTTGAATTCCGGGTCTTTCATATCCTCTTTTAATCTGCTTTGAAATGTACGAACTTTACTTTTTTTCATGTTGTTACTCCTGTCGGAAAACGTCGTAACCAATCTTCCATGCGTTTTTCTGCCAACTCAATGTCTTTCTCTTTCAGTTGCTGTGTTTTTTTAGAAAAAGCATGTGCCAATACAATTTGATCACGCAAGTGAAAAAAATAGAGAATACGGTACTGATTCGAACTTTGATGTATTCTCAATTCCCTGATTTTTCCCCTGACGATGTCAGCATATGGTCTCCTGAGATGCGGTCCGTGCTCTTCCAGAAACGATAGGTGCACGGCCACCTTAGCCCGCGACTTCTTATCCAGACTATCCAAGAAATCATCAATAGGCGAATCGCCTTGGGTATTTGTATAAAATACAAGGTTATACAAGAACACCTCCAAATCTAGTTTAGTAGATACATCAAAGTTGATGTATTGTCAAGCTTATTTATTGCTGTATTTGTTCCTTGACAAATTCCTATTAGGATTTTTCCTTTAGATGATTAACATGGGAAGCCTAAGTTGCCAACCATCATTTTGTTACGTATAGCAGGAAGTTGTCCTTGTTGAGTTCGCCTACTAATTCTCAATTATTGTATATGAGATATTTTGATGATTTGTGATTGAATCATTAGGCATAATAAGGCTCCTTAAAAATCACAAAATTTCACTCAATCGTTATTGAAATGTAACAATGTTTTTATTCCGGTGAAATCGGCCACGTGTTCCAGATGAAATCGGCCATTGATTCCGGTGGAAACAAGGCCAGTTGATCGGAGCGAAGCGACGCTGGTTTTGGTGGTCATCTTCTCACAACATGTT
>JBKQWB010000029.1:0-22555 GCA_052139735.1 Smithella sp. | reverse complement strand
TTGACAACGGGCTTGAACGCGTGATACGGTGCGTTAAATCTATGGTTATAAATAGAAGTGCGGAAATGCTTTTTTGCAAGATGATTGTTTACAGAGGCATCAGGGATTAGTGGTATTCACTATTACTCTTTGACAGAGAAAAATAAATTTAGGGGTAAATTTATCTGATTTTATTATCTTGCTTCTTTCTGTAACAAAGAATGTAAAAAATATAATGGTCATACATCATTTCATATGTTAAAATATCATTATGAGTTAATATTGTTGACACTCATCCATTTTTTATCTATATTCCGTTCATCAAGAAAGAGGCTTTTATCATCTGTTTCTATAGCGAGATGCAGTGGCAGCTTTTTAGGTTGAATAGGCCAATACCTGAAGGATTTTTATGCATAAATTAGAAAAGTTTACAATTAAGAATTTCAAGTCAATACGAGAACAGACTCTTGAGATAGGTTCGTTGAACATCTTTATTGGTGGCAATGGCTCTGGTAAATCTAATTTAATAGAAGTGTTTCGGTTCTTACGTGAAATAGTGAATCAGAATCTTGCTGGATATACAATACTCAAGGGTGGTGCAGATACACTTCTTTATTTTGGACGTAAACAATCTGAAGAAATGGAAATACATCTTGAGTTCGGAGAGGGTAAAATATCTAACGCTTATAAAGTTAAAATCAGAGGCACAGATGAGGATAGTCTTATAATATGGGAAGAGACAGCCTTTTATCATGAGAAAGATAAATATTCAAAACCATATGACCGGCCAATATCCTCGGTTTCTAAGGAATCGAAACTTAAACAGGAAAGACACTTATGTGCTCGTCAAGCAATGCAAGATCTTGATAGCTATCGCATATATCACTTCCATGACACAAGTGACAAAGCAGCAGTAAAAAGCACCTGCGATGTTGCTGATAATAGAATCCTAAAACCACAAGCGGATAATCTAGCAGCCTTTCTTTATTGGCTTCAAGAAAAAGAACCAGATCACTTTGCAAATATAGTGGATACCGTTCAGCAAGTTGCACCATTCTTTGATTCATTTATACTTGCCCCTTCAAAGCTTAACGAATCTAAGATTTTATTGGAATGGAAAGAAAAGGGTAGCGACGCCTATTTCAATGCATCATCCCTTTCTGATGGAACGCTCAGATTTATCTGTTTGGCCACGCTTCTACTCCAGCCAAATCTACCTTCTGTTGTATTGTTGGACGAGCCAGAACTCGGATTACACCCGGCTGCCATTACATTACTGGCAAATCTTCTTTCATCGGCAGCAACGCATACTCAAGTAATGGTATCAACACAGTCGGTAACACTGGTAAATCAATTTGACCCCGCGTATGTATGGGCCGTCGATCGCAAAGACGGTCAGAGTGTGTTCCGTCACCTCGGTAATGATGATATGAGCAATTGGCTTAATGATTATGGGCTGGGTGAACTCTGGGAAAAAAATATTCTCGGAGCACGACCATGAGCAAGAGAGTATTGCTACTAGTCGAAGGGCAAACGGAAGAACGTTTCGTGAAGGACATCCTTGAACCAGCGTATCTGAGCAAAAATATTTACTTTTATCCAACACTTCTTGTTACAAAACGAGCGAAGAATGGTCCGAATTTCAAGGGCGGAGTAACTAACTTTGCAAAATTTCACAACGATGTACAACGATTATTAAACAGTGCAGGTAATGCTTTGGTTTCAACAATGCTCGACTATTATGCATTACCAAATGACTTTCCAGGAATGAAACCCCGATCTGGTCATTCACCATTGGAAAAAGTGGAACACATAGAGGATGCCATTGCAGATCATTTTGGAAGGCCACGGAATTTCATCCCATTTTTAGCACTTCACGAATTTGAGGCGTGGCTATTTTCATCACCAGAAGAACTACCTAGTGTTATGACGGCTAAAAGTAAACAGCAAGCGTTTTCAGACATCTGTGCAGAATTTTCAACCCCTGAAGACATCAATGAACATCCTGAATCAGCACCGTCCAAAAGGATCGTTTCACTCTTCCCCGCATATAGAAAGACTCTTCATGGACCGACAGTGGCGAAGCGTATCGGGCTAGAAAAAATCAGGTTACAGTGCCCTCATTTCTCGTTATGGCTTAAAAAATTGGAAGAAACCGCAGCACAGTAAATTAATAGCATGTGAATCGGCATGCAATTCTGACTCATTTACAAGGCGGATCAGATTCCAATTTTGACCCAGGCTGATGAAAGCGAAGGGCTGGATTCGACACCAAAATATAAAATTTTAAAGGGGGTCAGTTTTGGACGCCTATGCAGGATCTATTTTCAATGCCTATTGACAATTTATATGCTGGGAATTGTCGCGGGAGCAATTTAAAAGTTTGGATTAGGCAGAAAAGTTTTGCTATCGATTAAGCGGAAATCTTTTTGGGTATCGCCGTCAACGAGAATCAAGATTGATCCTGAAGACAATAAATTTTTGGAATGCGCACTGGAGGCTAAGACCCGCTACCTCATAACGGGTGACAGAAAGCATTTCGTTATGGCCCATTATGACAAGACACAAATCACAAGTCCCGTGATTTTCTTTACCGAGTCGTCAAGGAGATATTTGATTAAATATTTATGACAACTGGTTGCTCTTTAAGTTCTCAAACGAGAACAATTACTCGCCTGTCATCCTCACATAGCCCATCTTCAAGCTATAAGTGTTAATGGCATCCTCTAGAACTGGTGCATTGACACTGATTACCAGCATTTTTCAAGGCCTTCTGTTTTATTTCTTCACCAAATGGAAGCGGTGATTTACCCGGTGTCCCATAACTTGACGTTTCCTGATGGCAGTCAGGGCATAGTACTTGAGCATTATCAATTCCACTACCGCCATCTCTTCTTATATGATGAACTTCTAAATTTCTTGTTCTTGTACATCGTGCCATAAAAACCTCCTTTATTTCTTTTTTAATAAATTATTAACCTTTGCACTCCATGACTCTCTATGAATAATCCTATCTTTCTGCAAACTCCCCTGCAGAATTTGTGCTTTTGTTAATTTTGAAAATTCCTGCCAGCCTTCCTCAAATACATAAGTGGCATTACCAGAATAAAGTGATTCAAGAATATACAGATTATTTCTTGGAAATCCGAAAATCAGGTAACCAGAAAAGCCTGCTTGACCTATGGCAACAAACTCGGGATTAAAGGCCGTAATGGCCTGAAGTCTGTATCTTATGACTACTTGATTTTGCTCAGAGGCTTGATCAATCAATGGTTTGACCTCTTTCTCAACTTTTCCCCACGGCCATTTCCCCGGTGGCAATATTCTCCAATTCAAGCGTGTAACATTGGCGATGGTATAACCTTTCAAATCCTTAGATAGCACTTCACATTTCCCAAAAATCTCCAGAAAAATATTTATGGCATGCAATAACGCGCTAGGCTCCTGAAAATTAATTTCGTACCCAGGAGCAACGACAAATTTTTCATTCTTTTTATTTTTAGTTATGGAAAGTTCGATGCTCGGCGGTGGGATAAGCGTTCTTGGGTATCTTTGATATGGGACATCAACAATTTTTGATTGAGTTTCAGTGTCATAACGTCCTGCCCATTGTTCCCATGTCCACTCAACTTGTCTATATGCTGTTTCCATCGGTCTATCTTTGTGTATTATAATTTTACCTTCGGCATTATATCGGCATATTGGACCAAATTTTGCTGAAGGTAAAATCATTTCACCAACATTTAGGTCTTTTGTGAATCCGATTTCAAAAAGAATATCTTTTAATTGATCATTAATGGCAAGACTTGGAATTACTTTTACACCATCGGAGAAAGGAAGTGTTTTTTTATCCAGTTTTAATTTTCTCTTTCCTATAATTAACATTTCAAATTCCTTATTTATTTATGCTTATAAGTAAACACTTAATAAGAGTATCCATGAATAATTATACTCAACCATACTTTTTTATCAATTCTTAAATGGTTTTCAAAGCATTCGTTTATCAAGTTTCAATAATTTTATTAAGCGATCTTCCTTTATCTATTTTCCCTTAACCATTTGCGTACGCCATTAATTGAGCTTTCACCTGACTTTTCTCTCAGAGTTTCGAGCTTTGTTTCCGGATGAACCTTTTCAAATTCAGGATAATCCTTTGCAAGGTTTTTGGCCCGCGAGTTTCCACTTTCTTGCCTGAAAGTACCTTTACTTGTTCTAGTGTGTTTGGGTAATGACATATCTACTTCCTCCTTTTTAACTAATATTAGAGAGCGTTTTTATTACGACCCCTTACTTTTTATTTAAAAGCTGATTGAGGTTTTCAAGTCCCTCTTTTTTCAAGACAGTCCCGAGTTTTGCGTCGGACCGGAAGTTAGGCGCAACATCCTCTCCATATTCTTTTCGCAATGTTTTTACCAATGTATCGCTCCGTTTTTCACGAATCGTACCATCTTTGTCTCGCATCCGGTTATCGAGACCTTTAGGGAAATGCTTTGTCATGTGTTGTTCTCCTTCTAAATGAAAAAATTATTAATAATAAACTTATTTTGTCAGAACCCTGACCGACTCAAATAAATTAGGAACTCAATCTATGGATCAGTTATTGAAGTCTTAAGATATGCATAAACATAAATAGAATTATCATCGCCTCCGCCAGTGCCTCCATCACAACCGAGATCGAGAAGAGCCTTTTCAACGTTTCTTGCAGCTGTGTGACTGGTACATTCACGATATGCAAACCAATGATCTTTATCTGGGACATTGTGATCACCAAAGAATCTTTTTTCAATATCTGCCGTTATACCGCAATACCATTTTGATAATGCACCGCCCTGTTTTACGATATGAGCATAAATTTCATTGTATGCCTCTTGTGCTGTTTTTGCCATTTTTAACCTCCTTTTTTGGCTTATTTCGCATTGTGCACTTGTATTATCTGCGATATAATGCCATATTATATTGTCTGTGAGGGCAACGGTACGACTAGGATTATGTATAAAAACTAGAACAATCAGCAAGCTTAGAATATTGAATCGTTGTCCTGCTAGACAACAGTATATTAATTTATTTTTATTTGTCAAGGAGGTTTTTTATGACCCAGCCGGGGTTTGGTTTATTGCTTCAAAGTTTGCGGGAAGGAAGAAAGCTGTCTTTACGAGAACTGGCGCAGCTGTCGGAAGTAGATCACGTCTATATCTATCGTTTGGAAAACGGAGAGAAGGTGTCTCCCTCGGAAGATGTAATATTAAAGCTTATACGTGCATTAAAGGTTGGAAAGAGAGAAGCTGATATGATTCGTTATCTCGCTAAACATACTGATACAGACAACACTCTAGTAGATTTGATCCTCAAAGATCAGACGATAAGTTATGAAATTTTTACTTCTGTAGCAGGCGCGGCTTTTCGCGGTTCCGGGCGACCAGACTATCCAAAATTGATCGAGCGAGTACGAAGAATTCTGAAGGAAGAAAAAAAGAATGACTGAATTAACCGTGGTACTCAAAGCGCGTGAATTTGTAGATGTCGTAAACCCAACCACCATTCCAGTTGACGTTACAGCTTACGTCAACAAGTTAAAAGCAGTTATTCGCCTCGAAAACGATCTAGGGAAGGATGAGTCTGGCTGGTCTTTCGAGCACTGTGGGAAATATTATATATGCGTCAATGCCAAAGATCAGAAAGAACGTCAAAGATTTACAGTTTGTCACGAAATTGCCCACATAGTATTAGGTCTTCCTTCAGATCACAATACATTGCCATCGTGGAGTTATGCCAAAAAATCGCCGGAGGAGATATTTTGCGATATATTTGCTGCAGAACTTCTTCTACCCTATAGGTTGTTCAAGCCAGTCGTAGATAAAGAGGAGATCAGTTTTTCTACAGTAACTAATTTAGCAAATCGTTTTGAGGCATCTCTTTCAGCAACTGGTTCTCGATTTGCGATGGTTGTTAGTGCGCCGTGCGCCTTTGTACTTTCAGAGCGAGGAAAAGTGAAATATACCTCCAGATCTACTTCTCTTCGTGAAGTAAATGCGTGGGTTCATCCTCGTTTGGGATTGCCTCATGATTCAGTATCAGAAAGAGTTCGAACTGGTGAGTTCTGTAATGGTCCGGAGGAAATCAATGCAGACATCTGGTTTAGTGATTGGGATCGTGGGGGCATGTTGCTGGAGGAAGCTGTACATTTAGAACAATGGGATCAAACACTTACATTACTCTGGTTCGAAGATGAGGAAGTGCCGCCACTGAGACGCACTGGACAAACAGAAGAAGATGATGATTGGGAAGTGAAGGAATTGGACGGAAATCTTCCTTGGCCAGGTAAGAAGCGTCGTAAATAATATGTTGAGTTAATGATAGAAGGGCATATATTTATTCTAAAAACTATTTCTCACCGCGCTTGAAGATGGAATAGGTATAAAAAGAGCGAATAACGACTTCTATGTCATGCTGGCAAGATAAGATCTGAGATTGGTCTTTTTGTTGTTTAGTCCAATCTTTGTTCGAATTCGATATCGGTCGACATCGATGGCGCTGCTCGACACATTTAAAAGCTTTGCGATCTCTTTGCTGCTTTTACCATCCTTGATCAGATTCGCCACCTGAATCTCTTTCGGTGTCAGCTGGCTGAACTTTGCCGAAAGTTTCCTGGAATAAGGAGATAGAATCTCCTTAAGGCTGGACTCAATGAGATCGACATAGGTCATATGATTATTTCCCCCATATGTATTCCTTAGCTTCTCGATATAAGGAAGAACGAATTCCTTCACATTAGAGAGCAAGGTTTTCTCAAGTTCTTCGCGGTCCTGTTCGCGCTGCTTCAACATGACCCGTAAGGCCGCATTCAGATCCTCGAGGCTGCGGGATTTGATGTTTAGCTCCTCTTCCTTTTCTTTAAGTTCTGTAATGTCAATAATTGAGGACACAAGCTTCCTCGTACCGGGAATAAGACCGACCGTATGGTAAACCGTTTTTATCCGTCCTCTGCTGTCAACTATGCGAAATTCATAGTTGCGAGGGGCGGTATCGGGATCGATCAGTATTTGCCGGTGCAGTTCAAGCATCCACGGATGATCTCTCTTGTCAACCACATCCAGCCATGTTTTTTTCCCCTCCCAATCCTCCTTGCGATAACCGGTCATCTTCTCGAACTCCGAATTGACCAGGGATAGCGTCGCGTCGTCTTCAACGATTGTCATCGAGGTGCAGGTCGTTTCAAAAATGGCACGGTAAAGGGTTTCGGACTCCTTCAACTTCTCTTCAGCTGTTTTTCGCTCGGTTATATTCATTGAATTACCCAGAATGGCGGGTTTCCCTTCAAAAAGAATCGGTACGGTGACCTCCATCATCCAGCGAACCTCTCCTTGCTTGGTGATGATCCTGAACTCACGCCGTGCGGCCAAATTATGCACGAGTTGCTCCCGGGTCATTTTTCTGAGTTTCCTCTTATCTTCGGGATGAATCATAAAATCAGCGTTTCGCCCGAGCAACTCTTTCAGAGAATATCCTGTATAAGCTACGACCGTTGGATTGACAAAGCGAAATTTCCCTTCCGAAACAATATAATAGCCGACCAGAGACTTCTCTAAAATAGTATTCTGAAGGTGCTGGCTTTCCATCAGGGTTTCGTTGAGTTTCCCCCGTCTTTCAACTTCTTGCTCCAGCAATGCGTTTTTCTGCTTTAAGCTGTGTATTATGGCATCTTTTTCCATAACCCTCCGCAATGACTTGATATACATATGCTTTTATTTAATCTTTCGGCAACGATGTTATATTATATCACTTTTTGATGCAATAATAATATCCATATTCATCATAATATCTATGCAAATTAAGCTTAGATATAGCTTTGATCATTTCATATTGATCTCAAGTTACAGATATTCTAAGTATTCCGTCGTAAGAGGTCCGTAAGGTATGCACGGATAGTAGATAAAGAGTCATAAACGCAAGCAAATCCAATTTCAGGAGGAAAGCATGGACAGTTACAAATTATTTATTGACGGTAAATTTGTAGATGCAGCAAGCGGAAAGACATTTGAAACATTCGATCCTGGCAGTGGCGCACCCATAGCCACAGTGGCCAAAGCCGGGGTGGCCGATGCCGAGGCGGCTATTGCCGCAGCGCGCCGGGCTTTCGACAGCGGTGTATGGAGCGGCATGACGCCTGTTGCGCGTATGGCCAAAATGCAGGATTTTGCGGATCAAATTGCTCAGCAAGGCCTGCGTCTGGCCGCAACGGAGAGTATGGATTCCGGCCAGATTGTCAACTTGTGTAAATTATGGCCATTGGCCATGGTTACGTTTATGCGTAACTTAAGCATGGCGGCGACCAGCAAGTTCCCGTGGGAAGAAGAAATTCCCGTTTCCGGCAATATCCTGTATACGGGACGCGATTATATCCGACGCGAACCTCTAGGTGTCTGTGTGGGTATTGTTCCCTGGAACTTCCCCATGTATATCGCCATGTGGAAAATCGCTCCCGCCCTTTTAATGGGTAACACAATGGTACTAAAACCCGCGTCGCTGACACCGATTTCGGCCGTCATCATCGCCGAAGCGTCCAAGGCTGCGGGCATCCCTGACGGTGTCCTCAACGTGATTACCGGTCCGGGCGGCGAACTGGGCAAAGTTCTGTGCACACATAAAGACGTCGACAAGATTTCCTTGACCGGTTCAACGGAAGTCGGCCGGGAGATCATGAAAATGGCTGCTGATACCGTGAAGAAAGTCACACTGGAATTGGGCGGCAAATCAGCCAACATTATTCTGGATGATGCCGATATCGATTTAGCCGTGGAAGGCGCATGTTACGGCACCTTCTTCCATCAGGGTCAGGTCTGTTCATCCGGTACGCGAGTACTGGTTCATGCAAAAATTTATGATGAGTTTATCGAGAAGATGAAAATACGCGCAGAGAAGCTGCGCATAGGCTATCAGCTTGATCCCAACTCACACCTGGGGCCGCTGGTCAGTCGGGAACAGCTAGCCACAGTGGAAAGTTACGTCAAGATCGGTAAGGCGGAAGGCGCAAGGCTCGTCACCGGCGGCAAGCGCGCGGATGTGCCGGGATTCGATGGAGGGTTCTATTATAAGCCCACCATCTTTGCCGATGTTAAAAACAACATGCGCATTGCGCAGGAAGAAATATTCGGACCGGTTGTTTCCATCATTAAATACCACAGCGACGAGGAAGCCCTTGCCATTGCCAATGATTCGATCTTCGGTTTGGCCGGTGGTGTCTTTTCCAGTAATACGGCCAGGGCCCAGCGCATTGCCCGTGGTGTGCGCACCGGTACCATGTGGATCAACAACTACCATATGTTTGCCGATTTCTGCCCCTTCGGCGGTTACAAGCAATCCGGTGTGGGCCGTGATTTCGGTATGGAATGCCTCCATGGCTATACGCAAATCAAACGAATTCATGTCAGCGGCATGGCTGATGCAAAAACCAATATGACCTGGCAGCTTCTTTCCGACTATAAAAAAGTGGACGGTTTTACCTACTTCAATCCGACAGCGGTCATTGCCGGACATGGATCACTGTCTTCCATCATTAAAGTAATCGCTGATCTTAAGTGCCGCCGGGCGTTGATTCTTACCGATGCCGGCGTCAATCAAATAGGTCTTGCCGAACTGGCGAAAAGCGCTCTGGGTGATTTCTGCGTGGGGATTTATGACAAAATCCCTTCCGATCCGGATCTGGAAGCAGTCGATGCGGCAACGGCTTACGCCCGGGAAGTTAAGGCGGATTGCATCGTCAGTGTCGGCGGCGGGAGCGTCATCGATACGGGCAAAGGTGTTGCCGTTTCTCTGAAGGGCGGAGGCAAGGCCAACGACTATTTAAATCTGATGGTGCTGACCGAACCCCAGACGCCGCATATCGTCATTCCAACCACCGCGGGCACCGGCTCGGAAGTTACCAGTATAGCGGTGCTGACCAGTCACGGCGCCGGACGCAAACTTTTTATTGCAGATAAATTCATCACGCCGAATGCAGCCATCCTGGATCCACGCTTTACCATGTCACTTCCCAAACGCATGACCGTGGGCTCGGCGATGGATGCAATGGCCCATGCTGTTGAAGCAATGATGGGTACTTTGTCCAACAGAATTTCCGACGGCAATGCGCTGCAGGCAATACGCTTGATCAATGAAAATCTGCCGCTGGTGGCCGTGGATGGGAAAAATGAACAAGCCAGACTCAATTTACAGATTGCAGCGACGCTTGCCGGTTGGGCATTTAATGTGTCAACGGTTGGTCTGGGTCACGGAATGGCGCATACCCTCGGCACGCTTTTCCACCTGCCTCATGGTGAGGCTTGCGGCCTCATGCTGCCCAAGGTTATGCGTTATAACATTGATTACGCTAAGGAGGCGCTTGTGCAGGTTGCCAAGGCTCTGAATGTGAACACGACCGGCATGGCACAACGCGATGCCGCACTGGCGGCAGCTGACGCGATAGAAGCATTGATGAAAAAAGTGGGGCATCCGCTGCAGTTGCGAGACGTCGGCATCAAAGAGGACTCTCTGGATATGGCTGCGTTCCACGCTGTTTGCGATACAGCCTGTCTGTTTAACGCCCGGCCGGTTAGTGATCCGGGAGATGTCGCCGCGCTGTATAAACAAGCATTCTAATTTCAATTGCAGGGAACGGTTAGCTCGCGCAACACATTCCACATGCAACAGAGTTCCCGTGTGGCTGACCGTTTCCTGCGAGAAATTTAATTTCCACTAAAAATAAAGTAGATATTAATTATAGAAATATTTACTTGACATGATATAATAGACTGGTCTATTATATAGCTGATTTAAGTGCATGGCGAAGGAATAATGACAGCGGAGAGATTACCACGACGCATAAAGAAACTGGATTCCGGCTTTCGCACCCAAAGGGCAGCAGGCGCCCGGAATGACAGAGGGAAGTAGGGCGCATTTCCCAAACGCGCCGCTCGGATCGTTCGGGGAACGATCCCTACAATGTCCACCTCCGGCGCGTTGCGCCACCTCCGCCAGCGGAGGACAAGCAAAGGCGGGATTATCACGACGCCCCAGAGGCGTCTCGTAATGACAGAGGACTTAAGTTCATGGCGAAAGAGGCAACCAGGCAGGCTATCATTCAAAAAGGCGCGAAGCTCATTCACTCAAGGGGATTCGTAAACACCGGTATTCAGGAAATCATTACTGCTGCCGGCGTTCCCAAGGGGTCATTTTATTTTTATTTCAAGAATAAGGATGATTTCGGAGCGGGTGTGATCGACCATTTTTCCGATCTCGTCATTTCCTGGTTCGAAAAGTACAGCGAAGACCGTACGCTTCCACCGCTTGCCAGATTGGAGCGTTTCTTTGATGACAGTAATCACTTTTACGAAAAGATAGGCTTTACCTGCGGATGTCCCATTGGCAATCTATCCCAGGAGATGAGCGATCTGAGCGAGCCGATGCGGAACAAGCTCTCTGAGGCTTATGGCCGCATTCGTTTAATTATGAAAAACTGTATTGCCGAGGCCAGGGAGCAGGGGGCTGTCAGCTCAAAAGAAGATGCTGAAGAGTTGGCTGTTTTTGTTCTCAACGGTTGGGAAGGCGCTCTCATTGATATGAAGGTTTCGAAAAGTATCCGCCCGCTCGTCATCTTTAAAAAGGTGCTGTTCGAAAAGATTTTGACCGCGTAATTTAATAAACTGGAACGATCTCCAGGTCACAGACAAAAAAGGGAGGATAGTCATGAATGTTTATGAAGAACTAAGAAGTGTGCTGGATTCGCATCCCACGACAGCGCCGGAATCACCCAAAATATTGGAAATCCTGGGAATCCTTTTTACTCCTGAAGAAGCTTCACTTGCGGCTAAGATGAGTTACAAGCCCTGGCCCGTTGAGAAAATCGCCAAAACGGCAGCAGTCACAGAAGCCGAGGCGCAAAAGCTTCTCGAATCAATGGCCAACAAGGGGATCCTCTTCTCTAAGACGAAGGAAGGGAAAAAACTCTACGGATTGGTGCCGCTTATTCCCGGCATCTTTGAGTTCCCTTTCATGAAAATCAAGACGGTTACTTCTCCGATGGAAAAGAGACTGGCCGAGCTCTGGGAGGAATACCATCACGAGGCTCTGGGCGCATCATTTTCGGGCAATCCGACGCCGCTTATGCGGGTCATTGCGGTTGATAAGGCGATCCCAGCGGAAAACCGCGTTCATCCCTACGAGGAAGTGAAATACTTTATCAGCAATGCCGCTTTTATCGCGCTGGCGGACTGCGCATGCCGTATCAGCGTGGGCAAGTGCGATAAGCCGAAGGACGTTTGCCTCATCTTCGACGGCGCCGGTGAATTTTTGGTGGAGCGCGGTTTCGCCCGCCAAATCACAAAAGAAGAGGGGATGGATGTGCTAGACCGCTCGGAGAAGGCCGGACTTGTCCATACCAGTAATAACAGCGCCGACAGGGCCGGAATGATCTGCAATTGCTGTCCCTGTTGTTGTACGGTTCTGCGCGGCAGGACGCAGGTGAAGCATCCCCACGCCTTTGAGACCAGCCGTTTTGAAGCCAGGATCATAAACGATGAATGCACCGGCTGCGGCGTCTGCGCGGAGGAGAGATGTCCGGTAAACGCGATAGAAATAGTAGATGATCTTGCCGTGGTGAATGTAGAGGAGTGTATCGGCTGCGGGTTGTGTGTCACGGGTTGTCCGGTGGACGCTATTGAACTTGTCGAACGGAAGTCGATTCCGGCAATTCCGGCCACTACCGTTGAGATGGCCCTCAAGATAGTTCAGGAAAAAGGCCGGATGGATAATTTTGTCAAGATTATGCAGCGCTAGGATTTTTGGACTCTCTGTCAGATCAAGCCGTAAAAACTTAACCGGACAGGGGATGATAACTTATTACCGCTATGGTGGAGTTCATTGGTGAAGCCACCTGTTTTTAAGGCAGGGCCGGAAACGACCCTGCCTTTTTGTTTGAGTTAAGTTTTATTCAGGACTTTTTGACGTGGTCAAAACCGGTCAATATCAAAAAGTATTTGCTTCGTGTTTTACCAGCAATAACGAAATCGGTACAAAGGCAGGAAATGATTATTTTTTTATCATTCGTAAATAACCTGATTCTAATAAAATATACATTATGCTTGCATATTCATGAGCCAAAAATTATATTAAAAAATAATTAATGCGCATGCGCATTCAGGGGAGGGTTTAATGAACGTTAAAGGCATATTTTTTGTGATAACAAAAACGGTAATGATTAAAGCTTATGGCGAGGAACGCTGGAATTCCTTTATGTCCAAGATGGTAGAGAAGGACAAATATTTCAAAACGGTTATTATGTCCGTTACCCCGATTCCAGTGGATAAAGAAATCATTTTATTTGACGAGATGTGCAGGGAATTTTTCAATAACGACAAAACGCAATACGAGATGTTTGGAAAGGCAGGCGCTAAATATGCACTGTCGCCGGGAGGCACTTACCAGTCTTACCTGCTCAATAAGGATACAAAGCAGTTTGTCGAATTTGTTCTGCCCAAGCTCTGGTCGACCTATTATGACAGTGGTGTAGCAACCGCACGATTGGAGAATAACATTGCTCATATCAAACTCACCGGAATCGATTTTAAAAATGTTTATTTCGAGCAGATGATTAAGGGTTACTTTCAGCAGGCTCTCAAAGTTTTCGGGAAGAAATCCGTCGCTAAAAAAATAAGGAGTCTTGCGTCGGGTGATGATGATATTTATTTCCAGTATGAACTAAAAGACGCCTGATCAAAATATTGGGGATTCGGTATAGATGTTTGCCGGGTATTAATTGTGTTTATGACGGATTACAATGTGTGAGGCATCAAGGCATAATTGCTTTTCTGTTAGCGCCGATGGTTAGGCGTGAGCCTCTGTCAATATTTTTCCCTGAGTTCTGGTGAAATAAGCATTTTAATAAAGTTCAAACCGTGATTTCAGAGGTTCCGAATCCGGCCCACTCGTTGAGAGGAATACTCGATGTGATTATAAAACCCGCTCTATGCGGTTCGTCACTTCGGGCAATCGAGATTTGACCGACCAGATCATGGATTTTACGATCAACAACAAAAGTAATTTCTTCGACGATCGCCACCAGGTCTGATTCCAGGGCAGAATCGATTCTCATGCCGAGTGAAGAGTCACAGCATCCGGTAGACCTGATCTCGATCCGAATCGCGCCCTGCGCGTTATTCCCGGACATCCATGTTTTAATGGCCCCAGCCGTGCCCGGACCAAGTGTTACAACGGATTGTTCCTGCATAAGAATTTCTCCTGTATTTTGGTAGGGATTGCTCGACTGTTAATCCTTTGGCAATCCTCCGGCAATCCTTTAGCGGCGCGTTTGGGGAAACGCGCCCTGCATATTTTATTTACGCCGCCTGCCCGAAAAGATAGATAAAGTTATTTAATGCCCTTTAAAAAATCCGGGGCGGTGAAAGAAGGATTCGGGTATGTGTAAAATCCTTTTCTGGTTTTTTGTCCCAGATCGCCTCTGTCGACGTATTTTTTTACGAACTCCGTGTTTTTGATCTTCACGGGATCACCGGTATGTTTTGCCCAGAAATTCGTAACATGCCATACGGTGTCCAGACCCACACTGTCCATGAGTCCAAACGGTCCTATCAGCATTCGCATAATTCCCATCCAGACTCTGTCTATGTCTTCGACCGCCGCGATATCATTTGAGGCAAGCGTCAGGGCGTTGTCGAAAAGACCGGCGAACATATAATTAAAGACGTAGCCCATGCTCTCTTTATGGAGAACAATCGGAGCCAGGCCTGTTTTTTCGGCGAATTCCTTCACCAGTTGCACGACCTCCGGAGATGTCCCGGGATGAGGCATTACATCAACCACGTTTGTCATGCGTATATCGTGAAAGTGGTAAGCGAGAAATTTCTCCGGCCTTCCCGTGGCTTGGGCGATCATGGAAGGCAATAGTGTTGATGTGTTGGTGGTAAATATCGTCCGATCCGGGCACAACGCGTTTAATTGCCCGAATACTTTGCCCTTGAGCTCCGGATCTTCCGGCACCGATTCACTCACGAGGTCGGCATCCTTTGCGGATTCTTCCATATCGACGCTGGTTTTTATTCTGCTTATAGACGCCAGGGCCTTCTCCTGGGTGATGCGGCCTTCTCTTAACATCCTGGCGGCAATTCTATTTATCCGCTCCATCGCCTTTTCCAGGAACTCTTCTTTTACATCGTACAATACCACATTACAATCGTGGAGCGCGCACTGAAATCCGATTTGCTGGCCCATGGTGCCGCTGCCCACGATAAGAACATTTTTAATGTCGTCAACTTTCATAAAAACCTGCTCCTTGCATTTCTGAAATTCGAGTTTTATTAATGATGGCCGTGTTTGGCTTTGGATTTCACTTCCGTATATTCGGCGCGAAGAGCGATATGATCCATATCGTCCATATCTTCGGCTCTCTTTACCCAGTCTTCGAATTGAATATCGACGCCGAAAATTCCGATCATTTCATACTGATCATTAACAATAGGAGCGGAAACCGTGAAACATAGAATTCCGGTCATCTTGGAAATAAAGAAATCGGAAACATAAACCTTGCCCGTACGTAGCGGCTGTATGAACCATTCACGGTCGGATTGATCGGTGCCGACTCCGTAGTTGTCATATTTGGCACGATCTGCAATGTAGGTAATATTTTTTGTAGTTTTACGGCCGTTCATGTCAACGATATAGGCAAATTGAATTGAGGGATGTTCATCGACAAAATTCTGCATCAATGCTTCCTGTTGTTCCGTGTTCATTGTCTTCATGATAGGATCTTCGATAATTTGATTGACCTCGGCAACGGCCGCTTTTTCAGCAATGAATTTGATTTTTTCCAATTCCGACATAAAGTATTCCGGTAAATACGTCTGGACTCTTTTCTCCATTTCCTCCGGAGAAATCGAAGTGATCCGTCCTGCGTCGTATTGTTCCACGACCCATTTATGAATTTTAGAAATTGCCGGATGCCTTTTATCCACAATTTTGTTTCCTTCAAGATTGAAACGCTGATTAATCCAGAAAGCTATGCCCGCGTTGCCGGATTTGTCGGTGATCGTTGTGGTAATCGGTCGATTCAAAATCTTTCTCGTATCGAATATGTTGTAAATTTCTTCGCATTTAATTAATCCATCGGCATGGACGCCGGCGCTGGTGACATTGAACCCCAATCCGACAAAAGGATAATTATGCGGTATTTTCACGCCGATTTCCTTTTCAAAATATTCGGCGATATCGGTAATGACAGTTGTGTCAATGCCGTTTTCTCCCTTAAGCGCGATATATTCGAAAATTAAACCTTCAATCGGGGGATTGCCTGTTCTTTCACCCAGCCCCAAAAGGGTGGAATTGGCCGCGCTGCAGCCATAGAGCCAGGATGTTGTGGCGTTAATCATCGCCTTGTGAAAATCGTTGTGACCATGCCATTCCAGCAGATGGCCGGGAACACCGGCATCATTAATAAAAGCATGGACAAGCTTGTCAACGCTGCGGGGCAGGGCGGCGCCCGGGTATGTAACGCCGTAGCCCATCGTGTCGCAAAGCCTTATTTTTATATCAATGCCGCTCTCTTGCCTTAGTTTCATTAATTCCTGCGCGAAAGGAATGCAGAAGCCGTAAATATCTGCGCGGGTGACGTCTTCAAAGTGGCAGCGGGGTATTATTCCTAAATCCAGAATTGATTTAACAACCCCCAGATAATCATTCAAAGCCTGGCTTCGTTTTTTGTTCAGCTTGAGAAAAATATGGTAATCGGAAACGGAGGTGAGAATGCCGGTTTCCTTAAGTCCGAATTCCCTGACCAGCGGAACATCTTCTTTTGCCGCCCTGATCCAGCTGGTAATTTCCGGATAACGCAGGCCAAGTTCCATACATTCTTTCACGGCCTCTTTGTCTTTATTGCTGTACAGGAAAAATTCCGATTGGCGGATTACGCCATTTGGGCCGCCCAGTTTATTCATTAATTGAAATAATTTAACAATTTGTTCTACCGTATAGGGAGGGCGCGACTGTTGTCCGTCACGAAATGTTGTGTCGGTGATAAAAATTTCCTTAGCCGGCCGCATAGGAACCGGTTTGTTGTCAAAAATAATTTTGCTTACTTCAGTGTAAGGGAAAATATCTTTATATAAGTTCGGTTCATCCACGTCCTGTAATCTGTATTTTTTACATTTTTGAGGGGGGGACTTCTTCTTTTTTTTGATTTCTGCCATATTTTCTCCATTATCTTTGATTAAACAATTTTAAGCGATAATTCCATCAATTGCTCTATGCTTACTTTTGAAGGCGCTTCCGACATCAGGTCGGATGCTTTTTGTGTTTTCGGAAAAGCGATGACATCCCGGATAGATTCCGCGTGTGTCATGATCATGGTCAACCGGTCAAGTCCAAAAGCCAGGCCTCCATGAGGCGGAGCGCCGTATTCGAGCGCTTCAAGCAGGAACCCGAATTTGGAACGGGCGTCTTCCTCCGATAAGCCCAGGGCGGCAAACGCCTGCGCCTGAACGTCTTTGCGGTGAATACGAATGCTGCCGCCGCCGATTTCCGAACCGTTAAGAACCAGGTCGTACGCTCGCGCCCGGACTTTGCCGGGATCCGTAGCCAAAAGCGGCAAATCTTCCAGAAAGGGCGACGTAAAAGGATGATGCGTGGAAACAAAACGTTTCTCCGATTCGGAATATTCCATCAGCGGGAATTCCGTAATCCATGTAAATGCCAGCGCTTCAGGATCGATTAAATTCAATTTCTTTGCCAGATGTATTCGTAAATTACCAAGCGAGTCATTGACGATACGCGGCGTATCGGCAACAAAGAAAATTACATCGCCTTCTTTAGCATTCATGGTTTTGGCGATGCCTTCCACTTCTTCGGGTTTGAGAAATTTGAAAATAGGCGACGTCCAGTCGGCAGCATTGACTTTTGCCCAGGCCAGTCCCTTGGCTCCGTAAATTTCGACAAAGTCCTTTAATCCGTCCAGGTCTTTGCGCGAGAGGCTGGCTGCCTGTTCCACTTTAATGGCCTTGATAATTCCGCCGGACGCGGCAACTTCCCCAAAGAGCTTAAACCCGGAATTTTTGAGTATGGAGGTCAAGTCAACCAGTTCCATGCCGAAACGCACATCTGGGTTATCTTTGCCGTAACGGTTTATCGCCTCGGCATAGGTCAGGCGGGGAAGGGGAAGGGTAATTTCTTTGTCTAGACAGGCCTTAAAGATGGCCCTCATCAGGCCTTCCATCATATTCATAATGTCTTCTTCGGTAATAAAAGACATCTCAACGTCTATTTGCGTGAATTCCGGTTGACGGTCGGCGCGTAAGTCTTCATCGCGGAAACATTTTACAATTTGATAATAACGGTCAAAACCGGATACCATCAATAATTGTTTAAATATCTGGGGCGATTGCGGCAGCGCGTAAAAAGTGCCTTTGTTGATACGGCTGGGCACAAGATAATCACGTGCGCCCTCCGGAGTGCTTTTCCCCAGAAAAGGCGTTTCCACTTCAATAAAGCCGTTTTGTTCAAAATAATGGCGGGTGGATGCTGCAAGACGGCTGCGCAAAAATAAATTCTGCTGAATGGCCGGACGGCGCAGATCAAGATAACGGTACTTTAAGCGCACGTTTTCCGAAATGTCCTCATCATCAAAAGAAAAAGGAGGCGTTTTGGATTCATTCATTATTTCCAGTTCGGAGACGATAATTTCTATCTCACCGGTCTTTAAAGCCGGATTTTCCATTCCCTCCGGTCTTTTGCGAACTTTTCCTTTAACGGCTAAAACAAATTCGCTGCGGATTTTATGCGCCTCTGTGTGAACATTTTCTCCGGCATCGGGATTGAAAACAATCTGCGCCATTCCTTCACGGTCGCGTAAATCCACAAATATAACACCGCCGTGATCGCGCCGGCGATGCGCCCAGCCCATCAGAATCACTTCCTGATCTACAAGAGAAATGTCCAGATTACCGCAGTAATGAGTTCTCTTGTCTTTTGTTAAAAAATTAGCCAAAACTTTTTACCTCTCTTTAATAATTTTAATGATTGACGCAAGCAATCCATCCAAAGGAACAGCCTGCTGATCTTTTGTTTGCATATTTCTAAGTTCGAGACGTTTTTCATCAATTTCTTTATCGCCAAAAATCAGTGTGTAGGAACTGTTTAATTTGTCGGCGCGTTTCATCTGGCTTTTTAAACTTTTGCCGGAATAGTCCATTGCCGCTGCAATTCCCGCCCTGCGCAATTCGCAAGTAAGCTTAAAACCGATTTTTTGCGCCCGCGGGCCAAGCGCCGCTATAAATACATCCGTCTTGTATTTATCTTTTTCAATATCAGGCAGACAGGAAATAAGTCGTTCAATGCCCACACCAAAGCCGATTCCCGGTGTTTCCGGTCCGCCGAGATCACTGACCAGACCGTCATATCGGCCGCCGCCCGCAAGAGAATTCTGCGCGCCCAGTGACCCCGATTTAACTTCAAAAGCCGTTTTTACGTAATAATCAAGACCGCGTACCATTGTTGGATTAACTGCATATTTGATATTTTGTTCATCAAGACAGGATTTAACCTCAACAAAATGCTCTTTGCAGTCAGGGCATAAGTAGTCTAATATCCGGGGAGCCTGGGCTATAATTGCGCTGCAACTCTCTACTTTACAATCGAAAACCCTTAAGGGATTTGTGACTATTCTTCTTTGGCAATCGGGACAAAGTTCTTTTTCCGATCCTTTTAGATAATCAACAACCGCCTTTGAAAAAGCAGGTCTGCATGCCTTGCAGCCCAGAGAATTAATTTCCAGATTAAGCTCCGCAAGTCCGGCAGATGCAAGAAATTGAATCAGCATTAAAATAACTTCTACGTCGGATTGAGGCTTATCATCGCCAAAGAGTTCAACATTGATTTGGTGAAATTGACGGAAGCGGCCTTTTTGCGGCCTTTCGCGGCGAAACATCGGACCCATCGTAAAAAGTTTTGTTACCGGTTCTGCAGCCGACATGTTGTGTTCAATATAGGCGCGGATGATTGAAGCGGTGGCTTCCGGCCGCAAAGTTATATATTCATTGTCGCGGTCGGCGAAAGTATACATTTCCTTTTCGACAATATCCGTTGTTTCCCCGATGCTTCGTTTGAACAGTTCTGTCTTTTCCATAATGGGTACGCGAATTTCGCGAAACCCGAAAGTGTCGAAAACTCCGCGGGCAATTGATTCCACCCGGCGCCACTCAGGAGTATCCTCCGGTAAAATATCTTTAAAACCTTTGATTACTGTAATTTTTTCCATAATTTATAGCCTTAATTCAAAGCGGAGTTTTTTAACATATTCAGTTGTATTTGGCAATGGAAAAAAAAGGTTAGACCAACTTGTCTTGGAAATCCCGCCATAGGGTAGGAATTCACGGTAATGGAATTTGCGGATTGTGAAACAGAGCGGGTATTACAATGTATGGTCTATCGTGAGAGAATCATCAGGACGATGACGGAAATATTAATTTAATTATCATAAACGGAGAACTTCCTTAATTGAAAGTATAGTTTTTATCGAGGAATAATCTCAGACAGGCATCCACGACATTTTCATCATAAAGAATGGCTTTATTTTGGGTAATTTCATCCAGAGCAAAATTAATTCCTAATGTCGGCCGGTATGGACGGTGAGAAGAAATGGCCTCAACAACATCGGCGACGGCCACAATCCTGGCCTCCAGAAGAATATCTTTTCCTTTGAGCTTATTGGGATAGCCGGATCCATTCATCCGTTCATGGTGTTGAAGGATGACAGTGGCCACAGGCCAGGGGAAATTAATATCCTTCAGGATATTGTATCCTGACAGGGAGTGAGTTTTAATTAATTCAAATTCAAGAGTGGTCAGTTTTGTCGGTTTACTGAGAATTTCCGATGGAATGGATAACTTGCCGATGTCATGTATGATGGCCGCTGTGCCGATGAATTCCTTCTGATCAACGGTTAAACCCATTTCCGTGGCAATATCCCGGGCCAGATGAGATACACGAAGCTGATGACCGGTCGTGTAAGGGTCTCTCGTTTCCACAATCATGGCAATCGAGTTTACCGTGGCGTCTAATGTTTCCTTTGTTCGCTTAAAACTTTCACTGCGTTCTTCGTCCAGTAATTTACGGGCTGTTATGTCTTTCAAAAAATTCAGGATGGCCGGTTTTTTCTCCCATTGAATCAATGTGGCATTGAGTTCCACCCACTTCACCGTTTTATCCCGGCAAATAATTCTGAAAGAATAAATGGAAGGAACTTTTTTGCCATTTAACCTTCTTAAGTGATAATCGATGACCATATTAATATCATCAGGATGGATTAATGTTTTAAAATCTCCTGCTGTTAAAGCTTCTACGGAATAACCTGAGTTTTCAGCCGCGGCATTATTGGCGAAGACAATCTTCGTGTGTTGAGTGATGAGGATGGATTCGTGGGCGTGTTCCACGACGACACGATAACGTTCCTCACTGTCACGCAGATTTTTTTCGGCCTGTTTACGTTTTGTAATATCACTGTATAGGGCCTGAAATTGTGTCTCGCCGTTCCACAGCACCTGCTTTCGAAATACTTCAAGGTTGCGAACACTTCCATCCTTGCGGATAATACTTACTTCATAATTTGATGGAATATCCTCGCCTCGTCTCCTTTTTGCTTTTCTTGCTTCGTGTTCGACACAGGATTCCGGGGTGTAACTTTTTTCCCTGGGAGTCGATTTCATCTGTTCAAAACTGTCATAACCATATATATTTAACATTTCTTGATTAGCATAGATTAATTCGCCGGTTACGGTGACAATACGCACTCCCAGCGGAGAATCGTCAAGTGAATGGCGGAAATTCTCCCTGCTCATTTTTAACATTTCTTCCGTTATTTTTTTATCCCGCCGGATTTTCGCTTCGCGAATCGCCCTTTCTACGGCGACTGGAAGCTTGGCAAGTTTATCCTTCATCACGTAATCGTGCGCGCCTGCTTTCATTGAGGCCACCGCCGTGTCCTCTCCAATAGCGCCGGACACAATAATGAATGGAATATCCGTCTTATTTTCCTGGGCAAGTTTCAGGGCAGCCGCTGCGTTGAAATTGGGCATTTTATAGTCGCAGAGAATAATGTCCCAGTCTTCACGCCCAAGAGCGTTTCTCATTGCTTCGGATGAGTCCACTCTTTCCCATTTCGGATCGTAGCCGCCACTCGACAGTTTACGTATGATCAGGCTGGTATCATCTTCCGAATCATCCACAATTAAAACGCGAAGCAAAGTTGACATGGTTACATCTCCTTCTAAATACACCGGGCTCTGTACTTAAGATCGTCGGGATTGTCGTCCGGCAGCAATGTCTTTTGTTACTTAACACAGGATCCCCCTGTATTTATTATTCCTGAAGCGTGAAATAAAAAGTTGCGCCCTGGCCGGGCGATCCTTCCGCCCCGACTGTGCCTCCGTGGCGGTGAACAATACGCTTCACCGTAGCCAGACCGATTCCCGTGCCCGGATATTCTTCAACATTATGCAGGCGCTGAAAAGGCGCAAATAATTTATCCGCGTATTCCATGTCG
>JBKQWB010000028.1:0-12076 GCA_052139735.1 Smithella sp. | reverse complement strand
CCTTCATTTTTCGCAGGTACTTGGCGTGCAGGACCAGTTTTGCGCCACAGCTCGGGCAGCGCCACTCTATCTGCGCCAGGTAAAACCAGAAATGTTCAAGATAGTCCTTTACGGAATTGCCCAAATGAGCTACAATCAACGTAATTATTGGGTTGGAGGAAGCCTTTGGACAAGGATGAGTTGCCGCTCGTTTACCTTGTTTGGAAGGCTTTCTCTCTTCTGTCCTTTCCCTGGAATTACATTCTCTTTTCTCCAGGGAAAAAACTAATCCTTCTAAATGGCAACTGATTGGGAGCTACATGGGGCTAAATAATGTGGGAGGAAACAATCTGCGGTGGAGATTGTCAATCCAACGGCTGTACCTGTCGCTGAATCCTTCACTGTGTTCAATTGCCTTATCGAACAAGTACTAAAGCCTCGCCAATAAAGACGATCTTGATCGCCACTATCTCGCCGTCAACTTCTGCTGTAAAGCAGGTATAGCCGCCATCACCATACCCGGACTCGGACACTACGCCGTTCTTGAGGATACCGGTGCCGAGAGCTTTCAATGTGATGGCTGAGCAACTCCTGTACCAGGCGTCATCGTTGGGAGCGTAAACGATGTCGTCGAAAATGCCGGCCTGGCCAGAGTCGACGCCAACCTCGAACGGCTGCTTCTCCCACACTTTCACTGAGTTCGGGTTAATGCTATTGTGGTAAGCTCGAAGTTCTCCCACCCGGTTGGCCCGGAATATGACAACCGCCTTCCAGGCGCCCTTCTTGACCGCAAGCTGGCCGGCGCACCAGGTTCCCCTCTCATAACAGGGATCGCTAACAATCACCATGCCACTTGCTACTTCGAATAAACCTAGCTCCCTTTTCTGTTCCACCTGGACCTCCTTTTTGTCATTGCATCCAGAAAAGAAATGCAACGCAGCCATGCTGTCCTGTCCGACAGTTTGCCGCCTGCCGATTAAAGAGATAATAAAAAAGCCGATAAGCTTTTCTTCTGGCCTACCGGCGACTTTGAGCGCTATATATGGTTGTTAATGGGATTTCGAGGTCTTAACCGAACACTGATGGTTTCCACCATGGTTCTTACCACACTACACGCTTAAGACCGTTTTCGACTTCTCCTTTAATATGTTCATAAAAATACTCATTCAACCTTTTCGCTAGATTCAAACACTCAGTAAATGGCCCCTTGATTCGTTCCTTGATAAACGCATCTTGTGCTTTAATAATAATAAGCTTATCCAATTCGGGGTCGGATTTCAGAAGTTCCTCAAACTGTACCAATACGCTAGAAGCATTTTCGTATTCGCTGAGGAGCAGGAAGCCCTTACTCTTTGCCAATAGAGCTCGTGCCTCGGAATACCGTGCACCAGCTTTTTTCGCATGGCCCAAACTACTTTCAATCTCATCTAAAAAAACCTGTCGGTCACGCCGCATTAACGCCAAATCAGCCTGAGCCTCGGCAACTTTGCGACTGTTCCCATCCGCATTGAACGACTTGACCGCCTCTTCTACCATTTTTGCACCGTCATTAAGATTTGTCTCATTTTCAAGATACATGATCAACCCTAATCCGTGATAACAGAAGCCGCGGTCCTTTGTCCGCTCAAATTTATCTGCAATGCCCAGGGCTTCCTTATAGTGCAAACATGCGTTTTCGAAATCACCCATCATCCGCTCCGTATCTGCCAAATCTATTAAGGAAAAATATTTGAATTCATCATGGCTTTCATGATCCAACGTGCCCCTTATGGTTTTACATGCTTGATCCCACTTTCCCATACCACTCAGGATACGGCCCCTTATCTCTTCCAATCCGCGCCTCATGGAAGCAGGAAGATTATAGTTACTGGTGTTACATTTTTCGAAACATTCCTCTATTAAGTCGAGGCCCTCCTTGAATTTACACTGCAAACACATTACCCGAGCATACCTAGTTGCTATCTGAACAAAGGAATTGATGGTCTCTTCATCCATAGTGCAAAGACCATCGAGTAATTTTTTCGCGCGTTGTAATAGCTCGTTACTCTTCTTCAGTTCGATGGACGACATGCTTCCATATACCGCTAGTGCCCTGGCCAATTTTCGAGCATAGTGCTCTTTTTCCTCTTTCTTGCACCCGTCTAGCAATTGCTCTTTTAACTGCAAACTCAATTCATAGCACTCTATTGCCTCTTTTGGACAAGATCGTTGCACGTAATGCCGTGCTAAATCGTCATACAATGACGATAACAGCTCAATATCGCTACCAGGTATTTCTTTTACTTGCTTAATAAGGTTCTTCAGTTCATTCTCTAGCGTCTCAGGCGCTACCTCTCCAAGTTCCGACTGCAACTGGTAACGGGTTCGACGTAACCATAACTTGGTTTGCATCCTAAGATCGACGTCAAGGGGAGTAATAAGGGCTACTAGCTTCGTTGACGCACTCATGTTCCGTTCGACTATAAAGTATTTATAAAAGGAATTAATGAATTCATGAAGCCCCTTATCTTCATCACTTTGGATCATGTGGTATATCAACTTGTTCCGAACATCTTCGTACTCAAATCCCTTGACCTTTTGAGAAGATTTGACTCTTTGGGAATAATATGAAACCAATTTTTTATTTAATTC
This sequence comes from Smithella sp., assembly GCA_052139735.1. Lineage (GTDB taxonomy): Bacteria > Desulfobacterota > Syntrophia > Syntrophales > Smithellaceae > Smithella. The sequence continues at coordinate 9,466 of JBKQWB010000028.1, read as the reverse complement.
TACCCATTTTTTATTATCCCCGCTCTTAAGCTTTTTATTAAGAATTGACCTCACAGTTTCGTGAAAATGATACGATGCCTGCGTTGATACTGCGGCCTCTCGTATCACGAAAGGAAAAGTTAAAATATCTCCATAACATTCTGAAGATATACCCAGTTCAGAACTAATTTCTTCATTGAAGGAATGAGGGACGGAAAGAGCCATAATGCAATCCCGCTTGCCGTCATCTGACTTTTCAACGACTCTAAGAAACTCAACTAGCAACATCCTAATCCTTTCCGGAATATCCCTTAGTCGCAATTTCCTAAATATTTTTTCTGTCTCTTGCAATTCGGCACGTCCGGCTAGACAAATTGATAGTCCCACTATAAGTGGATGATATTTGTTATCTTGGGTTGCAGCAATTGACAAGATGGGCTCCAATATGGTACTTGTAGAGTCACCTGCTAGATAGTCTTCCATTGCCTGTATAACGGTATTTCTATCTACTCCATTTATCTTTATTGAAACAGAAATCAAACCATACGGCTCCTTTTCAGTTGCTATAGCGGCCATGATTTTAAACCACTTCAATTGATCATTGAACTGCTCCAATATGTATTCATTATTCGGCTGATGTTCAAAAGAATCGAAAAATAAAATGAACCTCTGGTTCTTCTTCCCTATTTTCTTAAAAATACATTCTTCCAATTCTTTCACAAGCTGGCTATCTAAATTCTTCTTACTTTCGGGATCCAGAGTATCACGCAATCGCGTCATAATCATGGATATTTCGGGGGGCGGATCAAAATAGTCGAGTTCCTCCAAAATATTTTGAACGACTTCGCTTAAGGAACCACGAGGATTCCGAAAATCTATAAAGCTCGAAAGATAGCCTCTTTCTCTCTTGGTAATTCTTCTATACTGCTGAATCAGAGTAGACTTGCCTACACCGTTTTGACCGTAAAGAACTAATATTTTATTGTCCCCACTCATAATTTGCTTAAAGTCGCGGCGGTAGGCTCTATAGCGCCGACTACTATGAAATCTGGCTGTTATTTTAGAAATAATCTTCCGTTGTAATACAATATTTATCGTTTCCAGAAGATCCTCGATCATCGCGACAACCTCCCGACTAAAAATTTAAAGACGTCGTCTGGATAGCCGATCCACGTCTTATCTACCAGTCTTTTCCTCTTGAGAATGTTTAAATCTTCTCTAACCCACTTCTTCCGGTTCAAGATGTTCTCAAACAAAAAACTCCATATAATGGGAATATTCATAGCCGCGAACGGCTTTTTGATACCCTTGGGATCAGATAATTCAATGATACCTAATCGCCACCATGCCCAGCCTCTCTTGAGCCAACGCCAAGAGTGACCAAAGGGGGGCAGAAGATACACTATCAAATCGAAGTGCTCGGGACCCTCTTCAAGACCATGTACAGACTCCACCAGGAGAACTCCTCCGCATGGGACTGCTGGCAATTCAGTTGCATAATCCATATCAACTCCAACCACATGGGGAAAACGGTTACATGCTTTCTCTCTCAGTGTGCTTTTCCCAATATTGCCTATGCCGGTGATTAATACCTTGGTTACCATAGCGCGCAGCCTCCATAATATCCTTTGCCTAAAGGCCCAGAGCACACATTCCCTGTGTTAGCCCAGCGCTCGGGAAAACCGACTAGACGCACTAATCCCGCAGATGGCCAACTTATTTACCTATATGCACAAACGAAAGGAGGATGATCCTTCTTCTCTCGGCACTTCAGGAGAGAAGTTTCTTATATAGATTTATATTTAAGGCAACATATGTTCGAAAGTCGCTTTTCAACACACCCGGCAAACCACATTCGGTAGTATCAGAAAAGGTAAAGCTGTCAAGGTCAATAACGTGGTCGGAAACGGGAAACAAGGATTGATAAATACCAAATAAATCCACGTCATCAGTCAGAATCTTTACGCCACTGGAGACAGCTTCTAGCACTATGTTGGAAACATCAGGTATTGGATTGTTCTTTACCAGACAAAAAAGATAATCAATTCTGCGCAGAAAAGCTGGCATCTCCCAAGGAGGAATGAAGTCCGCAAACTCAATCCCTTCGACCTGACATTTTCTCATGAAATCGGCTTTACCTGTCCCTCCTGCCAGGAATACCAATCGTGACATTGATGAGTAGGGTTTCCAAAACTCTATTATCTGCTCTAACCCCTTGTGCTGCCAATAGTAATTGATCTTGCCAACATATGCAAGGTTCGGCTGTTTATTCTCCTTAGGCAACGGGTAAAAGAAACGCTCGTCAGGGATGTAGCGCGGCAGGTTGACTCCGCCAGGGTTTAGTCCTCGTATTTCTGGTCGCTCGGAAACCACAGCGGCTGCATTAGAGAAGGTTAATTTCAGCAACGAGTATAGCTCGCCCTTGTACCAAAATTTGTCCAAGTCGCTTCCGCCATGGCGAATAATGTATGGCAGACTCGTTATACGTCCGGCCAGGAAGGCTACTATACCATAGGGAATGAGGTACCGGCTATCCAGAATATCAATATGATATCTATTACATACTTCTAGACTCTTATCCAGTAATTTTGCCTCGTAAAGGGGAGAAAAAGGAAGGTGCCATGGAGTTGCCGAATCGACTTGGTGGACGGTAACTCCTTCAGGTAGGTTTCTTTCTAGATCATATCCGCTAATCCTATACTCGGTTTCAATGGCTAGGGAATTAGTAACAACATGAACTTCAACCCCGGCCTCGGCCAAACCCTTCGCTAGCCAATATGCCGCGGCACTGATCCCTCCTTGGATCGGTGGGAACTTAGTTATCATACATATTTTCAAATATACCACCCTTAAGAGCATCCTTGACCTTAAACCCATCTTGCAGGTGTCCGCCACAATAGAAAAAGATATAGTAAAAGAGGTCAAAAAACAGCATATCTATCTTGCTGGTTAGAAATTGCCGGTATGGATGCCTTTCCAAGCATGCATCAGAGATGCAATCTGCAACGTATTGGTTACATTGACTGTTAATGTGGTGCAATGCTGCCGGCATACCAAACTTCTGCCTGTTTACAACATCCCCCAAGCCATATTGGGCAAAACATTCGCTGGCAACTTCTTTTAGAAGTAACTTTGTAACATGTGACGATGGAACCTTAAGCTCAACCGGCAGCGAAGTCGCAAACTCGACAATGTCATCAAATAGATAGAACGGCCTTGCTTCAAAACCAAAGGCGCCACAGGACCTATCCACACTGCACAAGTGATAGTTGGCCAAGCCTCCTCGGAGTAGAAGGTCAAAAACATGAAGACGATAAACGGTTTCGTCTTCCGGTATGGGAAAAATCTCCTGAACTGCTTCTATAAGCCCTGGATTTGACCGGTACTTGGTAGCCGCAATAAGACGGTCATAGAGACGGTCAGAAAACCCTAGAGGATGAGTATGTGTCCAATAATAACCACCAAAGAGTTCGTCAGCACCTTCTCCTGTCAGGATTACCTTAACAAACTGTGATGCCTTTTTACATAGGAGGTGAAAGGCCATACCACCTTGGGGATCAAAAATTCCCGCCGCCACGATATTTTCGTAGTGATAAACAAAACGAGGCATCTCTTCCAGATATTCTTCGAGGTTAACTTTGAATTCGTGGTGCTTGCATCCCAGAACTCCAGCAACGCGACGTGACCACGGCAAATCAGGTGAGTCTTCACTATCTATCAGATTAAACGTTTGTGTGTTCCAGCCTGCTTCCTTTGCCAGTACGGCCATCATGGTTGAATCCACACCCCCGGAAAGAAAAATCCCCTTTTCCTGGGAATCGTGACCCAAGATAGTCTCCATGACCGACGGTAGAAGCTTATGCAGGACCATCCTTTGTTTACGAAACTCGTGCCCGCTTGCCGGCAAGGAAAAGGACTTCCGTAACAGATAGTACTTATCAGTCTTCAGCTCATTGCCGTCGAAGATAAGAATTCCACTGGGCGGGACCTGAAAGATTCTTTGGAAAAGAGTATCATTTTCGTTATTAATGTACCCAAACGTAAGGATTTCCTGATAGGCTCCAATATTCAGTTCGGGGGTGGTAGCAAGGTAACGCAACAAAGCCTTGATTTCTGAACCAAAGGCCAGCTCCTTACCCGTTCGCACATAGTACAGTGGTTTGACACCCATCCGGTCACGGGCCAAAATTAGCTTGTCGCCGTCCAAGACGGCAACAGCAAACATGCCTTTCAGGTGCCTAACAAAGTTCTCTCCAAACTTCTCATAAAGGAACCACACGACCTCCGTATCGGTTCCAGTCCTGAACTGATACCCTTCAGAAGACAATTTTTGCTGCCAAGACCGGAAATTATATATTTCTCCATTGAGAAGGACAACATGCCCGCCTTGCGGAGAGCTAAATGGAAAAGGCGCATCGGCTTCCCCTGTAATGTGCAGCCGGGTACCCCCGAGGACGTGATTCCCCACGGAAATACAACTCACCGAGTCCGGTCCCCGGTGCGCGAGTGAGGCCGTCATGGCAGCAACGACCTCCTCGTCCCTCCTCCCGAACACGCCGCAGATACCACACATGTCTACAGACCCTTCCGCTTTCGCCATCTCAAAAGCTCTGCCAGTGCGCGGTAGGCCAACGCCGAGCCCTCATCTATGTAATGATAGGGCCAAAGACCGTTAGCGAGTTGTCGGGACAGTATCCAATCCAGGGCTTCGTCGAAAACACTCTCCTCGACAGCCGTCTCAAACGACAAAAGAGCCAGAGACGCCACCCCCGTACACCACGGATCGCCGCCACAAGGGTGTCCCCTCCAGGGAGCGAAGCCGCCGTCATCTTCCTGAGAGGCGGCAAGGGCATCCAGCAACCCGACAACCGAACTTTCGCCCCTAAACGAGTGGGCGTTCTTACTTAAGGCAAGCAAGGGCAGCGCCAACTTATATGTCAGTGAAGGCTCCTGTGAAGCCTCCCTCGCGCTTTTCTGTTCCAGCCACAATAACCCTCGCTGGGTTGTCACCTCGGGCACCAGTATGCCGACCCAAGCTGTATGGGGAATCCTGGACTGGTCACGCCCGCTTTCGCCCCAACCCCCATCGGCATGCTGCCGACTCCGCAGCCAAGCGCATCCCTTGTCCACACATTCGCCAAATACGGGCGGCATCTTTTTCAAGAACCCAATGCACCAAGCTGTTTCTTCCACGTTCAGCCAACCGCCGTCCGGCCGTTGGCTCGCGACCAAGTAATCCCCTACCTGTAGGAAAAGAGGCTCAACCGGCCTTGCCGGCTGCGATTCCCAAAGCAAACTTCCTACCCGGGCTAATCGCTCAGGAGACAAGCCTTTTTCAAGACCGTGCGTCAGAAAGTCCAGGAGGGCCTTGACTGAGGTACATATGGCTTCCGCCACCACGGTTCCGCTCCTAATGTATTAGCACCTGCCTTATCCAAGCAATTTCGGCAGAAATAGTAAATCTGCTCGTTGTTGCGACCCTCTTCGGTGACCTTAATCTTAATGTCCTCGTACTTAACAGGCTCCTGGCAGCAGGTGCAACGAACCCGTGGCTCGGATGCCAAGCTAACCGTAAGGCCAATATCCTCTATCACAATTTTGGGTCGCGATCGCGAGTCCTTTCTGCGTGCTGCACCCCAAAATCCATCCCTATTTCTATCGAAAACAAATTGATTCAAGTTGTTATATAGCTCATGTCGTAGTCCAAATCTCAATTCTTCGCCAAGCTCAGTTACTACTACAAGCCTAGTTTTTTTTCCCTGACGCAATTGCTCAATCAAAGACAACGCTCCCGGAAGATACAGGTGATTTTCCTTATATATTATTTTCTTTATTTGATTTGCGTCTCGCAAGTCAGCAAAACTCTCTTTCTTATGAATATCAATAAGTGCGCCTATGTTTATGCACACAACCGGACAATATTGCAGATTGTTGATCAGTTCTTTTGCCCATACCCCATCACCAGACAGTCCTATAAGATATCTCCCGTTAGTTCTTTCCTGAATTGTGAACCCCACGCAGTTGCCATCGTTGAAGTCTTTATGGTAGGCAGCAAAAGGCTTGATCAGGAAGTTTTTGGTCTCGACAGGTTCTTGTGTGTACCGATCCGGATCAACTACAATTACGTCTTCGATACACTCTCTGGTGTCCTTAATAAAAGAGTAGAAGTGATCAAAACAGTTTGATGTCAGTATTACCCTAACCTTCTTTTGTTGCCATCCACCGGGTTTTTTCTTCCCTCTCGTGTTCATCTCATGAAATAGAGTGACGAGACTTCGAAAGTCCGCGGAGTGATCTATATGAGAGTGGGTTAGAAGAATCGTGTTAATATCAATAATAGCAAACCCATATTCAAGAAAGTTCTCAACGAAATCATAACCCGGATCGATAACTACACCCTCTTCGATCCTTCCGACCGGGCCAACTTTGTATAAGAAGTACCCACCGCCCCTGCTGCTTGTCGAATAACTACTCAAGGAAGGAGTAAAGGATTGCCACTTACGCAGAGTCGTAAAAACACAATCACTCTTTAATCGTGGCCAGTGACTTTGGTAAATAAGTCGCTCATTAAAACTTTCACGATTCAATGATAGTCTCTGAGTGTAGAAATCACCAGCTATATTATTTCCGGCAAATCCTCCGATCATCTCCAGAAGCTTATCGTGTGGAAAACCATATTTGTCATCTTGATGATCTTGAGAGTTAAGCAATAACTGCCTCCGCATAGATTTTATTTTTCGAATGCACGAAGGTTTTCTATTACCTAGTTCCTTGCCTTGTAACTCACAAAAGCGACTTTCTCCCTCTTTAATCTCATTGACCATTTTAATATCTGTGTGCCCAGGATGGTCTTCTTGAAACTTCTCCCAGTACTCAAAAACTTTAGATAGGTTCTCAATAATCTGTTCACTTTGTGGTAACCACTTCGAAATATGGTCGTTCACAAAAGCAATTACCTGCAAGAAAAAGCTTAATTGTATTTCGAACTCTTTTTCTTCACTCAACTTCCAGCTATTTAACGCAAGCTGAAAGGCCTCGAGCCAATAACTTGCTGCCTGTGCCTGCTCTGAAAAGTTATCACTCTGTTCATCAAATAGCTTACGAGATGATTCTAGGGCATTCCATAAACCGTCCCGATTTTCAGAGCCATTCTTTACCATTTCGATTTCATACTTAACTTCACTAAACCGCTTCTTTATTGAAATAAGATTAAAAGATTTGTCGATGTTATCTAGATAACCCCTAGCATTCTCGACCTTTCCTGACTCTAAACAGGTTTGGGCCATTAATAAATTGTATTCACATTTTAAATATTTTTGATTCAGCAATATACCTTTAAAAGAATAACAGGCTGGGGCCTCAAGTACTTTTTCCAATATTTTCAATACTTCAAAAGCTTCCTGCCCCCGCTGAAGTTTAATCAAAACCTCAGCCTTATGTAACAATGACGGATAATAGACATATCTTCGCCACAAATCTATTTCAATGTCATATTTATAACCAAGATTAGGCTGATCACTATTATTAGTAAACGAACAAATAACCTCATCGAAATAGACAAGTGATTTTTCGCGACTACTTCTATCTTCATGGTGAGACAACCCAAGGGCTTTGTTATAAAGGCCGAGTAACTCGTAATGGCATTCTTGTATAGGGTATTCTCTCAATGCTTTATCGGCATAACCAACGCTCAAATAACCTAAATAGCACTGGCTTATTTCATTAAGATAACGGGTACGAAACCCCTTCCTTCCGAAACCCTGGAGACCTTCATCATCATCTTCCCCATTTATGGTGGCTAACCTATATAAAAGATATTCCGCCACCTCGTCCAGAGCCTTTGTAATATTGGTACTGCCTTTGCGCTGAATAATAGAGCGCGTTTTCTTAGCTAAAAATAAGGGATACCAAGGGTCATTCTCATGATATAGGTAGCTATTATTTTTTCCCGCAAGAGTAATGCAAATAGCGTCACCGCGTTTATGTCTATCATGTATGAATTCATCCGCCTCTATAAGGGCTTTCAATGCGTTACCAGGTTGAAAGTCGCTATTCAGATCTTTGTTCAGTAACCCTTCGAGATCTGAGTCGCTAAAATCAACTTTCACCTTATCGTAATTCTCTTCATCAATGAATATATCATAAATAATGTTAAGTTTGTCCAACCCATCGTTATCCAGCATTACTTTCGCCCCTTCACGAAGTAATAAAAATGTTTTCCCCTTGCACAGTTGCTAGCACTTACCTGCAACCGTGGCATGATGAGCATTGCTTACAAACCAGTTTGCCGCTTGCAGCTTCGATGGTTTGTTCAGCAAAACACATTTTCTTCTGCTTCTTGACAATCGGTTTTTCGTAAACCTTCTTTTGCATTCGGTTATTCCCCTCTATCCGTTATAATGATTTTTTCCCTCAGGAGCTCGGCCAATATTTCTTTTACATCGTCAAGGGCTTCTCCGTTAGATACTTCATAATTTTCAAGAACCCTTTGGGCCAGTTCATCACAAGTAGACCCTTCGCGAAGGGACTGCAAAATGAACATGGAAACCTCGTTAAGAGAGTAATGCTCACCATTGAGAATATTAAACAACCAGTATTGGTTTAAGTCCGGTATCTGATGTAATACATATTCTTCTTTTAGCTTATACCGTTCGCCCTGATCTATATCCAGCATTGGGGATCCTCCGCCAAGTAGTCTCCGGTAACTGAGTAAGCCATGGCCCGACAACCGCGACAGGAAGAGATAATATCACAGCCATTGCATTTACCCTTTAAATTGCGGCAATCCCTGATCTCCCATAGTATTTTAGAATCATACCAGATTTTGAATAAGCCTTCATCAAGAATATTACCTAACGGTAGTGGCAGACGGCGACACGGGAAAACGGTTCCATCATGCATTATAGTAAGCGCATTGGTACCAATCGAGCACATGGCACCAAGGGAAGCATCCGAGCCAAACAGGGCAAAGAGGGGACGGTAAGTTAGTACCCTGAGACGCTTTTCTTGTAAGGCCAGTTTGGAAATAATCTGAAAAGCATCCCGTAGTTCGCTGCTTATCAGCATCTGGCCTACCATTGATTTCCCGTTACCCGCCGGAATCAACCTCTCGAAGCTGATGCAACCGGCCCCCAGGTCTGCAGCAAGATTTACTATGTCCTGGATAGCAGACACGTTTCCCCTGTTCAAGGTATTCATTATACTTACGTCTATATGATTTTCTCTTAACATCTGGATGGCCGCAACCACTCGAATAAAATTACCTTCTCCACGTACCTGGTCATTGAAGTTTGCATCGGGCCCCTCAAGGGAAATCTGCACCCTTCTCAATTTGCTCGATGCGGAAAGCTTGGAGATGAATGTTGCTGCTCACACTCCGTTGCCGCATAATGGCCACAATCTCTTGCCGACAATTTAGCTCACTTTGTTTGGCCGGGCAATGAAACAATCATCACCCGGCCAGAATATCTACTCCGGCTTCGCCGAG
>JBKQWB010000027.1:0-17569 GCA_052139735.1 Smithella sp. | reverse complement strand
CTCCTGCCGCAGTATATTCAGCAAAGCTGAAAGTTGCCGTTAAAAGAATAACTGCCGCCGTGACTATGATTGTTCCTAATGTTTTTTTCATGATCTGTTACCTCCTTTAGGGTAATTTGTTTATTTGCCTTTATATTACTGAAATTATCGTGCCAGATTTTAAAAATAAAACAAATATAATGCTAACTATTTGAATAATTGAATAATTCGGAAATGGTATTTGAGCAGGAGTGTCTCGCACCAAATGCTTTGGGCTTTTTTTCTTCAATGAAATGTTCAAGGCGATTAAACGAAATGTAAAAAAGAAATTGAAAATTTATGCTTTTCAATTTCCGTTGACAAACATCCGGCAACAGGTTTAAATAATCTAGAAAATTTAAGTAGTTTCCTTAACCATGGGTACAATACCCCGAAAGGGCATTGTTATGGCTGCACAAACACAAGAAAGTTGGACAGAGCGTTATAAAATTTCTTTTAAAATGAAAGATTTAAATCTTTTCATTTACCTTACAGGCGAATTCGGCCTGAAAAATTTGACGGCCTTCAATATTGATATTAATCGGGAAATTTCCAGGCAAAAGTTAAATTCCGTAACCATCGACTTTTCAAAAGTAGATTATCTGGACAGTGCTGCGGCATTGGCTATGGTTCAAATACAGAAAGGTACTATTGCTAAGAATATCCCATGCCAATTGGTTAACTTAAGCGATGAGGCTAAAGGAATTTTCAGCGTAATTCACGAAGATGCTCTAAACCATTTGTCTTTCAAATCATTACAAGACAATGATGATTTTGTACGTAAAATTGGGCAATCATCTTTGGATATTGCCAGTGATTTTAGTAATTTTATTACGTTTATCGGTGATCTTATGATTGCCATTTTCTATATTATAAGACATCCTAAAACACTCCGGGGTAAAGATGTTCTTTTTTACATCCAGCGGGCAGGCGTGGATGGTCTGCCCATTGTGGCCGTAATCGGTGCCTTGATTGGATTAATCATCGCATTCATGTCTTATTTACAATTAAAAATGATCGGCGCGAATATTTATGTCCCCGCACTGGTGAGTTTTGGCATGGTTAAAGAGTTGGGACCTCTCATGACGGCTATTCTGGTCGCGGGACGTTCCGGATCAGCATATGCTGCAGAAATCGGCACTATGGCAGTTAACGAAGAAGTTGATGCGCTCAATACAATGGGCTTTGATTCCGTTCGCTTTTTGGCTGTACCAAAAGTTTTGGCCACCATCATTGTCTTGCCGATTTTGACTGTTTATGCAGATTTATTCGGTATTCTCGGCGGAATGATTATAGGCATCACCAGTCTTGACCTGACGATACAAACATATATCAGCCAGTCTATTAAAAGCATCAGGGTATTTGATATTGTCACCAGTTTGATTAAGGCAGGTGTTTTTGCCGCATTAATTGCGTCAATCGGTTGCCACAAAGGATTTCAAGTGCGTTCAGGCGCTCAGGATGTCGGTAAATTCACTACTTCCGCCGTTGTTGCGGCGATTTTTCTGATCGTGGTGGCTGATTCAATCTTTGCCATTATGTTCTATTATGTATAATAATGTTTCAGGGAGAAGATTTTGGATAAAGAAGAAAAAATCCCCATTATTGCTGTCAAAGACCTGACTGCCCGTTTTGGTGACAATGTTGTGTTTGAAGATGTAAACTTTCAGGTATATAAAGGAGAGATACTGGTGATTGTCGGCGCAAGTGGGTGTGGCAAATCGACCCTGTTGAAAATCATGATAGGGCTGCAAAAGCCTTATGCTGGTCAGGTTTTGTATCAGGGGTCAGACATTATCAGTGCGGATGAAAAAGAACTTAATCTGTATAGGCAAAATATCGGAGTCCTTTTTCAGTCCGGTGCTTTGTTCAGTTCAATGACGATAAAAGAAAACATTGAACTGCCGCTGCAGGAATATACCGATCTTGATCCTGCCGCTATCGACACAATTATTAAAATGAAATTAGGTATGGTCGATCTAGCTGGTTACGAAAATTATAATCCGTCCGAACTTTCCGGGGGGATGAGAAAAAGGGCCGGCATTGCCCGGGCTATGGCGTTGGACCCGCAGGTGCTTTTCTTTGACGAACTATCTGCCGGACTTGATCCGGTTACTGCCGTCGAACTCGATGATTTGATCATCAAAACAAATGAAGCGTTGGGAACAACGATGGTTATCGTGACTCACGAACTGGAATCTATTTACAAAATAGCCCATAGGGTGTTAATGTTGGATAAAGAAGCCAAAGGCATCATCGCCGAAGGCAAGCCGCTCGATTTAAAAAAGAATGCGACAGATCCGCGGGTGATGAGTTTCTTTCTGCGACAGATGCCTGCTGCTCCTGCCGAACAGAGGTTTTATGTCAGTTAAAAGTTCAAAATTTTTGATTGGTCTTTTCGTGATAATAGGTGTGCTGATTTGCGCAGTGATTATAATTTGGGTTGGCGCGTCCAGAGTATTTATGAAGGGTTCTCTCTATTCGGTTTATTTTGATGAATCCGTCCGGGGATTGCAAGTGGATTCGGCGATTAAATACCGCGGTGTTGATATTGGCAAAGTCCAGAGTATTGATGTGGCGCCGGATTATCGTCTTATTGAAGTGATTATGAAAATAGAGTTGGAAGGTGATTTGCCAAAACAGACTATCGCCGCGTTGAAGACGGCTGGCATTACGGGAATTGTCTTTATTGAATTGGATCGGATCAATGCCGGAGAATTGGCCAATTCTCCTAAAATTACCTTCAAACCAAAATATCCGGTTATTCCTTCACGCCGGTCTGAAGTCAGCCGTTTTCTGGCAGATTCAGATATTATTATGCAGAATGTCAAAGACATCGATTTTAAGGGAATTTCCGATCAACTGAAAAACACGGCCCAGGCCATAGAAAACTTTACGGAAAGTAAGAAAATCAACAATATTCTGACTAATCTGGAATCGACATCCGCCAATCTGAATCAGGCGATTGTGAAAATAAACAAGACAATTTCTGAAGGCAAGGTAGACAAAGCTTTGAATGAAACAATGGGCGTTTTATCGGATGCCCGCCAATTGATAGGACAGGCAAAAAAAGAAATCGAATTTTTGAACTTGAAAGAAAAATCATCCCGAACGGATATTTTACTCGAAGATATAGATCATAAAACAAAAGCCATCGCCAATGAATTGCAGGATACATCGGAACATTTGCGGGTTGCTTCGGAAAATCTGGAAAAATTTTCCGATAATTTGAAGAAACACCCGTCGGATCTCATTTTCTCAAAACCTGCGCCGCCACGAAAAGCCATGGAATAACGTGAGGAGTTAATCAATGAAACAGTTGTTAACACGGACACCGTGCCAAAAAAAAATACAAGTATTTTGTTTTGTGATGATTGTTTTATCATTTATAATTACCGGATGCGCAGGTAGCGGCAAGCCGCAATATGAAGTAGAAAAGTACTTGTTGAGTTATTCAGCGCCGTCCTGGGATAAATTCGACAAGCTCAATGTATCTATTAAGTTCAACCGTTTTTCTATTGCCGCCGCCTATAATTCCGACAATATGATCTTTCGCGATAATACCTATAGTTTTGATTATTTCAATTATTCCAGATGGGCAGTAAATCCCGCGGATATGATTGCCGATAGTCTTGTGCGCGATATGAGAGATAGCGGACTTTTCCGTGCGGTTTTTTCCCGTTATGAAACACAAGACGGTCAATTCATAATTTCGGGCAGCATTGATGAATTCTATCTGCGTGAGGATAGAAGCAATAAAACAGCTCTCATCAGCATTATCATTTCATTGCAAGACACACGGGAAAGAGAAACCGGAAAAAGAATGATGTTTCAAAAAAAATACGTTCGGGAAGAGCCGCTGCAAGAATCGTCTCCCCGGGGATATTGCCAGGCCGTGAGCGAGGCCATGCGGGTAATTTCGGAACAGATCACAAAAGATATTTACACGGATATCAAAGCAACTGTTCAATCGCCGAAGGGTAATCCATGAAAGAAATATCTCTTCAGACCAATACCCGTGTTGAGATGATAGACGTTACATTGGCTGTCCAAAAAGCTGTTGGTGAAGAAAAAATCGAAACAGGTTTTTGCCTTATTTACACGCCCCATACCACCGCCGCGGTGACGATCAATGAAAATGCCGATCCTGACGTGCCCCGCGATATTCTGGAGGCCCTCGAGAGGGCTGTTCCCTTAAGAGCTAATTATAAGCATACGGAAGGAAATTCCGCGGCGCATATTAAATCTTCTTTGGTGGGCGCGTCTGAATTGGTCATCATTGAAAACGGCCGTCTGATTCTAGGAACCTGGCAATCAATCTTTTTTTGCGAATTCGACGGCCCCCGAACACGCAAAGTGATCATAAAATTTATCAATACGAAATAGATCAAAATATTGAGTTTTAAGTAATTAAGGTTTAAGATGGCAACGTATAGTGCGACCAATGCTTCTACGTAAATTTAAATCTTAATGCTTAATGTTTTTATCATCTGTTCATGAATCAAACCGTTGCTTGCCAGAAGACTAGGCGATTGTAAATTCCACTTTTTCCCTGCAATATCGGAAACCACGCCGCCCGCTTCTGTAACCAAAAGACCTCCTGCGGCTGTATCCCAGGGTTTGAGTTTTAGTTCCCAGAAACCGTCAAACCGTCCAGCTGCAAGGTTTGCGAGATCTAAAGCCGCGGCGCCGGCACGTCGGATAGCCTGAACATTTATAGCCATCGAATTAAAATAATCAAGGTTATTTTCTTTGCTTTCCCTGATATCATAAGGGAACCCGGTAGCCAGAAGACTTTTGGAAAGATTACTACAATCAGAAACGGATATTTTTTTACAATTTAAATAAGCGCCCTCGCCTTGCACGGCGACAAACATTTCTTCCCGCATTGGATCATAAACTACACCCAGAATGACTTTACCTTTATTTTCCAGGGCAATGGAAACACAAAAAACAGGATACCCGTGAGCATAATTTGTTGTCCCATCCAGAGGATCAATTATCCACCGCATCTCCCCTGCGCCTGTAATGGTCGGCGACTCTTCCGATAATATCCCATGATCGGGGAAATTCCGGCTAATTGCCTCAATAATCAAATCTTCAGAGAGCTTATCGGCTTCAGTAACCAGATTAATTTCGCCCTTGTAATGAATATTATGCGTTTTGTTAAACCTTTCTTTTAATAAAGCGCCGGATTTTTGCGCCAAATCAACTGCAAATGATTTGTATTGCAACATATAGAAACACCCCTGCCATAATTATTTCATACCCATTCGCTTGTAATTATTCTCTTGCAGGCAATAATTACCGGTAAAGTGAAGGTTTGATTTATTTCGCTCCCCTGTGGGATGCGCATCCGGTCTTTGGCTAACTTTGTTGGCTGCGTCGTCGGCTTCCTCAACCTATTAAAAATACGCCCGCGGAACCTCCTCCTTGCCGTCGAGTTATCCTTTGAACGCGAAATGATATAAAATGATGTTAACAATAAAATTTAAAATACTTAAAGCGATAATGTAAAAATTAGTTCTATTTTAAAGAGTTGTGTTACAATAAAATTAATGTTAAATAAATTCAAGTAAATGTCGTTATTTGTGATTTTATATGTTTATAGAAAAAACGCCAGGTAATAATTCGCAAGAATTAAAAGCAACAAGAGAAGCCTTGGGTCTTTCTCTTGAAGATCTATTTAATCAAACACGCGTTAGAGTTGCCTATCTGCAAGCTATAGAAAATAAAGAATTTCATTTGTTGCCGGTTCCCGTTTACACAAAGAATTTCATAAAAATTTACGCTCGTGCTTTAGGAATTGACAGGGAACCGATAATTGAAGATTACGAAAATTATCTTAACTCCTTAAAAGAAGCACAAACATTGCTACCGGAAAATGTATCGGGGAAAAAACTTCTTTCTGCGAGAATCACCGGTCATAAAACTCATTGGGTGATCGCTTTTGTTTTAATGGGTATTATTGTTGTATCCTGGATAATTTATAAACAACACGAATCATCTTTAAATATAATTAACTCAACCAACAGAATTACCAATGCTATTCGGCAGAATCAAGAGCAAAGTGTAAAATCTTCGTTTAATGCGACTGTTCCTGTAGCTGAGCAGACAAAAGCTAATCAGGCGCCGGCGCTAAACGAGATTAATAAACAACTTCCGGTTGAGAAGCAAACAACTTCCGGCAATAGTGAAAATAGCAACGTAAAACCTTTTATAAAACAAATTTCGCCCCCGGTTGAAAATATACAGACTGCATCTGATCATGGAGAAGCCAATCTTTTGGTTATTCGAGCGATTGAAGAAACATGGATGCGTGTAAAGGCAGATCAAAACCCATCGTTCCAGATTTTGTTGAAACCTGGAGAAAAATTTGAACGCAAAGCGGTGAACTTTGATATTTATATCGGCAATGCAGGAGGGATTAAAATACAATTTAAAGGTAAAGATATGGAAGACCTGGGGAAGACAGGAGATGTCGTCCATTTGCGATTACCTTAATTTTAAAGAATAAAATTAAAGAGGCAATATTATGCTTGAAATAAACATCAAGGAATTGCTGGTAATATTAGTAATTGTTTTGATTATTTTTTGTGCAGGGAAATTGCCGGAAATTGGTTTAAGCTTTGGATAAAGGGATTAAAAACTTAAAAAAATCGGTTTACAAAAATAACGAAATTAACAATCCGTCATCAAAGAAGGAAGACGAAAAAGAAGAACTACTTCAGCGCAATAAAAACGATTCAATGACTTATAATTTTTGCGCGAAGCCACACCGCTTATATTTTAAAATAAATTTAAAGAATTGTTCTGAATAATTTTATTTAAAATGCCATTAAGGCTAAAAACTCCGTATACGCGGACGATTAAAAAGGAACGTCATCTAACGGCGAGTTGCCACCATTGGCGCTTGCCGAAGCGGCATCGAAAGACGTGTCCTCTGCTTTGTTTTGTCCTTTGGAATCGAGCATTTGCATATTAGAAGCTATGATTTCAGTAGTGAAACGTTTAACGCCTTCCTTATCTTCCCATGAACGTGTCTGAATGCGCCCCTCTATGAAAACAAGCTTGCCTTTAACGAGGTAATTGCCGCATATTTCGGCCAGTTTTCCCCACGTAACTATTCTATGCCATTCAGTTTTTTGAACTTTTTCTCCATTTTTATCTTTCCATTGTTCATCCGTAGCTAAATTAAAATTTGTGACCATCGTGCCATCGGGCGTATAACGAACATCCGGATCTTTACCCAGTCTTCCAATCAATATTACCTTGTTTACCATTTCGCCAACCTCCTGTTGATAAATCGTTGCTTATATACATAACATTTCTGCTCGTGGCAAACTAATTTTGTGTAGAAAAATATTTTTAATAATATTTACCATATAAAACCAAGCAATAATGATCATACTTGACTATTTGGCAAAAAAAATATAATTAAACAAACTTTGCAAAAGTGGAGAAATTATGGAAGATAATGAACTTTTAAATATCCGTTTGGAAAAAATATCGGATTTAAAAGCAGCCGGGATTGATTTATATCCCAACGATATCAAGCCCCAAAATACAACGGCAGAAATATTGGCAGGATTTGGCAATTCCGATGGTGAAGCTCTGGCGAAGTTAACATATAGTTTTTCAATCGCCGGACGTTTAATGGCCGTACGTAATTTCGGTAAAGCTGCGTTTATAAAAATTCAAGATTACAAAGGTCAAATTCAAGGTTATGTAGCCAAAAATATTCTCAGCGCAGAGGCTTATTTTGTTTTTAAAAAACTGGATATAGGTGATATCATTTATATATCCGGAAAGTTGTTTCGCACAAAGACTGGTGAATTGACTATTGAAGCACAGGATTTAATCCTTCTTTCCAAATCCATTCGCCCTCTGCCGGAAAAATGGCATGGCCTTACTGATGTTGAAACAAGATATCGTCAGAGATATCTTGATTTAATTGCCAATCCCAAGGTTAAAGAGATTTTTTATCGGCGAAGCCGTATTATCAAACTTATCAGGCAATTTATGGACCAACGTGATTTTCTGGAAGTGGAAACGCCGATGATGCAGCCTCATGCGGGCGGCGCTATAGCTCGTCCTTTTAAAACTCATCATAATGCTCTGAATCTGGATTTTTACCTGCGAATTGCCCCCGAACTTTATTTAAAACGTCTCGTTACCGGTGGATTGGAAAAAGTCTACGAAATTAACAGAAACTTTCGCAATGAAGGGATTTCCACTTTTCATAATCCCGAATTTACGATGATGGAATTTTACCAGGCATATAGCACTTATGAAGATTTAATGTCTTTCACAGAAGATTTATTTGCCTTTATTGCCACGGATATATTTGGCGGGCTGAAATTTAATTATCAAAACACAGAAATAGATTTGACCCCTCCATGGAGGCGCATTTCAGTGAAAGAAGCCCTTGTGCAAATGGCCGGCATGGAGCCAGCTGGTTTAGAAGATCAAACCAAAGCTTTAGCCTTTGCCCAAAAAAACGGATGCAAGGTGAACCAAACCGATCATTTAGGAAAAATTTTAATGGCCATTTTTGATGAAATTGTGGAAAAGAAGCTTATTCAACCAACATTTGTAACTCATTATCCGGTGGTCATATCTCCTCTTTCCAGAAGATCAAAAAATGATGCGGATCTGACAGATCGTTTTGAATTGTATATTTACGGCAGAGAGATTGCCAATGCGTTTTCAGAGTTAAACGATCCGGTCGATCAGAAAGGAAGATTCCTGCAGCAATTACAGGAAAGAGAAGCTGGTGACGAAGAAGCTCACGAAATGGACGAAGATTACATCAAGGCATTGGAATACGCCATGCCGCCTACCGCCGGTGAAGGCATCGGTATTGATCGACTTGTAATGCTTTTTACAGATTCAGCTTCTATCAGGGATGTCATTTTATTTCCGCTGTTAAAAACTAAACAGGAATAAAATGACGAATAAATATTATTTTCTAAAAAAATAGAATTTGTCTCAAACTACAGGATATAATATTCTTATGCCCTATGAACTTTTTATAAGCAAACGTTATTTAAGCGCAAAACGAAAACAAGTATTTGTTTCGGTCATTACGTTTATATCTATCTTTGGTATTTTTCTGGGTGTGGCGGCTTTAATTATTGTGCTGGCGGTCATGAACGGATTTGAAGAGGATTTGCGGACAAAAATTTTGGGAATTAAATCCCATATTGAACTGACAACCGATTTGACCGGTCCCATGAAAGATTATCAAAGCGTTCGCGAAAAAATTGCTGATGTAGAAGGAGTTGTCGCTTCCACGCCGTTTATTTACAGCCAGGCGATGATACGCAGCAGTAATGGCGTTATGGGTGTGGTCATTCGCGCTTTGGATACTCAAAGCGCTTTTAAAGTGATCAATTTGGGAAAAATCAAAGAGGGCAACATTGAATATCTCAATAAAATTCCTCATGAAATTTCTCTAAATTATAAAAATAATGGCGTGCCGCTGGATGGGATTGTCATCGGCAAAGAAATGGCCAGAAATCTAGGGGTTTTTCTTTATGATACTATAACCATTATTTCGCCGGTGAGTATTTCCACTCCCATGGGAATGGTGCCCCGCATGAAAAAATTTGTCGTTGTTGGTATATTTGAATCCGGATTCTACGAATACGATTCGACATTGGCCTATTTATCTTTACAAAGCTGTCAGGACTTTTTACAAATGGGTAATACTGTTACGGGAATTGACATAAAAGTTGATGATATTTATAAGGCAGATAATATTGCCCGAAAAATTCAAAGTAAACTGGGATTTCCTTTTTGGACGCAAAACTGGATGCAAATGAATAAAAACTTATTTTCTGCTTTAAAGTTGGAAAAACACGTCATGTTTATTATTCTGAGTTTAATTGTTCTTGTCGCCGCGTTTAATATCATCAGCGCACTGATAATGATTGTAATGGAAAAAAATAAAGATATTGCTATTCTAAAATCAATGGGGGCGACTTCCCGAAGCATTATGAAGATATTCATTTTTCAAGGTCTGATTATCGGTGTTATCGGTACGGCTCTGGGATGTGTGACCGGTCTGGCTGTAGCCTTAAATCTACAAAAGATATCGATTGTTGTTGAGAAAATATTTCGCTTTAAAATTTTACCCGGGGACGTTTATTATTTAAGTGAACTGCCCTCCAAGGTTAACTATGGAGATATTGTTATTATTGTTGTCGGTACTTTGTTAATTTGTTTTCTATCGACAATTTATCCCTCTTTACGGGCTTCCAGGACAGACCCTGCTGAAGCCTTGAGATATGAATAAAATTAAGACGGCTAATGAATAATTTATGATTGTATTGGAAAATTTGTCGAAGACATTTTTGAAAGATGGAATTAATATTAACGTTTTACGTGGTCTGAACCTTAGAATTAATAGAGGAGAATCCCTGGCCGTTCTCGGTATTTCCGGCGCCGGTAAAAGCACTCTCATTCATATCATGGGGATGCTGGATCACCCCACGGGAGGTTGTCTTTCCATTGATGGCATGAACGTTTTTGAATGGGAAGAAAAGAAAAGATCATCTTTCCGCAACTCGACTATAGGTTTTGTTTTCCAATTTAATAATTTGCTTCCGGAATTCAATGCTTTGGAAAACACCATGATGCCTGCCTTAATAGGAAGGATTCCAAAGAAACAAGCGGTAGAAAAAGCTTGCAAATTGCTGAAGGAAGTTGGATTAGAGCATAGAATCAAGCACAAGCCTGGAGAACTATCAGGCGGCGAACAACAGCGGGTGGCTATTGCCCGTGCTCTTATTATGGAACCGGAAATATTGCTGGTTGATGAACCGACAGGAAATCTTGACACGGAAACAGGAAAAAAGATAGAAGATATTCTGGTAAATTTAAATGCGACAAAAGGAATCACTCTTGTTACTGTAACTCATAATAAATTACTGGCAGAAAGAATGTCCGACAGGATTGTTCTGCACGATGGGAAAATTTATGAATATAAATAAAATAATGCGTCAAACATTGTTAACTTTTTTGTTTTTCATTATTCTTTTTGCTCCGCAAGCGCATTGCATGGAATTAAAAAAAATAATAATAATGCCTTTTGAGATTTACAGCAATTACGATAAATCGGCTGTCAGAGAATCTCTTTATAAAAATTTGTCGGAGGAATTTAAAAAAGAAAAATCTATTCAGATAATCCCGGCGGATAATTTTCTTCAAAACTATATAAATATTGATGAAAAAAAGGCCATTAGTAATGGAAAATCCATGGGTGCTGATTTTGTGATTATAGGCAGTTTGACCCAATTAGGCGAATCTTTGAGCATTGATGCGAGAATAATTGATGTCGCCCGGGGAAATATTTTGGCTACAGCTTCTGCTCAAGGTAAAGGTTTGGCCAATCTTGGCGCTATCGTTGCGCAATTAAAAATGGAAATTCTTGTACGCGTCGGGTTAGTTCAGAGAATAGCTAAGATTGAAATTCAGGGGAACAGAAAGATAAATTCCACAGCTATAATTTCAAGAATTAAAAGTAAGGTGGGAGATAATTATTCCGAGGCAGATATTGCGGCAGATATTAAAGCAATATTTAAAATGGGTTATTTCTTAGACGTCATTGCAGAAGAAACGTCCACACCGGAAGGGAAAGTCGTAACTTTCATTGTGCAGGAAAAGGGGCTTATTTCAGAAATTCGTATTAATGGCAATAAAGCCTTAAGTAAAGACGATATTCTGGAAGCTATGACAACTAAGACCAAGCAAATTCTGGATCAGGCGCAAATTAAAGCTGATATAGAAAAAATAAAAGCCCTTTATGACAGTAAAGCTTATTACAATGCCGAAATAAGTGATAAAGTGGAACGGGACGGAGAGAAAGATTTCCGCGTAATTTTAGATATCAAAGAAAATGACAAACTCTACATTAGGTCAATTACTTTTGAAGGAAACGAAGCCTTTAGCTCAAAAGAACTAAAAAATATGATGAGTACTTCCGAATACAGTATTCTGCACTTTTTCACCGATGCCGGTTTAATCAAGCGTGATCAACTTAAACAGGACATTGGTAAGTTATCCGCTTATTATTTCAATAATGGTTTTATTAATGCTCAAATTGCCGAACCGGAAATAACGACCGATAAAAAAGGAATATACATTCTAATTAAAATTAAAGAGGGTAAAAGATTTAAAGTAGATAAAGTGGAAATTTCCGGTGATTTACTGAAAAAACCCCAAACGGAGCTGTTTAAGTCTCTGAAAACAAAAAAAGGTGATAATTATAGCCGCGAAGCAATTATGAAAGATATAGATCTCTTAACTCAAGCCTGCAATGATGAAGGTTATGCTAATGCGGATATTAATCCCAAAATCAACACCAGAGAAAATGAGCAACTGGTTGATGTGAACTATCAAATAACTAAAGGCCAACCAGTTTATATTAATCATATTAATATTTCCGGCAATAACGTTACACGTGACAAAGTTATCCGGCGTCAGTTAGAAGTCGTTGAAGGTGATCTTTATTCCGGCATCAATTTGAAAAATAGTTATAGTAATTTAAACAGACTGAGGTATTTTGAAGAAGTAGATTTTCAAACAGAAAAAGGACCTGATAAAAGTAAAGAGGATATCAATATCCGGGTTAAGGAAAAAAGTACAGGTACGTTTATGGTGGGTGCCGGTTATAGTGCCGTTGATCAGGCTGTCATTATGGGGCAGATTACTCAACAAAATTTTCTTGGTTATGGTCAGATTTTAAGCCTGAAAGCATCTTTAGGTTCGACGACCAATGATATTGACTTGTCTTTCACAGAACCATGGCTTTTTGATCTGCCGATTTGGTCTAAAGCGGATATCTGGAAATACAAAAAGGATTACGATGATTACTCTCTGGATTCACGCGGCGTAGGACTTACTTTAGGTTATCCTATCTGGGAAAAGATTATGGGCTCCATAGGTTATAAACTTAGCGTCGATGAAATATCGAACGTTTCAGGCGCGGCCCCCATTCAAATTTTAGATCAGGAAGGTCAGATAATAACCAGTGCGGTAACATTCTCTTTAAATCGAGACTCGACTGATGATTATATTTTCCCTACCAGAGGAACAAAGGCTGGTATCTCAGTTACGGAAGCAGGGGCAGGGGGAATATTAGGGGGCGACGCCAATTATACACAATATGGAGCAAATTTATTTGCGTATTTCCCTCTGCCTTTAGATGTAGTTTTTGGAGCTAAAGGAAGAATCGGTTATATTGATGCCCAAAATGGGGCAGCAATTCCTATTTTCGACAGATATGTTTTAGGCGGAATTAATTCTTTGCGTGGCTTTCGTTATATTGGTCCTACTAATCCGGGAACGGAGGATGTAATTGGCGGCTCAACTATGTTATGCTTTAATTTTGAACTGGTATTCCCTTTTATTAAAGATTCCGGCATGAAACTGGTTGCTTTTTATGATGCCGGTAACACTTGGAATGACAATTATTACCTTAATGATTTAAGGCAGTCCGTGGGTCTAGGTCTTCGTTGGTATTCACCGATTGGTCCTTTAAGGCTTGAATATGGTTACATAATTAACCGTGGAGGAATAGATGATGACTCACTTGGACGCTTCGAATTTACGATCGGAGCGCCCATGTAAACAATAATAGAGTGAGCAAAAGAATTTTTTTAAACCATAAATAATTAGAGAGGAGAGTCTATATGAAAAGAAGTATTTACCTGATGACAATAATTACCTTGTTGGTTTTTGTTTGGAGCGCCAGTTCTTTGGCTGCGGATAAAATTGGTTTTATCAACTTGCAGGAAATAATGCAAAATTCCAACGCCGGTAAAAAGGCTTCGGAAGATTTTAAAAAGTTTTACGAAAAGGAAACCCAGGAAATTAAATCATCAGAAACCGAATTAAAAAAAATGAAGGAAGAGCTGGAAAAACAAAGTTCAATCATGACTCAGAACTCACGAACCGAAAAGGAAGCTGCATATCAAAAGAAATTACGGGATTATCAATTACTGGTCAATGATACAAATGAAGAGCTTAAAAAACGCGATCAGGAGATGACTCAAAAGCTGATGCCCGGGATAATTAAAATTATCCGCTCTATAGCTGAAAAAGAAAAATACACTTTGGTTATGGATGTAGCAACCATGCCGATACCTTACTATGCTAAGGAAAATGACTTTAGCAAGAAGGTTATTGAAGAATACAATAAGACGAAATAACGGGACAATCTTCACTTAAATGAAAATGACGATTGCGGAGATAGCCTTGTTTCTTGGCGGCACTGTCATTGGAGCGGATGACACAATTATCAACGATATCCGGTCCATTGAAGAAGCAAATGAAGGTGACCTTACCTTCATTGCCAATAAGAAGTATCTAAAAAAACTGAAGCTGACAAAGGCATCCGCTATTCTTGTTTCTCCGCAAACAACGGTTGAAGGCAAAAATTTAATTATAGTGACTGACCCTTACGCCACTTTGGGAAAATTGTTAACACTTTTTTATCCATTGGAACATGGCCGCAGTGGTGTAAGTCCAGACGCTTATATTGAAGATGGCGCCATAGTATCTCCTGATGCTACAATATTTCCCCGTGCTTTTATCAGCAAGGGAGCAAAGATTGGTAAAGGAACAGTTATTTACCCAGGTGTTTTTATAGGGGGAAATTCTTCTGTTGGCGAAAATTCAACAATATACGCCAATGTCACTGTTTATCACTCTTGTATTATTGGTAAACGGGTAATTTTGCATTCCGGAGTTGTGATCGGCGCTGATGGATTTGGTTTTGCGTCCCCGGGCAAGGACAATACTAAAAATCCGCAAGTGGGCTATGTGCAAATTGATGATGATGTGGAAATAGGAGCCAATACTACTATTGATCGCGCCGCTCTGGAGAAAACATGGATTCAGCGTAATGTTAAAATTGATAATCTTGTCCAGATTGCCCATAACGTTGTTATTGGCGAAAACTCAGTTATTGCCGCCCAGGTTGGTATTTCCGGAAGCACTAAATTGGGCAGAAGCGTAATTGTCGGCGGACAAACAGGTATGGTTGGACATATTAATATCGGCGATAATGTGATGATTGCAGCTAACTCAAAAATTCATAAAGATATTAAGTCAGGTGAAATTGTCGGCGGAGCGCCGCAAATGCCTTTTAAACAGTGGCTGCAGGTTGAAGCTTGCCGGGCAAAACTTCCCGAAATGAGAGCAACGCTGAAAGATCTTGTGAAAAAAGTCGATGAACTCCAGCCGAAAAAATAAATTTTCCAAAGAAGGTTAGATAAATGAAAATTCATCCCACAGCAATTATTGCACCGGACGCTCATTTGGAAGAAGGCGTGGAAATAGGTCCCTACAGCATCATTGGCAGTGACGTTAAGATAGGCAAAAACACAGTTATAGGGCCGCATACTGTCATTGACAATTATACGCATATAGGCGAAAGTAATCACATCTTTCAGTTTTGCTCTATCGGCGCACCGCCGCAGGATTTGAAATTCGGTGGGCAAAAAACCCGGGTAGTTATCGGGAACTTCAACACCATCCGGGAATTTGTAACAATTCATCGCGCCACAACCGCCGATATCGGTGTAACGATCATTGGTGACCACAACCTGCTGATGGCTTATACCCATGTTGCCCACAACTGTAAGTTAGATAATAACATCATCATGTCCAATGCTGCAACTTTAGCAGGACACATTCACATTGAAGATTATGCCATCATCAGCGGTCTCACAGGAATCCATCAATTCTGCCGTATTGGCGAACACTGCATGATTGGCGGCGCATCCGCCGTTGTTAAAGACATCCCTCCGTACGTTATTGCTCAGGGTAACCATGCCAAACTTTTTGGTTTGAATTTGATTGGCTTAAAAAGAAGAAATTTTTCCGAAAAAACCATTAAAGCGATCAGTGAGGCTTATCGTATCATTTTCCGATCTAAACTGCTGCTGGAAGACGCGATAAAAAAAGCGGAAGCTGAAGTGGAAAATCTACCGGAAGTAAATCATTTTATAAAATTCATTAAAGAATCGGAAAGAGGCGTTTGCCGCTAAAGAATATTATCATGAAAAAGAAGAAACTTAAGGTAGGCGTTGTCGGCATCGGGCACCTGGGAAATTATCATCTGCAAAAGTACCAGAAACTGGAAAATTGTGAAGTTGTTGCCGTAGCCGATCCTCTTGTGGAAAGAGCGCAAAAAGCAGCCGGTATTTATAATTGTCTTGCTTATTCTGATCATTGTTCTATGCTCGATAAAGTTGATGCCGTGAGCATTGCTGTGCCTACAGGAGAGCACTATAAGGTCGCCAGAGATTTTCTGGCCGCCGGCATCGATGTTTTGATAGAAAAACCTATATGCGCGACTTTGGAAGAAGCAGATGAATTAATAGGGCTGGCGCAGAAAAAAAAACTTATTCTGCAGGTTGGTTTTGTCGAAAGATTCAATCCCGCGATTATGGCCTTGGAAAAAGTTATGACCAAGCCTATGTTTATTGAAGCACACCGATTGCATCCGTTTTTTGAGCGCGGCACTGATGTTGATGTCATCCTGGATTTGATGATTCACGATCTGGACATAATTCTGAAATTTGTAGATTCTCCTGTAGCCAGTGTCGAAGCCGTTGGCGTTTCGATTCTTTCCGATAAAATCGATATTTCCAATGTGAGGATTTCATTTAATACGGGCTGTATTGCCAATATTACGGCCAGCCGTATAAGTGTCAAGACCATGCAAAAGATCCGTTTCTTTGGAGCAGAAGGATATCACTCGGTGGATTGTCAGAAGCGGGAAATCTTATCTTTGGGCAAAGGGAAAAACGAGGACGGACAATTACAAATATTACAAAATAATATTGAAGTTGGCAGTCATGATCCCCTGGAAGAAGAAATTCGTTCCTTCATCAACGCTGTAACCAACCGTTCCCAACCGCTTATTTCCGGCGAAGACGCTCGTATATCTCTGGCGTTGGCCATTGATATAATAAAAAAAATGAAAGTCGCCGAGGTCGTATAAAATGATTCCGATGGTGGATTTAAAAAGACAGTACCACAATCTAAAAAAAGAAATTGATACTGCAATCAGCGACGTTTTAGAACAAACACGTTTTATTCTTGGACCTAATGTCAGCGCTCTGGAAGAAGAAATTGCCGCCTATCATGACCTGCCTTATGCGATCGGAGTTGCCAATGGCACGGATGCTTTGCTTCTGGCGTTGCGGGCATGTGGTATTAACGAAGGCGATGAGGTAATTACTACGCCTTTTACGTTTATTGCTACAGCGGAAGTAGTGGCTTTTTTAAAAGCCAGACCTGTTTTTGTGGATATTTGTCCTGATACATATAACCTGGATTGCAATCAGATTGCTGATAAAATAACCGCGAAAACGAAAGCAATTATTCCGGTGCATTTATTTGGCCATCCTGCAGATATGACGCCCATTATGGAAATAGCCCGAAAGCACAATCTCAAAGTGATTGAAGATTGCGCGCAGGCCTTCGGGGCCAAATACAATGGCATGAAAGTTGGTGCTATCGGCGATGCCGGCTG
>JBKQWB010000026.1:0-28580 GCA_052139735.1 Smithella sp. | reverse complement strand
ATAATCCCTGCCCTGCGCGTCGAGCTTGTTTTCGTAGTCTTCCAGAAGCGCCTGGCTGAATCCGTCAATCGCTCTTAAGGGGGCTCGCAGATCGTGAGAGACTGAATACGAAAAAGCTTCCAATTCGATGGTGCGTTCGCGCACACGCTGCTCAAGGGATTCGTTGAGGCGGCGGATTTCATCCTCCGCCTTTTTTCGTTCGGTGATATCGCGGCATAGTGTCATAATAACCGTCCCGCCCGCCGTTTCCACAACGGTGGCGTTTATTTCGACAGGTGTTACGCGTCCGTTCTTGTCTACATGGTCAATTTCCAGGTCTCTGATAAACCCCTGCTTCAGGCACTGTCTCACTTTTTCGGCGTTTCGTGTGCGATCATGTTCGGCGGTCCACTGGGTAACCTTTCTGCCAATAATCTGTTGTAAGATGTTGTGGCCGGAGAGCCGCACATATTCCTTGTTGGCATCAAGCACTTTGCCTTCAACGTCTGTGATGGCGAAACCGGTGTCTGTGGTTTCGATCAGAGAGCGATACTTTGTTTCGCTCTCTTTGATGGTTCGATTCGCTGTTTCCAGTTCACGGATCTTTTTTTCCAGTTTTCGAAAGAGGGTTTCATTGTATTCTTTTAAAACATCTTCTTCGGGAATTTCCACCTCCGGCGTTTTCTCCATAATTTCCGGTTTATGGTCTGCCATGACCTTTTGCACGATATCCAGCAGTACATCCGGCTCCTGAGGTTTTATGATAAACAGGTCAGCGCCCAGGTTCATGGCCAGTTTTTCGTCTTTGGGATCGGTATAGGTTGCCGTATAAAATACAAAAGGAATATTCTTGAGGCGGCTGTCTTTTTTCCACTCGCGGCAAAGCATAAAGCCATCCATTTCCGGCATGAGAATATCGGAAATGATGATATCGGGAGGATCTTTTCTTGCGGCCTCCAGTGCTTTTGCGCCGTTATCAGCCGTCGTTACATGGAAACCCTGAGCCCTGAAAAGTGTTTCCAGATAGGACACATTATTTTTGTCATCATCAGCAACAAGAATTTTTTTCATAAGTCACCCTTATAAAAAATATTATCGGAGGTGAGAGTTGCTTATATATTTTTTAATCTGATCAATAAACCTCTCCGGGTCTATCGGTTTTTCAATATAGCCGTCCGCACCGGCTTCAAGAATGCGTTCACGATCGCCGACCATGGCATAAGAGGTAACGGCGACAATGATTGTGCCGGCAAGGTCATCATTTTTTCTTAGTTCGCGCGCCACTTCGTATCCATCCATGGCAGGAAGCTGGATATCAAGGAGAATAAGATAGGGCTTTATCTTTTTCGCCATTTCCAATCCTTTTAATCCATCCGTTGCCTCGAATACGGTAAAACCGTATTTTGTCAGAAGAAACCGCATAAGATAGAGATTCTGTTCGTTATCTTCAATGATAAGAATGACCGGATTCATTTTATCGCTCCTTTGATATGGGTAATGTAACCGTGAAGGTAGAGCCTTTTTCCCACTCGCTTTTCACATGGATGGAGCCGTCCATCATTTCGACAAGTTTTTTAGTGATGTTAAGTCCAAGGCCTGTTCCTTCCTGAGTCCGCGCGGTTCCCGCATTCACCTGACGAAAAGCCTCAAAGATAATATTAATGTTTTCCGGTTTGATGCCGATGCCTGTATCTTCTACGGACAGCGTAACAAAACCGTTGTCCAAATAGCAGTTAAGATGGATTTCTCCATGGTCGGTAAATTTCACGGCGTTGGAGAGAAGATTGAGAATGATTTGTTCCACCCTTCGCTTATCCCCGTGCATATCGGAGATGTTGTCTTCGATTCTGGAATGCAGAAGAATATTTTTTTTATCGGCCAGGGGCGATATGATTTGCACCGTCTTTTCAATGGATCCTCTCAGGTCAAAGTTTTCCAACAGGATATTAAACTGCCCTGCTTCGATCTTGGAGATATCCAGAATATCGTTTATGAGATCCAGCAGATGGCGGGCGCTTCCGCGCACCATCCCCAGTTGTTTTGTCTGCTCTTCGTTTAAAGGACCCGCAAGGCCCTGCAGGACCATTCCTGTAAAGCCGATAATCGAGTTAAGGGGCGTGCGAAGCTCGTGAGACATGCTGGCAAGAAATGCAGATTTGATCCGGTCTGCCGCCTGAGCTCTATCCATGGCTACTGCCAGTTCGGCGGTACGCTCGACTACGCGCCGCTCCAGACCGGCATTGAGCTCCCTTATTGTCTCCTCCGCCTGTTTGAGCTCCGTGATATCTGTGCCGATACTCAGAATCTCGGCCACCCGGCCCTGTGCATCGTGCACGATTCTGTTGGTCCAGGCAATCCAGACCCGCTCTCCATTGCGGCGCATATTCTCATTGATATTGCGTTCGAAGGCAACGGGGTCCAGGAGAATCTGCTCCATGAGCCTGTTCAGGTCGCGTCCGTCACTTTCTATTGGGGGGACGATGGTGTCAATGACGAGGCGTCCGATAATCTCATCGGCTGCGTAACCAAAGAAACGCTGTCCGAATTCGTTGAGAAAGGTGATCCGTCCGTCGCACGTCCAGTGCAGAATAATGGAATTGGCGTGCTCGACCAATTCGCGATACTTCTGTTCACTTTCCTGCAGCGCTTTTTCGTACTCCTTGCGCTCGGTAATGTTGCGCACGGTTTCAATGGCTCCGTATCTGTTTCCATTCGTATCAAGAAGCGGCGATGCAGTTACCAATACATACGCGCCCCTCCCATTATATAATCCGGGAACAAAGACTTCACCACAGATAATATTGTCAATCTTTTCAAATTTGTCATATAGAGCTTGAGTCTGGGGATCGTCCTTACCGATGAGATCAATTATTATCGGACGGAGTTTTCCGTAAAATGGAATTGAATAAGCATAGTCACCCTTACCCATGATATCCTGTTTGGGTATACCCGTCATTTTCTCCAGGGCCCGGTTCCATGCAATGACTTTCTTGTCCTTGTCGATAACGAATGTGGCGTCCGGAATGAACTCAATAATATCCAATAGTTGTTGGTGGGCGATCTGTAATTCATTTTCCGCCTGCCTGCGTTCGGAGATGTCGCGAATAACGGCCGGATAAAGCTTCTTCCCCTCGCTGTCAATGGTGCGCACACTGATCTCTACAGGAAAACGGCTGCCGTCTTTGCGCTGATGAATGGTCTCATAGAGCGTCTTGCCTAAAACCGGTGCAAGCTTTATCTGCTCCATGAAATCTTTCTTTGTCTCGGACACGCGCAACTGTGAAGCATGCATTCCGATCAATTCTTCGCGGGTGTAGCCGTAAAAATCTATCACGCGCTCATTAACTTCGATAAAACGGAAATTTTCATCAAGCAGGAGAATCAAGTCATTGGCATACCTTGATAAATTATGAATATTTTGGGCGGATAATTTTGCCTCATCTTCCGCTTTATTGCGAGCTATAAATATTTCCTTAATCCCCACAATTCCCAGAAACATGAATAATGATAATAGCAGAGCGATGAATTCATCCGGCAAATCAATGGGATAAGTCGACTTTGTAGAAATTACATAATATAAGGGGATTATTCGCCTGACCATCATCAGACATAGGGCGCCGGAGATGAATATCCAGGAATACGCCCTGCCGGTTAGTTTGATGAGCCGCAAGGCATATAAAGCTGCCAAGAATTGAAACAGAACTGCGCAAGTTAACACTACCACGGTTAACATAGCTGTTCCCTTTTATCAGGCGGTTGATGCTTCTGGAAAATTAATTTTTATTTAAGTTAATTATAAGGAAAAGTTGTTTAAATGTCAAAGGTTATAATATTTACTTGCGAATATCCAATATGAAGAAAATATAGTTTGACAAATAGGAGCCTCTGCCTATACTAGAAAAGTATGAACTAATTAGTTTACTAATTAGTTCATAAAGGAGATGCGACCTATGACAATTTTAATCGATGCCCTGTCTGCCAGGACTCAATTTGGCAGAATTATGAATGAGGCGGAAAAGAACGTCCGTTTTTTAGTCAGCCGACGAGGCAAGCCCAAGGTGATAATTCTTGGCATCGAGGATTACCTTAAAAACATCGTTAAGCAGCCTAATCTTATAACCAATATCCAGATCAGCGCAAAGGAAGCGGGTCTTGACCATCTGCGTGATACCGAGATCGAAGCGGAAATTAAAAACTTTCGGAAAACCAGAAAGAAAGCAGGCAAGACCAAGTGATCAGGATAGTCCTCGACACCAATGTCATCATCTCCGCTCTGCTTAAAGAGGACAGCGCTCCGGCGCTTATACTATCTCTGGTGCTGGACGGTCATGTCCAACTGTGTATGACTGAGGAGATATTTGCCGAATACACCGGTGTTTTGTTGCGGGAGAAATTTAAAAGTCTGGATCAGGCAAGCGTTAAAAAAGCTTTGCTATCCATTAAGCGGAAATCTTTTTGGGTATCGCCATCAACGAGAATCAATATTATCAAGATCGATCCTGAAGACAATAAATTCTTGGAATGCGCTTCGGAGGCTAAGGCCCGCTATCTCATAACAGGCAACAGAAAGCATTTCACTATGGCCTGTTATGACAAGACGCAAATCATAAATCCCGGTGATTTTCTTTATCGGATTGTCAAGGAGATATTATATTGAATTATAAAAGACTCTCATCAGTTAAAATTCCAGCTGAATAATTCAAATGATTGCTTACCGGAAATTTTCTCTGGTGTTTATTACGGCAAATAACTCACAAGGGCAAAATTAATGTTACTGCCATTGTCGGAACTTCCTGCTGCCAAAATATTGCCGTCAGACTGGATGCCAAAAGCAATGGCATAAGAATCATAACTTCCAATAGGTGTGGTTACTATGCCGCCTGTGCCAAAGGTTGTATCGAGAGAGCCGTTTGTGTTATATCTCACAAGCGTAAAATCATAGTGGCTGCCATTCAATGATTTACCTGCTGCCAAAATGTTGCCGTCAGACTGGATGACAAGAGCATTGGCATAATCAGCACCATTTCCAACAGGTGTGGTTACTATGCCGCCTGTGCCAAAGGTTGTATCAAGAGAGCCGTTTGTGTTGTATCTCACAAGGGCAAAATCATTGTTGCTGCCATCGGGGGATTTCCCTGCTGCCAAAATGTTGCCGTCAGACTGGATGCCAAGAGCAATGGCATAAGAATCATAATTTCCAATTGGTGTGGTTACTATGCCGCTTGTGCCAAAGGTTGTATCGAGAGAGCCGTTTGTGCTATATCTCACAAGAGTAAAATCATAGTGGCTGCCGTTAAATGATTTACCTGCTGCCAAAATGTTGCCGTTAGACTGGATGCCAAGAGCAAGGGCTTCACTATCACCAGTTCCGATAGGCGTGGTTACTATGCCGCCCGTGCCAAAGGTTGTATCAAGAGAGCCGTTTGTGTTATATCTCACAAGGGCGAAATTATAGTTGCTGCCATTGTAGGAATTTCCCGCTGCCAAAATCCTGCCGTCAGACTGGATGGCAAGAGCATAGGCAATATCATAACCACTTCCCATAGGTGTGATTACTATGCCGCCTGTGCCAAAGGTTGTATCAAGAGAGCCGTCTGTGTTATATCTCACAAGGGCAAAATCATAGTTGCTGCCATTGGAAGAATATCCCGATACCACAATCCTGCCGTCAGACTGGATGGCAAGAGCATAGGCGTAAGCATCATAACTTCCAATAGGTGTGGTTACTATGCCGCCTGTGCCAAAGGTTGTATCAAGAGAGCCGTTTGTTTTGTATCTCACAAGGGTAATGTCATAGTTGCTGCCATTATAGGAACTTCCCGTTGCCACAATGTTGCCGTCGGACTGGATGCCAAGAGCATTAGCAATAGCATTACCGCTTCCGATCGGTGTGGTTACTGTGCCGCCTGTGCCAAAGGTTGTATCAAGAGAGCCGTTTGTGTTGTATCTCACAAGGGCGAAATCATAGTTGCTGCCATTGGAAGAATATCCCGCTGCCAAAATCCTGCCGTCAGACTGGATGCCAAGAGCATAGGCATAAGCATCATAACTTCCAATAGGTGTGGTTACTATGCCGCCTGTGCCAAAGGTTGTATCAAGAGAGCCGGAGACTGATGAACTTGCAGTATCTGTCACTGAAGCGGTTGTTTGAGATGCTGCCGGTGCTGGTGTGGAATCACTATTACCACCACCACCGCAACCGGTAATAACCATAAATGATACAGCCGCCAACACTATAAATATTTTTTTCATTGCACACTCCTATCTGGAACGATAAGGATTGTTATATTGAATACTTACGTAGCGACCTCCAATTGGTTGAATACCATGATGAAAACATCATCATTCTTTAATATTTTTGATTTATATATATAGGATAGAAGAAAAATTGTCTGTGACGGTCGTCACAATTAATGCAACTTATTTGAAACAAAGGTTTTTATTTTCTGTGACGGTCGTCACAATTAATGCAATTTATTTGGAAAAAAGGTTTTTGAGGAGGATTTTTTTATTAGCAAGGACCTCGATCTCGTCAGCTTTTGCCGCCATGCTGAGAAAACGGGTGACCGTTTCGCGCGATGTCGTGGCCAGGTTAGCGATATTCTGGTGGGTGATTTCTAAATCGATTATTACACCTCGAGAATCACGAATGCCGAATTTTTCACCGAGCTCCTGTAAAGCAAAGCGGATTCTATGTTCGGCGTTATCAAAGCTCATTGCACGGATTTGCAACCAGGCATGCCGGAGACGCGTACAGAGTATGCCAATGATCCGATCTATGACCAGACTGTTCTTCATGATAATGTTAAAAAAGGGTTCCTTGGAAATGAGACCTATCCTACCATCTTTCAGAGCTACAATGGTTCCCGGTGACGTCTTACCGTCCAGAAGAGCCATTTCTCCAAAGTAATCTCCCTTCTCGTGAATTGCAAGTATGTGTTCCTTTCCTTCATCGTTTAGCTGAATTACTTTGAGTTTCCCCGAGAGTATCAGATAGAGGCAATTTATCGAATCATCTTCATTCAAGACGATCTCATTTCGCCGAAAATCACGAAAGATAATGTGCTTCTGGAGTTCAAACTTTTCCACTTCTGAAAGTCCGGCCAGGAAGGGGATCTTCAGGAACATACTATCAATATCTTTATCGCGTCTTTTGTCCATCGTTGCCTCCTTGTCTGTCAACCAGCCAAGGGACCATCCGGCTGGCGGTAATGGTACTGTAGCATCGAGTATAAGCTTCCTGTAATATTCCCGCGAAGCCTTTGCTGCAAATCCGGGCGCAAATCCGGGGGATTTCCGGATTTCAAAATTTAATATATGAACTTCGCTTTTTATAAAAGCCAGTAAATTATTTTAGCATAAATCTTTTTTAAAAAAAAACAGAAATTACAGATATCATTGATCATGGATCGAAACCCCCATGCCGGCCGGTAGGCTATTAGGATAGTTTAATATTATTTACTTATTCCAGCTGAACCTTTCCTGTTGCACCGCCGCTGCATCCACATCAAGTTTACCAAGTTCCGTAAGCGCAGACTCCATCATGGGGAGTGGTCCACAAAGATAAAAGGCCGCGCTCCCGGTTATTCCGAACTTTACTAAAACATCGCTGCTTAAGCGTCCCTTTTCGTAAAATACTTCCGGATAATTGCTCCGGGAGTATTTTTGTATATCATCTTCACGGCTCAGGCAGTAAATGACTTTTAGAGATAATTCATTGGTCATCGCGTCAATCTCGTCTGAAGAAAAGACATCTTCCATGCTTTTGTTTACCCAGAAAAGAACAACTTTGTTACCTGCCTTAACATTTCTAAAATGCCGGAGCACGCTTAAAAAAGGCGCAATGCCCACGCCGCCGGCCAGCAATACGATGGATGGCTTAGTGTCAATATCTTTACAAAAGGCGCCGAAAGGCCCTTTACATATTAATGAAGTTCCCGGTTTCAAATCAGGGATGAGGGAGGTAAACTTGCCCACATTCTTAATGGTCAGGCGTAAACCCGATTCTTCGGGAGCGCCGGAGATAGAAAACGAATGCGGTTCGCTATACCCGTCCGTATTCATAATCCTGATGGATGCGAATTGACCCGCCTTTTTGTGATTGAAGTTATCATCGGACACTTCGAGATACAAAGAATTGATATCGTGGTTCTCAGGCACAACTTTAATCACCTTACACATAACGCTTCTCCTTTGTTTAAATTTAAGAATAGTGTTTTTTTATATTTAATAAATATAAGTTAAAATGATTTATTATTAAATACAATAGTAGTTTTAAAGGAGCATAGTAATAGGGAAACTATATATATCTTATTTGGTTTTGCCTCAAAATCCACGTAAGTGACGGAGGTGTACATTGTAGGGATTGTTCCCCGAACAATCCGATATGCGGCGCGTTTGGGGAAACGCGCCCTACAATTAATGTCCTCTTCGGGCTATAGTATAGCGAAGCGACGAAGGAGTATAAGAATCATGTAGTGTGTTGCTTTAGCTGCGCATGTTTTGCGGGCCTAAAGGCCCGAACTACGAAAGCAATACAAAAGATAGATTGCCACAGCGCACGAGGTGCGCTTCGCAATGACAGCGGAGGGATAGATTGCCACGACGCACGAGGTGCGTCCCCAATGTCCACGGGCCTAAAGGCCCGAACTACGAAAGACTCCCTAGTGACGGAGGAGTATAAAGGAATCATGTAGTGCGTTGCTTTAGCTGCGTTTGTTTTGCGGGCATAAAGGCCCGGACTACAAATCCAGGGGAGGCGTGACCATAAAGCTACGGGAAATCTACCGGTTTTGTTTTTCGGCAAGAGCCGAATGAAGTATCTCTTGATATTTTGTGAGTTCGGTTTGGAGATTTCGGTTTTCCGTTATGAATTTATGTATGCATATTGATGCCTCTTCCATAGAATCAGGAGAGTTTATAATCAAAGGATTGATAGGGATTATTTCTCTTTCACGAATTGTGAAATTTCTATCCAGAAAATAATTTACATTATCAGGCGTTAAAAATACGGGGGGAATAGAACTTATTGCAGACGTAATGAAAACAGGAATACCCAGACATCCGGCTTCAAGGGCAATATGGCCGCATCCTCCAACAAAAAGATAGCAATTTATATTTTCTTTTAAAAAAGGCAAAGTGTCAATGCTGCCGATAAAAGCGGAATCAGGAATCTTGTAAACTCTCTGTAATCCATCAATGACGTGCTTTGCGCTTACCGATTCCCGGTCGCCGGCGATTTCAAAAGGGATATCTTTGGCTTTGCAGAAATCAACAAATCCGGAGATTCTTGTTTTATATTCGTCTGAGATGCGGGAAATATGAATAGCTTTTTTGGGGTTGTTAAAACGCCACAAGCGCGGTTTTGGGTCTATACAATTATATATGATGGAAAACAACGCAGAAGGGATTTTTTTATATCGTTGGACAAGATCGTTTGAAACGCAGATGCGGTAATCAAATTTTTTTAGCAGCCGATGCGAAATACTCTTATCAAACCCGCTTACGGTACAACCTACAACACACAATAGACGAAGCTTTTTAATATCGATAAAACGAAGGTATCTGGAATATTTGAACTGAAATTCCACCACATCTATCTTGTGCGTGCGAATAATATCAAAAAGGCATTCTCCTAAATTATCAGCACGAAACTTCAGCGTAAAATTCTTAATGTTTTTTAATTGCGGATAAAGATTTTCTTCCGTCAATAAAAATGTTTCCCAGTATTTGTTTGAAAGATTATTCAGGATATTATTTAAGCGGGTTTCAACCCCGCCGGAAGGCGCCAGAGCATCTGTAATAAATAAAATTTTCTTTGGATTACATCTGTCGGGCCCCATATTATAAGAAGTATTTGGAAGACGGGATAAGTTATTGCGATTCAAGACGATATTTGTTTTTACGTTTTTCTTCTGTGCTCTCCATTTTTGTATAAAGCGAAAATGCTTTTTCAAAAATGTAATGTTTTGCATGCACTAGTCCTTAAACTTGGCATTACCGGGTTCCTGAGCGGAAGCGGCCGCAGCCAGCTCGCTGCGTGAAAGTGGCGAGCCGCGGAACAGCTTGCGAATACGGTTGCGCAGCGGAATGAACGGCCTCTTAAGCGAATCGAGACACCAACGCCGATGGAAACGACGCTTAGTCGAGCGCATCGCGCGGACCCATGGCTCCCGGGTCATGTCGCGCTGTTCGGCGGTTCGCAAAAGTTCATTCCAGAGATCGAGATTAAGCTCCCTTGAAATACGAACGCGGCGGATCTGACGGTTCGTGACATCGCGTTTAAACGCCGGCGGCAGCGGGACGCCCGCCAGACGAAAAGCCAGGATCGATCGAATACATTTTTCGCACCGGCAGCAATTGTCGTGTTTACCGGGATTCTCGTAACAGACCCGCAGGTTTTGCATCGCTTCGGGCCAGCTTCCGATCAGCTTGATCTTGTCGATCCGCGAACTCTCGGCGCCGTCGTCGATCACGGCGAAGTGCCGGCTTGACAATAAGGGGTTGGTCAATGGCGTGGAACCCCATGCCGTAATGGGTATGGCGTACGGCTCGTCGTTAGGAAAAAGGGCGGCATCAAAGCGCGCCCCGAGCAGGCGCAGGCCGCTGACCAGGTGTGTGCCAAAGCCGTGACCCCAGACGGTGGGTAGCTCGTGGTAGTTGTTGCTCATTGGGATGCAGGGGATTGAGAGGCTGCCGAGCATTGCCTGGGCACGCTTTAGCACGCCTTCGTACATGCCGGCGGCGTTTTGTTGGTCGAACCATATGTCGAAGCCATTCATCATGATTGCGGCGCCGATGCGGCGGTTACGCCGGCCGACGAGTTGCCTGTGATGCCGCAGTGCGGTGTAAGAGGAATCGACGCCGCAGGAAAATGGCATGATCGTCTCGCCGGGCACGGCGGGCGGCGGAGCTTCGATTTCCTCGGTGGCGCGGATGAGTACCTGCTTATAAAGGCCTGGCTCCCATGCCTGCCAGATCGACATATAGGTTTCAAGATTTTCGAGCAGCGACGGCGAGACGCGGCCTTCGATCAATACGTCGGAACCATCTTCCATCATCGGGAAGAGGAAAGCGATAGCGAACGGATCGGCCCATGGAGTGACGGCGTCGCGCAAGGCAGCGGGAAGCCGCCACCACAGACGTTGCACTCGCCCGGGTGTGCGACCGGACTCGAAGCAGGCTGAGACTTCCAGCGTGTCTCCATCAATGCGGTGCGGTTCAATGTAGACGCGGGATTGCATAGTGTACCTTCGATCACGACTCCGGCTTAAGCCGACGATTTCTAGAAAAGTCACAATGGTGTCAGCACTGTCGGTGTAATCCAACCGATATTGAGCCGATAAGATATTGTTTTTGTTAGCACAATTGTATAGCACTTGTGTTTTTCCCGTGTCAAGGGATATTTCCCATCCGTCGAATGCTGCTGGCTATTCGAAAAAATTGATAAGAACTTGCTTTCATTGGATGTGAGTGCAGGAAAGCCGCGTTTGTATTTCAAATGAAAAAATCCGGGGACACGGTGCTGGTTTTTATCCTTCCCCGGATTTCAGAACTAATATTTTTTGTATCGTGCAGGACTTTTATCTTTGCCCATTAATAACTCATATAATATTTTTATAAGCCTCGCAGGCGCTAGATCACCATCTGAATCAGGTGGGGTCCTTGCTCATGGAGCGCCTTGCCGAGTTCTGCGGCGAGTTCCTCCGCAGTGGTTACTTTAACGGACGGGACGCCCATCCCTTTACCCAAGTTCACCCAGTCAATGCCTGCAAGATCGGCGAGATGTGTTGCGCACTTGCCCGGTGCAACTCCCAGCCGGCCATATTCGAATTTCAGGATATCATAGCTCCGGTTGGAGCAGATGAGCGTGGTGACATTGAGTCCTTCTCTGGCTTCCGTCCATAACGCCTGCAGGGTGTACATGCCCGCGCCGTCCGCCTGGAAGTTGATCACCGGCCTGTCGGGGCAGGCGAGGGCAGCGCCCATAGCGCATGGCGCGCCCTGGCCGATTGCTCCTCCCGTGAGCGTCATCAGGTCAAAAGGCTTAACGCCCGACGTGACGGTGTAGTACGCCAAACCGGTTGTGATGG
This sequence comes from Smithella sp., assembly GCA_052139735.1. Lineage (GTDB taxonomy): Bacteria > Desulfobacterota > Syntrophia > Syntrophales > Smithellaceae > Smithella. The sequence goes on along the minus strand of JBKQWB010000026.1, from coordinate 16,509 downwards.
CCTCCTCAACGACAATGGCTCCCTCCGGCTGAAGAGCGGCAATGACCGCGCAAATTTTGTCCGGGGTGAGAACGCCCGCGGGGATTACAGGTATTTTTAACGAGGCCAATAAATCGGGATTAATAATTTTCGGCGCATCAAGTTCATCGGCAAGGGCGTCCAAAACATCCAGCAAATCCTGATCGGACGTGGACAGGTGAAATTTCTGTTGCTCTTCTTTTAAAAAAGCCGGCGGAATGCCTTCATAGCCGAAGAAGGATACAGGCTCTGTTGCTCCGGCAAATACAAACATTTCGTACTTCGATAACATGTCGATGGCCATTTCCGGAAGATAGGGAACGCGGATCACGTCGGGCAATCCGGCACCGCGCGTGATATGCGCAGGAAAATTTTCGGTGATGAGATCGCATCCGCAAGTCTGTTTGATTCTTGCGGCGGCCATGAGCTCTTTTCTCCCGATATGTTTGTTGCCGAGCATCAGGGCGGTTTTTTTACCTTCTTTAAGCAGGGTCGCCGCGGTTTTGATTGCGCCCATGCTGACGGACGGTTTTTCTTTTTTATGAGAAACGACCGCGCCGCTCCCGCACGTTTTCGTCTGAAGATCGAACGGGACGATGAGTGTCGCGATTTGTCCTTTGTTCGCGGCCTCGACCGCATCCGCCATATCCTGTCCGAGACGATCGCAGGAGACACAAGTGCGTTGCCATCCGGAGACGGTTTTTGCCAGAGATTCGATATTCATGGTCAGGGGTGGATCGGACGGGCGATGCCAGGTGGAATGCTCGCCCACTAAAGTTACAATTTTACTGTGAGCCCTTTTAGCATTATGCAGATTCGCGATTCCGTTTGCTAGGCCGGGTCCGAGATGGAGAAGCGCCATGGCGGGCTTCTGAAGCATCCTCGCGTAACCGTCTGCCGCTCCGGTACAAACACCTTCAAATAAACCCAGCACAGGCCTTATGCCGCCCACTGTATCCAGGGCAACCACAAGCGGAAGCTCGGTTGTGCCCGGATTTGCAAAACATACCTCTATCCCCGCATCCTTTGCGGCTTTCATAGCGTATTCTGATCCGTTCATAATATCCTCCTCGATTTATTTCAGAATGATTTAATTAACCAGCGATTCCGGATTTTCTCCTTTGAGAACCCGGGCAATGTTTATAGTAGCCATGTTGATGATTCTTCCCGCCGCTTCATCCGTCACACCGGCTACATGGGGCGAGAAAAGCAGTTTTTCGCTTTCCACACCCAGTAACGGATTATTCATATTCACCGGCTCTTCCGAAAAGACATCGATGCCGGCGCCGGCGATCTTTCCGTTCCTGATGGCCTGGGCCAGAGCCTTTTCATCCACCAGTTCTGCCCGCGCGACGTTGATAATATAAGCGCCCGGCTTCATGGAATTGAGGGCTTTCTCATTGATCATGAAGCGGGTTGTATCTGTAAGGGGCGCATGAAGACTGATGATGTCGGACTGGCTCAGGATAGAGGCTATCTCAGCGTATTCAACCCCTAGCAACACTTCGACAGATGGTTCCGGACGATAAGTGTCATAGTAAATAATGCGGCTCAACCCAAACGGCTTGAGCCTTTGGGCAACCGCCTGACCGATGCGTCCGAATCCGATGATACCCCATATTTTACCTTTAAGTTCGGCAGGCTTTATACTCATCTGTTCCCAACGTCCCGACTTCGTGCTTGTATGGGCATGGAACATGTTTTTGAGAAGACAAAGTCCCCAGGCAATCGTATGTTCGGCCACACTGATGGTGTTGGCACCCGCGGTGTTGGCCACTTTGATTCCTCTGGCGGTGCAGGCCGCAACATCGATGTGCTGATAGCCCACACTGGGCTGCTGGATGAACCTAAGCTTTCCTGCCGCAGATAAAATGTCTGCGGTAATTTTCTGCTTGAACGTATAATCGCCCAGCACGACATCAGCCTTTGAAATATTTTTCTTGATCTCTTCTTCCGGCATTCCATTGCCGGGGATGACCTCAAAATCAGGCACATCGCTTACCTGCTGTATGAGAAGTTTCACGATTTCTGCAGACAGCGGCGCCAGTGAAAGCACTGTTCTGACCATATCAAACCTCCTTTTTGTTGCGGGAATTCTATTTTATTATTTCATGTCCTGTTTCGTTGTTATTTAAGAACAGCTCCCTGGGCTGCGGAACCGACCATCTTGATATAGCGCCGCATATAACCCGGCGGGATCTGCTTCGATACGGGCTTCCAATCGGCCAGCCGCCGCGCGATTTCCTCCGGTTTCATATCTATGTCAAGCCTGCGTCCGGGTATATCAATCGTAATGGCATCGCCGTTTTGGAGGATCGCAATCGGCCCGCCGCACGCCGCTTCGGGTGAGACATGCCCGATGCAGGGACCGCTCGTGGCGCCGGAGAAGCGGCCGTCTGTGATCAATGCCACATTGGTAAATCCCGCCAGATCCAGGCCCATTGTGACCGCCAGGGTTTCGGGCATGCCGGGTCCGCCCCTGGGTCCTTCGTAACGGATGACAATGACCTCGCCTTCGTTGAGCGTTTTGTCCCGGATAGCCTGCAGAACGTCGGCCTCAGCGTCGAAGACGCGAGCCGGTCCGGTGAATACGCGCATATGTGCGGCTACTGCGGATTGTTTGACCACTGCACCCTCAGGGGCCAGAGAACCGAAAAGCGCGACCGTGCCGCCTTCAGGCATAAAGGCATGGGCCTTATCCGGGATGACGGCAGCGTTTTTCACTTCCGCCTGATCGATGATGTCGCCTATGCTCATCCCCGAGACTGTCAGGGGATCACGATGAAGATTTTCGCCGAGCATTTTCATGACGGCCGGTATGCCGCCGGCTATGAAAAGATCAATCATGCCATGGGGACCGTTGGGAGAAATTCCGCACAGGGTCGGGATGATGCGGCTGTAATCGTTGAAACGCGACAGCGGGAGTTCAAGCTCAAGCTCATGAGCAATGGCGGGCAGGTGCAGGGCAATATTCGTGGACCCTCCGATTGCCAGACTCACCATCAGCGCGTTTTCAAGAGACTTTTGGGTCAGGATTTTCCTGATGGAGATTTCTTCCTCGACCATCGCTACGATACGCGCACCGGCATGGCGGGCGTAAAGGAGTTTTGCGGAATGAAAGGCCGGTACCGTGGCCGAACCCGCCAGGCTGATGCCCAGGGCTTCCGTGAGAGACTGCATGGTATTGGCGGTGCCCATCAATTCGCACGAGCCGCACGTTGCCGCCGTGGCCGTTGCCAGTTTATCAAAGAGATCGGTGTAGCATTTGTGATCTACCGCGCCGTTCATGCCCGGTTTGAAACGAATGTCCCAGGCATTCGGGCCGCCGGTAACGAAGATGGCGGGCAAATCCAGCCGGGCGGCGGCCATGATCATGCCGGGGATGATCTTGTCGCAGCTGGCGATAAAGACTATGCCGTCATAGCGCATGCTGCGGACATGCGTCTCGATGATGTCGGCAATCAAATCGCGCTGAGCCAGAACAAAACGCATACCGGAATGGCCTTCGGTCAGGCCGTCGCAGGGAGCGGGAACATTGAATTCAAAGGGCAGACCGCCGGCGGCGTTTACGCCATCCTTGACTCTTTGCGCGATCATACCTAAATGCATATGCCCGGGGTTGATCTCGGTGAGCGAATTGGCAATGGCAATAATCGGCCTTTTGCCTGCCTCGGTAAGATCGGCGCCTGTGCCCTGGAATATAGATTTCCGCACAATGCTGATGGGGAAATCGCTGTCATTAAAAATAGATGAACTCTGGGGTTTCTTCATATTACTTCCTCCCGATGAATAAATTCTGTCATGGTATATATCAGAATTTTCATGTTAACTTTTTTAGTTTGTTTAATAAGCTCCAAAAACGTTACCGAATTTTAGTGAGCCGGTACAACATATTCTATAATGTATCAAAATGGAGGATAAACCGTCATAAAGGTTAAAACGTCCATGCCGTTGGCTTCCGCCTTAGAGTTTTCCCCATTGATTACGCGAATCATTAAATCGATCATCTGGTCGCGAAGCTGATCCAATGGCTCGCCCTCTGCAAGAACACCCGCATTGACATCCATGTCGTCTTGCATGGCTTTGTAGATCCTGGTATTGCTGGCTACCTTGATGACAGGCATGGCCGGAAAGCCGAAGGGATTTCCCCGGCCGGTGGAAAAGAACATGAGTTGAGAGCCGCTGGCGGCAAGCCCGGCCATGGAATCACCATCATAGCCCGGTCCGTCCTGAAGGATAAGGCCATGTTCGGACGGCGCTTGACCATAATCAACGACCTGATTGATTGTTGTAGTCCCGCCTTTGACGATAGAGCCCATGGATTTTTCGGCAATCGTACTCATACCGCCGTCCATATTGCCGGGAGAGATAACAAGACTTGCCAATTCCCCCATGACATCTTGAGTCAGCTTTTCGGCGTGCGCAACCATCTGTTCGATTTGCCCGGCCACCTGTTCGTTTTTCGCGCGTCGCGTAAGAACTTGCGTTGTCCCGATCATCTCCGTATTTTCGCCGAATATGACCGTCGCACCTTGCTTCACGAGCCAGTCGGAGACAGCGCCAATGGCTACGTTAGCCGTTATACCCGACATGGCGTCAGATCCGCCGCATTCCATGGCGATCATCATTTTATCCCAGGATACGGGTACTCTCGTTTGACTGCCGATTTCGGCCAGCATTCGGCGGGCGGCGGCAATCCCCTTGCGGGCTGTCTCGATGGATCCGCCATCGGTCTGCACATTAAAGACTTCGATGGGCTTGCCTGCATCATTGATCCAGGGAAGCAGCCCCTTCGTACTGGATACTTCACAGCCCAATCCGATGAGGACCACGCCGCCTACATTGGGGTGGTGCACCAGACCAGAGAGGATACGGAACAGAATCTCGATGTCCCGTGCTCCGCCCCGGCCGCATCCGTGGGCGTGGGGGACACATACCGCCTCCGGCACCTCTTTTCCTATTCGATTAACGACGCCGTTGACGCAAGAAACTGTAGGAAGAACAAGAACGTGATTGCGAATACCGGCACTTCCATTTTTTCGTATAAATCCTTTGATGTCATTCATTTTTTCCACCTTTTGCCCTCCAGGTTGTGTGTATGAACCCATTGCCCTTTTTTAATCATCTGCGTGCTTACGGCAACTGTTTCGCCGTATTTTATGATTTCTTCACCAATGGAGATATTGCGAAGGGCGATCTTGTGACTGACGGGTATCTCGTCCAGAGTTGTAAAAGCTTCGATCCCGTTTGCCGTTACTGTATCTCCGGCACTCATGGCCGTTAACGCAACGGCGACATTGTCTCGAGGATGAATGATTAGCGCATTATTCTTCATAATCTCTCCCTGATTTGATTTTAACTTCTGTTTAATTATGCTTAATATAACCTGCTTTGCACGAAAGCGCATTAACATAGATTAATAATAATTATTTTATTTTACTTTTATTTCTTAGTCTACGTAATTATGCTTAATATAACCTTCTTTGCACGAAGGCGCATTAACATAGATTAATAATAATTATTTTATTTTAATTTTTTTCTTAGTCTGCTTAAAGTGATGGGACTTATCCCGAGATAGGAAGCTATATGATATTGATGGATGCGTTTTTCAATATTTGGATATTTGATCATGAACTTTTTATATCGCGTTTCTGCGTCATCGGAAAGAAATTCACCTTCTCTCTTTTCTTTTTCTACGAATAGCATCTCTGTATATCTGGCGCTTAAAGTCTGCCAGCACTGGTTGCTATTTAAGAAATTTTTATAATCGGCCAAACCGACCAAATCGAAATAAAGTAAATCAGCGTCTTCGAGAGCCTGAATGTTAAACCATGACAGCTTATTTTCCAGGAATGAACTGAAAGCGGCAATCATCCGTCCTTCTTCTCTGAAAACCAATATTTTTTCGTCGCCGGTTTCTGTGATATAAAAAAGACGGAAGATGCCGGATATGATGAATGCCATTTTATCGGGAATGCTTCCGGCTCTGACAAAATATTCGTCTTTATTAAGATGAAGATGCTTTATTTTTGGAAGAATTTTTTCCCATTCGTCTTTGGGGATATAAGCAATTGTGCTCAGCGTAGTGTAGAATATATCAAGCCCTTTTTGTTCGATGGTTTTCATAATTGAGCCCATTGCTTTCACAAAAATTATAAAATGCGAAAATTAATCTGCGACACAGATCGTCTTTGTTTCTATATGGACGTAAGTATAAAAAAAACAGTTTTGCATGTCAATGATATTCATGACAAGCGGGTTTAGCGATTATTGATTATAATCTGGAAGCATAAAATTGTAAATTTGGAAAATAAGGATTGCCGTTTGAATTATTGCATGTGCCGTTTCGTAATGCAAGAGCCATATTGCATTGTGCAATAGGGAGTGAACTCAATCTAATTTGATGACCCCGCTGCTTAATTTGCGATGAATTGTTGACGGATTGATGCCTAGCGCTTTGGCGGCCTTCACAATGCTCCCTGTTTCCTTGTATGCCTGCCTTATGAGGTTTTCCTCAAAACGTTCCGTAGCCTTTTTAAGGGAAGACGGCAGCGCCGTCACGGGTCTTTCAAATGCGGGAACTTCTTTATTATCTTCGTTGGGATTGATATTCAGAATGGATTCCAAATCTTCCTCGCTTAATTCCTGAGATGCATAAAGAATGGCGATCCTTTCAATAACATTTTTCAATTCCCGGACATTGCCGGGCCATTCATAATTGTAAAGCCGGTTAATCTGCCGCACTGGAAGTTTAATCTCTGTTGTATATTTCAAATTAAACTTTTTAATAAAATAATTAATCAGTGGAAAAATATCTTCCTTGCGCTCGCGCAATGGAGGCACAAAAATCGGGACTACGGCAATCCGATAGAAAAGGTCCTGACGGAAATGTTTGCTGCTCAAGAGCTGGTCGACAGTAAGATTCGTAGCGCTCAGAATTCGAACATCCACAGACTGTGTCTTATTGCTTCCGATCCGCTTGAAGGTTCCCTCTTGAAGAAACCGCAATAATTTGCTTTGCATTTTCAGGGGCAATTCACCGATCTCATCCAGGAACAAAGTCCCTTCGTGCGCCTCTTCCAGGATGCCCTTCCTGCCGCTCCTTTTAGCGCCGGTAAATGAACCTTCTTCATAGCCGAATAATTCAGCCTCCAGAAGTTCATCTGGTATGGAAGCGCAGTTGATAACGACGAACGGTTTGTCATTACGAGTGCTTGTCTGATGAATAACGCTGGCCACGATTTCTTTGCCGACACCTGTTTCACCCCAGATTAAAACCGGGGAAGAGGTGGCGGCAGCCTTCCATCCCATACGAATGACATGCTGCATCGCGGAACTGGAGTATATAATATCCACATGGCCGGTGTCCCCGATCAGATTGAAGTTTCTGCCCTCATACTGGGATATGATGGTTTCGGTGATCTTGAGTTTTTTTTCCAGGTTGACAAGTTTTGTTATGTCCCGGCCGGTCCCAACGGTCAAAACAAGTTCACCCTGTTCGTCGTATACCGGAATATATGTCCATGTAGCCGTCTGTCCTGTTTCGTAGGTCACGTTCATGTCAATTTTTTTCTTGACTTCCAGAGCCTTGAGTGCGGCAGCTTCTCTGAGCAGTCCTCTTGCCACGATTTCCTTAAGATTCTGTCCGACAATCGACCGGCCCATCAAATCGGTCAGTCTGCTGAAGGTTTCATTGTATTTCAGGATGTTAGCGTCGCGATCAACGATTAAAACGGCCTCGTCAATGCAATTCAGCATCACATCGATGTCTTTTGTCAGATATTTTTTAATCAGATCCATTTTTGCTCCTTTGACAATTTTCCTATAAGCAGTTCTCTTGCAGAATGCAACATGTTTTAACATAAAAGAAGGAGACTATATTAATAACGTAAATATTTCAACCACTTGATACTTGGCATTAAAGTTGCTATATTCAATAGCAGTAAGTTTGATGATTCATCTTGGGAGGAGAAAAAATGCCAAGTCAAAAGCCCTGGTTAAAGTTTTATGAAAATGTGCCGGAGACAATCGATTATCCACGTGTGACAATGTACGAGGCTCTAATGCAGACGGTAGAAAAAAATCCGGACCGCATTGCGTATGATTTTTTCGATTACATCTCAACGTACCGCCAGTTCGCGCATGACATCGACGTTTGCGCGAATGCGCTGGCCTCGCTCGGCCTGAAGAAGGACGACCGGATCACGATTTCCATGCCGACATGCCCGCAGGGCATCATCTGTTTTTACGCCGCCAACAAGCTCGGGGTGGTGGCCAGCATGATCCACCCGCTCTCCACACCCGCCGAAATCGCCTATTACCTGAACGTCAGCAAAAGCCGGGTCGCCCTTACATTAGATCTGTTTCTTGGCAGTTTCAAAAACCTTCCGGAGAAGACCCCATTGGAATTGCTTATTCTGACGGAGATCTTTGACCAGATGACCCAGGGGCAGCCCATGGCGGAAAAGCCCGTGCCAACGACGGGACCGGCTGTAAGGTGGTGGAAAGATCTCATGACCGCCCCGCACCCGCAGGCGCCTAAAGCGGACATGCATACGGATGAAATGGCTGTCATCCTGTACAGCGGGGGGACAACGGGGTTTCCCAAAGGGATCATGCTCTCCAACTACAATTTTATCAGTGAGGGATTGATGGTCGCCAACTGGGGCGGCGGCGCGCTGATGGCGGAGGATTCATCCATTCTGGCAATCATGCCTATTTTCCACGGCTTCGGCCTGGGTGTCTGCTGCAATGCCGCTTTTATGGGTGGAAGCAAGAGCATTCTCGTCCCCCAGTTTACGCCGGAGATTGTGGCTGATCTTATCCGGAAAAAACGTCCCAATATCGTCGTCGGCGTTCCCACGCTTTATGACGCCCTCGCCAAAAATGAGGTTTTCCAGAGCACGGAGTTGAGCTGTCTGAAAAATACATCCTCCGGCGCCGATTCTTTGCCGCGGACCGTGAAGGAAAGGTTTGAAGAGATCGTCGCAAAGCAGGGGGGAAATGTTCAGTTGGTCGAAGGATACGGCCTGACGGAAGCCGTCACAGCGATCATGTCTACGCCGATTGGCGGATACCGGGAAGGCAGCGTGGGTATTCCGTTTCCCGATATGCTGGCGAAGATAGTCCGAATCGGCACCATCGACGAAGTCCCCGCAGGCGAAGAAGGGGAGCTCTGCATAAGCGGCCCGGCCGTTATGCTGGGCTATCTGGAGAGTCCGGAGGAAACAGCGGAAGTGCTTAAATCGCATGAAGACGGCCTTATCTGGCTCCATACCGGCGATATTTTTACGATGGATAAGGACGGCTATTTCTATTACAAACTACGTCTCAAACGCATGATCAAGTCTTCAGGGATGAATGTCTATCCGGTTCAGGTGGAAGCCTGTCTGGACAAACATCCGGACGTGGCGGCGGTCTGCGTGATTGGCGTGCCGGATGAGGCCCAGGTGCAGAAGGTCAAAGCCTTCGTCGTCCTGAAGGACGCCGCCAAGGCATCTCCTGAAATGGAAAAGGCGCTGATTAACTATTCCCGCGAACATTTGATCAAGTGGTCCTGCCCGCGCGAGGTGGAGTTCACGGACAAGCTGCCCATGACGAAAGTGGGCAAGATCGCGTACACTGAACTGGAAAAGCAGGAAATTGAAAAACTCCGCAAAGCGGGAAAATATACAGGAGGAAAATAATGAACCATCTGGAAGAATACCGCCGGGCCGTCTCGGAACCCTCCGGCTATGCCCGGGAACTGAAAAAGGCATCCGGCAAGAAAATCATCGGATACACCTGCTCTTACACACCGGAGGAAGTCATCATGGCCGCCGGCGCCCATCCCATGAGGCTTTTTGGCACGAAACAGCATATCAGCCTGGCCGATTCCCACCTCCAATCCTATTGCTGTTCCGTGGTCCGCGGGATTTTGGAGGAAGGCCTGTCCAAACGGGTTGATTATCTGGACGGAATGGTTTTTCCGCATACCTGCGACTCCATGCAGCGGCTGTCCGATATCTGGCGGATGAACATCCCCTTCGGTTTCCATCTGGATATTATCCTGCCCGTCAAGCTCGATACGGCAAGCTCCAAAGACTATATGATCGACGTCTTGAAAAAATTCCAAAACGACCTGGGCCGGAAACTAAACGTTGAGATTTCCGATGAGGCTCTGCAAAAAGCAATCACGACTACAAACGCTATCCGTCAGTCCATCCGGTCGATCTATGACATCCGTAACCTTTATCCCCAGCTCATGCCGGGTGAGGATCTATACAACATCGTCCGTGCTTCGATGATCATGGACCGGGACCGGCTGGCAGTAATGCTTGCCGAAACAGCCGCTGACTTGAAAGATCGCGCTCTCGGCGCGAAACCCGCCGTCGCTAAACGAATCCTGCTGGCAGGCGGCATGTGCAATCAGCCCGACGTCTATGCCATGATCGAAGAATCGGGAGGAGAGATTGTCTGGGACGATTTTTGCACAGGGGCACGCTACTTTATAGGTTTGACTGACGGGGGAGACAACCCGATGATCGGCATCGCCGAACGGCTCCTGACCCGGGTGGTATGCCCGGCAAAGCATGCCGACCTTGATGGACGCGCCAAACACATCATTGCACTGGCCAAAGAAAAGAATGTCAGGGGAGTAATCTTCCTCTTATTCAAGTTCTGCGATCCCCATGCTTTCGACTACCCTTACCTCAAAGAGCGCATCGATGAAGCCGGACTTCCGCTCATGATCGCGGAAGTCGACGATTCTCTGCCTGCCGGAGGGCAGTTGAAGACACGCTTTGAAGCCTTCTTAGAAATGTTATGAAAGGAAATACCATGACAGACAATACGCAAAATAACGAAAAGATACCGATCAACTACGAAAAAAAAATGCGGGACATCATGACCACTTATTATATTGACGCCAAAACGGCCGGTCAGAACAATAAAAAAGTGGCGTGGATAACCAGCGGCGGACCGGTCGAGCCGCTGATTGCCATGGACATCATTCCCGTTTATCCTGAAAATCACGGAGCGATGATCGGAGCCAGCAAGATGGGTGTCGATTTATGCAAAAAAGCGGAAGAGATGGGCTATTCGAGCGATCTTTGCTCTTATGCCCGCGGCGACATCTCCTGTGCAACCGTCAATGGCGGCCCGATCGGCGGCCTGCCGGCGCCGGACATGCTGGTTTGCTGCAACAACATCTGCGGGACCGTTCTCAAATGGTATGAGGTGCAGGCCCGGTATTTCAGGGTGCCCCTGTTCATTTTTGATACGCCGATCGTGCACACGGAATTCACCAGCGAAATGAAAACCTATACGCAGCGGCAGATGGAAGAGTATATCCTTTTTCTGGAAAATGTCAGCGGCCGTAAGATGGATTGGGACCGCATGAAGGAAGTCGGCAAACTTTCCTTTGAGGGTCAAAAGCTCTGGCAGGAAGTTCTGGATACAGCGGTTAACAGACCGTCGCCTCTGACCGCTTTCGACGCCTTTTTTTATCTTGCTCTGATCGTTACACTCCGGGGAACCCAGCAAGCCGTTGACTATTATCGCGGGCTCCGCGATGAAATGCGCAGACGGGTAAGTGAGGGGATAGGGGCCATTCCCCGGGAGCGGTATCGCCTGCTGTGGGACAACCTGCCGATCTGGTACCGGCTGAAATGGCTGTCAAGGGAATTTGCCAGGCATGACGCCTGTCTGGTGGCCGACACCTACACCTCGGCCTGGTGCGGCTCTCTGCAATACATCAACGAAGGTGATTTTATCGGATCCGCGGCGGAATCCTATACGCGCATTTATTTGAATATCGGCGTGGACCAGATGGCTAAGATCGTCCTTTCGATGATCGATAAATACGGGGTCGACGGGATCGTCATGCACTCCAACCGCAGCTGCAAGCCTTATTCCTTCGGTCAGTACGACATCCAGAAAATTGTTGAGCGCGAACGCGGCATCCCCTCTCTGATGCTCGAAGCCGACATGTGCGATGAACGGAATTTTTCCGAGTCCCAGATTCAAACGCGGATCGAAGCCTTCATGGAAATTATCCGGGCAAATAAGGACAGATCCTGACATGTATACGGTTGGTATTGATATTGGATCCGTGACGGCAAAGGGCGCGCTTATGTCCGGTGACGCGCTGCTGGCTTCCCAAGCCTGCTTTACCGGCTACAACGCCGGAGCCGCCGCGCGCAAAATTTATGATCGTCTTTTGGCTGATAATCAGGTAAGCCCGTCAGACGTTCATGGCGTAGTGGCAACAGGCTATGGCCGCAACAGTGTGCCGTTTGCCGACCGGACGTTCACGGAGATTATGTGTCACGCCGCAGGAGCGCGTTATCTCAATTCGGCCATCCGGGTCGTCATCGATATCGGCGGCCAGGACAGTAAGGCCATTATCCTCGGTGAGGGCGGCAATGTAGTCAACTTCGCCATGAACGACAAATGCGCCGCCGGGACGGGTCGATTTCTTGAGGTCATGGCGCGGGCGATGGAGGTTGATCTGGATAACTTCGGCGCCCTGTCCCTGGTCTCAGAGAACCCGGCAAAAATAAGCAGCCTCTGCGCGGTCTTTGCCGAGTCGGAGGTTGTATCCCTGATCGCCGGAGGGGAAAAAAGGGAAAATATCATTTCCGGGATTCATGAGTCGATTGCCTCACGGGTAGCGGCTATGGCGGCCCGCCTGGGCGTCGCACCGGCGGCATCCATCATGATGACCGGCGGCGTCGCCAAAAATATCGGCGTCGTTTACGCAATGGAAAAAGCCCTGGGATACCCGATCAGCGTTTCGCCCCATGCGCAGATGACAGGGGCCATCGGCGCAGCTCGCCTTGCGTCGTCTGCTTTCTACTAAATGCATTCTTCCAGCTGATGAGTATACGCCCGTATACCTTCATCAGGAAACTCTTTTTTCAGTTTCCGCACAATCTCAAGAAGATTGGGAATCTCCTCATCGGGCACAACTATATAAAGTATATTATTCTTACAGGGTGCGTAAGAGGTACCCAGCTTTGGCCCGGTTTCTGTGCCTTCACCTGTTGTTCCATGCACTTTCGTATACTGCTTATAATCAGCTTGCTTAAATAACTTTGTGATGCTTTCATCGATGTAATCGGCATAAACCAAAGCAAACATTTTCATAATTTCGACCTCTTTTTTAAAATATTATAAGATATGCAGCCTTGTATGTCAATCGATTACTGCCTGTTGATTACCCCTTAAAAGGATGCATCATCATTATGATGACTGGATTATTTTTTACAGGAGTTATCGATAACCTTGACTCTCTATGTCGGGTCAAATTATGTTTAGGGCAAATTGATAATCATAGCCGGTTAAAGGCGCATAAAAAAGCAGAGCCAATGCTGACGCAATAGCTGACTAAAGTTTAAAATCCTGAATAGTGAAGAATGAATATGATGAATGAAGCAAGGAGGCAGTAGAGCCCAAAATAGTGCCAGCGGTTCTTCTCTAAAAAACTAGAGAGAAGCTTAAGAGCCAAAATTCCTGCGATAAAACTGAAAAGCATGCCCAACATGCTGGGATAAAAAAGAGCCATTAGATCTGTAGTATGTAAAACATTTGCCGCATGAGCCTTTAATAGTCTGAGGACTGAGTGAATGATCACCGGCGGGGTTATAACGACAGCCAAAGCAAAGCTGAACTCTTCCGCTTTTATTTTGTCCACACCCGAAAGAAGTCCGGTGGAAATCGTTGCCCCGGAACGGGAAAACCCTCTAAAGGGAAGACAAATACCTTGAACCAGGCCGATCCAAACCGATGAGCTTAAATTCAAGGGAGATGCCGGATTTGACTTTTTCTCGTAATATCCGGCGTAGATAATAAGTATACCCACCGCAGCAAGAGCTGATGCAATTAGAAATAAATTTCCAAAAAGAAGTTCTACTTCTGCATGTGGAACATTTCGCAGGGCAAATTTTTCGATAAGATATTTGATGGCAAGTCCAACAATCCCGGTGCATGCGGTGGCTGCTATGACGAGTTTAGAAATATCCCATAGAGCCCCTAAAGAGGAAAAGTAATGTGCCTTCCATGACTTCCAGAAATAAAAAATGCAGGCGAACATTGTGCCGGTGTGAAGCATGACAAGAAGAAGAGTCATCTCCGGGCTGCTCGGGTCAAGGTGCATCAGTTTTTCGGCCACGATGACATGTGCAGAACTCGAAACAGGCAAAAGCTCAGCAGCGCCCTGGACGACGGCAAGTATCAGGATTTGTAGTATTGACATCTTACTGTAATTCTAAACCGGAATTATTTTCATTCATTAAAAATGAATTGTGCGCAACATATATCACATTTAAGATTTAAGAACAGCTTTTATACATTTAATTTTTTAATTCGTGCAAGAAAAGATAGTCCATTGACTTTTGTCAATAAGGATTTCCATTTGAAATCCTTAATTTTCAACTTACATGATAATTATTTTTCTATAAATGAAAAAACTCTTTCCTTCAAAATCTGTATCGCCTTAGGTCCGTCAGCGGGATTTTCCCACCCTCGAGTTATACCAGTTTCCATACCTGCAACTTTGACTTCCTTAAACATTGTGCCAATTACTAGTCTATTCCAATATTCTACCTTAAAACGTTGTAGTGGATTTCGCCAACTGAACACATCCTCCGTCGTTGTTTTAATAATTAGTCCTGTATTTTTTCGTATCACTACCATTTGATTATAAGGTATTATAATTCTTCTTCCCAAAAGTGATTTAAATTCTAACCGATCACTATAAAAGTAATAAGTTCCAAATCTTCTTATAAGTATTAAAAAAAAGGAGTCCCGTATAAATATAAAAACCAAGACATATAGAAAAGCACAATTTTCTTGACAATGCTCGTATTTGCAGCAGACCATACTGCTGCATAGTCACCGGTCTTAAGGACAGGCAGGGTTACACCAAATATATTAAATAGATAAATAACGACCAACAACAGAATAAGGTAGAATATCATTTTTCGATATTGTTTCAGGATAACTAAAGGAGTTTCTTGTACTGAATTAGGTTGATTCATTTTTATAGCATTTTATAATTTTTTTTAATGACCCGATTCTGACATTTGTACCACATGTTAAGTCATAGTTCAGTAGTTTTTTGATTATTTCCAGATGAAAGTTAGTATGTCCATGAAAAATCTTGACTGATCTCTTTCAGGAGACAAATAAATTACATTTTTACCTGTTAAGCCCTTCCATTCGTTTCTTCCTGCGTATGGCGGCCTCTTTGTTTCTCCTGATTTCATCATCAGTTTCCGGTATAACTTGAGGAATCTCCATGGGTTTGCCCAGCTTATCAAGAGAAACGAATGTAAGATATGCTGAAGCCGTATGCCTGATTTCGCCTGTCATGATATTTTCAGC
Source organism: Smithella sp. (assembly GCA_052139735.1). Taxonomy (GTDB): domain Bacteria; phylum Desulfobacterota; class Syntrophia; order Syntrophales; family Smithellaceae; genus Smithella. The sequence continues at coordinate 1,125 of JBKQWB010000026.1, read as the reverse complement.
TTCAACCCTCACGCCAAGCTCCATGGATGTCCGTCCGGTAAAATTAAGATTGGCATGCACTCTTAATATATCACCTACGAAAACCGGGGAATGAAAATTGAGTCTGTCTATCGAAGCAGTCACGACATTGGTGCCGCAATGCTTGGCAGCCGCCATGCCTGCGGTATTATCAACCAGTTTCATGATGACTCCTCCATGAACGTTTCCAACAAGATTCGCATCCTGCTGCGTCATTTGCTGTACGGTCTGCATTCTACTGAAACTCATTGGTTTTGACTGCATAGTTTCCTCCGTGGAATATTTAATTTATAGTCAAATTGACTTAAGTAATATATCAATTCATGAATAAATTAGCAAACAGCATGTCATTGCCAAAATGTAAGTTTTGTGCCGATGTTTGTCTTCGGGCGTAACTGAAGTTGATTCCGCAAAAGACTTTATCCGATACCCATCATTTGCAGATATTAGTTTCACGAATACAACCGCCCCGCCGCGGCCTCACTTTCAAACGTGCCGCGGTTATGGTGGATAATCCGGATTTGGTTAGATGAAACTGAATGGCTTTAACAAAAAAATGAGGGGGAATTAACGGTCCCCCTCATTAAAAAACAATGATATACTTCTTATCTGGTTAATAGGATCAAAAAGGAATATTGATCGTGCCGTCAGTTCCCGGTGTGGGGCCTGTTCCCCCTGTTACAGAGAGACCGGGTAAGTTGGGAATAGTGGGCCCCAAATCATAGGAGTCCATGAAAATTCCACCGCCGTTACCACCGGTTGTCGTGCCATTGCCACCGGTTGCAGCTATGGTTGCGCTGTTCTGAGTCTGGCCGCCTGCGCTTAGGTAGACACCGCCACCGTAACCGCCAGTGGCGCCGCCGTTACCGCCAGATGCGGTAATGTTCCCACTGTTTAATACATTAAACATAGACTCGAACGCAACCGCACCCCAGGGTGCGTCATTGATGCCAAAGCCGTAGCCATTGCCACCGCTTGCCGGGGGTAAAATCAAAAAGAGTGTAAAAAGAATAAAGGCGGTGTAACCTTTCAAGTTGTACGCAAACAACTATTTATTACTGAAAGGAGGCACCACCATGCGAAAGAGTATCACCGAGACGGCCAAGC
>JBKQWB010000025.1:0-28196 GCA_052139735.1 Smithella sp. | reverse complement strand
GTTACTGGTTATTGTCTGATGTTTATCACGGGAAAACATTTGTTGATGGAGTTATGAAACAAAAAAACAGAGGAATGGAAAGGTTGGCTGCCTGATGTCTATTTACACTCCTATTGACAGGACTCCGTTTTTTGATACCTTACTCTTTTTCTCCCGCGTCATTAAAAAGTTATTATAATTTCCCTGGGATTTTTCTGCGTGGAACAATCTTACCCGTCTCAGCATTCTGCCGGATTCCGTCTACGATTTGGGGACTGTCTGTAAGACCATTTTTATTGACATTCCCGGGCTGTGATGCTATATTATTTTCCAGCGCCAGTGAGCTACTTTTGTCCCAGCGCCTGCTATTGTCGGCCCGGTCCTCGACTCCGGCGATAGGAAAGGGCACCGATTGACCGGAATCGGGGGTACGCGCGACGTCCAGAAGTAGCTTTCTGCCGCTCCTTTCTTCATAAGGTTTCCCGCGAAGTGGTTTTTCATCAAAAAACATAGTGGTTGTGCCATAATAATTATCAGGATTTTTTTGTAATTCAACTACGGCATATTTACTTTTTCCGTTTTTCTTAACAAGGAGTAATCGACCATTTGGCTGCTCATAAATTTGAGTATAATTTTTTGCCACGTCAGAAAGCATATCTAATTCATCTTGATATCCAGCGTCTTTTATTTCCTTAATTCTTTCTTCTCCGATGTGCGATCGACCATAATCTTCTTTTGCTCCTTCTTCCATTCTGATAGGAGCTTCCGGATATTTCCCACCACTTTTTTCCTCAATTTCTGCCGGTATATTCCCAAAATCAATTTTCCCATCCGGAGAAGTAACAAAATTATTGGACATTTTTGCCGCTGAGGGTGTCTCTTCGGGCGTGACAAATTCTTTATTTAATCCCAGCGGATCAAGCAAGTCCTGCACCAAGGCTTGAGCGCCTTTTCTTTGTAACGCATAGCCGTCTTGATAGGGAATAACCTCATGCGTATCGGCAAGCCCTTTATTCTCCATGATGCTCCATCGCCATCAGTTCTGAAGACGTCGTACCGGGAAGCAAACGCGAAGGCGGAAACGGCGCGTCTTTGGGCACCTTCAGACTATCCCCGTATTTGGAATCATGCTCCCACTTGCAGCCCTCCGTCATCATGACAGGCGCTTCAAGGTTCTTGGAAATGACATAAACCGTCTGCGTGCGGCGTTTATTGCGGCTCTTGCTGATCTCGATTGCCCGGTACGTCGGCCCCACAAAATAGCCCTGATAAGACCGGTCATGCCCGATTAGCAGCTTCGGAATAACCGGATCGCCGTCTGAATCCAGACCGTAAGGATTGGTTTCTTCGGAGATGAGTTTCTTCCCGACAATGATCCGCTGTTTCCGGACTTCGGTAACTTTCTCTTTGTAAGTAGCCTCCAACCCGAACTCACTCTTCAACTCATCAATACGCGCCTGAGCTTCTTTTTTGGAGTCAAACTCAAACTTCTCAACAGCTTGCGTCTGCGGATTGACCGTCATCACAGAATGAGTTTTCTCTTTCTTGATCAGCCACGCTTCGATTTCATAAACATCGGCATCTTCGGCTGGGTCATGATCTGAACGGGTGTCTTTATCCTCGGAAGTCATCATCCGCGCGTATTCATCTTCACCGGGATGGCCGGCGGAGGATTCGCCTTCTTCCGAATCCTGGGGCACCATATTAAACTCAAGGTCTTCATCCGTAACATCGTAATTGTCTTTGGCGTACTGCCTCGTAATCAGGTGAGCCTTGATCAGATGGGAATCAACTTTTGTGGAAAGGCGCGATTTCTTATCAAAATAGTAATCCAGCGGATTATCGGATATGAAAATGATTTTCCCGAACTTGCCTTTTGTTTCATCGTATTTTACATCGATCACGCCCAGGGATCCCGTCTTGCATTCCTTCACGACATCAAACAGGACTTCCCCGCCGTTATTCTGATTCCACACAAAATCGAACCCGCGCTTCAGGAGCTCCGCGACATATAAATCAGACGATCCTATCGGTTTCACATTAATGCCGGGCTTATTGGCTGTAGCCACTGCCGCGGATCCCTGAATGCCCTTGCTGACGTCATTGATCGCGATAGGAATCTGCCCGCGCGTAATCATCTGGTTCTTTTCTTCATCAGACCACAAGGCGTCCTTCTTTCCCCAGGCCACTTCCCAGCCGCGCTTATAAACCTGTTTCTCCCACTCCTGACGCTCGGTGTCTTCCTTGTATCGCTTCAAAAGGCGATAGACTTCAACCACCTTGTCATCAGCGCCGGATTCCTGTATTTTCTTGATATTGATTCCCGATGTGGGCGTCACCAACGTCTCGTCTTGATTTTCCATCTATCCTCTTAATCTTTCGTAGTCCGGGTCTTTGCTTCGACAAGCTCAGCAACCGGTCTATCGGATCGCACCCTGAGCCTGTCGAAGGGTCATTGCGGCAATCCTTTCGGCACCTGCACCGTCGCATTCTGATACTTGTACGGAAAAGCCACCATGAACCGCTGCCACAACAAAAGAGCGCCTTCCCCGATCACTTCAACATGAATCTCTGCCTGCTGCGACTCAAAGAATGCCTCCAAAACCGTAAATTTTATCGTCGCCAGTTCCTTGTCTGATAAATCCTTCAAACGATAATTCGGAGTCCTGATATAAACAAACCGGTCGTAATACGGATTGATCGCAAGCGGCGAACACTCTTTGATTTTGTAACCGACAACAACGCCGTCACAATCAATCGTCATAATCGCTTCCGGGTCTTTCTTGTGGTAAATCCCTTTGGCCATAATAATATCCGCGCTCTGGTTTGGATGCTCAACCGTGTGCCGTAATTCAGCGCAGGATTCGAGCAACCGGCCATCAAATTTAATGACTTCTTTTGCTTTTTTGATTTTCTCCCGGTTCAACTTGCCCATATTTCCCCCTCGCTCTTTTCCTTGGCCAGCTGCGCTCTCCAACCCTTTACCGGCAGCGGAATCTTTTCGCACTTCGGCAGATAAAAATCTCCATGCAGTGCAAGCGCCGCCGCGATCACACAATCATCATGAAAATTGCTGTCCGCACCCAGCTTTTCCTTTTCTTCATCCTTGATGAATGTAGCGCATTCTCCCAGCAGATACCGGCAATAAACTGGCTTATGCTGCGCCAGATATGATTTAAGAGAACCGCAAACCAGCTGCTTTGCTTCAGTTGTCTCAAGAAAACCGTACTGCTTGGTAATCAGCTTGCCGATCCCGTCTATTTTTTCCTTGACGTAAATATTCGCCTTCAGAGCGATAAGCCGATCGATCGTGGTAATGCCCGCGCCGTTTCTCTCCGGAACGATCAGCGCGTTTTCATAATAGCGGGATAAATTAAAAAGCCTGTCCCCCCACTTGTACGAATCAATCGCATTGCTCCGCATGCGGGCGACAAACTCTTTTTTAAAGCGATCATAAACATAAGCCACAGAATAATCCTGCTGCAATCCCTCCCCGATATCGGAGCCTATGCAATAGCGGTACTTCCAATGGAACTGATCCCAGTTATCCGTCAGGAAATACGGAAAGCGCCACAATTCAATTATTCCCTGCGGATTCTCGATAAAATCAATATCCTTTGTCTTTTTATCGATAAGAACGCTTCCGATGGTCCCCGTCTGCACATAATTATGATTTTCCAGAACGCCGGTGAAAAAACATGCATCAAGCGACGCTTCAAACGAGCAATAGAATTCCTGCTTGATCTTGGATTCAGACATTCCAGATTCGCGTTCAGCCTGGACCATGGCCGGCGTGACGACGTCGGTATCATCTACGGTAAGTAATTCACAAAACCAGTCTGGGTTATTCTGCGCCATTTGGAACAATGCTAAACCATGATTCCTTCCCCTGGGTGTGTAATTAAAAAGAGCCCAGCCGCCATTCTCCGTCAAAATAGGACGTATTAAATCCCATGCCATGGGGTTCTGTAAACTGTATTCTGAAAATACGCACCCCACAGGATTAGTACCCATGATCGAATCGATGTTGTCGGTCCCGATGATCTGCAGGAGGGATCCGCATTTAAACTTGATTTTCATTTCTGATTGATTTGTATTCTCGCGCAGCTCCTCCGGAATATGATCCAGAAACTTAAATCCATCGCGGTCGATGCCGTCCCATAGAACCTTCCGGCCCTGATTGTAAGTGGGAAAAAAGTAATAATAAACGCCGATTCGCTTGTGCGCTTCTTTTACGATGAGATTGAGCAGCGTCTTATCCTTGCCCGATCGCCGATGCCAAACAGCCACCCCGCGCTTATAGCCGTTTCCGATGCAGTTAAACAAGCCTCTCTGATAATTTCTTGGCGTGTAATTATAAGGAATTGTTATATCCAATTACTTGACCTCAAATTTATCAATAATGTTAACGGTTAAACCTGTCTCCGAGCCATGCCCCGCGCTTGTTTTGTCCGGGGATATCTTCGGCTTTAGTTCACTTAAAATCAACTTGCGGGCATCCACACGGAGTTTGGAGCGGGTGATATGCTCCTTGTCAACAAACGGCTTGCCCTTATCGTCAGAGGCAACATCAAGGCTTTCATCGTCGGCAATTTCCAGTATTTCCTCCGCTAAAATTGCATACTGCTCTTCTTTTGCCCGCGTGTATTGCTGTGCAAATTCTTTATCATTGAGCCATTCCATGAATGTGGACAGATCAGGTACGCCATTTTTAGATTTTGATAATTCCTTGAGAATACTGCGGACAGATTTGTTTGACGCGGCAATCATATTACAGATTGCTTTTTGAATTTCGGTTTTATCGGGTTTAGAAGTCTGTGCTTTTTTCATGGCTGCATTATAAGCTCTGATTTTTGTGATTTCTTTGGCTGGCTCTGGTTGGGTCTGGGCGGCTCTCAAACGGCAGTTAAAGGACTTGACAAGGTAATGAAAATTGTAGTTCGAACCTTCAGGTTCGCTTATTTTCATCGGGTCGGAAGACCCTTATTATGTTTTCCTTAGGAAGAAAAATATTATTGATTGCCAAGTGAAAGTTGCAATGATTTTTGAGACTGAAAATTTGCGGCTTGCCCGTTGCAAGTCGCAATGAATTGATAAGCAGCGCAAACATTTATGTTCGCTATCAAACGGGTCTGAAAACCCGGACTACGTTTTGCATCAACAAATCGTAAAGAGCGATTTGAGGATTACGATTCCAAAGGCGCGAAGATCGCTTACGAATCTACGTCAATAACCAGCTAAGAGCTTTTTGTTCGCTGCTCTCAACGTGTACGTTAGCTCCGCTATTTACCGCCATGTTCTCTGCAAACTTGTTTATGTGCTCCGGCTTTCTAAGCATCACTAACTTGAATTTATTTCCGAATATAGTGGCAACCAGCGCGCCGATATAGAACTTTTGCATATCCCTCACATTAGGTAAATTGAATGCATCGACAAGAATTCTTGTACGTTTGTTTTCCTCTGACAACTTCTTGATGGTCATCATTGTGTTATTAATATCGGCAATATGGGCGAATGGATTCCCATCCCCCCAGAGAGTAATCTTCAGGTATTCATCAAAGACTTCAAATGATAATTGAGGCTTCAATATTACCTCCGCCGCGCACTTAAAGACATGTGATCTTTTTGTGGAACTAATACTTAAGCCATGTACTTGAAGGGGTTACTTGTGTCCCTGTAGTAATTTCCGAAAGCTCTTCGTATACTACAAGTTCAGGTTTCTCATACTCTTGCTTTATTAGATTTTACTGCCTTTTATAGAAGAAGTACCTTTTACTAAATTACAATAAAGAACCATCACAGTCAAATGTTATTTTACTTCTGAAACGTTACGACTCTGCAATGAAAGGCCCGACCAAAAAACAGGCCCAAAAGACCCGCTCTGACTTGAGAGGATTTCAGGAAGAACCAAAATGGTATTGCCAAATTTTTTTGCATTTCTTTGCCATGCTGAAAATTAATTGATAATATTTATTGAAGATACTATGCTCAAAAAAAACCTGGAAACCTGGAAATCATGACCGGTACAATAAAGAATGCAATTGAAAAGTTTAAGAAGAAAGTGAAAAATGTTGTTTTTAAAATTGCTTTGCGGACCCCGCTAAATTCATATCGTTTTCTCTCTATTTTGGTCGTTATTACCTTATGGACTATTTACAGGAACAGAGAGGCAATCGGAAACTTAACCCGATATAAAAAAACAATAAACAATTCTCAACTAAATATTATATTCATATTTAATTGTTTTATAGGCGAGAGTTATAACAGGATATTTCCTCATCTACTGGCGGAAAATCCCGGCAGATATATGAAATATGTTTGTATAGAAGGCAAAGAATATGTCCGGCAGCTCATCGATAAAGATACGGGAGTTATTTTAATATCCGGGCATTGCGGACCCATGTTTAGAAGTCTTTTGTTTAAAGAGGCGTTTGGAAAAGATGTTTCATCATTCGCGAGCACAGATTATAAAAATAAAGTCTGCAATGCTTCCGCGAAATTATATAAAATAAGTTCTTCTTTTCCATATTATGCCGTAGGTGAAGAAAAACAATTTCAGGACGGATTGCTTCGAAGGGAATGGATAAATTTTTTAAATGATGTGCCTGTAAAAAAAAGGGATTCCAATAATCACACTTTATTTGGCAAAAATATATATCTTTCAGAACTTCCATTTAAAGTGGCGATAAAATATAATATGCCAATACTGTTTGTCGGCGTAACAAGAAACAAATGTCAATATACTGTATCCATCCTGCCGATTGATGAATTTAACACACCAAAAGAAGGATTGGGAAAATACATCGCGCTTTTGGCGGAATTGCTATGTAATGATCCGTACGCGTCTATTTATATCGCGAATAATCATTTTTAAAATATTTACTTATTAAGATATAGAGGTAAATATCGGGGTAAATAGCAGGACCATACTATTTTTTGTTTTCCCGAATATCAGCCGGAATTCAAGCGATTCACTGAATTGATATTATTAGAATATTTTTTAAATAGACATATTAATCATTACAAACAAACGATTTTATAAAGTCTTGGTGTCGTGATTTTTAGTTTGAAAGGTGCATCAGATCCTTTCGTTAATGCGAAAATAGGGCGATAACAATAATGCTTTAAATCAGTTCTAGGAGGATGATAACCATCTGCAATCAAGTCTATTAATAATGGAATGAAATGCTTTGAAACTAGGGCTATTATTGCATAAAGATTCTAAGCAACATTTATTAAATATTTCTGGCCCATCTTGAGTTTCGCTGTAGTTTTTATTACCAATAAAAGAACGAATTTTCCCCTTCCCATGAGTACCATCAAAACAAGATTGAGAGACTGGTTCTTTTAAATCATAATATATATTGATTGAATTAATATCAGCAAGCATCCAGTTTTCTGTCATACAATCTGGAACACCTATTAAAATGTCTACAGATTGTATACCATGCTGATGAATAGCATCTAATAATTTTTTTGCTATTTCATTAGAATTGTCTAATCTATCTTCCCTATCAAAAATAATTATAATTGGGTAATTATTTTTTAATAATCTGATTAAAGATGCGGCATGTTTGGCAGCAGCATCATAAGAAACATTTTTACCATTGCAATTCAGCAACCTTATTGGATGTCTCGGACAAATTATTTGTAATATCTTTTTTTCCATCTGGCCATCTACAATAAATGCTGGATTAATCATTTGTCAAACTTCCTGATATGTAATAAAAACCTAGACCAAAACCTGTCTTTCGGATTTCTTCAACTATATCCTCTTGGTTCTCGCATCTATTTGCTTCTGTTTGACCTTCTCTAAAAGATACTATTACTATCTCACTTGGCTTCGCACTATTAAGAACAGTTTCACTATGCGTTGATATAAGAATACATATCTTTTTTTTCTTTGAAATTGATGTATTACGCATTAATTTAACAACTTCCGATTGCATAAGAGGATGTAAAAAATTTTCAGGTTCTTCCAATGAAAAAATTGAACGAGAAGTTAAAATAGCTGTAACCAAAGAAAGCCACTTTATTGTACCATCCGACATTGATGATAACGGCAGCACGGTAGAATGACCCTTTTTTTCGATCCATAATTTAACTTTCAATAAATTATCAAAATGATCATTTTCAACATCAATTTTACGAATCGCATTATTAGCCGTTTGAAGATATTTCAATATATCGTCAATGGATGTTTCTACTAGATCACTACGGGGGTTTCTTCTGAGAATGAAATGATTTGGAAAAACTATTTTTGAATGATCAACTTTTTTATTTTTTATTGCGTAAAGTGTAGCAGCTAATCCAGAGCCATCTTTCTGTATACCGATGGGACTTGAACTCTCTTCTGGGTGTTTAACCCTAGAAGGAATAATATTAAAAACTTTTCCTCCCATTAAATCGGAATAAATAAATCTAGTAGACTCTATAAGAAATTGTAACCCTGACACAAGTGGCATATCTTGTTGAATATTTTTAAGAAAGTCAGAAATTAGATTTTCATTTTTAATAAATTCATGTCTAAGTTTTGTTGGAAGAAAAGAAAAATCAATTAATCCTTTTTTATAATTCACTATTTCATATGAAAATTCTTTTTGTGTATTACTTTTTTGTGAGATTGTAAAAGAATCATCTGCGGTTACATTTAATCCTGTGAAAGAGTTAGTATGTTTAATTTTTAATGTTTGTTGTTTAAATTTAATTGAATCAAAATCTTCAGATGCTTCAATAATAAATTCATATTCGTAATGGATATATTTTTCACTATTTGCAGTTTCTGTACAACCAATTAACTTTACTTCGACAAGATTATGAAATTTTTGATCGCCAAGTTTTGTAAAAACAGATCCCGCACCACCAAGAAGATTAACTGCTTCTGATGGGCCATGTGCTACTAGGTGTGAAAGAAATTCAAAAAAAGTAATTATATTTGTTTTCCCTGATCCATTTGGACCAATAAGTATGTTCAAGCCAGGATTAATTTGCATTGAGAAGTTCGAAAGTGATCTAAACCCATTGACATATATATTAGTTATCATCACTAAGCTCCATTCATATTCTTTATAACAATTAATACTAACTTCAATTTTCCCTGTATTTCGAATGTTATCTTATCAGAGTTGTTTATTTTAAAGACGATCAGTGTTAAATGTTTAAATATAAGTTTTAAGCCGCTAGATAATACTACAATTATTTTTAATGCAACATGCAGAAACAAAGATAACGCTTATTACCATCCACATATTGCGGTACATAGTTTTATTAACTCCTTTTAAAAAAACAATGCAAGGAAAAAGTTTTAGTTTCCTGCTAAAAAAAACAGAAAGTTTTTTAAAATTAGCATTCGAAAGAAAACATATTAGTGAAATATTCTAAATGCTCTGTTTTCAGGAGGAAGTTTTTCACAAGTCTGATAGACCGGAAATCATTAACCTCGCCGCTGCACCTTATAATTGTTCATCAACAAATGTTTATTATGTAAAATGTTACACGGACTATGCCGGTATCACCTATAAATCTAAAGTTTTTTGGATGTTGTCAAAGTTGAAATTTAATACTTGAAAGGCGCAACCATGGCATCACCTGTTGATGAAAGCCAATCCGGTGAATGCCATGGTTTTGTTAATTTAGTTTATTCGCCCTTACTTATATGATTTGTCATTCACCTTAAAATGACAGTATCATAAATAGCTAACGGGGAGGCATGAGCTTGCAGTCTGCTATTTCCTGCGTTCCGACTTCCGTGGAGACCACCACCAGAGACGGTGTTGGAGAAAATCCCGGGGGAACGCGGCCTTGAAGATAATATGTCTCACCGGCTTTCGCTTCGAGAACCAAAGAAACTGTTCCCATTGTTCTAGCCGTAAATTCTATCCTGCCGGGTTCGGTAATGAAGGGGTAATATGTGCCTTTTCTCAGCGCTGTTATATCTTTACCATTTGCCTGTAAGAAAAAAGAATGGTTTGAACCGCCTGCGTGATAAATATAGATTACCACTTTGTCAGACGGTATGTTCTCCACCTGTTTAAAGCTCGGGCCATGTGCCGCGCAACCCAATAAAACCAATACCCCTGCCGTAATCATCAGCAGCAATAGACGTCCGGATCTGTTCATAATATTTCCTCCTTACTGTTTTTTTTAAAAGACGATTTCCCCTGGTAAATATTTGCTTTCATAAGAAAATCAGCATAGGAAAAATGTTCCGGCGTGTCAAGAAAATCATTAAAACACAAGTAGCGGCGGTTATCGTCAGATCAGCAAAGCGCCGCGCTCGGCCAAAAGAGCGCGAAGCGCCAAGCGATGGCAGTGCCGTTCGTCCTTACAGTAACATCCGACAGAAAAATTCGTTGAGTGTGACAACGCCGCAAGCAGATCAAGAACCCGGCTCACCTCCGGGCAGCTCATCTCACTGCGGTAGCCCTTTAGAAAAGACTGCCACTCCTTCTGGGTCTGGGATGAACGGCCTTTCTTTAAGAGTTCATCACTGGGAGCTAGCTGGGGCAACCAGACATCATAGAAATCACGTGACGCGAATTCGCTCTTCGGCACTCCGCGGGGAGGCCGCCTGACGGTGCCTATCCGCAGCCCTTCATTTTTCATTCGGGGACTTCCGAGCTGAACAATCCGAATTGCCATAGACTCCCTCCTTCCGCGTTATTGGGTTAAATGCCTGTTTTAGGCATCACGGCATTTAAAAAATCGTAAAATTCATCAGGTGTGTTCGGCCTCTTTCCCATTTCATTTCCGATTGTTTGAGACAAGTTTGCAATCTTTTTATCTAAAACGAACTGAAGACATCTGGGCACATGGTGACCAAAGTGCCTGTACACTCTTACGCAATTGTAGCAGTCGCCGTGAAGTTCGCATCGGATATTCGGGCAGGAACATTCAGAACATTCATCTGATGCTACCACCTTACGGATTTCTTTTATGATTTTAACAAATTCCTCTTTAGTGGACGCCATATTTCCTCACAATTAAAATATTTAATAAAATAAAACCCCTTCTCCTATCAGGCCCGCAGACGGGTGCGGGCGATGATCTCCGCCTTCGACGCATCGGGGAGATCGTCGAAGTACGCGCAATACCCGGCCACGCGCACGACAAGTCCCGGATATTTGCCCGGATGAAGTCGTGCATCCTCCATCATCTCCGGATCCAAAATGTTAAACTGCATCTCCATGCCTCCTTGTGAGAAGAAGCCCTTCACGAGCGCCGAGAGGACGTTTGCCCCTTTTTCGCCGGCAACAGTTTCCGGATCGAAACGAAGGTTCAGGGCGTAGCCGTTCATGGCAAACCGGGGGTCCACTTTCGCAACTGAATTGAGCATCGCCGTGGGTCCGAGACGGTCTTTGCCATTGGACGGTCCCATGCTTGAGGCAAGAGGATCTCCTGCGGCTCTGCCGCTGGGAAGGGCCGGCATTCTTTTTCCAAAGGCCACATGGCAGGTCACTGAGTAGAAACCGGAGACATAAGCCCCGCCGCGGATATTTTTGTGCTTACCCAGGGCATCGTGGTAAATCTTTGCTGTAAGATTCGCGTAATCGTCGGGCAGAGCGTTATCGTTTCCGAACTTTGGCGCCTTTTGCAATTCCGCCCTCAAAACCGGCGCGTTCACAAAATTACTAAAGAGAGCCTTCAGCACTTCATCCATCTTGTATTTTTTCTTACGGAAGACGACGTCCTCGAGAGCGGCCAGAGAGTCGGCCACATCGGCCACTCCCACTCCCTGCACGCCGCTTGAGTTGTATAGCGCTCCGCCGGCGGTGACGTCTTTGCCCGATTCAATACATCCGTCTACCAGCATGGAGGATAACGGCGTGGGATGATAATCGCGGTTTCCCTTTTCCATCATCTGGAGATCGCCAATCATCCTGGCGACCATGAAATCCACCTGCGCTCGAAAAGCCGCGATGACCTGATCGATATTCGTGAAAGACCTAGCATCGGCAGTTGATGCCCCCAGACGCGTTAATTTCCCGAATCTCCGGCCGCGATTCAACGCCAGTTCCAGACACAGCGGCAGGTTGAAAAGTCCCGCGTCAGTGGAAAAGAAACTCTTTCCCGGCAGGGCGAGTTCCACACAACCGACAACAGCGTAATTTCTGGCTTCATCCAGAGGATAGCCATGGGAAGTAAGAGCGGCAATTGAGGCCTCATCGTTGAAAAGCGCCGGGACGCCGTTTCCTTTCCGCACCACGTCAACGACCCGCCTCAGGTAAGGCTGGGGGCAATCCTTGTGGACCCGCGCCTGATAGTTGGGATCGCGCAGACCGAACTGTTCCATCACATCCAGAAAGAGGTAGGTCAAATCATTTACAGCGTCATTTCCCTCCCGATCGATACCGCCCACGATGGCAGCCTGTACAACAAGATAGCCGCCGTGATACTGGCTGGTGCGCTCGGAGAGAAGAAATACATGCTCCACAGCCTTGGCGGAAAAAAGCAGGAGTAATTCCCTGGCCGCATCGGGTGTTATCCTGCCAGCTTTCAGATCGGCTTCATAATATGGATAGAGGTACTGATCAATCCTGCCAAAGGAAATGGCGGAATTCAGCCCTTCCATATTCGCCCCCATGTGGGTGAACCACAATGACTGAAGGGCTTCCTGTAATGTCTCGGCCGGTTGTCTTGGCACCTTGCGGCAGATGCGGGCGATTTCTTTCAACTCCGCGGCACGCGCGTAATCTTTTTCGAGGGTGGCAGCTCTTTGGGCCTCATCGGCAAAGCGGTCGGCTAAGATCAGAAGCGCCTTGCAGGCAATCCGGGACGCGGCATGGAAATCGCCATTCTTTCCTTCCAACTCCTTTAAGTATCCTTCGACGCCCAACTTGATCATCTTTTCATAATTCGGCAGGAAGTGCCCGATGCCGCCCGCCTCGTTGATGAGGTAGTAAGTCGCGTTAAACTGTTCGGTTACATAACGCAGCATTTTAAGAAAATGCGGGAAAAAAGCTTTGATGGCCATGTTGCGTGTAAGCCAGTAGGGATAAATCTTAAAGAGAAGCTTTAACCTTTCTGACCAAGGCATCTGAAAGGGGGTGGTTTTTCTTTTGTCAATCCAAAGAATGTCCTCGCTCATGAAGACGCCGGCCAACTCAGGCTGAATGATGGCCGAGATTCGTTCTGAGCCCATATTGCCGACGATCAGCTCTCCTTCATAGATCCGCACCATTTTACGCTCAAAATAGTGCAGGAGCGCCCTGGCCTGCCGGATAATTACAGGGTCATTCCTGTGGGCGTGGTGTTTGAAATAATCGGTGATGAGATATGCCCGCTCCGGGCAGAGACGGACTTTAGAGGCGAGCAGTTCCCTTTTGATGTCCGCAAAACGAGAGGATGGTTTTTTTTCATCGGTGACGGTTGCCAGAGTCTGTGCCTGCATGGTATTCCCCTTTAAAACGATGGTGTATTAATAAATTGAAACGCGTACTTTTCGCGTTTAATATTATATCCAACGGTTACTTGCAACCCGGTCATCTCAGGGCATCTCAAGGCATCTCCGGACAGCTACGAGCAGCTCAGGCAGCGCTTCGCGCCGCGGGATTATTAAATTTACAGGACATTGCTTATGACTGACTGAATTTTAATCAATCCGGTCTGTCATGTCAATCGAATTAATATATTTCTTACGTACCTGTTTTTAACAAATTCCCTATTAAGAGCGGAGATTAAAAAGTAAACTGCCCTTTTGTCATTGCGAGCCGAGCCTTGTGAGGCGTGGCAATCCCATGATTTTAATAAAAGCATATTAATGTAGGGATCGTTCCCCGAACGATCCGAGCGGCGCGTTTGGGGAAACGCGCCCTACATTCCTGTGTCATAGCCAGACGACTCTCAGTCGTCGTGGCAATCTATCTTTTTTATTGGGTGCTGTTGTCTCTATTTTCCTTCCAAATGTTATTTTACCACTAAAACGTAACGACTCTGTAATGAAAGGCCCGGCCAAAAAACAGGTCAAAAAGACCCGGCCTGACTTTCGACACTTCACTCCCGCTTATTACCTTTTTATCGCCTTGTCAGACTCTTAGTCGCCGGAAGATTTACAATATCCGGCGATTATGTAAAAAGTGAAAGCAACAATGGATCAGTATCTCGGATTCTTAAAAGGAACGTCCATATGGCTTTAATAGAAATGAAAAGCATTACTAAAGATTACCATCTTGGGGAAACGGTGGTAAGCGCGTTGAGGGGCGTTGATCTGCAAATTGACAACAAAGAGTTTTTGGCGATATGGGGTCCATCCGGTTCCGGCAAGACCACCCTCCTAAATCTGATCTATGCCATTGATGAACCAACCACCGGGAACCTTACAATTACCGGTAAAGATTTCCGATCTTTGACGTATACCCAAAAAAACGAATATCGCATTAAAACAATCGGGTTCATCTCTCAAGGATTTAGCCTGGTGCCGGTTCTATCCGCGTTGGGGAACGTAATGCTGCCTTTGCTAAGGAATGAAGTATCGGCGGCAGAAGCCCAGAAGCAGGCTATGAGATGCTTAGAGGAATTCGGTTTGAGCGATATTATTTATAATCGCCCGGCAAAAATGACGGTGGGGCAGCAACAAATGGTATCTATTGCGCGGGCGTTGGTGAACAACCCGTCTCTGGTGATTGCCGATGAACCGACAGCTAATCTTGATTCCCAAGCCGCCCGAATGATCATCGACCTCATGTGTGAGTTAAATGAAAGACACCAAACTACTTTTATTTTTTCCACGCATGATCAAAGGCTACTGGACCGTGTCAAGCGATTAGTGCGCCTGGAGGATGGGAAGATTGTTCATAGAGGAACAAAGCAGGATTATAGCAATTCATGGAGAATGTTTGGTTCATTCAAGAGGGTGAACAAGGCCAGTTGGCAGAATAAGAGAAAGTCTATACCGGAGCAATACATGTTCTCCAAAGAGGATACACAAAAAATTATTAAACTTATTGCGGAAGCAAATGGTGTAATATTAGCCACACCCAAAGTCAGGTGACCGGTAAGGCGTTGGGCATAATGATCCGGGAAAGTCTTTTGGGGAAGTAAAAAGGTATTATGAGAGCCTGATGAAAACATTTTGGGAGGTCAAAAGGTATTATGAACGAAGAATTGTTAGTAGCGTCTGGGGATGGCAATTTTAACATGGTAAGTGAACTTTTGAACAAGGGTGCTTATGTCAACGCGAAAAATAATTCTGGTGAGACGGCTTTGATAAAGGCGTCTGAGAAAGGTCATAAAGATTTAGTGAATCTACTTCTCGCCAGGGGAGCCGATTGGAATGCCAGGACAGATGACGAAGGTTGCGCTTCGTTGCACTCTGCGGCGAGTCGCGGCCATAAGGATGTAGTGGACTTACTACTCGCCAGGGGAGCGTCTGTCGAAACCCGGGACTTTTATACCAGGACACCTTTGCATTACGCAGCGGCTGGTGGTCAAAGGGAAGTAGTGGAATTGTTGCTGACCAAGTATTCAGGGAATTTAAATGCTACCGACTACTACGATAAAACACCCTTATACTATGCGGCGAGTAACGGCCACATGGACGTAGTGGAATTGCTGCGGCAGTACGGTGGCCACGAATAGATTACTAAAGGGAAATAATGTATGAAGTGGTTATTATTCTCGAGGGGACCAAGGAGTTATAAAAGAGTCCTAAAGATGACATGAGGGGCTATTACCTTAACAATTTAGTATAGCCATATTTGTATTTTTGTGACATGAAGTTTGCCTGGAAATAAAAACCCGCTTATTGATGAGAACTTTAGTGAAACAACCGACTCATGTTCGCAATGACTTTAAACACCCAAAAATTGATGAGAACTTTAGTGAAACAACCGACTCATGTTCGCAATGACTTTAAACACCCAAAAGTTGAATATGCATCTTAATATTGACATGTTTAATTGCCGGAGTAATAATACCTTATTAAAAGTATGTTCTGCAATAATTCGTTGAACTCTTAAAAGTGTAAAGTAATCTTAATATGGAACAAAATGATTATCCCGAAATTAATGAGAGCCTTTTTCTTAATCCAAAAAATATCATAAAAGTTTATTTCTATGCAATACTCCTATGCGTAGCAACTGCGCTTATAATTAGCCTGGCAAACCCTAAACTTCGCTTTCTAATCAATTTGACAATGGCGCAATCGTTTGGAATCACCATCTGCTCGATCACCTTTCTTCTGTTACGAATATTCAAGCCCCGGAATTGGCTGACATTAATTTTAGTTATATTTACATCCATCATCTGCGGTACACTTATCGGACTAAATATCGGTTATTATATTTGTGAGAAGACTTTTTCCATCAACATGAATTTACCAATAATAAGTAAATTGAATGTCATTCTTTTTACAATTATTCTTGGTGGTGCAGGTGCATATCTTATAATTTCAAAAATATGGTTGAGTTACCACAAAGAAATGTTCGAGCAGGAAAGAATCATTCGCATGGCTTTGGAGAAAGAATCGCTTTCGGCCAATCTAAGAATGCTGCAAGCCCAGATCGAACCTCACTTTCTGTTCAACACTCTTTCCAATGTTGTAAGCCTGATCGATACACAACCGGCTAAGGGGAAGTCTATGCTGCTGGATTTAACCAAATATCTCCGCACCTCTTTATCCCGGACACTGCCCCAAAAAACCATGTTGGATCAGGAGATAGAAATGATTAAAGCTTACCTTAATATTCAAAAAATAAGAATGGATGAGCGATTGAATTTTGAAATTGATATTCCGGATCATTTGCGGCATCTCTCCTTCCCGCCAATGTTGCTGCAACCGCTGGTCGAGAATGCTGTGAAACATGGACTGGAACCCAAAATAGAGGGTGGAGAAATCGTCATCAGGGCAACTGAGGAAAATAATCTTTTAAAAATAAAAGTTGCGGATACAGGTATAGGATTCTCTGATTTTAATAAACCCGGTGTGGGTATCGTCAATGTGCGCGAACGTCTAGCCTTACTGTATGGAGAAAAAGGCCGTTTGATCATTGAAGAAAATAAGCCACAGGGTGTTTGTGTTACAATCGAGGTACCGTTACATGACATATAAAGCCATTATTGCAGATGATGAAAAGGAACTGAGAACGTACCTCAAAACCATGCTTGCCGAAACCTGGCCGGATCTGGAAATTTGCGGTGAAGCGGCCAATGGCAATGAAGTCCTGATACTGATCGATGCCTGTCAACCGCAGATTGCTTTTCTGGATATCAAGATGCCTGGCCTGTCAGGTTTGGATGTTGCAAAAAAAATTGCAGACCTCTGCCATATTGTTTTCGTAACGGCTTATGATCATTATGCGGTCGATGCTTTTGAGAGTGAAGCAGTAGATTATCTGGTCAAGCCTGTGACAAAAAAACGATTAGCGCAAACGGTACAGCGTTTAAAAAAACAACTTCAAACATCCATGGGGCCGCCGGAAGGATTGCAGGATGTGGTTAAACAGATTCTGGCAAATATACAGAATCAAACCCATGCAAATTATCTGCAATGGATAAAAACACAACTCAAGGAAAGTGTCCGCTTAATCCCTGTGTTAGACGTCGATTATTTTCAGGCCGGGGATAAATACACGCAGGTGATAACGGCAGTAGGAGAATCTCTGATTAAAAAGAGTATCAGGGATCTGGCACAGGAACTCGATCCTCAAGAGTTCTGGCAGATCCATCGTGCTACCATCGTTAATGTCTCTAAAATTGAAAATATGAGCCGTTCCATTACAGGGCGCGGCATTTTAAAACTAAAAAATAGAAAAGAATCCCTTACGGTAAGCCGCCAGTACCTGCATCTATTCAAACAAATGTAATCCGTCTTTCATTCCCACTAAAAACACATTTACAAAATCCAGGCCGATAACTTTAATGTTTTCGCTGATACTGATTTACCTACATCTTACAAAGAATGGGAGACTTCCTCCGAAGATTCAATGCCTTCTTCCATTTTCGAACTGATCTTTTTCTTCTGGGCAATCATGATATCCTTTGCCTTGTGGATATCTCCGAAAAGATAAAAGGCGCCTAAAATGCAAAGCACGCCTCCCAGAAAGACGGTACTGCGCACACCAATTATTCCGCCGAGACCACCGGCAAGCAAACTTCCGAAAGGAACCATTCCCATAAAGGCCATGGCATAAAATGCCATGATGCGGCCTCTTTTATCATCATCGACGAGAACCTGAAGCAATGTATTGCTTGAGGCCATCTGAACCATCATTCCCCAGCCAACGATCAAAAGAAGCGCTAAAGAAATCCAGAGATTTTTCGACAGGGAAAACATAATCAGCCCGATTCCGAATACAACCGCGGAGACTGGTATCATTTCCCATATCTTATGAATACTTTTTCTGGAAGCAAGATACATTGCGCCTGCTAAAGCGCCAAGGCCTGTCGCTCCCATAAGAAATCCATAAGTATGCGGGCCTCCTCCCAGAACCTGTTTCGCGAATACAGGCATCAACACCTGATAAGGCATCCCCATCAGGCTGACCAATGCCAGTAACATAATCGTTGATCTCATCGGCACGGATTTCCAGACATAAATAAATCCTTCCCTGAAATCAAAAATCATATTTGTCTTTTTAATAATCTTTTTCCTCGGGACGATTTTCATCGCCAGTAGGGCAATGATGATGACCACATAACTTAAACTGTTAATAAGAAAGCAGACACCTTCCCCCGTAAAGGCTATCAGGATTCCTGTAATTGACGGTCCCACCAGACGTGCTCCATTTACCATGGAAGAATTCAACGCGATCGCGTTACCGAGATCTTCCTTATTTTCGATCATCTCCACGACAAAAGACTGCCGCGCAGTAATATCAAAAGCATTGATTATACCGAGACAGACATTTAAAATGATTATTAAATACACGGTAATTGCGTTTGTCAAAACCAAAACAGCCAGAAGAAGAGCCTGAAGCAAGGCCAGAATCTGCGTAACCAGAAAAATATTTTTCCGGTTCCATTTGTCGGCTATTATTCCGCCGAAGGGCGAAAGAAAAAACGTTGGGATTTGACCCGCGAATCCTGCTATCCCGAGCAAAATTATCGAATTGGTCAGCCGGTATACCAGCCAGGCTGTGGCAATACGCTGCATCCAGGTTCCTATTAAAGACAGTCCCTGACCAATGAAAAATAACCGGTAATTTTTATACTGTAATGCTCTGAATGTTGATTTTAACGACATAAAAGACCGAATATAATATTTTAAATACGCGCTATTCCCGCCGTGGTTAAAACCCTCAATTATTTATATCAACCCTATAACAGAAAGCCCGTAGGGTGGATGAAGTGAAGCGCATCCACCGAATGTTTCGATAATGGTGGAACCGCTATGCTTGTTCCACCCTACAATACTATTTTATCTGTCATTGCGCGATGTCAAAAATAACGGGCCTGAAGGCCCGGACTACGAAAGAAAACTACCCTAAATCGTCATACCGGTGAAGACCGGTATCCAGTTTTCTTTCTTTTCTCATTGCGAGACGACTCTCAGCCGCCGCGGCAATCCCATGATTATAATAAAAGCATATTACTGTAGGGATCGTTCCCTGAACGATCCGAGCGGCGCGTTTGGGGAAACGCGCCCTACATTCCTGTGTCTCGCACAAAAACTTATATTTCAAGACACGTGCCTTTTAATGGGTGACCTCACTTCCTTGCGTTATTTTCTGGCACATAAAATCATAATACCTTGTTCTATAGATGAAAAATATATTTGAGCATCAATCTATTGTATAACCCTGAAAAAACACCTGTGAAAGCACCAAGGCCACCAGATGCAAAAGATAATTTCAAAACAAACCGAAAGAATTCTAGCCATTCTCCAAATGTCCAATGTGTTGCTTCCACATGGAACGGTATCCCTGCGTAAGCCATAGGCGCAAGTGCGATCAATACTATAATAATCGGAAAACAAAATCCCAACAGAAAACCTTTTAGGATTGTAATTGGCATTATTCTTTGCGTTCTATTAAGAATTAGTTTTCTTGAATCAAGTAAGCCAAGCAAAAAAGCAAGAGCCGAAAGAGGAACCGTATATATCCACACGGTTCCAATCCTGGCTTCAAACAACTCCTCAAAAGATAATGCACCTATATCCTTAACAAATAGATTACTTGCCAAAAGAAGTATTGTTTCAAAAAGTAGCGCCCCTGTTAATGCCAAAATGAAAACTAAAATTCGCCTTGAATGCGATTTGTTAATGTTAGAATGCTCTAATAACTTTTTCCCAAATACCAGCGATATAAGAAACACTGCGATGATCATATATAGAATTTTCATAGGCACTCAGCTCCTACTGCAATCTAACCGTAGCATGAATGGTTTTTACTAATCTTAATGAAAAACAATTCTTCTATTTATTGTATACGTTTCTCTCTTTGCTGGTTCAATCTCTCTGATTGAACCGTCTATTTACTTTTAAACTTTCTGGTTAAATCTACAAGATTGAACCAGCCTAGAGGAGCGTCCCCTTTATTCTTGGCATCAGTTGGATAAGAATAAATAATTGTTTTGAACACTGACATTATTGATAGAGTATAGCAAGGGCGCCAAAACAGAAACGCGATCAACCGGGTTTAATATATTTTGCAACTTTCGAATAATGGCGCCGGGGATCAGAAAATGGTTGACAATGGCCTTGGGAGATTGAACCCAAAGGGAATTATTCTTTGCTGTCATTTGTATGGCCGCGTAGCCTTCGATCTTTTTCCCCTTCACATACCTTGCAAGAAGCTTCAGGGTTTGGGGAGGAATTTCCGAAACCGGAATATCAAAAAAACATTCGGCATAAGGCGGTGAAAACCTGACAGAGACACGCGCCTGATTGTTCCGATATTGTTTTGCTTTAGCGGCAATGTAGTTATCAATGGCCTGGGCCGAAATCAGAATACCCACTTTGTTATTGGAAGAGGAAAGGATTTTGAACTTTTTTGCGCTCCGCAGCTGGTTTAGGTCGATGACCGGTTTTTCGTATACGACGGTTATATAATCCACCACCATATTTCCGAGTACGGCGCTTTCAAACTTCACGGCAAGGGTTTTTATTTCACCCGGTTTCTCTTTTGACATCATGATCTGAACAGTGATTTTCTTACAGTTAATATTCCTACCCAGAACCTGTTTGATCTCATTCTCTAAATGCGAGGTGTCGGGCCGCGGTGTTTCCGTAAATGAGGCAAATGAGGCAAAGGGGCAGATAAGGCCAATGGAAATCAAAAGGAAATAAAACAGTAATCGAATCGCATTATTTTTGTATGATTTTTCCATTTTCAACAAAGAGCTCCTTAAATCCGTAGCGGGAAGCATCTGTTACCGTAATCCGATAAACATCTGTTTCATCCGACTGATAGATAAATGATTTTTCCGTGCCTGCTTCCAATGGTATTTTATCAACAAATTCCGGTTTTAATTCTTCGAGCTTACCAGGGTATTTAAGGTTCTTCGCGTAATAGGCTTCAACAGCCGAAGATAAAACAGTCATGTCGTTGATAATCTGTTTTTGGGGCGCTTCCGTTTTTTCCACCGGCGACGTGTAGTATTCGGTTCCTCCCTGTCGATAGAGGTAATAAACATAAATCGCGATGAAAATAATTACCAGCAGTATGATGCCCGACAGGAATTTCAATTTGCCGCGAAACATATTAAGACATTTCCCCTGTTCTTATATTATTTTAATATGAATAGTCGTTAAATCCAGTTTGGTTTAGCCGGTTTGGTTTAGATTGATCTTTTTATACAGAATCTCATTAGAAATCAAATAAATGTTACTTAGCCATAAATAAAAAAGCAACGTCTCTTAAGAACAGCATCTCTAACGCTCCTCAAACTTATTCATAAATGTAACTCTATACAGGAGTAAAAGGAAGCAAAAAATAGAAGCTCCCCACGGTAAGTCGCGGAGAGCTTCTGTGATATTCGCTATAACATCTTTTAAATTGTCGTCTTTATTTTTGACACCCTTATTTTTTTCTCTTCTTTAATTCCTCCGCCCGCAATTCTTTGCGCAGTATTTTCCCCACGTTGGTCTTTGGAAGATCATCACGAAATTCAATCTCCGTGGGCAGTTTATAAGTCGCCAGATGGTCCTTCGCGAACTCGATCATTTCTTCAGCCGTCGCTGTTTGCCCCTTTTTCAGGACAATGAAAACCTTGACGCTCTCTCCCCTCTTCGCATCGGGAATGCCTATGGCGCAGGCTTCCTGAACTTTAGGATTCAAGTAATACACCTCATCGATATCCCGCGGATAAACGTTATAGCCGCCGGTGATAATCATGTCTTTCTTGCGGTCGACAATATAAAAATATCCGTCTTCATCCATCGTCGCGATATCTCCGGTATAAATCCAGCCGTCCTTCAGGGTATGTGCCGTTTCTTCCGGTTGGCCTTTATAGCCCCGCATAATCTGCGGCCCTTTGACGATTAATTCGCCGCGTTCACCGATAGGCATATTCTGTGAGCCTTCATCCAGATCCACTATCCGGCACAGGGTATCGGAAATGGGAACACCGACTGAACCTATTTTACGGGCGCCGCCGGCAAAAGGATTAACATGGGTGACCGGTGTTGTTTCCGTCATTCCAAATCCTTCTACGATAGTGGCGCCGGTCATTTTTTCAAAATCGTTGATCACCTCCACGGGCAGTGGTGCGCTTCCGGAAAAAGCGCCTTTAATGCAGCTCATATCCGTTTTTTTCAAGTCGGGATGGTGTAACATGCCGATATACATTGTGGGCACCAGGGGCGCGAAGGATGGTTTGAAATGCCGGATGGCTTCCAGCAGCGGTTCCGGCTGCGGCTTGGGTACAAGCACTTGCGTCCACCCCATGAAAATGGAAAAATTCATGGAAACCGACATGCCGAAAACATGAAAATAGGGCAGCGCTCCCAGCATGATTTCCGTGCCGTTTTCAAAATTGGGGAACCACGCGCGCAATTGCTGTACCTGCTTACTTAAATTGGAATGCGTTAATTCCACGCCTTTGGAAACACCCGTTGTGCCGCCGGTATATTGATACATTGCCACATCACTGAAAGAATTTTTTACCTCGGGAGGATTGGGCTGATATTTGGCAATACAGTCTTTCCAGCGATAAACATCCTGAGCCGTTTTCACATCGGCAGCCAGTTTTTTCTTTTTAGCCACCAGCGGGAATAAAATGTTTTTGGGGAAAGGCAGGTAATCGCCGATGGATGTAATGACTATTTGTTTGATAGGCGTGACCGGACGCAGATCAATCATGCGATTGCCCAGAAGGTCCAGGGTGATTAACACCTTGGAACCGGAATCATTAAATTGATGTTCCAGTTCCCGATCGGAATAAAGAGGATTATTCATCACAGTGATCGCGCCTATTTTCAAAATGGCGTAATAAGCCGCCACGCAGGGGATCATATTAGGCAGCAAAATTGCCACGGCATCGCCCTTCCCTACTCCAAAATCCGTCAGGCAGGCGGCAAATCTATCGACCATATCCTTTAGCTGTGTAAAATTGAGTTTGTATCCCTGAAAAATCAGGGCATCAAGCTTTGGAAATTGAGACGCTCTTTTATCCAGAAAATCCGGCATACAAACTTCTTCATATTTGATACTTTCCGGCACGCCTTTTTGATAAGACTTCAACCAGGGTTTACTTTCATAAGATATATTTGCTGCCATAGTTTGCTTCTCCTCCCTTCCTCAATTTTTTGTTTTGGACATTATACCCCCCCGCCTGTGATATAAAAAGACATTTTTTCATATAAATACGCATTCCTGTTTTAAGCTTTTTCCGTAATGCATTACGATTTAATGCGATATAATCCACTATATGTAACAGATTCATAAGGAAGAGATTGTCTTATTGTCCCCTGCTGGCGGGGGTAGGGGGTGGAAGGAAATTAAAAATACTGATTAAAGTTGCGGCAATGATAATTTGACGGTTTCTAATCTACGTCATATAAATCCATCAATGTTTCAATGATTTCCTCTTAAACAATTGCGTCTTCCGGCTCATGCAAAGTTTTTGATATAATTTTTCACCGGGACTGCCGTGTGTTATATCTTTCCATTCACGGTTTTTATAGGTATAACTGGTTAAAACTTCCCCCGCATCGTCATAATCTATATACATTTTCGTTCTGGCAACTCTCTTGCGGCAATTAATTTCCGATGAAACAACGTTGTGGTCATAGTATTGATATTTTCTGGATTTCTCAAAATCATTTTTCTTAATGGCCTCAATCTTCTGTTCCCTGAAGTCATCTGTTACAATATTATAAGTCCAGACAGATATAAGGTTGGATGATTTTGTGACATTTCTTTTATTGTAATAAACATTATCCGAAAGATATTCCCAGGATTTCCCAAGTGTTTTTACAGGCGTTGTTCCAGGTATTGCTACAGGCGTTGCCGATGAGTCCATGGCTTTACGGGGTGGTTTTACAGGTTTTGCCGATGAGTCCGTCTGAATGACACAAACTTTATTGTATAATCGTTCCATTAAAGAGTCGGGTACAATATTTCCCCATTCACTATAAATATTTTTTTGCTGGTCTAAAACATTTTCCTTATCGTCATAAAATTCAATTTCGTCCTTTCTCCATACTTTAAACGCACAATCAATTTCACTCCACATAACGATGTGGTCAAAATTTTGATATTTTACGGACTTCTCTAAATCTTCTTCTTTTTTTATCTTAATCGTCTTTTCCCTGATATCATCTGTTACAATTGTATACGTCCAGACTGAAACAATGTCGGATGATTTAGTGATATTTGTTTTATTGTAATAAGAATTTACTCCATAATGTTCCCACTTATCAGGGTCCGGCCGTTGGGAAAAACAAAGAGACGGGAATAAAAAGACAATAACAATTAAAGAAATCCGGAGAATTTTGAATTTCATAATTATTTTTCTTTCGATGAATAAAATCTAATTTATTTTTTTTCAGTCTGCAATGTAGCATAAAACGGAAAATTATAAAAACGTGACCTGAACCCCTACCCCTCATCTTTGAGCTCAATGGCAGTCACCTTTACCTTTGCCACGCCCTGATCATGGAATCCCAGTTTCTTCGCGGCTCCCTCGCTTAAATCGATGATCCTGTTCCCGGACGCCGCGTTGTGGTCACTGGGAAACGGGCCGCGATCATTCACCCGCACAATGATCCAGCGATTGTTTTCCAGATTCGTGACCTTGACGTGCATGGGAATGGGCAGGTACTTGTGGGCGGCGCTCAACCCTTTGGGGTCAAAGACCTCGCCGTTTGCGGTCATGTGATCGCTCTCGTAACCATACCATGAAGCCGTCCCAGTCTCCTCGTATGAACGAGCTTTCGCAAAAGACATGGGGTAATACATCTTCCCTTTGACCATGTAGGGCGAGTCTTTCACGATGCCTTTGAGAATCGCTTCTTTGGGCCTTAGCCCGCCTATCGATTCGATGGCATCGCTGGTCAGTGGCCAGTTCATGGGGGCCCTTGCCACTTTGAACGTAAATTTGCCGATACTGTAAACGAGGTGTGTTGTGCCTGCGGTCAGTTCATAGGTCCCTTTCACGATGTAATACGTCCCCTTCACCGTCCCTTTCACCACGTGGTACGGGACTGTAATGATAAAACAACTCTCGGGAACAATAATCAGGAAGGCAAAAAGAAGAAAAACAACAATTCGATTTTTAACCACCGGCGGCACCATCCCAGGCAAACAGCGTTAATCCTTTTATAATAGCTTTTAACCATTACCGCTTATAAGCCTATCATAAAATTATAAATTTGAAAAATATGGAATAAAGAAAAAATCTTTCTCAAAAAAGCGGCTTATTTTTAATCTGCAGGTAAAGACCCGGTTGTCCCGGCATTATTTCTAAAGAGTTTAATCTGTTCCTGATAGGCAGTTATCTCTTCGGGAGTGACTTTTTCCAAAGTACATTCTTCAACCATATAACTTGTTATCTTATCATCATACTGCATCCTCGCGTTGTTTTGCCCGGTCAAACCATGCGCGAGTTCGTCTTTGACATGTAAAAGCGTTCGTCCTCCGGATTTTATCTGATAAATAACCATATTTTTTGTAGGCTCGGGAAGCCCCAGCGTTTGGGCGCGATTTTTAAAGTCCCGGCGATCAATTTCCGTTGAAATTCCATCAACCAGAAACAAAACCGATCCCACCGGCATCATCGTTAATGTTCCCACGACGGTGCTTGCCGTTCCTACCGCGATAGTCGAATAATCCGAAAATTTTCTGGAACGAAGCTCTAAAGGCGTTAATTTCCGGAATTTCATGACAATGCGGCAGCCATAGAAATCCTTGAAGTTCTCCTCCAACTGATAATATTTTAAGGCGCGCACAATGAATTCGGAGACATGGCCAAGGTAAAGTTTTTCACCGCTCGGCAGTATGACCGATTCCGGATGGACGTCGCGCGACAACTTCAGGCAGCTAAAAAGTGTATCCTGTCCTCCAGGATTTGCCGCGCACCCGGGCAATAGAATCACATTGATTTCGCCTGTCGCGGCGCGCGCCTTCACTTCTTCTTCGTAAGGATCAATTTTTCTATCAATATAATTCTTATAAATTGCGCCGCATCCTGACAGATTTATAAAAACAGCTATGCTCAAAAGCGGCCAAAGTGCCGCACGCGCTGTTTTTTTACCGTTTTCAATATGATCATTCATGCCGGGTCACATTTATATTTATTGCACCTGCTTCTGAATTCGCGCTTTGGTCCTTAAGCCTTTGACCCCCCGAAACATTGATAAAAAAACTTCCTTTTTGCGGAGTTAATTATAGTAGACACCGTCTTATGTATCAAGAATTATTTGGCAACAAAATGTATTGCGTGGGTAGGGGAAAATACCTGGGAATATAATTGGAAACCGTTTGGCGTGTATGATACATTCCCAGCCAGCAAACAGTATTCGTAAAATAATGGGGATGAACATTTAAAATGATGAAACCTAAAAATATTAAAAATCTGCACCATGAAATGATGTATCCGTTTAAGAGGCAGCCATACTCATATAGTTGCGGAGCATCCTGCCTGGAAACGGTTTTAACTTACTTTGGCTTCATTGTCAGCGAAGCCGAAGTAATGAAGATGGCCGGCACATCTGCAAAAGATGGAACATTGGTAAAAGGAATCATTAAAGTCGCCAGGAAATATAAGCTAAAATACAAGATGCATGAAAATATGGTTATTGACGATATCAAGGATTGTGTCGATAAAAACATTCCGTGCATGCTGGCAATCCAGGCTTACCGTGATAATCGCAAAATTAAATATGAAGATGATTGGAAAGACGGGCACTGGGTCGTTCCTATCGGTTACGATAGCAAATATATTCATTTTGAAGATCCGGCAAGTCAATACAGGACATTTCTTTCTTATGACGAGCTAAATAAAAGGTGGCACGATATCGATACCAAAGATAAAAAATTATTTCATTTTGGCATCTCTTTTTATGGAAAACTTAAAAAGTTTGATGAGCATGAATCCGTTCACATGGATTAGATAAGATGGTATTCATAATGTGTGGCTTTAGCCACGCTTTCAGCGCCTTTTGTCATTACGAGCCGCATCTCATGCGGCGTGGTAATCTTGATCTTGCTCTTTCTTCCGTCACAATGTAGGGATCGTTCCCTGAACGATCCGAGCGGCGCGTTTGGGAAACGCGCCCTACAATCTTTAGAGGGGGCAAGCGAAGCGACGGGGGAGGAATCCGCCACTTGCTTCCTGAGGCGCAAAGGCTTGAAATGGACGATTATTTCAGATTCGCCAGATAATCCTTTGCCTCTTCAAGCGTTTTACAAAGAACAAGATTTTTCCGGCCCGTAAAGGCGATGATGCCCTTAAAGATGATTTCCTTTAAGCCTTCCACACCGTAAACTGCCGCACATTTGATATAAGGGGTGTTTTTCTTCACAAAATCCTTCAGGGCGGCGCTGAGATCTGTGTCAAAATGTGAATCTTTAACATTAACAAGCGCGAGTACCGAATTTAGAGGCTCCCCAGAGATTATTACTTCAGCTTTTTTAAGAAGGGCTATTGTTTCTTGAGGTTTGCTTTGTGAATAATCCTCATATAGAATCTTTACAC
Source organism: Smithella sp. (assembly GCA_052139735.1). Lineage (GTDB taxonomy): Bacteria > Desulfobacterota > Syntrophia > Syntrophales > Smithellaceae > Smithella. The sequence continues at coordinate 143 of JBKQWB010000025.1, read as the reverse complement.
CATTATGCGTTATAAAGGGGGTAAAATCAAAAAGAGTGTAAAAAGAATAAAGGCGGTGTAACCTTTCAAGTTGTACGCAAACAACTATTTATTACTGAAAGGAGGCACCACCATGCGAAAGAGTATCACCGAGACGGCCAAGC
>JBKQWB010000024.1:0-29098 GCA_052139735.1 Smithella sp. | reverse complement strand
CTATTATGATTATGAATATGTTTTACAATAGGAAGAAAAGACGAGCATCGTTCAATAACTTCTTTTATTTTTTTATCCTCTGTCAGCCATCGGGGAGGGAACTGCCGTCTATTCAATTCCCACAATGAATTTTGATGTGGCTGTCGTATAAAATCAAGATAGTCTTTAAATTCTTGAATTTTAGCACGAATAGCATAAGGTTTCTGATTACTCATGGAATCATAGGCTCTAATAAATTCGTTATATTCGCTTGATTCAATTTCTCTTTGTACTCTTTTAACCCGCTTCACAAGGATACCTCCTGTTATATCACCTGATTAAATTGAATGGCGGCAGACCGTCAGGATTACAGCTTTTCGGGAATGACCCTATTCGCCATATATTTTATCTAAAAATACACGCGATTTTCTTTATTTTTGATTTACGGAGGTTTTAAGGTATTTCTTTGATAAGAATTATTTTGAGTTACTTTAAGAAACCAATTAATTAGATTTAAATAGTCGGCATCCTTTTTGAGAGCATGCTTTTTCCGGAACCGGGCGGACCGATCATCAGAACATTATGACCGCCGGCTGCCGCGATTTCCAATGCCCTTTTTGCCTGTTTCTGCCCTTTTATTTCATTAAAATCCAAATCATATTTACGTGTTTTCTGGAAAATTTTACTTATATCAAGGGTAAAAGGTTCGATATTACTCCGGCCGCCTAAAAATTCCACAACAGCGGGCAGTGTTTTCACCGGATAGATATTAATCCCTTCCACCATAGCCGCTTCCGCGGCGTTTTCTTCGGGAACAAAAACCGACTTGATGCCCATTTCTTTCGCCTTGAAAGCGGCGGGCAGAACTCCGTTTACGCCTTTGATGCTGCCGTCAAGAGACAGTTCTCCGATAAAAAGACAATCCTGCAAGTCAGCTTCTTTAATTAATTCTTCAGCGGCCAGAATACCCACGGCAATGGGAAGATCAAAACCTGTTCCCTCCTTTTTAATATCGGCTGGAGCCAGATTGATGGTCACATGACTGCGGGGGAAACGATAACCGGAATTTTTTATGGCGGCCTTGATCCGATCCCTGCTTTCTTTAACCGAAGCGTCAGGCAGACCGACAGTGGCAAATTGAGGCAAACCCTGGGATGTGTCCACCTCCACAAACACTGGGTATGATTCCATCCCAATGACGCTCATGCTGATTACTTTAACAAACATCACGCCTTCTTTAACGAAAATTTTTTAAAATACTAGCGAATAGGAATATTTATATCAAGACATTTCATTAAAAAATGTTTATTGTATGTAGAAATGCTCATTTTCTCATGGAAGAATGATCTATGCGTTGCAGAAAAAAATTAATACGTGATCAAAGCTCTGAAAAATGCACGAACAAAAAAATTATTTACGTGTCTTGACTCATTAATTGGCCTATGTTACAGTCCACGAAAATCAATTGATTCAATAACAAAATCAGACAATCACAACACCATGAAAAAGTTATCCCATATTGATAATGAAGGCGATATCCAAATGGTGGATGTCACAGTGAAGGCAAAGACAATTCGCGTAGCGAAAGCGCGGGGAGTTGTAAAGTGGATGCTCATACATTTTTGCAATATTGCGTAACCAATCAAATCGGGAAATAAAAAAATGGAACCAGATATTTTTAAAATTAAAAGAGCTTTTCTTGTGCCTTTCATTACCATAGTTGTTCTTCTTTGTTTGTTGTTTTTATTCAGTTTATTCAGAGGCCAAATCGGGGAGAAAATTGTTCTGGCTGTTATTTTTACCGGAGCCTTACTTGTTGGAATAGAAGCGACCAGAAGGGAAATTATTGTAACTAAAGATGGTTTAAAAATAAAAAAGTTTTTTCGGACGAAGGATTTTGTCTGGCCGGAAATTACACATTTAGCGATTGTTGATTTACGTAAAAAAACCTATTTTTTATTAACAACGACTAAGGGGTTTTATTTTTTTTCCAACCTTTTCGAAAACCATGCTTTACTTATTCGTTCTATTATGGATAAACTGGACGATGAAAAAGTTGAAATTGAAGTCAGAAATTATTTAGACCATCCCTCAGAACAACGTTCTCTAATAGTGATTTGCTGGTCAATTGTGTTAATTATTATTGCCTTTATAATTTTGAAATTGTTTTCATTTTAAATTTACATTAATAATGTTTTTAGAATATATATTTTTTTAGTAAATCACGCCGGGAAGGAGTAAGATTCAAAAATGCGGGCGAAAAAAAAGAATGCCTCTGAAATTATAATGAATGTGAAGGCAACACCTTACGCGGCTGTTGAAGAAATCATGGAGAAAAAACTGGAAGATATTGCCACGATTTTATCTTCTTCCGGTAGTCGAAAAAGTAAACTTTACGAAGAAGTTATGAATATGGTGGAAAAAGGGTTATTTAAAATAGCTTTGCGCAGATCAAATGGTGTTAAAAGTTCTGCCGCAATTTTTTTAGGCATTAACCGCAACACTTTTACTGACAAAATGGCCAAACTGGGCATTACCTGCGGAAAAAATAAATAGCCGTCCAAAAAACATTTATGACCAGAACAATTAAAAAAACTGTAACTTTACCGCAAAAGGTAATTTGTCTCTTAAAAAAAGGGGTTCGGATGACGGCCCCTTTTTCTGTGGAAATCGGCGATGAAGTACACCCTGAAAGAATTTCCGGTTCGTTAATAATTCATGGCGCGGCAAGAATTTACGGCAAGAATACATTGATCTCTCCAGATGTAATGCTGGGATACGAAGCATCTGTCACTTTAATGGACTGCCAACTTGGTCCGGATGTTGAACTTAAGGGAGGATACTTTGCCAATTCCGTTTTTTTGAACAAGGCAATAATGGGCAGCAACGCACAAGTTCGCTCCGGGTGTCTTCTGGAAGAAGAAGCAGGAGGAAACCACTGTGTCGGTCTGAAACAAACCATATTGTTCCCTTTCGTTCAATTAGGCAGCCTGGTTAATTTTTGCGATTGCCTTATGGCGGGAGGAACCAGCAGGAAAAATCATAGCGAAGTTGGCAGTTCATATATTCATTTCAACTATACTCCACAGCAGGACAAAGCGACGCCTTCTTTAATCGGCGATGTGCCGCGCGGCGTAATGCTGCGCGAACCGCCGATATTTATGGGCGGACAGGGAGGATTAGTGGGACCGGCGCAAATTGATTATGGAACAGTCATTCCCGCAGGTATTATTTGCCGGCAGGATTGCACAGCAGGAAAAATGCCTGTTCCATTACCGGTTTCGTCTTTTCGGCCTAAAATATTCCTCCCCGGCGTTTACGGCGACATTAATCGCAAAGTCAGGCACAATATAGAATATGTGGCTAATTTATTGGCATTAAGGCAGTGGTATCGTTACGTGCGCCGTCATTTTTTTACAAGGATGAAATATGGCGACGCCTTATATTCCGCAGCCTGCGATATTTTGGATGGAGCCATTACTGAGAGACTAAAACAATTGCGCCAGTTCGCTCAGAATCTGGATAATTCCATAGTGACGGAGACATTGAAAAATAAATATCCGGATAAAGTGTTGCGTACTCAAAAACAGTTTTTGCAGGATTGGCCCAAAATGGAAGCATATCTTTCCGGCAACAATGAAGAAAAATCAGGACTTAAGAAAAGAGACCCTTTCGTAAAAATTATGCAAAGCCTTTCCAATAAAGGCAACTCTTATCTGGAAGCGATAAAGCTTTTAACGCCAACACAGGCTCAAAGAGGCACCGGCTGGTTAAAAGATATCACTGACAACATTATTTCCGGATGCACAAATAATTCTCATGCTCTAAGGCAGAAGGAAAAATAATGTTAATTTCAAGAATGTTCAATATTATAAAAAATATTTACCGGTTCCTTGCGGTCTGTCACATATGTGTGGGCAAACATCCCGTAAATGTTTCCTCTCCGGCGATAATTTTTTTCCCGGTTATAACTTCTCAATTTAACTGCGGTTTTGCCGGGTTAATGACTTTCCATTCCAATAAAAAAGCAGAAAATTTCAATGCCGACTTCACGCTGGCGGAATTGTGGAAAAAAATAAAAATTGCCGGCCTGAAAAAAACTTTGAGTGGAAAAATTGCCGTAAAAGAATACTTGCACGGTCTAAAGACACTCAATTCCATGGAAAAAACAGCGTTGGAACTGAAGGAAGAAAGTGGACAGGAATTTATTTTCTTCCAAACCGGAAGGTCTAAAAAACTTTTCAATTTAGTTGAAAATATGAAATTATTTCTGGAGGAAGAAGAAAAGATACTGGAGGATAACGCGTCTAACTTCTCTTCCTCTGATCTGGAAATTATCAACAGCCGTATTATTCTGTTCAAAGACATACAATGGAGTTTAGAAAAAGATATTCTTGATAATTTCGCAAAAATTATCGATCTAACCGGTGCAAAAAATTCGTCCGCGATCAATCCGGCGGCTTTCAAAAAGTACAGGCAAATTAACTTATTATTGAATTCGCTTAATCGTCTGGAAGTGCGCGGCCGCGATTCGGCCGGACTGCAAATCACCTTTACTTTGAAGAAAGAAAAAGACATGGAAAGTATCCTGTCCGGCTTACAGGAGAAAGGATTATACGAGGATTATTTAAAGCGCTCGCGGGAAGGAGATATTGTCAACGGTTCGATTTGTGTCGCTCATCCTTTGGTTAATGATCAAAAAAAGACGACAGTAACCTTCACTTACAAGACATTTTCCATAGTCGGTGAATTGGGCAGAAACGCCGACGATATAAAACGAACCATAAGAAAAGATAAAATATTTCAATATTTCGCCAGGATAGATACAACCTGCGAGACAGCTCTTCTGCATACCCGATGGGCCTCTGTAGGTTCTATAACAGAAGAAAACTGCCATCCGGTTAATAATTACAAGCCAAATCGAAAAAATCCGACTTTTCCTCTCTATTGTGAATCGGCAGCAACCATCAATGTTATTTTAAATGGCGATATCGATAATTATTTGGCATTGTACAACGCGCTGGAATTGGACAAAGAGACGATTGACACAAGAGTTACAACTGACACAAAAATTATTCCTCTGCAGATTGAAAAATATCTAAAAGACGGTCACAATCTCCAGGAATCTTTCCGCTTCGCTGTAAATGATTTTGAAGGATCACATGCCATAGTCATGACCTGCAATCTGGAACCGGGTAAGTTTTTTTTAGCGCTCAAGGGCAGCGGCCAGTCTATTTATGTTGGCGTTGGTTCCGACCAGTATATGTTTTCTTCGGAACTTTATGGTCTGGTGGAAGTGATGCCTTATTTCATCAAAATGAATGGCGAGACTACCACTGATAGAGCAAACAGAACAACCGGGCAAATTTTCATTTTAGATCAAAATTCCTCCGGAGGCCTGAAGGGAATCCAAGCTTGCTCTTATGACGGCGCTGGAATTATCCTGAAAGAGAACTCTCTGCAAAAAGCCGAAATTACAACACGCGACATTGATCGCGGTGATTATCCTCATTTTTTCCTCAAGGAAATTTCCGAATCAGCCGTTTCCATCAAGAAAACATTACGAGGCAAATACCGCATTGTAAACGGAAATTATTCTTCGCTGCGGGTTATTTTCAATATAGGAACAAATATCGTTCCCGCCGCTGTTAAATCCGGGCTTCAACAGGGAGAGATAAAAAACATCATTGTTATAGGTCATGGAACGGCGGCGGTTGCCGGAGTGGCCGTTGCCGACGCGCTGGCGCATTATTTAAAAGACAAGAATATTAATATAACGGCCAGACTGGCTTCTGAATTAAGCGGATTTTTACTCAAAGATAATCTTGCGGATACATTGGTAATTCCCATCACCCAATCGGGAACAACGACAGATACGAATCGCGCCGTGACCATGGCTAAAGAGCGCGGCGCTTTCGTCATTTCCATCGTCAACAGAAGGCAATCGGACATCACTGCCAAATCACATGGAGTATTTTACACCAGTGACGGTCGCGATATTGAAATGTCAGTAGCTTCTACCAAGGCTTTTTATTCCCAGATTATCGCGGGACAGGTGTTGTCTCTTTTCATCGCGCAACTTTTAGGAGCCAGGACAGATGATTACATAGCCTCTAAATTGCGCAATCTGGAAGCCGCTCCTCAACTGATGGCCCGCGTCTTTGCGCGCAGAGATCAGATTTCCGCCTCAGTTGAAAAAACTTCAAACCGCAAATTCTGGGCAATAGTGGGAAGCGGCCCCAACAAAGCGGCGGCGGACGAAATCAGAATCAAGCTCAGCGAACTTTGTTATAAAACTATTTCTTCCGACGTCGTGGAGAATAAAAAACATATTGACTTATCCGCCGAACCTTTAATTCTGGTTTGCGCCGCCGGAAATCCTGGACAGGTTATGGATGATATTCTCAAAGAGGTAGAGATTTTTAAAGCTCACAAGGCTGCGGTTATTGTTATCGCGGAAGAAGAAGATCATCGCTTTAATAAAATTGCCGATGCCGTGATTCCTGTTCCCGCGGCGCCGATGCCTCTGCCGGTAATTCTCAATACGATGGCGGGACATTTATGGGGCTATTATGCGGCTTGCAATATTAATAAGGAAGCCATTATTTTCAAAGAATTCCGCAATGGTCTTAATTTGGCCATAACGGAACAGGTGAAAAAGAGTTACTCGCTCTATGAAAAAATTGCCGATGTTCACCTGCGCCAGACAATCAACAAATTTGATAAAGCTTTTAATCATCATCGCAATGAAGGGGCTTTCAATTTATTAAGCGTCAAGACAATTTCCGATCTGATACTTTTATTGAAGTACGCATCAGGCAAATTGCCTCTGGAGGATTTTCGCCATGAATTCAAAGTCGATAACGGTTTTGTCTCGCCATTAGATTTTCTGGACGTTATTCTGGGAAAGGCAATCGATGAACTCACCCGTCCGATCGATGCCATTCGTCATCAGGCTAAAACGGTTACGGTAGGGACAAGCCGAAAAGAAAAGGAAATCAAAGGAATCATTTTCGATCTTTTGGATGAACTTGCGTTTGCAACCAAAGATTTGACCTACAGAAACGTTATGACGGTAAGTAGAATACAACCTGTTATTTCTGCCGTGCACGGATACACCATCTATGACATTAATCATCTTGATGCTCGGGGTAATCCCGACGAAGGATCGACTATTACGATACAAAGAAAGGGCGGAGTGGCCAGGCAGATGATATCAAGAGCGGAAACGTCCAAAATGTTGATGGGAACAAAAAGAACTATTGTCAGCACAGGTCACGTATATATCGGCAAGGGCAAAGCAGACGGAGCTTCCATCGTAATTTTACCGCTGAGAACGGGAAGTGAGTTTGTCAGTCATTTGCTTTTACTCCATGTGCAATATAATGAGCTTCTGCCCGTCGGCAAAAAGAAAGAAGTTTTAGGTTACCGCTACAATGATATCAGAAATCTGGTAAATGAATATAATATCGTCTGGGATGACCATTATCTGGAACAAATCCCCATCGCTGATTTGTTCAGCGAACCAGTGGAAATTCTGGCAGGACGAATCAAGCAATGGGCAACATCAGGAGAATAATGTTCTCCTGCAAAAATGCGAAACAAGATCGGGGATTATCGCAATAACGAATATAAAAAGAAAATCTTGAGGATCAATTATGAAAACAAAATTTATTTTTATCACAGGCGGCGTTCTTTCTTCGTTGGGCAAAGGACTGGCGGCGGCATCAATTTCAGCTTTGCTGGAATGCCGCGGTTTGAAAGTTACCAATCAAAAACTGGATCCTTATATTAATGTTGATCCCGGGACAATGAGTCCTTTTCAGCATGGCGAAGTTTTTGTTACTGATGACGGCGCGGAAACTGATCTTGATCTGGGACACTATGAAAGATTCTGCTCCACCCGTATGGGAAAGAGTAACAACCTGACCACCGGACAGGTTTATTATTCCGTTATCACCAAAGAAAGACGCGGTGATTATTTGGGTAAAACAGTTCAAGTCATCCCCCACATTACCAATGAAATTAAAGATTATATCAGTAAAACGGCAGACGGTTTCGATGTATCCATTGTGGAAATTGGCGGTACGGTTGGCGATATCGAAAGCCTTCCCTTTCTGGAAGCTATCCGTCAATTCCGCAACGAAGCGGGGAAACAAAACGCTATCTTCATTCATTTAACATGGGTTCCTTTTATCAAGACCGCCGGCGAGGTTAAAACTAAGCCCACTCAGCACAGTGTTAAGGCGCTGCGGGAAATAGGCATTCAACCGGACATTCTGCTTTGCCGGACGGAAAATTTTCTTTCCGAAGACATTAAATCCAAAATAGCGCTTTTCTGCAATGTGGATGTCACATCTGTTTTTACAGCCAAGGATGTCAACTGTATTTACGAGGTGCCGTTGTTTTTTCATCGGGAAGGCCTGGACAGCAAAATTGTTGATCTGCTCAATATATGGACGGGACAACCGAAACTGGAAATTTGGGAAGAAGTGGCTGACAGGTTTAATAATCCTCCAAATGAAGTATGCATCGGTATCGTCGGCAAATATGTTAACCTTACGGATTCATACAAAAGCCTTAATGAGGCGCTTGTGCATGGAGGCATTGCTAACAACTGCCGTGTGAAATTAAAATTTGTCGATTCGGAAAAAATTGAAAAAGAGGGCATCGGCAGCCGTCTAGACGATGTGAATGCAATTTTGATTCCCGGAGGTTTCGGCATCCGCGGAATAGAAGGCATGATCCTTGCCGTTCAATATGCGCGGGAGAAAAATATCCCCTTCTTCGGAATTTGTCTTGGCATGCAAATGGCAGTTGTGGAATACGCCAGAAATATTTGCGGATTGGATGAGGCCAACAGCTCCGAATTTAATCCCAAAACTTCTTATCCTGTAATTGACTTGCTTCCCGAACAGCGCGATGTCAAGGATAAGGGCGCTTCAATGCGATTAGGGGCATGGCCCTGCATCATCAATCCCGATTCTTTTGCTTTTGCAGCTTATGGACAAACGGAAATTTCTGAGCGGCACCGTCATCGCTATGAGTTTAACAATGACTACAAGAAAATATTATTGGATAAAGGATTGCAAATTACCGGCGTGTCACCGGACGGCCGTTTAGCGGAAATTGTGGAGATACAAGATCATCCCTGGTTTCTGGGATGTCAATTCCATCCGGAATTTAAATCGCGGCCGACAACACCTCACCCGCTTTTCAGTAAGTTTATTGAAGCCGCCTTGAAACAGTGCAAAAAGTAAACGTTTCGATGAAACGCTTGTTTTTCGTCTGCAATACGTAAGACATCCTATAAGAGGAGATACCCGATGAAAACAGCATCAGATATATGGTACTTGACCGTCCAGACGTTTCCTGAACTCCTACACCGCAACGCGACGCAGTTCGGCTCTCGCCGCGCTCAGTGGTGGAAGACTGAGGGAACAAACACCGAATCCATCACATACTCGCAGCTTGCCGTTATCGTAAGCGAGCTTTCTGCCGGGCTTTTGAACCTGGGCATTGCCAGGGGAGACCGCGCCTGCATTATGGCGCACACGAGCCCCCATGGGTGTGGGCCGATTATTCCATCCTCTGTGGCGGAGCAATTACTGTCTGTATCTATCCAACGGTCTCTCCCGTCGAGATAAAGCATATCGTGAACGATTCCGGAGCACGCTTCGTCTATGTGGATGACGAAGAGAACTTGAAGAAAATTAAAAGCGTGTGGCCTGACATGCCAACGCTCGAAAAAGTGATCTTCATGAAAGATGATTATGCGGGAGGGGATGATCGGGTGTTTTCTTTAAGCGCCCTGAGAAAACTAGGCCGTGAACTGCAGTCCAGTGATACGACCGCTTATGAACAACGCTGGCGATCGGTGACGATGGATGACCCTATGACCATAGTCTACACCTCAGGAACCACAGGCCTGCCCAAAGGCGCGGTGCATACCCACCGCAGTATAAACGCCGCCTGCAGGCGCGATCTCTCAGTCACAAGGGAACTCACCGTCGATGATGTCTGCCTATCCTTTTTACCCCTGTCTCACACATACGAACGCGAATGCGGCCATGGCTGCGCCATGCACAGCGCTATCACAATCGCCTATTCGGACCCCAAGACACTCGTTGATGACATGCGGATATTCAGGCCCACCATCTTTATGTCCGTGCCCAGACTATTTGAACGCATCTATATGACTATGCAGTCCCTCACTGCAAGCTCACCCGTTAAGAAGGCCATCTTTGACTATGCGATGAAAACCGGCCTTACGCTTATTGAGACCCGGGCTGATAAGAACGGCTTCATTGATATGTCTGAGGGCATTGATCTGACAGCAGGGGTACCCCTGTCCCTGAAACTCAAGTACAAGCTTGTTGACAAGCTTATGTTCTCCAAAGTACGCGAAATGATGGGCGGCCAGTTGAGTCTGACCTTTTCCGCTGCAGGGAGCCTGCCTGCGGATTTGTGCAAGGTATTCCTGGCCATGGGCATCCGCATATGCGAGGGCTACGGTGCCACCGAGACCTGCAATACCATCAATATCAATTTGGTGAATAAAATCTTGCCTGGATCCGTCGGGCCCGTGGCGCCCGGTGTGGAAGGCAAGATCGCCGAAGACGGTGAATGGCTGGTCAAGGGTGAGAACATCTTCAAGGGCTACTGGAATAACCCCGAGGCAACAAATGATGCTTTCACCCCGGACGGATTCTACAAGACAGGTGACATCGTGGTGATGCTGGCCGACGGCTACCTGAAGATTGTGGATCGCAAGAAGGGCCTCATGGTGCTTGACACGGGCAAGAATGTGCCTTCTGCCAAGATCGAGGCCAAGTTTTCACTGTCGCGCTTCATCGAAATAGTTATGCCTGTGGGCGACAACCGCAAATATGTAAGCGCATTAGTCGTGCCGAACTTCGATGCCTTTATCCGCCATTTCGACAACCAAGGCATCGTCTATGACAGGGACGCCCTGGTCTTTTCCGATGCCGACGGTACCCGAATCTGCACGCGCGTGGGACAGGACTTCATTGATAAGCCCGAACTGAAGACCATCATCGATGCCGACATCCAGAAGGTCAATGCCGAGCTTGAGGAATATGAGCGCGTCAAAAAGTATCTTGTGTTGCCGCGCAAGTTGACCGTGGAAGAAGGAGAGATGACACCTACCATGAAGGTCAAACGCAACGAAGTGATCAAGCATTTCAAGGCCGAGATAGAAGGCCTGTACAAATAGGCACTATTGGGAAAAAGGTTGAACGGACGGGACGGATACAATAGCCCATTAATCAGGTAACTTTATCATACAGCTCAAAGACATAGACAAATTAGTTATATGAAGAAAATGCCTTAGGTTAAAAGAAATTTATAAGAAATATTGAAACGTTATTTTTACTTTTTCAGATAAATTAGTATTGATTTTGCAGCCAAACGGGCACAGTGACATTAAACTATAACCATCCAGTTTATGCTTGACAGTCTTAAATAATTGGGCTAAATAAAACAATTATATTAAAAATGGATTCAGGAGGATACCTTTGGCAACACATAAATCAGCAGAAAAGCGTGACCGGCAGGACAAAAAACATCGTGAGCGTAATATCGCCGCAAAGTCCGCGATCAAAACAAAAATTAAATCAGTAATTACAAGTGTAGACAGCAAAAATAAAGAAAATTCCGTAAAAGCGTTAAAGACTGTTATTCCCGCACTGGCCAAAGCAGCTTCTAAGGGCGTAATACACAAAAAAAATGCCTCCCGCAAAATTTCACGGCTTACTAAAAAAGTAAACACCGTTAAATAATAAAAACATATAAAGCGGTCGGCTTCAAGCCTGACCGCTTTCATTTATTTCTCTGTAACCCTGATAAATTTCTTCACAGACGCTCTCCGAAACAAATAAAGATGTTTGCGTTCGCTTACGAATTCAAACAGTACAAATTGAATCTGAAGTTTATTTATTCCCACCAAAAGCCTGATTTCTCTATTTTGAAAATGTCCTTGATCTTTGTGTTTGCTTTGTCTTAAATAATCATTTAAATATGATAGTAAGGGCAGGTTAATTATAATGAAAAAAAACCAATGCAAAGTTGATGCTCCTTCGCAAAACAAGCCTTTACCAAACAGCGATCTATCTTACGGCGATTTAATAGTGGAAATTGGCCGTCTTTTTATTAATATACCTTACAAAGCGGGAACTCTTGAATGCCCGGACAATGAAAAGCTGGTTGTCAATTTAGCGGCTTTCGATTGCACGACCTTTGTGGAAACTGTTCTTGCCCTCACAAAATGCGCCGCTGCCGGAAATATTTCATATTATGAATTAAAAAAATATTTAAAATTAATCCGTTATCGTCAGGGGAAAATTGATGGCTACTCTTCCCGCCTGCATTACTTTACCGATTGGCTGCATGATAATGAGAATAAGAAAATTATAACTGATATGTCGCGCCGTCTTGGCGGCAAACCGCAGCGTAAAAAAATTAATTTCATGACTGCTCACAGCCAACTGTATAGTGCTTTGAAAAGCGAAGTCGAACGAAGGAAGATGTCGCTTATAGAGAAAAATCTTTCCCGGAAGACTATTTATATCATCGGCATAAACAAGTTCGGTGAGATAAAAACAGAAATTAAAAATGGTGACGTTATCGCCTTCGCCACCCGGGATGAAGGACTGGACGCGGCGCATGTCGGGTTTGCTTTATGGCAGGGGAAAAGACTGCGTCTGCTTCACGCATCAAAAAAAGAAAGCGGCGTAGTGATCTCTAAAAACACTCTTCCCTCCTATTTAAAGCAGAATAAAAAATATTCCGGAATAATGGTCGCCCGTCCCTTTAATAACGCCTGATTATTATTAGTATCTAAATATAATTACCGCACAAATAGATAAAAAAAGTTGCATTCATGAAATGCTTGATATAATTATATTTTGTCTGAAATTAGTAACGTTTGGGCCATTATCCGGGAAAAATAAGCTTGACATATTCTGATCGCTTGATTAAAATTACTGAGTATTTGATTAAGAATTTAGCGATGTGATTATGCCACCGGTAACATCGCATCAACATGGCAGGGAAAAGACAAAGGAAGCGGAAATATCAGGCATGAACGAAAACCGGCAGAATATCATTTACGCTACAGAACGCCTCTTGCAGACACATGGTCTGGCCCGTCTTACCACACGTGACATAGCGCGTGAAGCGAAAGTCGCTGAAGGGTTGATTTATCACCACTTCAAGGACAAAGCTGAGCTAATCTTTGAAATAATCGAAACGCGCGTGCGTGAAACTAAAAATTATATGCAGAATCTGCCGCTTGAGGTAGGCAAAAAGACACTCTTAAAAAATCTGGAAAACGTTTTACTTTCAGTCTACTGCGCCCACTATGAAATAACGCCGATTATCAACACTGTTTTCGCTGATCAAAAATTAGGCATCCGTCTGCAAGAGATCGTGAAAGAACGGAATATGGGTCCGCAATATGCCATCGAAGGACTGGATGTTTATCTGGCTGCGGAGCAGCGGCTGGGCAGACTCTCGGGTGCTGTCGAAACCAGGGTGCTTGCCAAATGCCTTTGGATGATAAGTATTCAGTCTGCCATGCTTGACCGGTGGATAGGAAATAAATCTGATAAAATACGTGTCAGTCGTGAAATCCATGATTACGTTAAAACGCTTATGATCGGCTTTGAGCCGCGCCTTCCGGCCAAGAAGAAAACAACATTAAAAAAGAGTCTGAAACAATGAAATCATTTTCCCCGATCATATTATTCATTATCGTTTTAGTGACCATGGCCGGTTGTGCCGTTGGGCCGGATTTCCATTCTCAGAATATGGCAACACCCAGTCTTTATACCGCATCGCCACTGCCTGCACAAACGGTCAATGCGCCGTCAGACAGTGGTGCAGCGCAGCGTTTCGCTTTCGCCGATGAACTGCCGGCTCAGTGGTGGACACTCTTTGGTTCCCATGACCTTGACATGATGATTAAACATGGCATTGCGGACAGCCCCACGCTTGAATTAGCAAAAGCAAAACTAAGGGAGTTGCAGGAAAATCGCAAAGCTCAGGCCGGTGCTTTATTTCCCAGTGTGGATGCAGGTGTCTCGTCTAACCGTCAAAAAATATCGGGCGCATCGTTGGGCGAACCAAACATGGATATAGACCCATTTACCCTCATCAACGCTTCAGTAAATATCTCTTATACTTTCGATATCTTCGGCGGCGCGAGGCGCCAGCTTGAAGCGCTTCAGGCGCAGGTAGAATATCAGCAGTTTCAGCTTGAGGGTGCCCACCTGGCCCTTACCGCTAATATTGTGACAGCTGCTATCCAGGAAGCATCGTTGAGGGCGCAGATTAGTTCAACCATGGATATCCTTGCGGTGCAACAAAAACAGCTTGATGTGCTTAAAACGCAATTAGAACTGGGCGCGGTATCTAAAACGGCTGTGCTGTCGCAAGAGACAGAACTTGCCATGACCAAGGCGGGATTGCCGCCGCTCGAAAAGCAGCTAGACATAACCCGCCATGCTCTCTCGGTCCTTATCGGAAAGTTTCCCGGGGACGGAAAGATACCTGAATTCAGCCTTGATTCACTGCATTTACCGGAATCACTACCGGTAAGCCTGCCGTCGCTTTTGGCTCATCAGCGTCCTGACATCCGTGCATCCGAAGCATTACTGCATCAGGCCTGCGCGGCCGTTGGTGTGGCGACAGCAAATCTGTATCCCCAGATTACACTAAGCGGCAGTTACGGATTTCAGGCCATCAGCACTGACGTTCTCTTCAATGGACAAAGCGTTGTCTGGAATTTTGGTGCAGGTCTTGTACAACCGATCTTTCACGGCGGACAACTCACCGCAAAACGGCGCAGTGCTATCGCTGTCTATGATCAGGCGGCGGCTCAATACCGGCAGACTGTCTTGAAATCTTTTCAGGATGTGGCTGATGTACTACGTGCTCTGGAAACCGACGCACGGACATTACAGGCCCAAGCTAAGGCGGAAACCGCCGCAAAAGCAACGCTGGCGTTGAACGAAAAACAATATGAGCTTGGCGCAGTGAGTTATCTGTCGGTGTTAATTGCCGAACGCGATTATCAGAAAACGCTTATTAATGTGATTTCGGCCCGGGCGCAGCGATATGCTGATACCGCCGCACTTTTCCAGGCCTTAGGCGGCGGCTGGTGGAACCGCAAAGCGATATCCGCCGATCCCCCATTAGAAAAGGCGGGGATTTAATCGCGGAGGTACTGGTTTATCTTTTCATCAAAGAGGAGACGAAGAATGACTAAAAGAATGATAATAATGCTGATTATTGTCGGCGTGATTTTTGGCGGAATTTTCGGGTACCAGGGATTCAAGTCATACATGATGAAGAAATACATATCATCGATGGCCGCCCCGGCGGTTACAGTGTCGGCAGTTAAGGCTGCTTCCGAGGATTGGCAGACGCAAATTCAGGCTGTGGGCACACTGAGGGCTGTGCGGGGTGTCGATGTAGCAAACGAAATTTCCGGCCTGGTGCAAAGCGTTCATTTCAAGTCGGGAGACAATGTGAATGCCAGCCAACTTTTACTCAAACTTAACGTTGATTCCGACATTGCCCAAATGCACACGCTTATGGCAGCGGCCGATCTGGCACAAAGTGTTTATGAACGTAACAAAAAACAATACGCGGCACAGGCCGTAAGCAGGGCATCGCTTGATGCCGATGCCGCCGATCTCAAGGGTAAACAGGCACAAGTTGCCCAGCAGGAAGCTCTTATAAACAAAAAAACTATACGCGCGCCATTTGCGGGCCGTCTGGGCATCAGCTCTGTGAATGCCGGACAGTATTTGAACCCGGGAGACAAGATCGTTACTCTGCAAACACTGGATCCGATTTACATTGACTTTTTCATGCCGCAGCAGGAGCTCTCCCGTATTTCGTCCGGGCAGATGGTTGCCGTCGTAACCGACACCTATCCTGATAAAATATTTAAAGGTAAAATTTCCGCCATCAGTCCGAAAGTTGATCCGGATACGCGTAATGTCCAGATTGAGGCAATCATGGCCAACCCAAGGCACGAATTGCTTCCGGGCATGTATGCGACAATCAAGGTTCGGGCGGGTAAAACCATGCGTTATCTGACGGTTCCCCGTACGGCAGTGACCTTCAACCCTTACGGCGAGACTGTTTACATCGTGGAGAAGAAAGGCACAGATAAAGACGGCAAGCCATCTCTGGCCGCCCGGCAAACATTTGTTACTTTGGGACCGGCGCGCGGCGATCAGGTGGCAATCATTAAAGGGATCAACGAGGGTGAACTCATTGTCACCAGTGGTCAGCTCAAGCTTCGAAGCGGCAGTCCGGTAATCGTTAACAACACGGCACAACCCTCAAACGATGCCAATCCTGTTCCTGTAGAGCCGTAATGGAGAAGTAAATACATGAATTTCACTGACATTTTCGTTCGCCGTCCGGTTCTCGCCATTGTGGTCAGCCTGCTGATTCTGGTGCTGGGCCTTCGCTCCATTGATCTTCTACCCGTCAGGGAGTATCCACAAACCCAGAATGCGGTGGTGACAGTAACAACCGTTTATACAGGTGCAGACCCCGAATTGGTATCCGGGTTCATCACCACGCCTCTGGAAAACTCCATCGCCCAGGCTAACGGCATCGGTTACCTTACCTCGTCAAGCTCGCAGGGCGTAAGCATAATAACCGCAAACATGCGCCTCAACTATGATGCCAACAAAGCTCTCACCGAGATAAACACCAAGGTCAACGCTGTGCTCAATCAATTGCCGCAGGGATCGCAGCAACCGGTAATAAGTATCTCCACAGGTGAGGATATCGGTTCTATGATTATAGGTTTTTACAGCAAAGATCTGCCCACAACGAATATAACCGACTACCTGATCAGGGTAGTACAGCCCAAAATGCAGGCTGTGGAAGGTGTGCAGACAGCAGAGATTCTCGGCAAGCAGGAGTTCGCCCTGCGAGCCTGGCTTGATCCGGAAAAAATGGCTGCCCATGGTGTGACCGCCACGGATGTAAGTCACGCTCTTGCCGCCAACGATTTTATATCGGCTCTGGGCCGAACCCAGGGGCAGATGATAACCGTCGACCTCACCGCAGCGACGGGTCTGCATTCTGCTGACGAATTCCGCAACCTCGTCATCAAGTCGATAAACGGCGCTATCATTCGCCTGGGAGATGTTGCCCATGTGACCCTGGGCGCGGAAAACTACGATTCTTCGGTTCGCTTTGACGGCAAGTCCGCCGTATTCATAAGCATAAGGGTTGCACCCAATGCTAATCTGCTTACGGTCGCCAACGCTGTTCGCAATGGTTTCCCGGCGATCACTCAGAATTTGCCCCAGGGTCTGGAGGGACGCATTGTCTACGACGCCACGGATTATGTCAATAGTTCCATCAAAGAAGTCGTTATCACTCTTGTCGAGGCGTTACTTATTGTAACCCTGGTTATTTTTCTTTCTTTAGGATCGGTACGCTCGGTGATCATCCCGATTGTAGCCATCCCCCTGTCTCTGGTCGGGGCATTTTTTATCATGATGGTTCTCGGTTACACAATTAACTTGATGACCCTGCTTGCCCTCGTGCTTGCCATCGGTCTTGTTGTGGATGATGCTATTATCGTAGTGGAAAATGCACATCGCCATATGGAAGAAGGAGTTCCTCTCCTACAGGCTGCGGTCATGGGCGCCCGCGAACTCGGCGGACCTATTATCGCAATGACTGTTATATTAATTGCCGTTTACGTGCCTATCGGCTTCATGGGCGGACTCACCGGTGCGCTCTTTACCGAGTTTGCCTATACCCTGGCAGGCGCAGTATTCGTCTCAGCTATCATTGCCTTGACTCTTTCACCCATGATGTGTTCGCGCTTTCTAAAGGAACCAAACCCGAATGAGCGGCACCGTTTCACTGAGTTCATCGATTGCCAGTTTAATCGTCTTCGTGACGCTTATGCAAAATATTTAAGTGAGGCACTCAACTCTCTGCCAGTCGTTGTAGTTTTGGCAATGATTATTCTGGGAAGCAATTATTTTCTGTTTGCAAGTTCCAAGAGCGAACTTGCACCTCAGGAGGATCAGGGATTCTTGATGGCCATGATTACAGCGGCCCCGGATGCAACTCTGCAACAGACACAACTATATTCTTTACAATTAGCTAAAATTCTGGAGCCTATACCGGAAATCGCACATCTTTTTCAGGTTGAGGGATTTAGCGGTCTTAATACGGGATTTGCAGGTCTGGTGCTGAAACCTTGGGACAAACGACAACGCACCATCAAGATACTGCAGCCGGAAATTCAAAATAAGATCGGCGATATAGCCGGTGCCACCTCAGTGGTATTCCAACCTGCACCCCTGCCCGGCGCCGGTCAAGGGCTGCCTGTGCAATTCGTAATCGGCACTACCGAATCCTTTGCCCGGCTCAATGATGTTTCCAAAATTTTTCTGGACAAGGCGCGGGCAAGCGGTATGTTCATGTATGTGGATACTGACCTCAAAATAGATAAACCTCAGGCCGTGGTGGAGTTCGATCGCGATAAAATGGCACAGATGGGTTTGACGATGCAGGATGCGGGCAATTCATTGGCTTCCATGCTGGGCGGAGGATACGTCAACTACTTTAGCATGTCCGGCCGCTCCTACAAAGTGATTCCCCAGGTTAAGCAAAGGGAGAGACTTATCGCCGACCAGTTGAACAACTACCATATTAATACCGCCAGCGGTCAATCCGTGGCTGTTTCCACTATTGCCAACCTTAAGACCACCGTTGTGCCTGAGTCCATTAACCACTTTCAACAACTCAATTCATCCACAATATCCGCAGTCATCACCCCCGGTATCACTCTGGGACAGGCATTGGATAAACTCAAGGCAATTGCCAAAGAGGTACTGCCCGCAGGTTATAGCGTCGATTACGGAGGGGAATCGCGCCAGTATACGCAGGAATCAAGCTCATTAATGATGACATTTGCCTTCGCGCTGATCATCATCTTTCTCGTACTGTCTGCGTTGTTTGAAAGTTTCCGCGACCCAATCATCGTGCTGATCAGCGTGCCTATGTCCATCAGCGGAGCGCTTATTTTCATCAGCCTTGGCATTGGCGATGCCAGCTTAAATATCTATACCGAGGTAGGCCTGATAACACTCATTGGGCTCATCAGCAAACATGGCATCCTCATTGTGCAATTCGCCAACGACCTGCAGCGCGAGGGTAGAAATAAGCGCGAAGCTATCGAACTGGCCGCGGCCACTCGCTTGCGGCCAATCCTCATGACTACTGCAGCCATGGTACTGGGTGTATTGCCTCTGGTATTTGCTTCCGGTGCGGGAGCTGCGGGCCGCTACAATATGGGTTTGGTAATTACTACCGGCATTGCCATCGGTACGCTGTTTACGTTGTTTGTTGTACCGGCGATGTATTTACTGATGGCTCACGATCTTCATTCAAAAATAGTTGATGATGGCGAACCCCATGTGACACCGGATGTCTCCGTTTCTTAGCACAATGAAGAATTAATCCGGCTTTTCGAAGTGATGATAGTCCTTCGGCTGATCGAAATTGCCGCCCCAGTGCCAGCCTCGCCTGAGAAATTCCTGAACTATGGCATTATCCTCCGTAAATGTGCCCCTTTCTTTTGGCCGATATTTAGCTCCTTCCGGCGCTATTACCCCGTTGGGATAAATAACCGGATTTTGCACCGGGTTAATATCCACGGCTTTCCCCAGTGAATGCATGGATAATTTTGTTGTTCCTTCAATTACTCTGAAGTTGAAAGAGGAAGAATTATTATCGGCCATGGAATTGTAATCATCCCACTGATAAGCGATTATGGGAACAACTTTTCCTATGGGAAATAGAATTTTTTCAATAAAGTCGAAGATTTCATAAACATCATCTTCCCGTTCCCTGTTGACGATAATTTGCCCCTGATGTTTTCTTCCGTCGAATGAATAGTACAGGACATCAACAAGTGATAGCCCATCGATAATTTCATCCGGAGCGTTTGTTCCTTCAATCGCATCGGAAAAGCTCATTGAGCTGTCAACTATTATTTCCTCGTTAAAAAACATTTATCTGTTCCTTTTATAATTCCTTTACTATTGAATCCATCATGCCTTCCGGCAGTGATACCTCCCTGTAAATTCCGCGGATAGCATTATAATCTAAACGGTTATAATTATCTAGAAGCGGTGTAATAATGATACCGGCCATATCAACAGCCCCCGGAGAAATAAATATCCTATTCTCGCCTTTGATAAAATAGGCTTCCGGACGGTGTTTCTGACGCAGAAAAACAAACAGCCGAAAGCGTCTCCCGGCATAATCGCAAATAACATTAACCATCGGCTCGTAATCTATTTTAAGTTTTTTTTGCGCCGCTGCCAGCAAACGCAGAAATTGTTCAGCCAACTCCCGCGCGTTTTTCCCCTCCAGAACAACGACAGAACGGTCAAATCCTTCCCACCGGCTGTATCGAACAAAAGAATTGTTTTCTACCGGCGACAGTTTTTTTAATTCCCGAAGAAAAGGAAGAACATTTTTGGGAATCGCCTGAAAATGCAGATGATCGGGAGCGGACGCCCCGCAGGCCGGACCGTTGTAAAAAACAGTATAATCAGGCGACAGATCGGCGCCCAATTGCAAAAGCCAATTTATTGATGAGGCAATTTCCTGCGGCTTATGTCGCAAGCTAACTACAGTAAAATGCTTTTCAAAAATCGGCGCGGGATTACAAAGAATCAAATATTGATTTCTGTATAAAACACCCAGTTGTTGGGCCGGCAAATTATTTTCGCATAAAAAGCAGGGTCTGTTCTTAATTGATTCACTATCAACAGAGGCCCCGCTGCTTACTGCGCGGGCAGGATTATATTGCAGATAAATTTTATAGCCGCCGGATAGTTTCCTTAGACGCGCCGAAGCCAAATTCCGGCAGGCATCGGCCAGCTTCGGCCAGCTTTTCTTTTGCGCATCAAAAAGACTCCGGGAAAGCATGGGCAGCGATAAATCTTCCCCACCGGAGAATTCGGCAAATCTTCTTTGACTGTCCAAAGAAAGTTCTTTTTTGTTTGTCAAAGATCTTGCTTTAATTTCCGCGGTGCGAAGTTTATCCTTGTAAAAATCGTTGAGGTTTTGTTTTTCCACGGAAAGTCCGGCATCCGTATTGTTCTTCCAGCGGCGGCATAGATATAAATTTTCGTATATCCTGCCTATTTTATATTCGCGTGTAATACGCAGAGCAACAGCATAGTCCTCGCCATAACTCACATTGGGAAAACCAATCTGACGGATCACGGAAGAATCAAACGCACGGGGCGCCCCTATTCCGTTGACGCGGAGCAGGTTATTGTGTCCGTTTTTTCGCGTCCATTCCCTGTGGTCAATAAGACCCGGCGGGATAGTTTTCAGACGTTCATTGACCAGAGTATAAGAACCAACGACCATCGCGTATCGTCCCCTGCGCAGAACATTCACGATTTTTTGAAGCGTTTGCGGCGAACTGTATAGGTCGTCGGAATCGAGTTGAACAACATAACGTCCACAGTGCGGCGAATAAATGGCTTCATTCCAGCAGCCGCCAATGCCAAGATCGCGCCTTGAAGGAATGATTTGATGAACATGGGGATACTTCTTAACGAACTTGTTGAGAATCTCTGTGGTGCCGTCCGTGGAATGATTATCCACAACGATAACATTGAAAGGGAAATTGGTTTTTTGTCCCAAGGCGCTGTCAAGCGCGTCGGCAATCGTCTTTTTACGATTGAGCACTGGAATGACCACGCTGACTTTCCACTGGAAGGCATCCTGTTCTTTGTTTGTGTTTTTTATGCGCGAAGGCAGATAAGCCCTGATACGCCTTAGATAATTTGTCGCAACCTTTTCCAGCTTTTTCTGACGAATCAAATTCTCTTTCGCGACATAGGCAAAATGAGCTTCTGTTTGCCTGCCGGATATTTTTATTATTTTCTGCTTTTTTATGGATACCGTATACAAAAATTCCGGCACATGAATCAATTCGTGGTCAATAGAAATCTTCAGACGCAAGTCGTATAAAGCGGCATCAACTTCTGCCGGCAGTGAACCGTATTTTTGCAGGGCGGATTTAACAGCCGGGCAGGAAAAAAGCAAAAGGTGCCCGAAATTAAAATCGTCGCGGATACTGCCCTGCTGATAATCTATAAGCGGATTAGGAATCAGATTGTTCCCTTTTTGCCGGATAAAATCCGAATAAGTAATACCTGCCCGCTTCTTTTCAGCGGTTTTCAGCAGGCAGCGTAGAGACAATTCGTCGCAGATGATTTTTTCTTTGTCAGTAATCAGCAGAAGATATTTGCATGATAATTTTTTCAGATATGAAGAAAGATTTTTTATTTCTTTAACATGACGCATGTCCGATGGCCAGATACCGAGCGCCTCAATCTCGTTATTGAAGGGCAAGAGAATCAACCGGCCGAATTTTCGAACTAAAGGGTTCATGTTTACAGAAATAATCTTCTTTAAAATCCGGACATCATAAGATTAAAGGCTTTTTCTGCCATATCGTTGGCCAGCTTAGTTAACGCCTGTTTTCTGGTTGGGGAAAGCAAATTAATATCATTGCTTATAGCGTAATCAACCGAGCCTGTCATATTTTTCGAGCTCCAGATAATTTTGCCGCTTTCTCTTTCCTGGAAAGTCACGTCCAAAATAATTGTCGCCCGCTCTTGCGCCGTTAGATCATTTACGAGATAAGAAAGCGGTAGTCTATTGAGATTAAGAACTGTTCCTTTAACTATCGCATCCGCGGATTCCTCATTGTTCACAATTTTAAAACGGCTGTTTTGAATAAACTGATTAACAAAAGCCGTCCGTAAATAATTTTCTATTTCCGCCTGCGATGTTTTATTTTCAAAAGATTTTACATAAACCCGTTGAATGCGGTTCTCGATGAATTTCCCCTGCGGAGCAAAGGAGTATCCGCAGCCAAACAAAAGAACGAGAGAAATGAATATTATTAATGTTTTAAGGATTTGCCGCCTGTTTTGTTTTTTCATGAAAATGCCTTCATTATTATTGAGCGATAACAATATTAACCAGTTTCTTAGGCACGTAAATAACTTTTAACACTTTTTTTTCTTTAGTCATTGCCTTGATTTTTTCATCCGCCAACGCATTCGTTTTGATTTTTTCCGGATCCTCATCTATGGCAACGGTCATTCGGCTCCTAAGCTTACCGTTAATCTGCACAACAATCGTCATCTCTTCTTCGCTGGCAATCGCCGGATCAAACTGCGGCCAGGCCATATCGGAAACCAAATTTTTATGGCCAAGCAGTTGCCATATTTCTTCAGTGATATGCGGCACAATCGGCACCAGCAGTACAACGGCAGCCTCCAGCGCTTCGCGGACAGCCGACAGAGCCATCTTATCATCACTTGCGGGACGCTTGATTTGATAAACCGTATTGACCAGTTCCATTACCGCGCTGATTGCCGTATTGAAATGAAAACGGTCTTCTATATCAATAGTAACCTTACGGATAGTCTGATGAGTTTTCCGCCTCAGTGCTTTTAACTCGCCCTCCAAATCAACACGGCCCGACAACGGCTCAACAGCCTTGATGTCTTCAAGATATTCTTCAATAATACGCCACAGTCGCCCCAGAAAACGGAATGAACCTTCCACGCCCTGATCGCTCCATTCCAAATCCTTTTCCGGCGGTGCCGCAAATAAACAGAATATGCGCGCAGTATCCGCTCCATACGTTTTAATCAGATAGTCGGGATCAATAACGTTTTTCAGAGACTTGGACATTTTTTCGGTCTTGCCGATGATAGCCTCCGTGCCACAGATATGACATTTTCCATCAGATGCCTGCTCCGGGAAAAGATAACCATGTTCTTTGCATTTCATCGTCTCTTTGCAGACCATGCCCTGTGTCAGCAGATTGGTAAACGGTTCGTCCACGCCGATAACTCCGAAATCGCGCAGAACCTTGGTGTAAAAACGCGAATAGAGCAGATGCAATATGGCATGTTCAATTCCGCCGATGTATTGATCAACAGGCATCCAGTAATCCAACTTTTTGCGGTCGAGGCCGGGTTTGGTGTCGCAATCAGGACAGCAATAGCGGTCGAAATACCATGAGGATTCCACGAATGTATCCATCGTATCTGTCTCTCTGACGGCCTTGCCGCCGCATTTGGGACAAGTGGTATTTACAAATTCTTTCATAGCGGCAAGCGGCGAACCGCCCTCGGTACTTAATTTTACACTTTCCGGAAGCACTACAGGCAAATCTTTTTCATCAACCGGAACAATGCCGCATTTATCGCAGTTGATCATGGGAATCGGTGCTCCCCAGTATCGCTGGCGGGAAATGCCCCAGTCTCGCAGCCGGTACTGGATGGTGCGTTTACCTTTCCCCTGGGCTTCCAGAAAATCGGCGATGGCCTCCAAAACCTTTGTGTTTTCCATGCCGTTAAACTGTCCGGAATTGACGAGGACTCCTTCATCCACATAAGCTTCTGTCATCGTCGCTGTATCAAGCGTTTTATCTTTCGGTGTAATAACCACAATAAGCGGCAGATTGAATTTTTTGGCAAACTCAAAGTCGCGCTGATCATGCGTGGGCACGGCCATAACGCATCCGGTTCCGTAATCAGCGAGAACAAAATTGGCCGCAAAAATTGGCATTTCCCTGCCGGTTAAAGGATTTTTGCAGTAGGCATCCAGAAACAGGCCTTCCTTCTCATAGTATTCGGAAGTACGCATCAATTTGTCTTGCTTTTTGACTTTTTCGACAAACCGCATGACATCTTTTTCAACGGCCTTGCCTTTGGTGAGTTGGATAACCAGCGGGTGCTCGGCGGCAACCAGCATGAAGGTCGCTCCAAAGAGTGTATCCTGACGGGTGGTAAATACCTTGATCGCGCCGTTTCCATCGGCCATCGGGAAATCCACTTCACAGCCGTAGCTTTTGCCGATCCAGTTTTTCTGCATGGTCATTACGCGTTCCGGCCAGCCGGGCAGCTTATCGCAGTATTCAAGCAGTTCTTCGATATAGGCGGTAATTTTGAAAAACCACTGATCCAGTACCTTCTCCTGCACTTCCGTGCCGCAGCGCCAGCACTGACCGCCTTCAACCTGTTCATTAGCCAGCACCGTGTCGCACTTGGTGCAAAAATTAACTGTGGAGCGTTTTTTGTAAGCCAGTCCCTTCTCATACATCCAGATAAAGAACAGCTGTTCCCAGCGGTAGTATTTAGGTTCGCAGGTGGATACTTCCCTGTCCCAATCGTAGCTGAAACCCATGCGTTTGAGCTGTTTTTTCATGTGATTGATATTTTCGTTTGTCCACTTCGCGGGATGAATATTATGTTCGATGGCCGCGTTTTCCGCCGGCAGGCCGAAGGAATCCCAACCCATCGGATGCAGAACATTGAAACCCTTCATGCGTTTATAGCGGGCGACGACATCGCCGATGGTGTAATTACGGACATGGCCGATATGAATTTTGCCGGAAGGATAAGGAAACATCTCCAGCAGATAGTATTTTTTCTTTTGCGGGTCTTCGGTAACCTTAAAGAATTTTTCATCCTCCCATTTTTTTTGCCATTTTTCTTCAATTGCAATTGGTTCGTATTTCATCTTCAAACCTCTCCGGGTGGTAAATATTGATGATTTGCTTAACATAACGCCTGGATAAGCGCAATGCCTTTATCTTACACCAATTCTAAATCAAACCTTTAAACTATTATTTATTAATAATTTTTGCGGGCGAGGATGGTTTCACATTCGGTTGCCAGCTCATTGAGCGCATCGAGATCACCTGCGTTATCTATTGCCGTCAATAAATTCTCAAGGCCGTTGCCGATGTGCCCAAGAAATGCGGGTTTGTGTTTTTTAAGCCCCAGAAAACCGTATGCGCCCAGCGCCTGCAAAAGCCGCTGCACCGAACCCATCCAGAAATTATGAATAAACTCATCGAGGCTGTAAGTGGGATTAAGCAGTTCATAGTAAAAATTTATCAGTTCGTTTCTTTCCTCATCATTAAAAGTAACGTAAGGATCGCAGATAAGCGAGCCCAAATCGTAGAAAAGACAGCCTTGACGCATCCCCTGAAAATCAATCAAAACAGGCCTGCTGTTTTTAATCATGATGTTTTGCGACTGAAAATCGCGGTGAATAAGGCGCGGTTCAATTTTTTGCAGATGTACGGAAAGAGCATCCAGTTCATTATTCACTTTCACGGAATCCGATGACGAAAGTTTTATTTTGCAGACTTCCCATACAAGATTTTGCAGATAATAGTCATGCTCCCATTTATAGAGCCCCGGGCCGTAACTCTCCGACAATTGCAAACCGGCGGGAAGCGATTTCAGATCAAAAGAATGCAGCCGGTAAATTTGAGTGAGCGCCTGAAAATAATAATCGCGCCGCTCTTCCCAGCGTAAAAATCTTTGCGACCACAAATCCAAATCGCCCAAATCTTCAAGCAAAATAAAATGTAGCAACTCATCCCGCGCGATAATCCGCGGCACATTAATATTAAGCGAGGTCATGAATTTGTTGATGTCGGCCCAGCGGGTGTTTTCCGCTACTTCATCGCCATAATGCATAAAAATGAAACTTGTTTTATCCGACAGGGAAACCCGAATAAAACTACGGTCGGAACCTCCCTTTTTGATGGGCGCAAGTTCATAATCCACCACACCCAAATGATCGATTAAAAATTTCCGTATTTCCTTATTCATAAATCCCACATTTATGTCATTACCCGACCTGACCGGGTAATCCATTTTTTTATCAAGGACTGGATTCCCGCGCGGGCATGACAACATTAAAGATTACGTAAAGTTGCTTCTTAGCTTTTGGGGCTCATAACCCAAAGGTCAGAGGTTCGAATCCTCTCCCCGCTACCAAAGTAAAATCAAGTGGTTATATATCAATATGACCACTTTTTTATTACCCATTAAAAGCATTTTCCAACCCTATTTCCAACCTTTCACCTTAAAAAACAAAACTAATATATAACCTGATCGACATATATCATTTTTTTCTTGTTGTTTGCCATCTGTTAAATGATTTCCAGCATTCCTTTTGTTTCGGCTTCCAGTTTAATGAATTCAGGGGTAGCATCTTCTGTTGCTATCTCATCGTAATCCAAAACTGCAACGCTGACGTTGGCCGTGTCTGAATATACTGCTTGCACTACTCCTCCCCTTACCACAACTATTATTCTTGGGTTATGCTTTACCATAAAATTTCCCTTTCTCCCCGTCATGCCGATAGATCAGCAATGAGAATTTATTATTTGCGCCCTAACGTATTATTTACCAGACAAACAATACCGGATTCTCCGACAACATAAAATCTTTTGCAAAACAGAGGCTTTTTTTCGTAAACCTCAAAACCTTTCATGCCGGTTGCAACATAAACATTGCGTCCATAAACTTTGGCTATTCTCCTCGCTAGCTCAATTGCTCTTCCTAAAATTTTGTTATTCATTTTCTTTTTTCTCCTTTCGTTAAATGGTTTTCCCTCTAAAAACATTTTGAAAAACCAACTTCACTGAAAAGGCGGTGCAAAGAGCACGAAAGAACTGAAGGCGTTTCTATGCCATGCCCGGAGGGTATTGCGAAAATATTGTTCGAGCTTTTTAGAAGAATATTTTTGTAACGATAAAGATTTTCACCGAAGAAGAAAAAATAATAAAACAAATAGCAAAATCTTTATTGCCGAAGGCATGGAATAGAACTTTCGTGTAGAAGGCACCGCTAGTTGGTTTTGAAAAAAAGAAATAAGAAAACGTCGAGGGATATTTTGAAGGGTAGCAGGGAAGAATTAACGGGGATTACAATCCCCTTAAAATACCTTCCCTGCAATAAAAAAATAACAGGGTGGGAACAATGAATGGGATAGGCGTGAAATGGCTGTATATTGTGATTAGCTGAATATGTGTGTTGCTTATGAAGCGGCAAGCGACGTGCTGCAAGCCCAGAGCGATAGCGGAATAAGCGGCACACTTTTTCAGCGGATAGAATCACAAATGTGAATACAGCCTTATCACGTCTATACCAACCTCAAGCAGGGTGGGAAATAATTGAGATGATGGGCATAAAAAAGCAAAAAGGATTATCGGAGTAAAAGAAGCTATCATATTGTGCTACAATTCATACTTACGATCTACTTCTGTTGTAAAGAAGAACGCAGGGATTATTCTTGGGCGTCATAATCGTCGTTTGACGTTTTCCCCTAGTGACGCTGACACGAAAGTTATAAACGGCTTGATCATTAATATTTTCACGTAAGTTTGCTCTGACTATTCGATCTAGATTTGCCATGATCTTTCCTTTTGAAACTATCGGCCATCCTTCAAAAATGATGACCTCATCGAACTGCTTGCCCTTGGCCTTGTGCATGTTCATGACCACCACACCTGTTTCGGGCTTAGAATTAGAGGAAAAATGTTCCTTAACGAACGCTTGTCGGATGATAGCAAGCGCGTTTACATAAAAACCATTGTCACGCCAGTCTTGTGATAGTTCTTGGCGCAACTGTGTGCCACGATCCAAGAGACGAAGATTCCGGACTTCGCCTGCAACTCCCTTTAGACGTGTACATGCCCCATCTTCCAGAATTTGCCGTACCGCACGCCAATCCTTATCTGGATCACCGATAAGATTAAGCATCCGTGTTGAGGCATAACAATTAAACAGATTGACTAGAATGCTGCTCTGTCTAATTGCTTTTCCCTCAGCCTGTCGAATAAGCCATTCATTATAGGCTTTTTGAATATTTCCTGCTTCATTCAGGTCGCTTTTTGTTGGAGTATCGCCTCCCTTGCCGTAAAAATAATTAATCAACAATTCTATGAAATGCTCGAAATGTCGGCCATCCGTATCCGGTTGCATGAGAAAAGAAACGATTTCCGCCGCCAGGATAACGGCTTCCATTTCAATTATGGCCGTATGAGGTATCTGCTTCATACGCGCAGGTGGCGATCGAAAGTGATCCGATACAAGCCGAGTCATTTTCTTTGTCGGCACCAAAATGGCCAATGACCAGTTTCTTCGACCACTGCCTATCAAGCGTTTGCGTGCATTGTAGGTGGTGG
>JBKQWB010000023.1:0-6974 GCA_052139735.1 Smithella sp. | reverse complement strand
GAGGTTTAACTGTGCGAACTTTAACTTCAGATAATGGTTTGATTCTCTTAGGCATAAGAATATCTCCTTTTTTGGGGGCTTACCATTTATTTTAGGGGCTTTTTACTGTTAATCAGCCCCCATATTTGCTGTATTTTGTAAAATCTTATAGCACGCCTTTGGACTAAAAACAACAAAAAAGCCGCTATTTCTAACGGCTTTTTGCACTTCTTCATACTTTGCTGGATTATGTTTTGGCGGAGGGAGCAGGATTCGAACCCGCGAACCTTTCAGTCAACGGTTTTCAAGACCGCCGCCATCGACCACTCGGCCATCCCTCCAAATAATATTTTTCTCCGGTTATCCTTTTAGATAATTTTAAGGAGTAATTCGTTCAAGACCTCTCATATAAGGGCGCAAGGCTTCCGGTATTAAAACACTGCCATCCGCCTGCTGATAATTTTCTAAAATCGCCACAACGGTTCTACCTACAGCCAGACCGGATCCGTTTAGTGTGTGAACAAATTCCACTTTACCGCTGTCCTTCCTCCGGAAACGAATCGCCGCACGGCGAGCCTGAAAATCATCGAAGTTGCTGCAAGAAGAAATTTCCCGATATGTATTTTGTCCGGGCAGCCAAGCTTCCACGTCATACGTCTTGGCTGAGGAAAAACCAAGGTCGGCTGTGCACAGACATACCGTCCGGTAAGGTATATTGAGTTTTTCGAGAACTTCTTCCGCGTTAGCGGTCAGCTTTTCCAATTCGTCATAAGAAGTCTCCGGCTTGGAAAACTTGACCATTTCCACTTTATTAAATTGATGCTGACGGATCAATCCTCTTGTATCTTTACCGTAAGAACCAGCTTCAGCACGAAAACAGGGAGAATAAGCCACCAGATAAATCGGCAGTTTATCTTCATCGAGAATTTCATCCCGGTAAATATTGGTTACCGGAACTTCCGCAGTTGGAATCAGATAATATTCCATGCCTTCAATTTTAAAAAGATCTTCCTTAAATTTCGGCAGTTGGCCTGTTCCCGTCATGCTTTCCGCATTCACCATAAAAGGTGTCAAAACTTCCGTGTAACCATGCTTTTCTGTGTGTAAGTCGAGCATAAAGCTGACCAGCGCGCGCTCCATTGCAGCGCCTGCCCCACGGGAAACCGTAAATCGTGCTCCGGTTATTTTTGCACCACGCGTGAAATCCAGAATGTTCAGATTTTCGCCCAGGTCAAAATGCTGCTTGGGCTCAAAGCTGAAAACCGGTTTTTCACCCCAGGTACGTACAACCTTATTGTCTTCCGAGCCGCTGCCTTGCGGCACGGATTCATGCTGGATGTTCGGCACAATCATGACAAAGGCGTTGAGTTCTTCTTCCGTTACGCGCAGGATTTCATCATATTCTTTTATCTTGGCCGATACGTCACCCATCTTTTCAATGAGCGCTGAAGCATCCTCTTTCTTTTTTTTGAGTTCTCCTACCTGCTTGGAAACGCTGTTACGTTCATTCCGCAGAGTTTCTACTGCCCCCAGAATATCTCTTCTTTTTGCGTCCAAACCGAGAAAACCATCGAAATCAATTTTCTGGCCCCGTTGGTCCATTTTCTGGCGGACAAGGTCGATATTCTGTCTTAAATATTTAATATCTAACATAATTTACCCTCTGTGTCTTTTGCCGGTCATGCCTGCCAAAGACGTGAAGACTTATCACTTTGATGTGCTTAAGTCAATCATTTTATCGTTTGGATCAATGTTATGGGCGGCTTAATCTTCTTTTGAGCATATTAACAAGGGCATGAATTTCCTGACTTTTCAACAGGAAGGCACAGCTAAAAAATACTCCGGCTCCTGTAAAAACTGCAACAATCAAGTAAATCAATCTAGTTTTAAAGCGGGCGGAAGTATTCCACGGCATAAAATAATCAATCAGTAAAATTGCGGCGGCCATAGCGACGGCGGATAAAATAATTTTTAAAATCGATATGTAAAAGGAACGATCCAAATATTTCCCGATTTTTCTTCTCAGAACAAAGGACAGGGTAAAGACGTTAACCGCGGCGGCGATTGAAACAGCCAGGGCAAGACCATTATGTTTTAAGGGATACATTAATGACAGACTCACAAGCACATTCACAATCAGTGTGATAATTGCCGCTTTCATCGGCCATTTGGAATCCTGAAGAGAATAGAAAGAATTAATGAACACGCGTACAATGGAATATGCCCAGAGACCCGTCGCGTAACAGAATAACGCCTGGCTGGTATAGATAGCTGCCTGAGCGTCAAAAGCGCCGCGTTGAAACAAAACGGAGATGATGGGCAAGTTCAAAGCCATTAGTGCAACCATCGCCGGAATAGTCAAAAAAAGTGTCAGCCGCAGTGAAAAAGAAATGCTGGATTTTAGCTCATCGATATTACCCGCGGTAACGTGTCTCGAAAAACTCGGCAGCGTTGCCGTTCCGATGGCGATTGCAAAAACGCCCAGCGGCAATTGCATGATCCGGTCGGCATAAAAAAGATATGTGACACTACCACCCGGCAGCAAAGAAGCAAGGCTCGTCCCGATGAAAACATTGATGGTATTTACTCCACCGCTGAAAATTGCCGGAAGTATTAATACGCCTATTTGTTTAACCCCCGGATGATTAAAATTAAACCGGAATCTGAATTTTACGCCGTACTTTCCCAGAAACGACCACTGCAGGGCCAGTTGCAATATTCCACCGATTAGAACACCTATGGCCAATGCTGTAATCGGTTCTGCAAAGAAAGAGCGCAAACACAGGGCCGCCAATATCATGGAAATATTCAACAGCACCGGAGATAACGCCGGGGCAATAAAATGACGATATGAATTCAGAATCCCCATGCACAAGGCGCCCAATGAAACAACAAAGATATAAGGAAACATCAGGCGGTTTAAAAAAACTGCCAATGCAAAATGATTTGGTTCTGAAATAAAGCCGGCTCCGATAATTCCGACAATGAGCGGCGAAAAGACGATGCCCAAAACCGTTATACCGGTTAGAATTATTGTTAGTATGGTAAAAGCGTTATAGGCTAATTCGAGGGTTTCCTCTTTTGTCCTCTTGTGCAGATATTCGGTGAAAACCGGAACAAAAGAAACAGTAAGAGAACCTTCACCCAACAGCCTGCTTAATGTAAAGGGAATGCGAAAAGCAATCCAGAAGGCATCCGTCATCCAAGTGGCGCCGAAGATCGCAGCAATAACCGTATCGCGCAGCAAGCCGAAAACACGGCTGACCATTGTTAATGCGCCTACAATTCCGGCTGCTTTGGCCACTTTGGAATTTTCTGAACTTTTTGTTTTTTCCATAACGATTTTTTTGCGAGGGAACATCACCCTTATATATGTGCTGCAATAAAAGCAGGGTGGCTTGTAATTCTAATCTGTCTTGAGAATGTTATTTATTTTCACTGCCAATTCTGACTTTCTAACGTTTTTAATCATAACTGTTTTTTTTCGAGATTTTAAACCGGAGCATATCTCCATCTGGCTTTTTTTCAGTCCCAGTTTACTTGCCAGTAATTTTATACAAGCCTCATTGGCCGCTCCCTCCACGGGCGGTGCGGTAACCCTGATTTTGACAACGCCGTCCTGCTCGCCAGTTATTTCCGCGCGGGAAGCGTGAGGGATTACCTGAATATCAAAGGTTAGACCTTTTTTCGACTCTTTCAAGCTAATCATATTGCCTGAGGGATTTTTCCTTTCTGCCGAATATTAAAAAAGCTGAGCCAGATGTTGCATTGTCGGTACTAAAAAAAGCCGTAAAAAAATAATCGCCAGAATAACTATAAAAGGCGAAAAATCTATCCCTGCATTGTTCATGGGCAATTTCCGGCGGATTGGCCTGAGAACCGGCTCGGTTACGCGATACAAAAAGATAACAATTTGATTATAGGGATCGGGATTAACCCATGAAATCGCTGCTCGGGCAAATATGATAATCATGTAACTTAACAAAACAATATCTATTACTTCGGCCAGTGCTATGATAAAATATTTCAAAACAAACATAAATCCTCTCCTTTAGCGTTTTGGGGACAACTCCTCTGAAATTGACACTAAAAATTTTTCCAAAGCAATATTGAATTCTGCCGGTCTTTCCATCATAACCATGTGGCCGGCCCCCGCAATTATTTCCAGCTTTGCCCCGCCGATGTTCACGGCAAGCCCACGGGAAAAATCCGGTGAAGTCATTTTATCTTCCGCTCCACAGATAATGAGGGCAGGCACTTTGATTTTATCCGCTTCCTTCGTTAAGTCCAATTCATTGCATGCCAAAAGATCGCCGTATAAGACCTCAACTTTTGACCGGGAAATACTTTTTTGCAAGTCTTCAAGAAATTTGGGACGGTTTTCTTTCGCCAGCGAATATTTACAAATTAACTCCGTTATTTCCGCCGGCATCTGGACAGGATTTGTTTTTAAATAATCTAAAAAGAAAGGATTAACCGGCATTTTCATTCCGCCGCCAACTGAAACAATTCCATTGATTTCTTCGGGATAGTTTATGGCAAACTTAAGCGCAATTGCCGCTCCCAACGAATGGCCTGCAAGCACAACTTTGTTCAAATTAAGGATATCCAGCAATTTCTTTACCCATACACAGTAGCTGTTAACATCCTTTTCTCCGCTGCCTCCGGAACGTCCATGCCCCGGAAGATCAATGGCCACTATGTTATATTTCTTACGCAACCGGGCATATTGGTGCGACCATACGCTATGGTCACCGCCGGAACCGTGAATAAAAACCAGACTTTGTTTGTTATCGCCCTTATCGCTTTCGCTTGTCAGGCAGGCAATTTTTACCGATTCAATGTTAAAATATTTCAGCATAGGTTCAAAATCCCCTGGAAGTTAACTATCACAAAAGCAAAATTTAATGCAATGGAAGAATAAAGCGCTTGACCGGATTCGATTTGACAATATAAGAAGAAAAAGAAGTGTTGTTGAAAAGCACGTTTTACGTGGCTATTTAAAAATGATCAGATGCCAGGCGCGTAAAAAATGAACAGCAAGGCGTATATGAATATACGTTGAACAGTGCGTTTGCGGCTAAACACGGCAAATGAGCGTTTTTAAACGGCCACAAAGACGCATGAATAATATTGGAGGTGTTAAAATATGTTCAAAGAGAAAAAAATAGCCATCATTGGCGGCGGTAAAATGGGAAGCATCATTGCCCAGGGGTTAATCGCCAATAAAATCACTTCCCCCAAGAATATAACTGTGACAGATATTGATAAAGCAAAACTTAATTCTCTACGTTCATCAATGAAGCTAAAGGTCTCTGGTAATAATGAAATAGCCGCAAAAGAAGCGGACATAATTATTCTCGCCGTTAAACCGCAAAATATGGCCGTCACACTTAAAGAGATTAGCTCCGTTATTGATAAATCCAAGCTGGTTATTTCCATCGCTGCCGGAATTACAACAAGTTTTATTGAAAACTCCCTGTCAAAAGGCGTCCGAGTTGTAAGAGTAATGCCCAACACGCCCGCACTTGTCGGCAAGGGGGCTACGGCAGTAGCCGGAGGAAGCCGCGTCAAAGCCGGCGATATTAAGCTTACGCAAGCTATTTTCAATGCCGTGGGTATCAGTGTACGTGTAGAAGAAAAACATATGGATGCTGTAACCGGGTTGAGCGGCAGCGGTCCCGCTTATTTTTTTCTTATTATCGAAGCTCTTATTGAGGCTGGATTAAAAAAAGGGTTGTCGCGTGACTTATCCAAGCAACTGGCCGCGCATACCATGCTGGGAGCCGCCCACCTGTGCCTTCAAAGCGATAAAGAACCGGCGCAATTAAGGGAAATGGTAACATCGCCCGGCGGCACTACCGCAGCCGGATTAAAGGTAATGGAGGAAGAAAATCTTCGCGAGATAATCATTGCTGCTGTTGAGGCGGCGACACGGCGATCTAAAGAACTGGCCGCGGGGGAATAGCTTCCGGATAAAATTTAAATTAAATCAGCTGGTTTATTTTTTATTCTTCATTCTTTTTTTGTTGTTCGATAATGTTATTATCCGGTTTCTCCGGCTCAGGAGTAACAATACTTTCTTCCGGATTGAACGGTTCCCTGGTTGTTTCCATTGCCGGTTCCATTGCCGGTTCCCTTACCGGCTCGATGACAAGCGGAAAATGCTCCTCGTGATGATCCTGTATAAACGGCAGATTTCCGGCGGCTGGAATTTCCGGAACTGTTTCCGGTGTAACATCCGGTACCGGGGGCATTCCCTTTACCATTTCCACCGGTCTTCTTTTTTTGTGGCGAGGTCTCCTTCGGCTTTTCTTTTTAGCGGGTATTTCCACATTTGCCGAACTGTTTTCTTCAATTGAACTTTTGTCATCAGTGGTTAATACTGAAATTTCGTCTGTTTTGACAGAAGTTTCTTCTTGAGGCTCCTGAATTTCAGCCTGCTCTTTTATTATTTGCTGTATTTCCACACTGTCCCACGGCACATCCATGCTTCCCGAAATATTCAAAGTGAGATCGAATTCCGATTCCAAATTCAAAAGTTCCTTTCTTTTGCGATTCAGAATGTAATTGGCGATTTCGTGTGGTAAAATTATTTTTAATTCTGAATAAATACCTTTAACGGCGTCTGATTCAATTTTGCGAAACGCTCCCAAAGCGGCATATTCCAGAGATGGACGCAAACCGCTCCCTTTACAGTAAGGACATCTTGTGTAACTTATTTCCTGAATTGTTGACTGTTTTTTTTGCCGTGATAATTCGAGCATCCCGAACTTGGAAATACGTGAAAGCTGAATCCTGGCCTTATCAATACTAAGCGCTTTTTTAAAAGATTTCTCCACTTCCGCAATATGTTTTTTGTCCATCATGTCAATAAAATCTATGACAATCAATCCGCCTAAATCCCTCAAGCGCAGCTGCCGGGCAATTTCTTCGCTGGCTTCAATGTTTGTTTTGAAGGCTGTTTCTTCAATATTCCTTTTATTGGAACCGCG
>JBKQWB010000022.1:0-21033 GCA_052139735.1 Smithella sp. | reverse complement strand
GCTTGGCCGTCTCGGTGATACTCTTTCGCATGGTGGTGCCTCCTTTCAGTAATAAATAGTTGTTTGCGTACAACTTGAAAGGTTACACCGCCTTTATTCTTTTTACACTCTTTTTGATTTTACCCCGGTTATGTATTGTCTATAAATGAGACACTGATTTATTTTGTTTCTTAAGAACAGATTAAATTTCTGATATTGTAAATGGTCAAAGGCAGATCTGACCACTTGGCCCCTGCATGCTGGTTCATTCATTCTGATTGAACCAGACTCAAAATTTATATTTCAAGACCTGACCTAATCTTTCCCTTTATACAGAAGCCATCTGCCAGAATGACGTCGTGTGAAGATGGAGAAATCACAAGATCCTTTTTCTAATCAGCCGAGAATACCTTCGGGTATCGCGTGGCTAATTTCGCCGCAAATTCTCTGATGTAAGGCCATTCAGAATTTTGTAGTTCTTCTAAATAGTCGGGATAGACTATTGACATTTCTAGAGGTATTTTAGCGACTAATTCTTCTTGTATACATTCAATTGCTAGCGCCATTCTATCACAATCTTTTACTAAAGAAGCAACACTATCTTTTTCATCGTCGGAAATATCTTTGAGAAGATGATTCTCATCTATATACTTAGAAAGTTTAGTCGTACTAGTAAGTGCCTTTATTGGTAGCACTGCCATTTTGTTTTCTATGTCGTTCCAAAGATTTTTTTCCTCAGGGTATTCTCTTTTAATAATATCTTTAACAGGCGTAATAATATCTCCGGTTAATGCCTCAGGGACATCATGGAATAGAGCTCTTTGAAGCGCTCCAATCTTAAAATCAATAGTGAGTTCATGACTATCTTCATGCATCCATGTAAATAATAATGCTAATAGAGTTACAACATATGTATGGGAGAGGACATTGGTTTCTATAGAACGATTAATTCTATTCCATCGTCGAAGGTATTTTAAATTCCTTATTACTTTAAAATATCCGGGAAGTCTATCAACCTCTATATCACCTGTCTTGACAGGTCTATTATAGCGATTAAAAGAAATATTAAGCTTATTTACCCAAGAACTATTTTTACAAAAATCTTTAACGTCTTTTTCTATTTCCTTAATATACCCCGAGTAATATTCGTTATATACAGTTGAGTTTGTCTTACATTCTTGTAAAGCAGTCTGACGTTGGACATATTTGCACAACTCTTTAATTCTAATTTCATTACTTTCGACAAGATATCTCTTGACTTGTGGTCGTATCATTCTCGGAAATAAACGTAGTGTATAAGTCAATGCACTTTCTTCGACTTTCTTTTCCCATTTTTTTGAATTGCTATTTTTAAGTGATGTGTCTAAGGCACGTTTAAATCTATATGATACATCCGACAGGAAACGTTTTGTCAACGGTTTTAGTATTTCATAAGCAAGATAATCAAATGCTATCTCTTTGAATTCCGGTTTTTTTTAATTGTATCGCAGAGCAAGGCAAAACCGATATGTGCAGAGTATGCAACATTCTCCGCTTCTACCCATGTTTCTACACGTGGAAGAAAATTCCACCTTTGTATCATGAATAAAGATGTGATGGCATCCACAAGAGTATCTTTCATGTTCTCCTCCATACAGAAAATAAATCGTCAATCAGTGTGGCGTGGTATCATTAAAAAGATATTATGTTCCTAACATGCGGAACAATGGAGAATCATATCTTAAATTGTAGTAAGATTGAGGAGGTCTGAAAGAAGGAATATAGTTATTTCTAATAGAATCTAAAGACCATTTCTTTGATAATATTTTAACATTATCAAGTTCAATGGCATAACCATTATTTATCCCGTTAAAATAAGTAAAAAAGTCTTGTTCAGATACTCCCCCGATAGCACAGAATCGTTTCCATAAATCATTTACTTCGGAATGATGTACTTTAGACAATATTGATGAAAAGGTAATGCATTTGACAGGAGAAGAGATATAGAAGTATGCGATGGCCCCCTCCATATTCCTTGAAAAACGACGTCGGAATTCAACACGTTTTCCCCCATTGATGACTAAGTCTGCAAATTGCGGTTTAAGAGAAAACAATAGGGCAGAATTCTGCCTGCTATTGGTATCGTTTCCGGCTTGTACCCGTCCAAGTAAACGACTAGTTAAATGATAGGGAGTCGGACAAGAATATATATGTTCGTCCACACCATGAGAATATCGATTACGAACATTGGCGATATTATGAAAGCCTAATGATTCAATGAATCTTGCGGTACTTGGTTCGGCTGCTTCACTAATAGTAACCCTAATATCTTTAGTAGATTTATCTATTGTATGGCGTAGACCTTCTGATAATAGCGCTTTCCCTAATCCCATCTTTTTCACATCATCTTTTAGCCGAAGAGTACATATCTTAGGGTTAGTAGCCTTTTTACTAATAAAAAGGCCTTTAATAATATCTGCTACTTTCAAAACTAAGATCACTCTGCTGCCTTCGAGAACACCGGGCAAGACTTTTTTCTTCCACCAATTATCAATTGCCGGGTACAGATGATCACTCTCGGTGAGAAATTCGAGGATACAAGGATAATCATTAAAAACAGCAGGGCTGATAGAAATATCTTTTATGGTCACTTGCTCTTGCATGAATTAAAAATACGGCAGGTCACCTTGTATGTCAAGGGAAATTTGCCACAACATATAGTGTTGTGAAATAAAGAAATAAATGATTCGTGGATGGTCATAATATGTAATATTTTTCTTGAAAATACCGTATGTTAAGTTCAGCACTCAATTACTCTTCTGGCCGCCTTGGGACTCAACTTGCCTCCATGATGCTGTGCAATTTTCTTGCCCGCAGGCGGTTGAAGGGTGTAGCCTCTTTGCGGCTCCCCGTTAGGGTCTGATGCGGAACGGTTTCAAACCGTTCCCTACAAGTTATGCGTGAAATGGGGTCAGCCAGGTCAAAAAGACCTGATTGACACGGGAGCCAAAACAAGTAAGAATAGCGTTTGATTATTTTGAACAGCCGGAGATAAAACCATGAACAAGCCAATAACGTATAAAGGCTATACCGCAAAGATAGAATACAGTGAAGAAGACAAATGTCTTATCGGCCGTGTTTCAGAAATTCGCCATATTATAACTTTTAAGGGTGATTCCGTGAAGGAAATTGAAAAGGCCTTTGAGGAAGCAGTAGACGTTTATCTTAACAGCTGCGCCGAAAAAAAAGAAGAACCGGAAAAGCCTTCTACCGGCCGCTCAGTTGTACGCGTCAGTTCAGCGCTTCATCGCATGATAGCTTTAGCCGCAAAGAATGAAAATAAGAGTGTCAACGAATGGATTGCCGAAGTCCGCAAAAAGCCGGGCGACAGAGAGGATTATTAATTGTCTCATAATAGTCTATACATTGGTCATGCCGGCGGAGAGACTGTGTCGCAATGGCATCCTCCCCCGCCGCTACGCGACACCCCCTCCAAAGAGGGACATGTGGGACGGAACGGTTTCAAACCGTTCCCTACAATTTTCGGGCCTAAAGGCCCGGACTACGAAAAATAATAAAGAAAGATTGCCACGTTCACTGTCGTGAACTCGCAATGACAAAATAAGGCGGGTCTGAATACCCGGACTACGAATAATAATAAGGAAAGATTGCCACGAACACTTGCGTGAACCCGCAATGGCATCCTCCCCCGTCGCTATGCGACACCTCCTCCAAAGAGGGACATGTGGAACGGAACGGTTTGATTGATAAGAACTTCCTTTTTACTGGTGGCAGTATAAGAAACGTTCTCTTCAAAGTTTATTCGTGTTCATAAAAGGTTTTTGGATGTTGTGAAAATGAGACAGCTGTGGTAACAACTTGCATCGTTCCAATGAAAAATCAATTAAAGGATTTACCGATGCAGGATATTATAAAAAAAATTCATGGGCATATGCCGTATCATCGTCTGCCTGAATATCAGGATATGATTTTACGGCAGTGCGTTAATCTCGAAATATATTTCAATCATTTGGATCTGCAAAATTTGGATGAATCGCGGTGCAGGGAAACAGCGAAGATTCTTGCCGATGCGGGTTTGAAAATAAATTTCCACGCTCCTTTCATGGATTTACGTCCGGGAGCCTTGGATGATAAAATCCGGCAGACGAGCGTTGACAGGATTAAACAGGTATTCGATCTGGCGCCTTATTTTCATCCTTTAAAAATCGTATGCCATCCGTCTTTTGATGACCGCTATTACATTTCCAGCGATGATTTATGGCTGGAGGCGAGCGTTAAAACATGGACGGAATTCATTGCGCTGGCTAAAGATAATAATACAATTATCGCTCTGGAAAATATCTATGAAAAAAATCCTTATATTTTACGCCGCCTTTTCGAAGCCCTGTCTTCCGACAACGTTTGCTTTTGTTTTGATACGGGACACTTTAACGCGTTTTCCTATACGCCGCTGATTTTGTGGATGAAGGAACTGGGAAAATATATAGGACACCTGCATTTGCATGATAACCGCGGGGGGAGCGATGAGCATCTTCCGGTAGGATACGGCACTTTTCCTTTTACGGAGCTTTTTGACAATCTCCATTCACTGGATGCCAGACCAACCATAACACTGGAAGCTCACAACGAGACTGACCTGTGGCAGTCGCTGAACAATATCAAAAGTATGGAACTTTTATACTATTAAAATAAGATTGGTTAAATCTTTTTTAAGGGAAACGACGTGTTAAAGTATATCGTTAAAAGAATATTATTCATGATTCCGCTTATGCTGGGAATTACTATTATTTGTTTTTTCGTTATGCACCTGGCTCCCGGTTCCCCCACCGATTTACAGACCGAAATGAATCCGAAAGCTTCGTTGGAAATGAAGCAGCAACTCAGGGCTTTGTATGAGTTGGATAAGCCGATTCATGTGCAATACTGGTCATGGCTGAAAAAGATCAGCCGCGGAAATTTGGGTGTTTCGTTTTCGTCTGATCAACGTCCTGTTGCCTCAAAAATTTTGGAACGGTTGCCTATTACCATCCTGATAGAATTTTTGTCTCTTATCATTATTATCAGCATTGCTATACC
This sequence comes from Smithella sp., assembly GCA_052139735.1. Taxonomy (GTDB): domain Bacteria; phylum Desulfobacterota; class Syntrophia; order Syntrophales; family Smithellaceae; genus Smithella. The sequence goes on along the minus strand of JBKQWB010000022.1, from coordinate 15,978 downwards.
CTTGGGAGTGCTTTCCGCTGTTCATCAGGATTCGCTCTTTGACAAGGTTACCGCCGTGTTTGTATTTATCGGTTTTGCCGTGCCCACATTCTGGCTTGCCTTATTGCTGATGATTTTTTTCGGCATCAATTTAGGGTGGCTGCCGATTTCAGGATTGCATTCGTTGAATTATGAATACCTTGGCACTATCGACAGATTTATCGATCTGGCGAAGCATCTGGTTTTACCTGTGTTTGTTTCCGCTTTCGGCGGACTGGCCGGACTTTCCCGCTATATGAGGGCGAACATGCTGGAAGTTATCAGGCAGGACTACATTATGACTGCCCGCGCCAAGGGATTAAGTGAAAGGGACGTCATTTACAGGCACGCGCTGCGCAACGCGCTTTTGCCGGCCATAACCATTTTAGGCTTATCTGTTCCCGGTCTGATTGGTGGCGCTGTTATTTTCGAAACAATTTTTGCGATTCCCGGCATGGGACAGCTTTTATTCATGTCGGTGATGGCCCGAGATTATCCGACAGTGATGGGAATCTTACTGATTAGTGCGATTCTTACGCTTTTGGGCAACTTGATTGCCGATGTGTCGTATGCTGTGGCGGACCCGCGCATCCGCATATCGTGATGACTTTGTAAAAAGTCCATCTGTTTTGTTACGCGGCGACCTTCGTGGTGTCAGGCATGGGGCAAGCTTATTGCGGCGGGAAAAGCCATCTCAAAGAGGCATGAGAGATTTCGGAAAGAATTATATGAGTCAGGTTTTTTAAGAAATGAATTTTGGGGAAACATTTTATAAAAACAAACTAATGCTTGCTGGCGGTGGTATTATCTTACTACTTTTGATCATTTCGCTTCTGTCGCCGTGGCTTGCTCCTTATGATCCCGGGCAAATTGATTTAACCAATGTGCTGACGTCTCCTTCCATGAAGCATTTGTGTGGAACGGATCAGCTGGGGCGTGATGTGCTTTCCCGGATGATCTGGGGTGCAAGAATTTCATTAATGGTTGGATTTGTGGCAACGGGAATAGCTATTATTATTGGATCTATTCTCGGCGCGGTATCAGGATATTATGGAGGCTGGGTTGATTCGGTCATCATGCGGTTTGTGGATATTATGCTTTGTTTTCCCACATTTTTCCTGATTTTAGCCGTCATAGCGTTTTTAGAGCCTTCTATCTGGAATATTATGATTATTATCGGTTTGACAAGTTGGATGGGCGTGACACGACTGGTACGGGCCGATTTTATAACGCTTCGCGAAAGAGACTTTGTCAAGGCCGCCAGAGCGATAGGGGCAAGCGACATGCGGATTATTTTTCTTCATATACTTCCGAATTCCATGGCGTCGATTTTAGTCGCGGCTACATTAGGTATTGCCGGGGCGATACTCACCGAATCGGCCTTGAGTTTTTTAGGCATTGGCGTGCAGCCGCCCACGCCCAGCTGGGGCAATATTCTGACCGCCGGCAAAGACAATATCGATATCGCCTGGTGGCTCTCCCTTTATCCGGGTTTGGCGATATTGATTACCGTTGTAGGTTACAATCTTCTGGGAGAGGGTATAAGGGATTTGCTTGATCCCCGTCTGAAAAAATAAAAACACCCGCTGTCGAAAATTGTTCATCCTTGATTAAATCGAAAAAATATAATAGTAGTCAATTCGTTCAATCTAAGTGAGGGGGGGATAATTATATGTCTAATAAAGTTAATGCAGAATCAATCAGCCACGATAAACGCATTATTGAGCGTAAGCTTGCAAAGGGTGAGCTTTCTGAAAAAGATTTACAGAGTATGTTGAAAAAACTTCCCGACGTTTCCGATAGCGGCGAGGAAATTAATTTCGATGAAACCGAAAAATAGTTTCTTATGCTTATTGATTCCCATGCTCATCTGGAAATGAAAGAGTTCGATTCCGACCGTGAGGAAGTGATAAAACGCGCCGGGAACGAGGGAGTTGATTTTATTGTCACTGTGGGCACAAATCTGAAGTTAAGCCAAAAAGCGGTTGCCCTTGCAGGCCATTATGAAAATATCTACGCGACAGTCGGCGTTCATCCCCATGACGTTGCCCACACAGATGAATTTACATGGGGAACTCTTAAAGAGCTTGTTCATGCTAACCCAGAAATAATTGTTGCTTATGGCGAAATCGGGCTGGATTTTTTCCGCAATATTTCGTCTAAGGAAAAACAAATAGAAGCATTTGGCCGGCAACTGGAACTGGCGTGTGAACTTAATCTGCCTGTTGTTATCCATGATCGTGAAGCGCATGAACAAACACTGAAAATGGTTAAATCATCAGGTGTGCGCCGCGGAGTATTTCACTGCTTTTCCGGCGATTATGAAATGGCCAGACAATGCATAGACCTTGGATTTTATATCTCCGTTCCCGGCGTCGTAACGTTTGATAAAGCCAAAACAATTCAAGATGTCGTGCAGCGTTTGCCCCTTTCTTCACTATTGCTGGAAACTGACGCGCCTTATCTTGCGCCGGTTCCGCACCGCGGCAAAAGAAATGAACCATCTTTTATTGTCAATACGGCAAAAAAAGTCGCGGAAATAAAAAAAATCCCATGGGAAGAAGTGGCACAGGCAACAGCCTGCAATACGATGAACCTCTTTGGCATTAAAACTTCCCGTATCCATTAACGGCATATTTTTTTAAGAGACAAAATGATGAAAAATGATTTAAAAGCTGTTGTTCTCCTGAGCGGCGGGATTGATTCCGCTACAACGCTGGCTATTGCAAAAAATTTGGGGTTTGATATTTATGCGCTTAGCTTTCGCTACGGGCAGCGGCATGCCATAGAACTGGAAGCAGCTTTGCGTATTGCAAAGCGCTATAACGTTGCCCGGCATTTGATCGTGGATATTGATTTACGCAAGATCGGGGGTTCCGCGTTAACGGCGGATATCGAAGTGCCGAAAAACAGAGACGCGGAAGAAATGAAAAAAGATATTCCGGCAACTTATGTTCCGGCACGCAATACCATATTCCTTTCTTACACGTTGGCCTGGGCCGAAGTGATAGGAGCGAATGATATTTTTATCGGAGTGAATGTCCTGGATTACAGTGGATATCCCGATTGCCGTCCCGAGTATATTGCCGCTTACGAAAAGATGGCCAATCTGGCAACCAGGGCCTGCGTGGAGGGAAAACAGAAACTGAAAATTCATGCTCCGCTTATCCGGATGACCAAATCACAAATTATTAAAAAAGGCATTGAACTGGGGGTGGATTATAGTCTGACGCATAGTTGCTATGATCCTTCTGTTTCAGGGGATGCCTGCGGCAAATGCGATTCCTGCCTTTTGCGTTTGAAAGGTTTCATGGAGGCAGGATTTAAAGACCCTGTCAGATATAAAATGTAAAAGGATTGTCTTTGAGCTATTTAATCAGGGATATATTTTATTCTATTCAGGGAGAAGGATATAATAGCGGCCAGCCTGCTGTTTTTTGCCGCTTTGCCGGCTGTAATTTATGGTCGGGAAAAGAATCGGATCGTGAAAAAGCCGTTTGCGGATTTTGCGATACGGATTTTGCAGGCTTCGATGGACCCCAAGGCGGGTTATTTCAAACGCGCGGGGAATTGTCTGGAAAAATAGAAGCATTATGGCCTGAGGAAAATATAAAATCAGCCAGGCCCCTGGTTGTCTGCACGGGCGGAGAGCCCCTGCTGCAGTTGGATGCGGAGCTGGTATCCGCTTTGCATAAAAAGGGCTTTGAAGTAGCCGTCGAGACAAACGGCACAATCCTGCCTCCTCAAGGTATTGATTGGATTTGCGTTAGTCCCAAAGCCAAAGCTCAATTATTATTACGTTCAGGGCAGGAGTTGAAACTGGTATTCCCGCAGCCGGGAGCGGAGCCGGAAAAATACGCGATGCTGGATTTTCAGTATTTCTTCCTGCAGCCTATGGATTCGCCGGATTCGCCTGATCGTGAAAAGAATACGCGTTTGGCAGTAGAATATGTTCTGTCCCACCCGCAGTGGCATTTAAGTTTGCAGATGCATAAAATTCTCGGTATAAAATAAGGTGCGCTAAATGGAAATATTTAAGGTGTTTAATTTTGACGCGGCTCATCGTCTGCCCAATGTGAAAGAAGGACACAAGTGCGCCGAATTACATGGACATTCTTTTAGTGTTGAAATCCATATCAGGGGATCGGTTGATCCGCAATCCGGCTGGATAATGGATTTTGCCGATATTGATGAAGCGTTCAAGCCTCTGCATGATCAATTAGACCATAAATATTTAAATGACATTGATGGACTGCATAATCCCACATCGGAGAATATAGCAAAATGGATATGGAAACATCTGCATTTGAAATTGCCGCAACTAAGCGTAGTCGTCGTCAGGGAAAGTCCGGAATCAGGCTGCATATATCGGGGTGAAAAATAGAAGGTTTGTTTCTTCTTTAAACGTGATTACGCCTCCGGTTAAACGCCAATAAGGCCTTTTTTAATTGAAAAAAATGCTCTTAAATGATAATATTTCACATTATTTAAATAAGAGAAAAAATTATGCAAATACCGGAGAAAAGAAAAAACGACAAACAGGATACTTTACTTGAAGAATTATTGCGGGAAAAAGCCGCGGTTTTGAGTCGCGCAGGCCATGCAGTCGATGACGCGATTAAGCAGTTGAAGAAAATAGACGCAGAAATAGAAGAAAAGATGGCTTTGTTTAACGCTCTTGACTGGAATGATCGCATACCGGAAGCATTGAAGAAAAAGCAATTAATCCGTGAAGAAATAAATTTAAGTATTGATAATTTCAATGCCATTCATCAAAAAGCCGAGTTGCAATATTATTATCTGATTGTTACAAGGGAAGCCCTTGGCATGCGCCGGCATGAAAAAATCCGGGAAATTTACCGGATTCCGGAAAAAAAGAAAAGACACGGACAATTTAACGGACACTTTAATGGATAGATACAAAAAGCAGCGGGCGCGGATGGTGGAAACACAGATAAAAGCGCGTAACATAAGCGACGTCCGTGTCCTGAGAGCTATGGCTGTTATTCCGCGACATCTTTTTGTTGATGAAGGGCTGATTGATCAGGCTTACAATGACAGCCCGTTGCCTATAGGCGAACACCAAACCATCTCACAACCCTATATCGTAGCGCTCATGACAGAAGCCCTGGAGTTGAACGGAACGGAAAGGGTTCTGGAAATCGGCACCGGTTCCGGTTATCAAACGGCAGTGCTGGCTTGTCTTGCGGATCGCGTTTTTTCCGTCGAACGCATCGCAACACTTGCGGCAAGCGCGCGCAAAATTCTTGATATGCTCAATTTATATAATGTGGCCATAAGGGTGGGCGACGGCTCCTACGGCTGGAAGGAAGAAGCTCCTTTTGACGCAATTATTACTACAGCCGCGTCACCGGCAATTCCTCAATATTTAGTCGAACAGCTTGCCCCCGGCGGAAGAATGGTAGTTCCTGCCGGCAGTCGCGATGTGCAAACCTTATATAAACTTACCCGTTCCATAGAAAATCCGCAGGAGATAAAAAAAGAGGATTTGGGCGGATGCCGCTTTGTCAGCCTGATAGGGGAGAGCGGATGGGGAAAATAAATTCTCCATTTACGTCAGCCGTTTTAATAATACTTGCGTTGTCTTTGGTTGTTTCCTGCGTAAACCCTCAGATGCAAAAGACCCAGGCGATGGGTGTTTATCATCAGGTAAAAAAGCATGAAACCCTCCAGATGATTGCGCAGGCTTACGGCGTCCCATTAAAAGATTTAACCGAGGCGAATAATATAACCGATGTTAAATCGGTTAAAGCAGGCTCGGTTATATTCATCCCCGGCGCAAATCAGGTAATCGATAATATTCATGTAAAAAAAACCATGAACACAGCGGCCGGTATAAGAACTCATAAATATAGTTCCCGTATTGTTAAAGACTCTGAGAAAAGTAATGAAGTAAAAAAAGAAAAAATGGCGATCATGTCTGAAGCGTCGGTCGACGCGTCCCCCGAAGAGGCTCTTCCCGCGGCGCCTGAACTATTAGATCAACAGTCAAAAATTGCGGTTCGTGAAGAAACGCCGCCGGTTGCGATTGTTTCCGGTAAGAAAAATGAATCTAAATCCACTGCGCGAATGCCGGTAGAAAAAGAAAAAATACCAATAGATAAAAATAGATTTATCTGGCCGGTGCGCGGCAGCGTGAATGATAATTTCGGTATTCAGCCCGACAAAACCTACCACAACTGGATTAAAATTGTTACCGCTGCCGGTGTAAAGGTAAAAGCAGCGGCATCCGGCACGGTTATTTTTTCTTCTTATTTAAAAAATTACGGGGAGACAGTTATTGTCCGCCATAAAGACAAATTTACCACGGTCTATACACATCTTCAAAAAAGATATGTCCGGATAGATCAGGATGTGAAAAAAGGGGAAGAAATTGCTTTAGCGGGAGAGAAAGATGATGCAGGCCTTACCTATATAAATTTTGAAATCCGCTTTCAGGGAAAAGCACGCAATCCTCTGCGTTTTCTGCCTTGATTTAATATTCCACGCGCCCTTGCCGGAAAATAATTAGTAATTATATTAACCCCGGTATTTTAAAAAGAGGTGAAAATGAATAATTATTTTGAACAGGGACCTATTCGTCCGCCCAGTGAGGCGGCAAGCCTTTTGGTTCGCGTAACAAGAAATTGTCCATGGAACAAGTGCGCATTCTGCCATACATACCGTGGAAGCAAATTTGAATTAAGAAGTGTGGATGACGTTAAAAAAGATATCCAGGCCATGAAAGATATCGCCGATGTAATTACCGGTCTTTCCCGGAAGTGGGGCGAAGGAGGCCGTGTTAACAGAGATGTTTTGAGACAAATTTATAACAGTAAAGAATTTTATAATGATTTTACTTATACAGTGGCGGCATGGCTTTACTTTGGCGGGGAAAATGTATTTTTGCAGGATGCCAATTCGCTGATTTTGAAAACAGCCGATCTTGTATCTATTCTTGATTTTTTAAGGGAGAAATTTCCCCAAATAAAAAGAATCACTTCTTATTGCCGTTCACATACGGCAGCAAGAAAGACGACAACTGAGTTCCAACAATTGAAAAAAGCAGGGCTTTCCCGCATCCATATCGGCATGGAAAGCGGATCTGACGAGGTTTTATCTATGATTCACAAAGGTGTTACTTCCGAAGATCATATTAAAGCCGGCCTGAATATTAAACAAGCCGGAATTGAACTATCCGTTTATGTCATGCCGGGCTTGGGCGGCGTAAAATGGACTCGCCAGCATGCTTTGGAGACCGCAAGAGTCATTAATGCCATAAATCCTGATTTTATTCGCCTGCGCACACTGCATGTTGTGCCGGGTACTCAAATGGATGAATTGATGAAAAACGGTGAATTCCAGCCGCTGGGTGATGAAGAAATTCTCAAAGAAATAAAATTATTCATTGAGGAACTGAATGTCTGCGGAACATATCTGGCCAGCGATCATATTTTAAATCTGCTGGAAGAACTCGAAGGTGGATTTCCGGAAGATAAACAGAAAATTTTATCCGTGATTGAAAGATATTTTGAACTCCCGGACGAAGACAGGCTAATTTTTAGGCTGGGGCGGCGAAGCGGTCAATTTGGAAAACTTGATGATCTTGCAAATAAAGAAACATATCTGAGATTAAAATCCGTGATCGATCAATATGCCGCCCAGGGCGGAAATCTTGAAGAAGATATCATTAAAACAATGAATAATTACATATAAGTAATTAATAAATCATATATATGCAGACACCCGTTTTTCCTCATTTTTCTTTCTTCTTCATGTATTTTGACTGACATTCTGACCGCCGGTAAATATTTTATTGACACGCAGGTTCTTTGTGCCTATACTCGCGCCTTCAAAAAATAATGTTTTATCAAATATCAGATAATCGGCGGTTTGCACCGTGTATGTTATTGATTTTAGACAACATATTTCAGACTTCAGGATATCCTGGAATATTTTCAGGGATCCGTAGCATATGCAGAACATTAAAAAGCCCTGCTATGCGTGATGGGTTATGAAATTATGGACCGTCTGAATTTTTCTATCAGTTGATAAATTCATGTGATTTTTTGAAAAATTTAAAACAATAATTTATCGGAGGCTATACAATGCGTGAGTGTGTAATTATTGATGGTGTGAGGTCGGCCAATTCCCGGGCGCACGCCGACAAAGGATGGTTTAGATCCATAAGACCCGACGAGGTTCTGACAAAAGTTTATGACGGGTTATTCGCCCGCAATCCCAAAGTAAAGCCCGAAGATATCGAATCTGTATTTGTCGGTTGCGCCAATATTACCGGCATGCAGAATGATATCGGCAGAATTTCCTGGCTGGCCGGCGGTTTCCCGGAATCGGTTCCCACCAATACTCTGACGATGCAGTGTCCTTCGGGCATGGCGGCCACTCAACATGCCGCACGCGCAATTATATGCGGCGAAGGCGATACGTATATTGCAGCCGGGGTGGAAGACATGCAGAAAGTTTTCATGGCTATGCACATGGATTTTCCGCCGCGTTTGATGGAACGATACAACATCGCGGATATCCCCATGGGCTCTACCGCTGAAAAAGTGGCCGAACTGTGGAAGATCACCCGCGACGATATGGAAAACATGGCTTTCTGGAGTCATAAAAAAGCCGATGCCGCAACAAAGGCCGGAAAATTCAAGCAGGAGATTATTCCTATCGAAGGTTTAAAAGATGACGGCACGCCTATTATGGTTGATAAAGATCAGTGGATTCGCGGTGACATTTCCAGAGAGCAGATGGCTACGATGAAACCCGGTTTCAAGCCGGACGGGCTTTTGACGGCCGCCACATCTTCGCCGCTTACCATTGGCGGGGCCGCGCTTCTTTTGATGGAGCGTTCCAAAGCTGACAAACTTGGACTTTCTTATCACCTCAAATATGAAGGCGGCGCCCTGGCCGGTTGCGACCCGACCATCATGGGTATCGGCCCGGTTCCTGCCGTCAAAAAACTTCTTGATCGCAAGGGTCTGAAAGTCAGCGATATTGATATCTGGGAATTCAATGAGGCATTTGCCAGCCAGTCTTTGGCCTGCGTGAGAGACCTGGGAATCGCCCAGAACGCGCCTTTTAGCAATGTGAATGTCTGGGGCGGCGCTTTGGCGCTTGGTCATCCGCTGGGAGAAAGCGGATGCCGTCTGGTTGTTACCATGAACTCCATCATGAAGACGGATTATAAAGATGCCAAATACTGTGTGGCTACACTTTGCGGCGCGTTTGGCAATGCCGGCGCCATAATGTTTAGCAAAGCTTAAAAAAAAAGAGAGAACTTTCCATTATACAGTGTTAGTTATGCATTTTACGAAGGGGGCCCTATACGACAGGGTCCCCTTTTAAATATTCAGAACTCGGGAATTCAGATGAAATGTATTTTTTAACAGTGCGCCGGTCCATTTTCATCCTGCGGGCCACCTCTTCATACGAACCATGTTTTTTGTACAGGAGGGTACAATAGTCGGTCAACAAACTGTCTGCATCGTACGCCTTCTTTTTGATTTGCTCAATGATGTGCGCTTCCATATCGGTGGTTTGGCTTTTTCCTTCGGCATGGTATACTCCTGTCAATAATATGCTTCGGACACACTGTTCGAGTTCCCGGACATTCCCTGTCCAAGAGTAGTCCGGCGGAAGGTTTCGGGCAATTCTCTCCTTTACAAAAGCTGTCAGATCCGGATCATCCTTTCCAATCAGTCGCCGGATTACATGGTTGAGGAGAATATCAAGCTCTTTTAGTTCCTCCGAAATGCGCTGCCGTAGTGTCGGTATGATAAGAACATCGGAGCATAGCCGGTAATAGAAGTCATCCCGAAATAGTTGTTTCTGCCGCAGTTCCGCCATAGATCTGTTGGTCGCGGCAATGACCCGGCCTTCGAAACGCTGTTTTTCATGGCTGCCCACAGCGCAGAAGGTTCGCTCCTGTAGAATCTGCAACAATTTGATTTGCACAGAACGTGAAATTTCACCGATCTCGTCGAGAAGAATTGATCCATGCGGACTGCACCGGGCGAAAATACCGGTATGAACATCTATGGCGCCGGTAAATGCGCCCTTACGATGACCGAAGAGTTCTGATTCAATCAGGCTTTCAGGATACTGTGAAAGGTTAATGGTGATGAATGTTCTTGTGAAGCTGTCGGAGAATTTGTTCGTTTTTGGATCAAATGGAATGAATCCGGAACGGCCGATCGCGGCCGCTGCCGTCCCTTTCCCTGTTCCTGTCTCTCCAAGGAGAAGGGTGGAAAAGTCTTCCATCCGGTTCCAGAGGAATTTGTCGTATAGACGCGTGTCATGTGTAAAGACGTTGTTCCATAACCCCTCTCTGAGGCGGCGCATGGACGGACATTGACCAGCCAATCCCTCACGAATAAAATAGAACGCGCGTCGCAGTTGATAAATACCGGCTAAGTAACGCAACGCCTCCATATCTGAAAAGCCGAAATGAGCGAGGGAAGAAAGGAGATCTCCGGCGAATGTTACCGGACATGCGGTGTCTCCTGATTTTGCCTGCCTGATAATCAGGTCATCAAACTGTTCGGAAAAGCGATGAAACAGATGAAACAAAATGGCCGTTTTGACGATATAACGGTCTTCACCTTCGTAGCTGCCTATATCGCTGAGGCCGCGTTTCTTTAGTTCGTTGAGCCGTTTTTCCAGAGCCAGCAGCACACCATCCAGAACGTCGGGCAGATGGGTGCCGCCGTGGGCTTGCGCAATAGTCGTGTCTATGGTATCTCTTTCTTCACTGAATGGATTGGAAAAGGCCGCCCGCGCAATCTGCTGAAAGAAGTCGCGGTCTGCTTTTTTAAGTGATGTTTTCATTGTACAAATAATGTACATGATAAGATCATAATTTGTCAAGATTTAAAGTCTCCTTCTATGGTCAATCAAGGATGCCGTAGAAAAAAAACAAGCAATTATAATATGATATGATAGTATCGCGCGGTTGGCACACATATTGAACTATGAAATGTCAAAGGAAATGTCAAAGACGAAAGAATTCGACTCTATCTGAAGGAGAATCAAAATGAACGAATACGTCGACGATAATCAGCAGCAAAACCGCAAACTCAAATGTCTTGGAATTTGCGTGGGATCTTCAACATTGACCATGGTGACGATCATTCGCGATAATGGTGAAAAAATATCCGTTACAGATATCTTTCGGGAATCCCACCATGGAAATCCCCGAAACGTTCTTGAACAGGCAATCCGAAGCCTCAATGCCGCCGAGTACGGAAAGGTGGCTATTACCGGCCAAAAGTTGAGGCATCTGGTTAACATGACATCCATTCCGGAACCCAAGGCCATTGAGCGGGCATTCTGTTATGTGAACGGCAATAAAAAAGGTGTGCAAGCTATCGTCAGCGCCGGCAGCGAAACCTTCATGGTCTATCGCCTGGATCGTGACGGCCGCATCGTAGCCGTCAATGCGGGCAATAAATGCGCATCCGGGACGGGCGAGTTCTTTCTCCAGCAAATAAATAGAATGGGTATGGGACTCGATGAGGCCGTGCAAAAGGCGCAGGAAACGGAACCCTACCTGGTATCGGGGAGATGCAGTGTTTTCTGTAAAAGCGATTGTACGCATGCGACAAATAAAGGCATCCCGAAAGCACGGGTGGCTGCCGGCCTTTGCCGGATGATGGCCGGCAAGATTCTGGAATTGCTCAAACAAGATTCATATAAGCACATCATGCTAGTTGGCGGTTGTGCGAAAAATAAGGTGATGATCGATGAATTGAAAAACAAACTGTCTTCGATAATAATCCCGGCCGAGGCCTCATATTTTGAAGCGCTCGGATGCGCTTTATGGGCGATGGAAAACGATACCGTGCCGTTACCGGTCATATCCTCCCTTTTCGGTTCGCAAAAGAATACCTTTTCCAGTCTGGAACCGCTCAAGAACGCCGAAGCCATGGTTAGCTTCAAAACTGCGACCAGAGGAATACCCAAAGCCGGAGACGTCTGTATTGTCGGACTGGATGTCGGTTCGACAACGACAAAGGCTGTCTTACTCAGGAGGACAGACAATCTGATTCTGGCTACCGATTATCTTCGGACCAACGGGGACCCGGTAAGGGCTGCCCGTGCCTGTTACAGTAGTTTACTGCAGCAGCTTGGAGAGACTGCCGATCAATTAAGCATCATCGGGCTGGGTGTTACAGGGTCAGGCCGGCAAATAGCAGGGCTGCATGCCATGACAGACGGGATCATCAACGAGATCACCGCCCATGCGACCGGCGCCCTCCATTTCGACAAGCATGTGGACACTATTTTCGAAATCGGCGGTCAGGATGCAAAATATACTCATATCACCAACGGCGTTCCCTCTGATTACGCAATGAACGAGGCCTGCAGCGCAGGCACCGGATCCTTTCTGGAAGAAGCGGCAAAGGAAACTTTGAACATCAGCATGGAAGATATTGCGGATATTGCCTTACAGGGCACATGTCCCCCCAATTTCAACGATCAGTGCGCCGCCTTTATCAGCAGCGATATAAAAAACGCGTTCCATGAAGGAATATCCGTCGAGGATATTGTGGCCGGACTGGTATATTCCATTTGCATGAATTACAGCAACCGTGTCAAGGGCAACCGGCCAGTCGGGCAAAAGATCTTTATGCAGGGAGGGGTTTGCTACAACAGGGCGGTCCCCCTTGCAATGGCCATACTCACGGGAAAATCAATTATTGTTCCTCCCGATCCAGGCCTTATCGGTGCTTTTGGCGTTGCCCTGGAGGTCAAAAACAGAATTGAGCTTGCTTTAATGAAGAGCGGGGACTATTGCCTAAAAACTCTCAGAGATAGGGAAATCGAATACGGAGCATCTTTTGTCTGCGGCGGTGGAAAAGAAAAGTGCGATAGACATTGCGAAATAGCAAGAATCAAAATCGGCGCAAAAATCCATCCTTTCGGGGGAGCGTGTAATCTCTGGTACAATATTCGCTCCGACATCAAGACCTCTTCGAAACTATTCAACGATGTTTCACGCTATGAACAGCTTATTTTCAGGGATCAGCCGATTGTTGAAAAGGCGCATGAAGCCAGGTCCAACACAATCGGAATCAACAAATCCTTTCTCGTCAACACCTATTATCCTCTCTATAAAACCTTCTTTGAGCAAATCGGGTTTGGGGTTTTGCTGCCCGATATGATCGAACAGGAAGGAATCGACAGGAAGAGAGCGCCTTTCTGCTATCCTGCCGAGATCGCCCACGGTTATTTTCTGAATCTGCTCAACAAGCAGCCGGACTATCTTTTTCTTCCCCAACTCAAAGGAGATTATGTGGAGCACGGGAATTTGCAGGGAGTCTGTTGTCCGCTCTCGCAAGGCGAACCGTACTTTCTTGCCCCGGCATACAAAGACCATGGAACATACAGGCATCTTAAAGCTTCCGGACGGATATTGAATCCGGTCATCGATTTTTCAAAAGGAATTTTAAAGGCGGCGGATGTCTTCGTGGATATGGCTCTCGGGCTCGGTATCAGCAAAAGGAATGCGCGGATCGCTTTTCATGAGGCCGTTCGTGTTCAGCAAGGCATATTCCATGACATAAAAGACATCGGCGCGCGAGCGCTGGCTGATATTGAAAATGACCCTGACGCCTTCGGTATTGTCATTTTCGGCCGGTCTTACAATGCCCTGATTTCCGAAGCGCACAAAGGGATTCCAAACAAGATTGCTTCCCGGGGCGTACATGTTATTCCCATGAACGCCCTGCCACTGACAGAAAAGGTCGCAAAAAACAACATGTACTGGTCGGCCGGTCAACACATCCTTCAGGCGGCGGCTTTTGTTGCGAATCACCCCAGGCTCTTTGGCTGCTATATCACAAATTTCTCATGTGGTCCGGATTCCTTCCTGATTGGATATTACCGGGATATGATGGGAAAGAAACCTTCATTGACTCTTGAACTGGACAGTCATGTGGCTGATGCAGGCCTTGAAACAAGAATCGAAGCTTTCATAGAAATCATCAAAAGCTATCGTCAACAGAGCAGGAAAGTTCCGTCGGAGTTTATTTCTCATCATTTCAGCCCGGCCCAGATCCGAATGAATAAAGATCATGCTACCTATATCGACTCTGCAGGCGCGAAACTTTCCATCTTTGATTCATCTGTTCATCTGATCCTTCCATCCATGGGAAGATTCCTGTCGGAATCTGCGGCAGCTGCCTTTCGGGGGATAGGCATTCGCGCCACAGCCCTTCAACCTGCAGATGACAAGGTTCTAAAAATAGGTCGGTCGTGCTCCTCATGCAAGGAATGCCTCCCTCTTATTATTACAGCCGGCAGTCTTATGAAATATCTCGATGAACGGCGCGACCGGAATGAGAAACTGATTTATTTTATGCCGACCGCGGGCGGCCCATGCCGTTACGGCCAATATTCGGTTTTCATCAACGACCTTATACAGAAGCGCCGGATTAATGATGTTTCCCTCCTCTCCTTTTCGTCGGAAAACAGCTATGCCGGTTTTGGCGGAAATCGTTTATCTCTGGCCATCTGGAGCGGCGCCATCATTGCTTCTGTGTTTGAAGAGATTTATTCAGTATTACTGACCAACGCCGTCTCCACGCATACTGCGATGAAGATTTTTGAAAAACAATGGCAGGTTGTGCTCTGTGCTCTTGAGAAGTCTTCCGACCCGAAAACTCTTTCACGAGTGCTTGCAGGCGTTGCCGATGTATTCAAAGAAATTCCTGTTAAAAGAAGTCTTGCCGATACACCGGTTATCTTTTTTGCCGGTGAGATTTTCGTCCGTCATGACGACATTTCCAGACAATATCTGCTCGAAGAGCTTGCCAAACGAGGCTTTGCCACAAAAGTCGCCTCTTTGCCGGAATGGATTTACTATACAGACTGGTGCGTTCAAAATGGCGCGTCAGCGGATTATATTTCTGTTCGAGGCCGCCTTGCCCTTTTATTCCGAAACAAAATTATGAGGCAATATGAGAAGGTCTTACGCAAGGCTCTTTTACCCTCTAATCTTTGTGAGGATAAAATGGAGGATATAAACCATGTTATGGAGAATACGACCCATTTGATTAATCCCATGCTCGTAGGAGAAGCGATACTTACGGTTGGATCGGCTTTAACTGATATTGTCGATCATTACTGCGGTGTCATTGCAATCGGTCCCTTTGGCTGCATGCCGAATCGTCTTGCGGAAGCCATTCTGACACGGGAAATGAACATGGACGGGAAAAAAAGCATGGGAAAGAACGGGCCTCAACGGTTACTACTCGAACAACGGATTCAAGAACTCCCTTTTTTGGCTATAGAAAGCGACGGGAATCCCTTTCCATCCATTATTACGGCTAAAATGGAAGCATTTATCCTTCAGGCCCAAAGGCTTCATGAGGAAATCAGAAATGCGAATTTGTCGAACTCCACAGATAACCTGATAGGATTGGAATAACAGCGAACAGTAAGGCATGCCCGGTTTCCGCTTCTCAGGAAACTTAGGAATTCGGGGGACAACAGCGCCCTATTCAATTATTGACTTTTAAAAAATAGGGCGTACCGGTTTTTATCCTTCCCCGGATTATCCGAACAACTGTGGATAAATGGATTAGAATTATAAATAATATCTTTATTTCTTTAACGAATAATTTATTACTAAAATGTAACATGTGCACACACTGTTTCATTTGATGCCCTCTTGATTAAGATGCCCTAAGCAGAGCTTAACCTGAAAGTGTGTGCCAAGATAATCGATAACTTCCTCTAAAGTCTCAATTTCCAGATTTATATTTTTATGCTACAGTAATCATTAAATTTAGACCTTATTTTATTAATTAGGATAAATCACTACTGTCCGGGTATTTGGTCAAATAAATTTAGTTGTTTACACGACATAGGGTTTTCCGTTTTGTAATTGGTTCTTGTAAATAGTTGATAAAGCGGAACTCTTTCGAAAACTGAGACGCT
>JBKQWB010000021.1:0-3676 GCA_052139735.1 Smithella sp. | reverse complement strand
TTGAAACGCCATAGCTCACAACACGCGGCTTAGTTCTTCAAGCGTCAATCCAAAATTGAATCAACGCCTCTAATCCGAATCTCTTCGTTTGCTAACTCAACTTTGGATTGACGCTTATTCGTAAGATGCAACATCTGAATTCACCGGCCTGCGCGGCTTTTCGCGCAGGTCCGATGGAGTGATGGGTTGGGCTTCATGGCTTATAGATTCTTGAAGTAGTCACGGTACAAAGACAACTGGGCCGATATCTCGGTAAGCTCAGGGTGCGGATGATTGCCACATTTGTGCGCGATGTACTGTGGTAATCCCAGATTGATCCCGCGCTGCAATTGGCGATATAACACGATGACGCGCCCGTATTGCAATGTGCCGATATCTTCAGTAGTCAACCCTTCGAGACTCGCACACATGATTATCCAGTTCAATGAGACCCCCAAGTTCAGGCTTACCGCAATTCCTTCATGACTTGGCAGAATTGTTACGGTTACAGCATTCTCTTCGCCAGTTAATTTCGAAAACCGCGGGTCGTTGCCATGTGTGATAGCAGATGTGGCATTGATCTGCGATTGACTATCTCCGTCTCGATACCACAGAGCCTTGTACAGTTCTTCGGCATATACGGTCTGCAATGCCTTCACACCAAATAGTGAATAGGCAATCCCAAGCCCCAGCTTAGCCAAGAATCGGAAATCGAAAAGCGTGTATATGGCGAGTCGGTTTTTTCGAGTTTGGGCGGCATGACATGCTTCGTTAAAGAAATCGACGCGAAGTTGATCCAATTCATCCGACGCTTCAAATCCGATGTCTGCGGGGTTCGCGCCTTCAACCGTCGTGCACATGATCTTCTTGACACGCCTACCTGCGAAAGCATCTCTGAATGCAAGCCAAGAGATTAGTGGGTTCTTGGGTGACCGTTCGGAGAACATGAAATAGGCGCGACTATCGGTGGTCTTGGTCGTTATTGGATTGCCTCCTGTGTACCAGTACAACCTTTCGTCATGTGGCCGAATCCAATAGATTTGTTCGCCGAGTGGACCTAACCATGACTCATATATCTCGTCTTCTTGTTGCTGCGGAGGAACGAGGTCAGTTTTTCCCATACAGATTAAGGGAAGGCCGACCGGATTGTTCGGGTCATAAAAGGCGTAGGCATCCTGTCTCAGCTTATTCGATATAAGCCAATTCTTTTCGAATCCGGCGTCCACAAACAAGCCGAGATTGCTATTACAGCGTTTGCAGACATCACGAATCTTGAAACAGTCAGGAGCATAAGCACCACCCATGAACTGAGGTATAACATGCTCAAGTGTGAACTCGCCGTCCGCCTTCTTCTCGCGACAGTAAATGCACCTTCTCATTTGGCAATATTCCTCGTAGCGTCCAATGAAGCCCAACATTGTTTATATGGATCGGTGCTAATGTTGCAAACGTCGCTATGCTATCAGCATAATACTCTACGAAAAAAACGTAAATTTGATCTTAATAACTTAATACTTTTTAGAACTCTCTTTTTAAAGTAGCTACAACATCACCAAATGTTTCTTTAATGTTATTTTTTGAATATCTTATTTGATTAATGCCATGTATGTTAGAAAATTCACTTGTCCCTTCTTCTAATATAATAATAGCATGAGTAAATCCTAACTTGCCTTGAAATAAACCTAGTTCATGAATAACATTCTCTCTTGCATGTAAATTACCATTTTCATCTTTGTCTTCGCCTGTCATTACTAATATTGCTACTGAACTTTTTGCCATCATATCTTCAAGAATATCTCTAATAGCATGACCAGATCGTGTGCCTACTTCATAGGCTTCTATCTTATAACCGTGTTTATCATGTAAATGATCCTTCAAATCTCTCCATTGCTCACTTTTACCATGACCAATGAATACCACGGGTTCATCTTTTCTAGGTCTTTTGTCTACAGGTAATATGCATTTTGGTGCCCAGTTATCAAATATTTGATAAATAGACTCTATTATTGATCTTTCAGGTGCGGCTACTGAAACATTTGAACATGGCGGTTCGAATGAAATATATAACTCATAATATGAACGAGGGGAAGCAGTCATTTTACAATATTTTGCAAATTTTACATTTTTAATATAATCTGCAAAAAATTCAGATTCTGTGTCATGTTGCCATTGTTCACCTTCAAAGTGTATTTCTAATTGTCTATACTTATTCATTTCTTCTTTTTTATCTTTTGGCAGATAAGGAGATATTTTATCAAACGCTTGTTGAATTGCTTCCGGAGGAAATTTTGTATTGTGAAAATGTTTTGTTTTTTCCATAAGTAATTATCTTCCAAAAGTAATTATAAATTATCTTTTTAAACTTACTGATGGTTCAGCATTGATTATTGTTTATAACTTATCATAAAATCAGGAATTAAGGAATTGCGGATAAAAGAAATATTTATAATGAAAAATTGCGAAAATGGAATGCCGGTATTTCCTTATGGGGAAAATATTAGCTTAAAAATTAGCTCAGAAAATAAAAAGGACTTGGAGAAAACTTCCAAGTCCTTATATAAAATGGTGGCGGGGCAGGGAATCGGACCCTAGTAAATAAAGCAAAGAAAATTTCTTTTTCATGGCAAGTCCTTTATGATTTATTTTTTGGAACGATTCTTTAGACGATATTAATAGTGTTTTCCAATAGTCCCTGCTGTTTCCATTATCAAGTTTTATTCATTATTTGATATAAGTATTTCGCTAAACGTTCGGCTAAGCTACTGCTAACTTGCAGGTTGATTAATATTGGTGTTAATAAAGAATCGATCTGTTAGAAAGAAGGAGAGTGAAATGTTCCGCTTGACATATTACGTAATATGTAATAGCTTTATATACATGATTAAATCGTTTTCAAGTAGAGATACGGAGGCTCTGTTCAACGAAATATCTGTGCGACGTTACCAATCTATTGAGCGGCAGGCGAGGCGCAAGCTCTTATATCTCAATAGTGTACGAACACTGCAAGATTTGTCGCAACCTCCCGGTAACAAATTGGAAGCTCTTAAGGGGAATAGAAGGGGACAACATAGCATCCGAATAAACGATCAGTGGCGCATCTGTTTCCAATGGCGGGATGGCAATGCCTTTGATGTGGAAATAGTTGATTACCATTAAGGAGTTTTATATGCATAAAAAAACTGAATTACTTGATACAATTGTGCCAGGCGAGATTCTTTTGGAAGAGTTTATGAAGCCAATTGGTTTGAGCATAAATCAACTGGCGAAGGATATTGATGTATCGCCGGGACGAATCTGTGAGATTGTTAATGGTAAGCGGACTATTACCGCTGATACCGCACTTCGTCTAGGAAAATACTTCGGGGTATCCCCTGAGGTTTGGCTGAATCTGCAAACGGATTACGATTTGCGTATTGCCAGACGCACAACTTGGCTGGAAACAGAATCCCGCGTTAGAACCAGAGCGGCATAATTTTTTCAAATACATAGAGAAGACGGTTGTTGATAACCAGCCAAAATAACATATACTCAATAATATCAAGGGAGCGAATTATTATCTAACCACTACGGATTATTCATAATGCGTCCACATTCTGATAATTTTTACGGTATGGATATCTATTAGTATTTGATAAATTAAGCGATGCTGAATGTTGATTCTTCGAGAATAAGCACCCGAAAGATCACCTATGAGTTT
>JBKQWB010000020.1:0-23289 GCA_052139735.1 Smithella sp. | reverse complement strand
TGAGTGTACCCCTTATTAGCCGTTTAAGCTAATAAGGGACATCGTTTCAGATTAGCCTCATTTCATTTTACCGGTAAAAAAAGCATTTCCGCACTTCTATTTATAATAAACTAACAATTGTCATATTTGAAGCCTTGTGTTTTTGTCAAGGTTGAGATTTTGAGGAATAACTATGTACATCAGTATTTTTAAGAAAATATGCGAACTAATAAAATACTTTTTTTACCGGTAAAATGAAATGAGGCTAATCTGAAACGATGTCCCTTATTAGCTTAAACGGCTAATAAGGGGTACACTCAATACTGGTGACGGTATCCCACGCATTTGGCACGACCTTGCGGGCGTCTTCCTTGCAGGCCGCCAGCGCCTCAGCATAATTGTTGTGTTGCCTACGTAAGTCCCGTCCGTAACAATCCCTTTGCCGTCACTTGAAAAAGAGATTTTCCAGTAAAACGCGTACGCTTTATGTTCAGCTTTTTTGACTTCCGCCTGAAGATCCTCGAGTTGCTGGTTGAGTTTGGTAATCACGCCCTGCGCTTCCGTTCGTTTTTGCATCGCCTTTTCCCTGGCGGCCGTCGCCAAGTCGAGCGCTTTGCGAGCGGTTGCTTCCGCCTGTTCATCATGCTCCTTTTGCGCACCAGCCAGAGCAGCCTTCGATTTCTCAATGACGGCATCCGCGGCTTTGATCTTTTCCGACGATCTATCGGCAACGGCTTCCGCACTCTTCAATGCTGAACGTACCTGCAGGATTTTATCGGTATAATCGTCACTGCAACATGCTGCGGAAGCGCCCAGCAAGACCAGCAGGAACGCCGCGCCAAGCGCTGCAATGCATTTTTCTTTCATAACCATTCTAGTCATCCCCCAGTTGCTCAGCCGATTTGAGCGCGCTGTTGGCCTCTTCCCGTGCCGCGTCACTGCCTGCTGAAGGGCCCGGCATTGTCGGCTGATTCTTGAATTGTCCGATAAGTTGTGCCTTGTTTTCATCAAATTGCTGTGCCTCATTATTATTTACACCAGTCGATCCGGGCGGCGGCGTAAAACCATTGCCGGTCATGGCACCCCCCATATCGCCGGTTTTCGGAACAAATCCGGAATTCACAGGGATAATCCCGTTGTTTATGGGCAGTCCGCCCGAGGCGTTGTGCGGCTGAGATGGCGGAAGATCATCATGGCCGACACAATGACCAAACATGTTCGGTGACATGCGGTAGCGAGCGGCAATGGTGGCAGCCTCTGATTCACAGGAGTGACGCGTACGAAAATTACCGACTCGATCCGGCAGGTTCTGGTGAA
Source organism: Smithella sp. (assembly GCA_052139735.1). Classification (GTDB taxonomy): domain Bacteria; phylum Desulfobacterota; class Syntrophia; order Syntrophales; family Smithellaceae; genus Smithella. The sequence goes on along the minus strand of JBKQWB010000020.1, from coordinate 21,993 downwards.
ACGCCCTTAGAACGGTAGCCCTGTAAGACGTGCTGTACTCAATCTGCCAGTCTGCTCTTGCCGGAACGGGCATCAAAAACGCCAGAACAACTGATGACACAACAAAAAAATGCCTGCATTTCATTTCGTTGCCTCAGCCGCCGTCTGCGCTACGCGTGTTAAAACGATCTGTTCTTCGACGGGACCCGATCCCACCGGAGTTACACCGTCGCACCATTCCAGACCGAAGAAAATACCTGAATAGTCAGCCTGATAAATGGTTTTATGATATTTAAGGATAATCTTGTCATCCTGGATGCTGCCAACGACCTCCGACTCTTCCGGAGGTATCGTGCAGCCGGACTTTTTTTCTGAAATGGGCTGCCTGTCCCGAACACCAACAATTTCGGTACCGTTGATTTTCCCCTTAAAGATAATCGTCACTTTCCCCTCAGGCGGGAATCCCAGTGGTCCTACCATACCATTCCAGAAGACATTAACGTCCGCACTGCTCACGTCACTTGTCCCAATTGCCATAAACTCCTGACCGTGCACGTTCATCAGATAAGTTTGTCCCTGGGGTGCGGCCACCCAGTTCCCCTGGAGGTTGGCGAGATCTTTGATCCGTTCTGCCCGATATTCGATCTTGATCATCTCCTCGCGTACTTTCCCGGCGTCGGGTGAATTCGGGGCAAGCTCCAGATATCGGCGGAAGTTCTTGACGGCGCCGTCCATATCGCCCATCTGATTCAGCGCATTTCCAAGGTTGAAATAAACATCAGGCCAATTCGGCGCCAATTCGGCAGCCTTCATAAACTCTTTGATTGCAGAAGAGTAGTCAGAATTTTTTTTGGCCATTTCCAACGCTGCCAGGCCTCGCACCATATAACGTTGTGCCTCTTCCGGCACGGCGGCGGCCAGAGCCAGTCCACAGTAAATCACACAGTAAATCACAATAATAAGCGGGAATACAACTGCAACAATCTTTGTTTTCACAACTAGAATTCTCCTTCGAAATTTAATCGTTATTATTAATTAAATTTTTATTTTGTAAATAAATGTGATGAATATCAGATACTTACGTGTTAAGCTATAGCAATTCCGCTCTTGTATGTCAAGAAAATACTGACAGTGTGGAAGGGTGAGATAACCAGTCGTCCCTGAAAAAGTGGCTCGTACTCTAACTTAACATATGGTAGAAGTTATCCGGTATTTTTCGAGTGCAAAATCCGCCAGCAAAGAGCATTGATAAGATGGCGTTGTTTTCACGAATAAGAACTGAAAAACGTAAAATGGATAAATAGCTTCAGTGACCGCTAGGTTTGTATGGAATGAAATGTAATTACCTGTTTATAGTTTTATCTATAATATTTCTTGCCTCCTGTCAGACAATGCCCGCGATTAATCAACCGATATCCCAGGCAAATAAAAAATACTTAACCTGTCCGTCTCCTTTTTTAAAGGAAAAATATCGACTGATATATGAAATTGAGATACGGGCAGCGGGCAATGTTCAAGGCGCAATTATCGGAATAACTGTGGCCGATCCTTCCACTCGTTTTATCTGCTGTGCTATCATGACCGCAGAAGGAATCGTGCTGTTTGATGCCCAGGCCGGTCCAAACACGCTTAAAATAAATAGAGCGCTGCCGCCTTTCAATTCCGCTGATTTTGCAAAAAATATGATTGAAGATATTAAACTGATATCTTTTGCGCCGGAAGGGAAAATCCAAACAAAGGGAAGACTTCCTGACGGATCAACAGTTTGCCGCTACAGCGAACAAAATGGAGACTGGATTGATGTGATAGCGGACAAGTCAGATCTACCGGAAATAAATCGCTATTCTTCCGACGAAAGTCTAAAACGCCATGTCCAATTTAACAAACCAATCGGGAATATTTACAAGAGCATTGAATTGCAGGGAAGCGGAATGGTAAACTACACTTTACTTATGACTCTTATTGAAGCCCAAAGGGCAAAAGGTAAATAACAACGAGAATTGCGGACTTTACATTATCTGATAATAAATACTACTTCCACGGTAAACCCGGTGACAGTTTCAGACATTTTTCAGGACAGGTATCCACACATTGTTCACAAATGATACAGCTTTTACTATTAATGCGCTTATTGTTTTTCACTGATTCGCGAACATTGACCAGCATCGGGCATACATTATTACATTTACCGCAAGCTGTGCAATTGGCGGCTTTTTCGGGCGTTATTTTTAAAATAGAAAACCTTGATAAAAGCCCCGATACTGAAATAAATGGACAAAATGTTCTGCAATATGTTCTGCTTCCCCAGAAACCTGATAATCCGATTCCCAGGGTCAATATGAGCAAATTTTCACCAACAATCCAGTATCGACTATGTCCGCTAATTGCCGGATTATTGATTGATGAAACAATTGCTCCGATTAAAATCAATCCGAATAAATATGACCACGCGATTGCCTCATTTCTTTTTCGTGGTTTTTTTGCTTTAGGAATTTTATCCTGAACAAGTTCAAAAATAGCGCCATTCCAGCATGCTCTTGAACAAAAACCATTGCCCATAAAAAAAGGCAATATAATTCTTGTTATAATAAATTGTATCAATGCACCGGTTACAATAACGCCAAAACAACCAAAAACTATTTGTATAAATTGAAAATTAACACCGCCATATAAAGATAATCCAATAAAAAGCGTACCGCCAACCGAGGCTTGAACGATTCTTCTAATAATTTGTTTTTTTGCAGGAATAAATATAGTCAGCCATTCACCAAACGCGGCAGAAGTGGCTATTACAGCAAACAGTAATAAGTATTTTACCTGTTTGTTGTATGCAAAAACACATAGCCCGAGACACAGCCAGAAGAAAAAATAAAAGAAAGGTAGCGGATATTTTTTTATCATTCGATACGATTATTTGGCCAAAATTATTTTAAAGTAAAACTGCTTTATCTAATCATCCCTGCATCTTTTGTTCAACTATAAAATTACCGAGAACAAGCATATCAAGTCCTGTTGCCCTGAAAGTATTAATAGCGTCAGCCGGTGAACAGACAATCGGTTCATGATGATTGAAGCTGGTATTAATTACAACAGCAAAACCGGTTAATCTCTCAAATTCCTTTAAAAGAGCATATAACTCCGGGCTCCATTCGGGACGCACCACCTGAATACGCGCGGAACCATCAATATGGGTTATCCCGGCCAGTTGATCCTGATATTCCTTTTTTACCTGAACTGAAAGAAGCATATAGAAGGCGCTTTGCGGAAGAGGAGACTCGATTTCAAAATACTTCATGGCCGCCTCTTCGGTAACCGCCGGTGCAAACGGCTGGAAATATTCCCGCTCTTTAATATTTTTATTCAGATAGTCACGGATATATTTATGCTGCGGATTGGCTAATATGGAACGTGCCCCCAAAGCTCGTGGTCCCGACTCAACCCTCCCCTGCAGCCATCCGATTATTTTTTTGTCCGCAATAGCGTGAGCGGCATCAACTCCGGGACTTTCGCTTCGTCTGTAGGCCAATCCACTTTTTCTTAATATTCCCTCGATTTCGCAATCCGCGTAATCAGGCCCAAGATAAGGAGAAAACGGCGCCGTGAATGGTATATATTTTTCATTGTTCAGGGAAAAGGCCGCATAAAGTGCTGCTCCGATTGCACCGCCGGTATCGGATGCAAAGGGAGGAATAAAATATTTTTCATAATACCCCGACTCATGCACGATGCCATTCAAATTGCAATTAAGGAAAACACCGCCGGCCAGACACAACTGTTTATTTCCGGATGCGGCGGATGTTGTCTTGAGCATGTGCAGAACGATGTCAGTTATTTTTTTTTGCAGACTTGCCGCAATATCCATGTGGCGCTGTGTAATGGGCTCTTCAGGGTTCCGCGGCAACCCTAATTCAGAATCAAATACCCCTCCTGTTAACTCCCACCAGGAAAGATATCTCATATCAACAGAATAGGTGCCATTTGGCAGGATTTTAAAAATTCTTTCAAAAAGTCCCTGATAGGTGTTCTTGCCATATGAGGATAAAGCCATTGTTTTACCCTCCTGATATGGGGCAAAACCAAGAAAACGGGTAAAATTTAAGTATACGATACCGAGAGAATGAAGGGCAAGGAGCCACCAGCGGCGTTCAATCTTCTGTGCTTTGGCCTGTAGAAATGATGAGGCTTCATACTCACCAAAGCCGTCAACAACTAAAATATCAGCCTGTTCAAATGAAGAAAGATAATAAGTTGAGGCGGCATGAGCCAAATGATGGTCAATCCATATCACCTTACCGCGAAACCCTTTACCGATCTGCTTTTTTATGAACCTTTTCAAAAAGAACGTTAAGAAAATTGTTTTAAAATGTTTTGGCGGTTTATTATGCTTAAGCATTTTAAAATAAACGGGCGGAGTAATAAGTAGAAACTTGAGACATTCTGAGATCAGCGCTTTAAATGGATTCCAGTTAAAGGCGATGATATCGATATCATCAATCGTCAGATTGCCGGTCTTTAGCACATATTCGATTGATTGCCGTGGAAAAACACCCGTATGTTTTATGCGATTAAAACGCTCTTCTTCTACGTTTGCAATTATTTTGCCGTCCTTTATCAGACAGGCCGCTGAATCGTGAACGTAACCGGTAATGCCTAGGATATTCATCAGTTTTTTCCATGCCCAGGTTCCTATATAAAAACAGTTTTATGCGTTGAATCTGCTATTATTAAGGAATTTCTTTTAATAACTATAGTATATGAAGAACTATATCATGAGTCAATTAAATATTGACCACAAAAATATTGCCTAACAATTTTCCGTTAGCTATATGATTGTTAGGCAATTAAAACTTGATAATCGAGATAAAACTTGTCGATGGCAACTATGTAAATTTTATTTCTCATGAACTACCCCCAGCAATAAATACTTTTACTCCTACCTTCTTCAAATCGTATAGAAAGTTTTCCGTAAAGCGCAGGAAAGAGGAATCAGACCGCAACAACCGGCAAAATAAAATGAGGCTAATCTAAAAAGTGTGCCCCTGATTCAGGCGTTTATTTTCATTATTGACACATGAAACAGCTTGACCTATTACCAATCTATGATATTATGAAACTATGAATATCATAATTTCATAGTATGTGAGACAAGCAAAAGGAGAAAAAATGCCCCTGGTAAAAGTAAAAAGACATTTTCAGGTAACTATACCCAGCAACATGTGCAGAATGTTTGGTATTGGTGTTGGCGATCTACTGGAAATAGTAAAGCAGCATAATGAGATTGTCTTGAAGCCGGTTAAGGTAGTGCAGCCGGGACAAGAGTATTTTTATAGCAAAGAGTGGCAGCAGGACGAAGCCAAAGCAGACAAAGACATTGCCAAAGGCGATGTCTTTGGCCCTTTTGACAACATCAAAAAAGGTCTTAAAGCTTTGAAGACTGCCAAAAAATGAAAATTCTCTTTACTAAAACTTTTGTCCGCAACTATCGCAAACTGCCCAAAGATATACAAGATTCCGTGGACAAGCAGCTTGATCTTCTTATGTCTGATCCCAGGCACCCTTCCCTGAATATTAAAAAAATGAATGATCCAAGAAATATTTGGGAAGGCCGCGTCACCATCTCCTACCGTTTTACATTTCAGATGGAAAATGACACTTTCATTATGCGTAAAGTCGGTACGCATGATACTTTATATAACCCCTGATTCAGGTGTTTATTTTCGTTATTGACACATAAAACAGCTTGACGTATAGTGGATCATAATTTAATAATTTTTTACCGGACAAAGCGTTCAACAAACGTTCCACCAAGCTGATATGAATCAGAACTTCATAATGTACGGGTCAAAACCGTAGGTGTAAATGATCAAGTGGTCTTTTCATGAAAGGAGGATTTTATGAAAAGAAAAACGGTTGAAAAGATTAACGCCGCCGAACGCGTCAAAACCTCAAAAGGAAGCGTCAAGGCCACAAAAGGAAGCATCAAAGCCTCAAAGGGAAGCATCAAAACCTCAAAAGGAAGCGTCAAGGCTTCAAAAGGAAGCGTCAAAACCCCAAAAGGAAGCATCAAAACCTCAAAAACAAGCATCAAGACCTCAAAAGAAAAACGCAATGTCCCTGATAGATCCATGGAACCGGCCCAGATGCTTCACAGCATTGTTCAGGGCTTTTCCATCCCGGCCTTTGTCATCGGAGCAAATCATAAGGTTCTTTACTGGAACCGCGCCCTTGAGAAGCTTACGAATATTCCCATGAGCGCGGTGCTCGATACCAACCAGCACTGGCGTGCTTTCTATGCCGAGGAGAGGCCATGCATGGCAGACCTCCTTATCGATGGCGCCGAGAACCGGATTCCAAAATGGTATGCCGGCAAATACAAAAAATCAGATCTTCTGGAAGAGGCTTACGAGGCAACGGATTTTTTCCCGGATCTCGGCGAAAAGGGGCGCTGGCAGCGCTTCACGGCCGCGCTGATCCGGCAGGCTGACGGCAATATTATCGGCGCGATTACAACCCTGGAAGATATTACCGAAAAGATGACCGCGGAACTCAAAGCGCGCGAGAGCGAGCAGCAACTCTTTAGCATCATTCAGGGATCACCGGTCCCGGCCTATGTCATCGGCCTCGATCACAACGTCATTTACTGGAACCGGGCTCTGGAAAAACTCAGCAAGATACCCGCAAAGAAGATCGTCGGTACGAACGAACACTGGCGCGCTTTCTACGCCACCGAGAGACCCTGCATGGCCGACCTGGTTGTCGATCAAACCATGGAAACCATCCCGGAATGGTACGGGGGCGTTACCAAGTCGAAACTGTTGGAAGACACATACGAGGCGGAAGGATTTTTCCCCGATCTGGGTGACAAAGGACGCTGGCTGCGGTTCACTGTATCGCCGCTGCGCAGTTCCCGCGGCGCCATTGTCGGTTGTATAGAAACGCTGGAAGATATTACAGAGCGGGAATTGACGGAACGAATCGTCTTTGAAAGCGAACGGATTCTGCACAGCATTCTTGAGGGATTTTCCATTCCCGCTTTCGTAATCGATAAAAACCATAAAATCCTTTACTGGAACCGCGCATTGGAAAAATTGACGGGTGTGAAGGCTGCAGATGTTAGAGGAACCAATCAACAATGGCGGGTTTTCTACAAGCAAGAAAGACCCTGCATGGCCGACCTGCTCGTTGACAGCGCTTTGGAAAATGTTCCCAAATGGTATTCCGGAAAATATCAGAAATCCGATCTCATCGAAGACGCTTACGAGGCAACGGATTTCTTTCCAGAGTTGGGTGATAGTGGCCGCTGGCTCAGGTTTACAGCCGCCCTCATCCGCGATTTTCAGGGAGAGCTCATTGGGGCTGTTGAAACGTTGGAAAACATCACCGAACAAAAATTGGCACAGGACGCTCTGAAACAAAAAGACAAGAGTGCGTAATAGCCGGCGCCGCGGCTGACTGATAAATCCCTTAACGCGTTTCCCATTATGGCAGAAAGGAAGGAGTTAGGTTATGACAGCAACGCATACAACAAAGATGATTGAGACGATCGGGAATAAAGCTCATGACATTGCCGAGCAATGGTATAAGAATGTGAAGATCAACCCTAAAACGCCCATCTTTCATAACATGCCCCATGACGAGGCCATAGGTCTGGCTGTGAACTTCTATAACAGCTACCGGAAACTCTTTGATACGGATAAACCGTTTGAGGAGGCCCATGACCTTTTCACCAAGTATGCCATGAAATGCGTAAGTAAGCACATCCCGCTTCCCCAGGCTATTTACTCGATCATCCTGATGAGACGCCACATGTGGCTGTTTGCCGAGTATCAGGCTGTGTTCGAAACAGCCGTCGAGCAGCGTCACGCCCTGGAAAGTCAGAGCCGAATGATACTCATGTTCGATTATGCCGAATACGTGGTCATTCTGGCTTATGACGACCTGACCGGAAACAAAAGCTAAAATAATTTTCAGGCAATAATTGTACGGCTAATAATTATACAGCAAGGAGCAAGGCAGAGGCACATCATGTCTCTGCCTTTTTTATTGCATATTTCGAGTAATAATTAACAAACATTGTAGAATTTTAATTTAACTTGTGCTAATAATATAAATTGTCAGCTTTTTGCAGGAGGAAAATGCCAAACAAAAAAAATGATATGACTGCGGCGATGTTCATTGGCGTCGGTGGCGAGGGAATCATATCGTTCGGCTCCGGTCAGCCCGATCTGCCGCCGCCAAAAGAGGTTTACGATATGCTGCCGGATTACAACGGCTTTAAGTATGGGCTCATCCAGGGCCAGGTAAACCTGCGGGATGCCCTGGCTAAGCAGTATCCACGCTCCACGGCGGATAGCTTTGTGATTACCAACGGCGCGTCGGAGGCCCTTGATCTATCGCTCCGAGCCATTGCCTGGCTCCAGAAGAAAAAGAACGGCAAAAAACCGAAATGTCTGATTTGCCGCCCCTATTATTATTCCTACCTTCCCCTGGTGGAGTTTGCCGGATTCGAACCTGTTTTTACAGATATGAAGGAAGGCCGGATAGTGTATGAGGATTTTGCGAAAAAGATCAAAGACTGCAAGGCCGTGCTCATTAACTCGCCTTCAAACCCCACCGGCCGGGTCGAGGCGATAGAGACCCTGAAGGCCATCGAAAAAATTACTGAGCATTATGGTGTGTATGTCTTGTCCGACGAGGTTTACAAGGATCTGATTTATGTCCGGCAAAACTATCTGATCAAAGGGCCTCATGTGGTCACTATCAATTCATTTTCAAAAACTTTTGCCATGACCGGCCTGCGGGTCGGGTACCTCTGGTCGCTGGATAAGGAACTGGTGAAGACGGTCATTGAAATGAAGTCGCATACTTCAATGAACACAAGCATAATCGCTCAGGAAATGGCTTATACGGCCACAACGGTGCCCAAACGCTATATTGACGAGCAGCTCATCATCTGGGAATCGCGCAGGGACATGATTTATAAAGGCATGGTCGAACTCGGGCTTGATCTCTGGAAACCGGAAGGGGCATTTTATGTTCTTCCGAAGATCGATAATCCGAAAAGTTTTGTCCGGGATATGTTTTATGACCATCAGGTGATCACCTATCTGGGCGAGTGGTTTGGCGCGCCGGACCGTGTGCGCTTCTCCTATGCCCTTGATGTGGATAAGATCGAGGAAGGCCTGAGCCGTGTGGAGAAATACTTAAAAGCTCGCTAAACATGCAAGCAATCAAAAAAAAAGAAGGGACAGTTAACCTGCCCCTTCTTTTTAACCGCATAAAGTTTTTACAAGCTTACTTTGTTGAAGGCGTGTTTTCGTGCATTTCGTTCATTTCTTTCTTTTCAATGTCCTTCTTTTCCATTTCTTTCTTTTCTTTCTTCATTTTCTTGGTTTTCTTCATTTTCCTGGCTTTCTTCATTTCAGGTTTTTTCACTGTTTCCTTAGTTTCCATTTTCTTCTCGGGTGCGGCCGCGGGGGGAGCCATCGTGTCTGCCGCCATGGCGGTGGTGCAAAATGCGAAAATCAATGCGATAACAAATAATACTAAACGTTTCATCTTAAAGCCCTCCTTCTAAAAAAATTTTATTTTTATACCACCCCTTCAATTCAAGGGACCAAAAGCAATACTGCAACTATTTTTTATCTGTGGCCGGCTTTGCTTCAGGCGCTTTAGCGTCTTTTTTCTTCAAAACAACTTTAACCACTCTCGTTGCTATTAATTTGCCGTTCTTTTCCGTGTAGGCAATTTTTACGGAATCATTTACCATGATACCCGCAAACGGTTTATCTAAAACAAACTCCATATTTTCCATATCGCCTTTTACCGTGCGTTCAATCTTGATAGACTCATCGGAAATTTCGACAACTTTTCCTGTGGCATGCATTCTGGTGGGCTTTACAACATTTGTCTTAACCGGTTCAGTCCCAACATGAGAAGTGGTTTTTTCAGCGGCAAAAGTTAAAGTTGACAAAATAAAAATCGCGCCAACCATATACCATAATGCCTTCTTCATAACAAAAGACCTCTGCGTTGTTTCAATATAAATTAGAGCAAGTTATATGCCCGAGGGCAAACTCCAATCAATAATTTATATATGCTTGATATTATTAATTAATATTTATTGGGCGGAAACTATCGCCATTTTTTCCATAAATAAATGGGGAGTAGTTACCCAGCAATGGGGCATAAGTCATCAAAAACAACTGTAATTGATACTTTATGGGAGTAATTATTATCTAACAATTACTGTCTGTCGATAGCATAACCTAACTGAGGCAATATGTTTTTTGTATAATAATTAAACTGAGGCAATATGTTTTTTGTATAATAATTAAATTGTAATCAATACTATTTTGTAACTGTTATTTCATTGACATACACAACTTAAATTCCTATAGTTTAGATATGAAGAAGTTTCGTGTTTCCCCAAAAAGCGGCCTGATGCCAACTGCCGAGCCTGCCGGGGCTAAGCAACTGCCTGAGCCTCTGTCTAAGCTTCTGCCTAACCCTCTGGTTGACTTCCACGTTCATCTTTTTCCGGATAGGCTCTTCGACGCGATCTGGCGGCAGTTCGTTACGGACTATGGGTGGGGTATCCTGCATCCACTCTATTGGCGCGAGAGCGTCGCCTACCTCCGCGACAGAGGTGTCGGTCCAATTGTTTACTCCAATTACGCCCACCGGAAGGATATCGCCAGGGGTCTCAACGACTGGAATCTGAAAATTCTGGGCGAGCTGCCGGATATTTATTGTTTTGCCGCCTTTCATCCCGACGACAAAGACGGCCTTGCTATGGCCGCCGATCTCCTCGACCATCCACGGATCCTCGGATTCAAACTCCAGCTTCTCGTACAACGTTTTTCTCCCGATGATGAAAGACTCTTCCCTCTCTATGAGCTGGTCGCAGCAAAGAAAAAGCGTCTTCTTCTTCATGTCGGCACTGGACCGGTGGGAAACGAGTTTGTGGGGGTTGCGCCTTTTAAGAGGCTGCTCGAACGCTTCCCCGATCTTCCGGCGATAATCGCGCATATGGGGGCGCTTGAGTATGGCGCGTTCGGCGCTCTGCTTAGCGATCATCCCCTACTCTATTTGGATACGGCTTTTTCCTTCCTCCCGGGCTTAGGTTCCATGTTTGATCTCGGAGGCGACTTTCTGGAGGCGCATCGGGAACGGATCCTCTATGGTTCGGACTTCCCTAACGTCATCTTCCCCCGTGAGGATGAGATCAACACTCTGCTGGGACTCGATCTGTCCCAGGCTTTCTATGACGCGGTCTTCCGGGATAACGGGCTGCGTCTTATTCGTGAATTATCTCTGTGAAATATCTCCGTGAGATATCTCCCTGTGCTTCTTTTAAAAAATATTTGAAATACAAACAGGACATCCCGTATTTTACTGGAAAATAATATCTCATCGGATGTCAAAAAAACCTTGTTTTTTTAGTAATCTATTGAGATAATAAAATGCAAAATATGTCCATGGTTTGGAAAACCCGGAAATAAAGGGCGAAAGTGATCATTATGGACGAAAAAAGAAAAGCGAAACGGCTGCGCGAGGAGAGCGAGATCACCGTAACTATCATCTCCCTTGGAGGAAAGCCTGCTAAAGAAAAAGTTATCTATAATTACAGCAAGGATATCTCTGCTTCCGGCGCCAGAATTCATGCCAATATTTTTTTACCCGTCGATACCATTCTCAAGATGGATATCAAATTAAAAAATCTGCAACAAATGATAACCGCCATGGGAAAAGTAAGATGGATTAAAATCGTCTGTGATGATGAGTCTTACGATGCAGGTGTGGAATTCGTTCATACACCCGCTGAAGCGATCCGGAAGCTGGCGGATTACGTCTCATGGAGACAAGATAATAAACGTCTTAAATAAGCATGCTTAGATAAAAATAATTATTAATCCGCTTTCATGCACAGAGGGAACAGGTTTTTATTTCAGGGAAATGAAATCGTAAATCTTTGGATAAGTTAGAAATTAAAGGAAAGGATTAAAATCATGTCCCCAGATTCTACCCAAATACTCCCGCGAACATGGTCGCCTGAAATGTTAAATGAATTTCACAGATTTATAAACTCTCTTTTACCAATTAGTTTTGTGATTCTGGAAAAAGATAAATCAACGACGTTTTTCGGAAAAAATATCTCAACATCATTTTGGTTGCGTAAAACAAGTCATATTTCCTATAGAGGAGTTATCCCGGTTCCCGGATTCGAAAACATTAGTGTTATTTTTAATCCGGTAAAGAGTTTAGAAGAAGAATTTAACAACTACATTGGTTATATTGAAATAGCGAACAATTATAAAGAAGATACGATTCCCTGTCCGGAGATAAGAGGGTTCATTCAGGAAGATTTGGGGATCGATACTATTTTTAATGAAATGTTGTCTGAATCAAAAATGTTCAATTCAAAAATGTCCCCTGTCTATATTTATTTGGAACAATCTTATTGTTTGAAAAACAAGCCCCCTGAAGAATTGTTAAAGAAAAAAATACCTATAAAAGAGATATCAACATTTCAAAAAATTTCTTGTATCGAATAATCTGATGCAGATCAGTAATAAAATGTGTCTTTCAGACTCCAGACCAAATGACAACCGTTCAATGATAACCGTCCATGGAAAAGTAAAATGGACAAAAGTCATCTTTGATGATGAGAGCCTCATTTCCCAACCATGTGCTTAAACTATTCCTCAATAACTGTAATTTCGCTGGATGCAGACCCAGCAAGTCAGTGAGCCGTTAAAATTAAGTGGGCCACTGGGAGGAACTGTCCCCCAATCTTCATCTCCGCTATTCCCAACAACTTTGTACGGTTTTGTAAAACTACTCAAAGGAACTGATTGAAGAGGAGTAAATGACCATGTAACAGATTGGTTCATCATCTGTGCTGTGTTCTTACAACCAAGAACTTCATACTGTCCTGATGCGGTATCCAGGAAGGAAAGGCAGAAGTTCGACCTGGATGTTACATTAAATCCACCCCTAAGCATTACCTTTGAAATGAACTCATATGTCGCCAGCGTCAGCGGGATCGCAGATGACTCATATTTCCCGTAAGAATTAGGAGCAAAACTGCTTGCCTTGAATGTTCCAACATTGACCAGCCGTCCACCAAAGCAATCCTCAGATGGTGAAGCTACCCAGTTGCCAGGATTTTCCGGGAGGTGAGAAAACCATGTCATGGTTTCTGATATATATTGACGGGTTTCACCGGTTGCCGGATTATAACATGTATCAGTGCCGGGCAAATACATAAAGCTTGCGCCGTAATCTGAGCATATTTTAACATATTGAACTGGTTCTGCATAAGCACTCGTTGCGGATATAACCATCAGACAAAAAATCAGCCAGACCAATTTCTTCATAAAACCCCTCCCCTATTTTATTAATTATATTTTTTAATTTAACGACAAAACCGCTAAGTTTTATATTAATTAAATGGATAAGAACTTCCTTCTGCGGAATGGAGTATAAGAGACGCGGATTTGTGTGTCAAGAAGATTTTGGGTACAGAAGATTTTGGGCACGATGATATACGGTGTGAACTTTTTACGGAAAAACTTAAAAAAGATGTTACTTGCTTTCAATTCGTAACAAACACCATTCAAGCTAAACAACAAACATCGTTTCCATGCACATTTTGCAGTCTATTTTTAATTGACATACAAGACTTAAATTCTTATAGTTCAAGCATGAATAAGCAATATCTTATCAAATAAATTTGATGCGGGCGTGTTTGATATTTCTGAATGTTTGATATTTCTGAACAGCGGAAGGCAACGATGCAAAAAACTTTGGCAGCAATCATCTTTCTTATAATTACCTTGTTACTATATTACAATCTCAGCTTTGCCGGCGGTCCCTGCGGTTGCTATTGCGGGATCTATTTGCCTGCCCCATGCAGCGACGATGCCTGCAAGCAGGCGTGCGGCTGGAAGGGCGGTACATCAGCGCCTGCCGCTCCCGCATACGATTACGAGGCGGAGCGCCAGCGGCAGGAAGCCGAACGCCAGCGCCTATGGGAGGCCCAACAACAGAGGCAGCGGGAAGTCCAGGAACAGCAAAGGATAGAAGAGAATGCGGCAAAGCAAAAGCAAGTTGAGTTTGAACAAAACAAGGAGAATGCGCTAAAGGGCATGAAAGACATCACGGAGGAAGAGCTTGGTCTTAAAGGAACCGATACCGGCGGTTTAGGCTTAAAAGACATTGGCGACACAGGTAAGAGTAACCTTGGCCTCAAAGAACTTGAAGATACGAAGACAGTTAAAAATAAGAAGATGGCCGAAACAAGACAAAAGGGCTGGCAGAAAGCGCTTGGCTGCGCAATACAGGAGACATACTCACGCGCCGAGTCGCTTGGACCGGATGGAGTAAGCTTTGCGCAAGACCTGCGTAATGAAATGACGCGCGTTTTTAATGAGGCCGGGCAACCGGTTAAGGATAAAAATGACGTGAATGTAGTCAGTTTAAAACTGGACCGTCAATTATCAACCGGCAGCGGTTCTAATGAAAAACAGTTTTATGTAGAGGTCGCTGTACATAGCAAAGGAAATGGCGAAGTCGTCGTGGATGTACAGAGTTATTTTTCTAAATCACAAGGCAAGAAAGATAAGCAGGAAAATCTGCAAAGTATCCTCGTGCTTAATAAATACGGTAAAGTAATAAAGGGCGATAAATCTGCTGCGGTCAATGCATGTTTAGCACACTGAACTGTAAAGAAAATCATTAACTATTTAATATGCCAGAAGGAGAAATGGATCCATGAAAAGGATAAATTCAACAATTTTAGTATTCGTACTTTTATTTGTTTTAGTCTTATTTGCCGGAGGCAAGGAATTACACGCTGCATCCTTCACCTCAATGTCGAGCGACTACGAGGTCACTGTCCCGGATGGGTGGAAAGTTACCTACGACTGGGAAGAAAAACATTATGCGAATACCCAATTCACAGCTCCGGAATCCGGCTACGTCCTGTCAGTCCGCTGGTATGCTCGTTATACAACACACAGGCTGATCGACGACAGATTAGAAATGTATGCCGGAGCGGACGATTTTATCCAGCAGTTCAGCAACTGGTACGGTGCCGCCTACATGCTCGAACAATCGCATGAGGTCACTGTCGCAGGCCAGAAAGCACAACGCTTTGCCGGCAAGTTTGCAAGTGTTGGGCAAGGCCAGAACGAAGATTATGTTTTAAGCAGGCGTGCTAAATTAGGGGGCAAGCTGGTTGAAGACAGCATGGCAAGAAACAGCGGCAAACAAATCTGGACCCTCGTAAATTCTCCTTCCGGATTTTATGTGCTGGCGTACTTTGCACCCGACGACAAGTATGACAAATACTACGATAAGATGGTATCGTCGTTTGTGCTCCTGAAAGATGGGCCGGGGGGCGCCGCTATGCAAAATGCCCCCGTGTCTGCAGAAACCGCAAACGATAAACTGCAGCGGTATGTATCTGTAATTCAGTCGCAGCGCGATGAAGATCTGAAAGGCCCAACCTGCAGTCATGACGAATGTGTCCTGTTTACGCATATGGATCTCAGGGGAGACCTGATTAAGTTTGTTTCCGCCATGAATCCGGCTCCAGCCGTACCCAATCAGGCGCAACGTGCCTTTATCCAAGGCAACACGATCCTTAAATCCGCGGGAAGCACTGAAGATTATCGACTGGCAATTGATAAGTACAGGGAAGCCCTGATCGAGGCGCCATGGTGGGGTGTTGCTTACAATAATCTCGCAATCGCACTCAATGCCGCGGGACATTATGATCTTGCTAAACAGGCAATGGAACTGTACGTTCTTACCAATCCGGCAGACGCCGCCCAGGCGCAGCAGAAGATTTATGAGTTTGAGACGAAACAGGAACTCAAAGAAAAACACGATGCCGCTCTGAAAACCAAGTACGGCGGCGACCAGGGCACCGGTTTTGGATGGGAATCCCTGTACCGTTACGGAGCTGTCGTTCAGAACATGAGTTTCGACGCCAGCGGCAACGAACGCACCATCTCGCTGAAAATAGCTACCTATAAAGAAAACGGGTTTTTGCACACATATTTTGTGATTATAGACAGCACCTCGCAGGCTGACATTTATCACGTGAAATATAGCGTGGACTGGAGAGGCACCATCAATGTTTACCTGGATGACCGGGCTGTTCCCTATAAGGAACTGGTAACACTCACTATCACCCCATATGGTGACGGGGACGCCAATATTACCCTCAGGCCGACGAACAATGCCTCCGTATCTATCAAGACAAGCCTGAACGCTCTGCTTAAGGAGCTGGCCAGTCAGGCAGTGTATGGAGGCCAGACAATGAATGTGGGCGGCAGGGATTTTTATATATTGGGTCAGGGAGGCACTGTAGGGTCACTCCTGTTCTTCCCCCCGGAGATTAAAAATTACCTTGAAAACGGATCTGTAAATGACCTGATGCCCAAACTCGTGTCAAATGTCGACTATCTGGATTCAAATCACCAGACCCAGTATTACATGAACAGCGATCTCGGTGAAGTGAACGGCACACGCTATCACCTGGAATATGTCGGCAATTTCTGGGTTGCAAAACCCGGCCAGGGGGAGATTCACTAAGCTCTGATTGAACTTAAGGAGGTTTGTATGGGAAGTGATATGATAATTGCTGTCCTTTTGTTTCTAAGTATTAATATAGCCGTTTACATTTCTCTACTGCGTTGGGCATCCCAAGTTAATGAAATTTTGAAAAATCTGGAAAACATCAACGCCAAGCTCGATATGCTTACAGGGGAACAACCAAAACTAAAAGAGCAAGAGGCCGGCATCGAAATTGATGATAAGCCTGATACTGAAGCCCTGCACTAAAACTTGAAAATGAATTTAAGCAAACGTTTCGCTCTGCCATGTTGTTTTCCTGAAATATGTTGCTCCATGCAATATTTCAATTGGCAATCGATATGCGCAGACCATTTTTGATGTCTTTTTTGAGCCTGGTCAGGGCCTGGTCTGAGCCTGACTAGAACCTGAAACCAAAATCCCCGGTAATCTGAACTCCGCCTAAGTTTACATTCGTTCCGTAAAGACTGGGATCTAACCAGACATATTTACACTCCGCTCCAACAAAGAAATTACGCCTGATATTAAAATTAATACCTCCGCCAACATTAACTCCAAAAGCTGTGTCATTATCGCTGGCACCATGGTGATAATAATAATAATTATCAATGTGATCATTCACGAAATAGGCTCCGATTCCAGCTATTGCATAAGGTTCTATCCAAATATTAACAGGGAGGATAACCTTCACAGATGCGGTTAGAGGCACCACTTCGATATTTTCATTTCCCAGATACGAACCTGGATATACAGTAACGTTCCCTTGTGTCTCAAAATAGCCGGCTCCCAATTCTATAGCCAGATAAGGATTGAAATAGTGTCCAAAGGCTATCTCGGTATTAAACCCCGTACCATATCCACTCAGATCGTTAGATGTGGGAATGTAGGCGCCCATTTTTGCGACCACATAATTGTATGCAGGTATTACAACAGGACCGGGAGCAGGATCAGCTCCCATTACAGGCGACACACTGGTTATCCATATAAACATACAAATCAGGCAAACCCAATATCTTCTCATTTGATGAATTCCTCCTGGAGAAGAACCCGCCCTGTGGACGGGGTGATTCACTTTCCTTCATATCCTTATTTTGTACTGTACCCGCGGGCATCAAGACACGCCGCCATCGCACGTTGATAATCTGCATTTTTCTGGAAAGACGTTCCGTCAGCCGGCTTAGCCGAATCATATCCGGTTTGGCCAACAGCCCAGTGGTCACACGCAGAGCGATCCTCCGCCTGTTGCTTCTCACTCTGACCATTACGGGGGTAGATAAACAACTTAGTTGACGGTTCCATAGTTGTTTGCTGTTCTGTTTGCTGCCCTGTTTGTGGGGAAACAGCTTGACTTTGAGCTTGACCTTGACCTTGAGGTTGAGGATTAACAACCATATAGCCATTGTCGGTTGGTGCATAATAATCCCCGTCAGCGTAATAGTAAGGATAACCGCCTATCCAGATGGTTTGGTAATAGAACGGCAAATAGGGGATTATTCCAACCCAGGGAAACCACCATCCACCGTACCAGTACCCGTAATGTCCGTAGCGATATCCGTAAGACCCGTGATATCCATGGTAGTAACTACCGTGATATCCACCGTAGTAGCTACCGCGATATCCACGACCTTGAAATCCGCGACCTTGAAATCCACGACCTTGAAATCCACGACCCTGAAATCCGCGACTTTGATATGCACCACCTTGATGTCCACCACCTTGATGTCCGCCTTGTGCTGCACTTACTGGACATACAAATAACAATGCCAGCATCATCACGAATGCGACGTACTTAATTTTATAGCAAATATTTGTCATATGCATCTGCTCCATAAAATAGTATTTTGTAATATACTTACTGCTTAAATATAATTTAAGTCATTATACTCCACTATTCAATACGTTCATATAAATTATAAGCAAGAAGTACACCTAAAAGAGGAATTTTACGTAAGCATATGATATCAATTAATATATAGCGATTACACATTTATTTGATTGAATTCTTTTTATCAAAAATGGGTAGAATGTATACCGTGATTAGTATCCAACTGGATAATAAGTATCCAGAAAATCATGCTTTATCAATAATGGTTACCGGCATATATTACTGTCTTAGAAATATACTCAACATTTTTCTAACAGATTCGGTTGGCGGGTCATATCCATGAAGAAATTTATTTTTAATGCAATATCTTAATGATTATATGTTATAATAAAGCATAAATAAATTAAGGAGACAAAACAATGTTTAGGGGAATTTTTCAACCCACGCATCTGCTCATCATTTTGGTTATTGCCCTGATCATCTTTGGACCGGGAAAGCTTCCCGAATTAGGAGCAGGCCTTGGAAAGGCCATCAGAGGTTTCAAAAAAGCTATGGAAGAACCTCAAAAGAAATCCGATGAGGGAGCCCAGATAAAAAAAACAGAAGATAAAAAAGGTTCCTGAAGAGAAATCGTTGTTAAAGAAGGAACCTGATTTTAAAAAGGAGATGCAACATGTATCAAAAAGTCTCCATAAGTCCCCTGGGCTGGGCAACAGTCTGCTGTCCGCAATGCGGCTTAGAGAGCCATAATAAGCCTGGAAAGGAATTGCAGAATAAGGTTCTGGAGAGAACTTGTCTATGCGGCGCGAAGTATCAAATACTCTTTGACACCAGAACAGCGCCCCGAAAAAAAAGTGACTTGTCAGGTATTCTTTCAGCAGAGAACACAATAACCGTTGAAATAAATGACATCTCCGCAAGAGGAGCTTCTTTTGAAGCCGATGAATTAGACCTTGATGTTGGCGGTGTTTACTCCCTGAAAATAAATATCAGCGATGACTGGATTGAAGTTTTAATCCGAATCATCCGGGTAAATGACAAAAGAGTTGGATTTGAATTCGTGAACCTTGGTTATAATCAAAAGAAAATGATAGAATCTTCTCTTCTCTCTGACTGATCCCGCGAGTTTTTATCCTTTCTTTCACGTCTTCCAATCCCTTCAAATGCTCAACCAACTGATTATCTAAACGACGTATCCATTCATTTATAAAGGAGAAAAGTAATCGTTCCTTACTTCCATGGTGCATGTAAACAGTATTTAATCCAATACCGGTTTTTTGCGCGATTTGCCGCATGCTGACTTGATGAAAGTCTTTTGATAGGGCGCGTTTCACCAAATGCGCCGCTTTCTTGTGGTCCGCCAGCGAGGGATCAAGGGGGGTGCGGTATCACCTATAAAAACTTTATACCGCTTCGATTCCAAAGGATAACGAGGCGGCAAGGAGGAGGCTCCGGAGACGTATATAAACATACGTTGAGGAAACCGACGACGCTGCCAACAAAGTTAGCCGAAGGAAGCGGACGGTATCACTTACAAAAACGTAGTCCGGGTCTTTAACCCGTAAGGTGGAATATTTTTTCTTTCGTAGTGCGTAGCTTTAGCTGCGCTGAATAATTTGCATTCTTAGTCATGTAGGGAACGGTTTCAAACCGTTCCTTACAATTTGCGGGCCTAAAGGCCCGGACTACGAAAAATAATAAAGGAAGATTACCACGCCGGATAAGATACGGCTCGTTAATGACAGAGGAAGGACATGCAATGACAGCTATCCTCCCCCGTCGCCCTTGCAACACCCCCTCTAAATGGGGACAAAAGGGGACTTAAAAATTTCGCTCCTGTCTTCTATTTTTTATTTTTAAAGACACGGTCAAAAATAAAATCCAGATTCTTCAGGAAATTTTTCACATTAAAAATTGCCGCCAGTTCTTTTTTCTGAATATATTTGGTTACGACGGGATCTTTTTCGAGCAAATCCCGGAACTCCAAACCTTCCTGCCATGATTTCATCGCGTTTCTTTGCACAATAACATAGGCATCCTCGCGCGTCGTGCCCTTTTCAATTAGCGCCAGCAGCACCATCTGAGAAAAAATAACGCCGTGCGTCATGTTGAGGTTGGCAAGCATTCTTTCGGGATAAACAACAAGTTTATCCATCAGGCCGGTAAACCTGCCCAGCATAAAATCAAGAGCGATTGTGGCATCCGGTCCGATGACGCGTTCCGCCGAAGAATGGCTGATGTCGCGCTCGTGCCACAGGGCGACATCTTCCAGCGCGGCGAGGGCATAAGAACGCACAAGTCTCGCCAGCCCGGATATGTTTTCCGAAAGCACGGGATTGCGTTTATGCGGCATGGCCGAAGAACCTTTCTGACCGGGTGAAAAATATTCCTCGGCTTCTCTGACCTCCGTCCTTTGCAGAAGCCTTATTTCCTGAGCGAACTTATCAAGCGAAGACGCGATGATCGCCAGAGTGGTAAAGAATTCCGCGTGGCGGTCGCGTTGAACGATCTGGGACGAAACTGGCGCGGGTTTTAAACCGAGTTTACCGCAGACGTACTCTTCCACAAAAGGATCGATAAAAGAAAATGTGCCGACAGCGCCGGATATTTTGCCGACGCTTACGGATTTTTTAGCCTGCACAAGACGCACGCGATTGCGCTGCATTTCCTGATACCATAACGCCATCTTCATGCCGAAGGTAATCGGTTCCGCGTGAATTCCATGCGACCTGCCGATCATTAAAGTATTCTTATGTTCGAAGGCTCTCCTTTTTAAGACCGCAAGCAGTTTATCAATATCTTCTAATAAAATTTCAGCCGCTTCCTTTAACTGAACATCAAACGCTGTATCCAGCACATCGGAGGAAGTCATGCCCATGTGAATAAAGCGTCCGTCTTCGCCGACTTTTTCCGTCAAAGACGTTAAAAAAGCAATGACATCATGTTTTGTGGTTTTTTCGATTTCATCGATACGCCCGACATCAATAGAAACTTTCTCTTTAATATTCTTGAGCGCCTTTTGGGGTATTTTGCGAAGCTTCGCCATTGCCTCGCAGGCCGATATTTCAACATCCAGCCATTTTTGATATTTGTTCTCCTGGCTCCAAATTCTGGTCATCTGCTCGCGGGAATATCTCGGTATCACGGTTACTCTCCTTAATTATTTCATTTATAGGCTACAAATTCTAAAACAAAGCGCTTTTTTTGTTGTCGTCGTTGTCGGCTTCCTCAACATATTATCATATATGCCTCGTCGCCTCCTCCTAGCCGCCTCAATATCATCTTTGTTTTAGAATTTGTATTACTCCAATCAGGCAATTTAAGATTGACAATATATACACAAAAACATATAAAATTAAAAGAAATTTGAGCGATGTATAAACCCTTTATGGAAAAAATAGCAAAATACAGTTTTATAGAAGAAATGTTTAACAGCATAACTCACGGCGTCGGGAGGGGTAAAATCAAAAAGAGTGTAAAAAGAATAAAGGCGGTGTAACCTTTCAAGTTGTACGCAAACAACTATTTATTACTGAAAGGAGGCACCACCATGCGAAAGAGTATCACCGAGACGGCCAAGC